>JANYGI010000113.1 GCA_025362495.1 Byssovorax sp. | reverse complement strand
CGAGCGCGTGCTCCTCCACGATCGCGATCTGGTGATCTTCGGCAAGGGCTACAAGGGCGGCACCGGCTACACGTTCCTCACGCTCTCGCAGTTCGTCGCGGCGGGCGACATCCTCGACGTCACCGCGCGCGACGTGACGGGCGACGGCAAGCTGGAGATCCTCGTCAAGGGCGTGATCCACGCGAGCGCGCCGCGCGAGGCCGGCGGCGGCACCGTCGACCGCGAGGTCGTGATGATTTACCAGCTCGCAAGCGACGGCCTGAAGCGGATCTTCTCGGCCGAGATCGCCCGCGCCATCGGCAAGAAGCGCGTCCAGGGGACCATCGGCTTCGGCGGCAAGGGCGACGAGATCGAGCTCGCGCCGGGCAAGGCCGTCGACTGGACCGAGAAGACGTACCCGTTCAACCAGGATCCCGCAGCGGTCGGCGGCATTGAGCCGCTGATCCTCCCCTGGAGCGACGCGCGCGCGGCCCGCTACCGCTGGACGGGCAGCAGCTTCAGCCGTTAGTCCCAGGAAAGGGCTCGCGCCCTTTCCCCCCGCCGAGCGCGCTCCCAGGCGGGCTCGCGAGCGAGCCCTGGACTCTTCGGGGCCCCCCATACCCCGAACCGCACGAGCCACGCAGTCCCGGGCTCCTTCGGGCATGGCGTCGCGCCACGGCGTCGCGCGCTTCGAGACCGTGAACGAACTTCGATTCGCCGGAAGATCGCCCCGCGCGGAGGTACTGGTATGATGGCCGCCCACCTGTATGAACGGCCGTGATCTGCGCACCCGCTTCGCCGTCCGAGCGCTCGACTTCGCCGAGACGTTCAACGCCGGCCTGGGAGCGCTCTCGCTCCAGCCCGGGGCCTACCAGCCGCAGCTCACCGCGCCCGACGGTCCATCCACCGGCGGCGGCGTCCAGGCGGTCCAGCACGTGCGCCTCATCGCTGCGCGCCAGGGATTTCCGGCGATCCTCGTCGGCAGCGCCAACCAGCGCAGCGGCACCGCGGAGCTGCGATCGTACGCGTACATCGACGCGGTCCACCGCCAGCGCTGGCAGCGCCCCGTCCCGCTCGATCGCAACGACTACGAAGACTTCCTCCACGCCGCGAAGAACTTCTTCGAATCCAACCAGCTCCTCGTGACGATCGCGCAGCCCGAAGGCGCCCTCGCCCGCCGGGCCGAGGCCAGCCCGGCGACCCCCGCCGGCGCGACCAGCGGCGGCAGCGCCATCGTCACCGGCGTCGTCGTCGGCCTGGTCATTGGCGGCCTGGCGATCTGGGTGCTGCTCCGCCGCGCGCCCGCGCCGACCGACGCGCGCCCGACGACCACGACGAGCGCGCCCGCCGAACGCGCTCCGTAGCCCTGAGCGCTCGCGCACGTCCGCCCCGGCTCGGACCGTCGGCAGCTCGAGGCCAGCGCGCGACGCACCCCGGATTGCGCCGCGCTGCGCCGTACGCTCCACGCCGTAACGCAGGCGTCCACCGTGTACCGACTTCCACAATGCACGGCGTCAGGTGACGAATCTTCGACGCACCAGGTGCGTCGAAATTCCGACTCGGCCAGCGGCCGCCTCACTAAAATATGCAGTAACACAGCAAATTCGTGTTTTTTCTTGGACCTGGCCCGAGTTTCGCTTAAGCCTCGCGCTGCTCGGCCGGAGACCCGGGAGAGCGTCCCCATTTCGACAGCCACCCCCGTGAGGCCCATGCGCACGTTCATCGACGTCCTCCGAGACAACGCGGTCCACAGCGATCGATCGGTGACGTTCGTCCGCGCCGGCGGGGAAGAGCGCGTCGTTCGCTACCCTGATCTCTGGCTCGAAGCGCGACGGCGCGCCCACGCGATGGCGGCGCTCGGCCTCCGCCGCGGCGACCGCGTCGCCCTCATCCTGCCCGAGCCCGACGAGTTCATCCTCACGTTCATCGCGGCGCTCGCCGGCGGCTTCGTCGCCGTCCCGATCTACCCCCCGCAGACGCTCGCGAAGATGGAGGCCTACGGCGACACCGTGCGCCACGTGCTCACCGCCTCGGGCGCCAGCGTGCTCATCACCAACGACGCGCTCCGGCCGATGATCGCGCAGCACCTCGTGCGTGGCGCGAGCGCGACCCGCGTCGTCTCCGAGCGCGACGTCCGCGAGGCCGACGGCTTCGATGGCCAGTCGCCCGAGCCTGTTTCTCTCGACGATCTCGCGTTCCTCCAGTTCACCTCGGGCAGCACGTCGAGCCCCAAGGGCGTGATGGTCACCCATCGCAACCTCAGCGTGAACAGCCACGCGATCATGTTCGACGGCCTCAAATCCACGCCGGCCGATCGCGGGGTGAGCTGGTTGCCGCTCTACCACGACATGGGGCTCATCGGCTTCGTCATCGCCCCGCTCTACGCCCTCGTGCAGGTGATGTTCCTGCCGACGTCGGCCTTCATTCGCCGGCCTTCTCTCTGGCTCGACGCGATTCATCGCTTCCGCGGCACCATCACCTTCGCGCCGAATTTCGCCTTCGCGCTGGCGACGCGCGCGGTCACCGAGGGCCAGGCCCGCAGCTGGGATCTCTCGTGCATGCGCGCGCTCGGCTGCGGCGCCGAGCCCATCCAGCCCGAGGTGCTCCGCGCGTTCCTCGCTCGCTTCTCCGCGCAAGGTCTGAAGCCCGAGAGCCTCCTTCCCTCGTACGGAATGGCCGAGGCGACGCTGGCCATCACCTTCGCCGACGTCACCGCGCCGATCCGCACCGACACCATCGATCTCGCGTCGATGCGCGCCGGCGAGGCGAAGCCCGCGATCGAAGGCGCGACGATGGAGCTCGTCTCGTGCGGGCGCCCCTTCCCCGGCCACGAGCTGGCGATCATGGCTCCCGGCGGGCGGCGCCTCGGCGATCGTCAGGTCGGCGAGGTCTGGCTCCGCGGCCCCAGCGTCACTGCGGGCTACTACGGTGATCCCATCGCCACGGAGGAGGCTTTTGGCGGCGGCTGGCTGAAGACGGGCGACCTCGCCTACCTGGCCGACGGCGAGCTCTTCATCTGCGGGCGCGCCAAGGATCTCATCATCCTCAACGGGAAGAACTACTACCCGCAGGACATCGAGCGCATCGTCTCGAAGGTCGATGGCATTCGCGACGGCCAGTGCGTCGCCTTCTCGCGCTTCGACGACACCGGCGCGGAGATCGCCGTCGTCGTGGCCGAGTCGCGCCGGCACACGGCGGGGCTCGCTCAGGCCATCATCTCGGCCGTCCGCGGCGAGCTCGGACTGACGATCTCCGAGGCCCACTTCATCAAGCGTGGCACCCTCGCCAAGACGTCGAGCGGCAAGGTCCGCCGCCGCGAATGCAAGCGCCGCCTCGAAGACCTCGAGCTCGAGCTCGTCACCACCGACGACGAGACCAGCGTCGACGAGACCGACGACACCCGCGCTTCAGGCTCGATGCGCCCCGGCGAGAGCGCCTCGCCTCCGCCCAAGGTAGCCGCGCTACCGCCCCTCTCGTTCCGCAGCAAAGAAGTCACGCAAGGAGCCGTCGATGGGATCCAGTAAAGCCGACGTCGAAGTCAGCTATGATATCTCCAACGAGTTCTTCCGGCTCTGGCTGGACGAGCGGATGAACTACACCTGCGCGGTCTACGAGACCCCGGATCAGTCGCTGGAAGCGGCGCAGCTCAACAAGCTCAGGATCCTCTCGGAGTTCGCCAAGGCGACGCCCGAGAAATCGATCCTCGACATCGGCTGTGGCTGGGGCGCTTGCCTCGAGTACCTGGTCACGGCCCGCAAGGTGAAGCGCGCCGTCGGCGTCACGCTCTCCTCGGCCATGGCCGCCGAGGTCAACGAGCGCAAGCTTCCCGGCGTCGAGTGCATCAGTACCGACTTCATGAAGTGGGAGACGAAGGAGCGCTTCGACGGGCTCATCTCCATCTGCATGATCGACCACCTGTGCTCCCCCGAGCAGGCCCGCGAGGGCAAGGCCGTCGACATCTACCGCGCTTACTTCAAGAAGTGCTGGGAGCTCACCAACAAGGGCGCTCAGTTCGGCTTCCAGGCCATCCTGCGCAACCGCACGCCGAAGATGCGGCCCTGGGGCGCCCTGCCCCCCGACACCCGCAAGGATCTCGAAGACTACTTCTTCTGCACGAAAGAGATCTTCCCGGGCGGCCTCAACCCGCGCCTCGACGAGCTGATCCAGGCCGTCAATCCTTACTTCGAGGTCCTCGAGTGCCACACGCGCCGCGAGGACTACCAGCGCACCACGGGCGAGTGGCAGCGTCGCCTCCGCCTCAACGAGAAGACCATCCGCGCCCAGTGGGGCGACAAGGTGTACGAGGACTACGATCGTTACCTCGGCACCTGCGTCCGCGCCTTCGACATCCACTACAGCTCGCTCGCCCAGTTCGAGCTCCGCAGAATTGACTAGTCGCGATGGGGCCGCGAGCGGCCCCAAACCCCGGGCTCCTGCGGAGCCCTGTGCCGCCATTCTCAGGACAGCGCCCCATGAGCACCAAGATTGATACGCTCGACATGTTCAAGACCGTGGCTGCCCGCGTCGACAAGCGCGAGTTCCAGCACCTCACGCGCGAGTCGGTCATCACCGATCTCGGCATCGACTCCCTCTCGATGATGCAGATCGTCGGCGAGATGGAGACGGAGCTCGACGTGATGATCCCCGACGAGGACCTGGTCGAGCTCGTCACCGTCGGCGATCTCTGCGACAAGGTGGAGGCGCGGCTGGGGAAGGCCGTATGAGCCGCCTCGAAGAGAAGCTCTTCGCGGAGTACAACACCTTCTTCGAGAAGGCCGAGCGCGAGCGCCGCTGGAACGTCTACACCGACATTCCCTGGACGCAGGTGAACCGCGACGCGACCGAGGATCTGGCCCTCTGCGCCGAGACGTTCTGCTCGGTCGAGATGTACCTGCCCGACTACGTGGCCGGCGGCATCAACGTCGTGCGCAAGTACTTCGGCCAGGCGTGGTTCCAGGCCAACTGGGGCTACGAGGAGTCCAAGCACTCGCTCGCGCTGATGCAGTATCTGCTGAAATCGGGCAAGCGCACCGAAGAGCAGATGACGGATCTGCAGAATCGCCTCTTCGAGAAGAAGTGGGATCTGCCCTTCCACACCGCCCGGCAGATGACGTTCTACGGCTGCGTCCAGGAGATGGCGACCTGCGTCATCTACCTCAAGCACCGCGAGCGCGCCGCCGCCGAGAACGACGTCTGCTTGAAGACGATCTACGATTACGTGGCCCGCGACGAGATGGCCCACACCCGCTTTTACCAGGGGGTGATCAAGGTCTTGCTGGAAGAAGACCGCCCCGGCACGCTCGCCGACATGGCCCACGTGTTCGCCAACTTCGAGATGCCCGGCGTCGGCCTCGTGCCCGACTACGACTCGCGCATTTTGAAGATGCGCGACGCGGGGATCGATCGCAGCGTCTTCATCCAGAAGATCTACATGCCGATCCTCAAGTACCTCGGCGTCGGCCGGCACGAGATGCTGGCCGCGCAGCGCACCGCCCTGGAAAACCGGGCCGACGCGCGCGCCGCCACCGCGGCAGCCGGCCCGCTCCTCGCCGTCTGACTCCTCCTCTCCCCGAAAGCCATCCTCCCATGCGTCGCCGCGTCGCCGTCACCGGGCTCGGCGTCGTCTCCCCCGTCGGGAACGACGTCGCCACGTTCTGGGAGAGCCTCCTCGCGGGCAAATCCGGGGTCGGCTTCATCACCGAGTTCCCGACCGAGAAGCTCCGCAGCGACATCTGCGCTTCGGTGCACGGCTTCGACATCGCGAGGTACATGTCGCCCAAGGAGGCCGACATTTACGGGCGAGTCACTCATTTCAGCCTCGGCGCCGCGGTCGAGGCCATGGCCCACGCCGGGCTCGAAGGGCTCAAGCGCACCGACGACGGCCCCGGGCCCGACGTCCCCGGGATCGACCGCACGATGATTGGCTGTCTGATGTCCACCGGCCAGGGCGCGGTCGACATCTTCGAGGAGCAGATCGCCAGGAGCGCCGCCCGCGGCCCGCGCGCCGTCTCTCCCTACTTCATCCCCGGCGTGATGCCCAACGGCGCCGCCGCGCTGATCTCCATGCGCTATGGCATCATGGGCCCCTCGTTCAACATCGCCAGCGCCTGCACGACTGGCACGCACTCCATCGCCACGTCCGCGCTGATGATCGAGTCCGGCGAGGCCGACGTGATGGTCGCCGGCGGGGCCGAGGCCGCGACTCGGCTCAACACTGTGGCCGGCTTCGGCAACGCGCGCGCCCTCGCAAAATCGGTCAACGGCGATCCCACCAAGGCCAGCCGGCCATTCGACCGGAAGCGCAGCGGCTTCGTCATGGGCGAGGGCGCCGGCGCTCTCGTGCTGGAGTCCGAGGAGCACGCGAAGGCCCGCGGCGCGACCATCCTGGCCTATGTCGCCGGCTTCGGGATGACCACCGACGCGCAGCACCTCACCCGCCCGCACTCCGAGGGCAAAGGCCTCTCGCTCGCGGTCGAGCGGGCGATCAAGCGCGCCGGCATCACGCCCGCCGACATCGACTACGTCAATCCCCACGCCACCTCCACGCCGCACGGGGACATCGCCGAGGTGATGGCGCTACGGCACGTCTTCGGCGAGCGCCTCGCCGCGATCCCCATGTCGGCCACCAAATCGATGATTGGCCACCTCCTCGGCGGGGCCGGAGCGGTGGAGTCCATCGCCGTGGTGTGCTCGCTCCGCGACCAGCTCCTCCACCCGTCGATCAACGTCGACGACCTCGATCCCGAGTGCGCGGTGAACCTGGTCCGTGAGCGGCGGCACGCCGACGTGCGCTACGCCGTGAAGTGCTCTGCCGGCTTCGGCGGGCACAACTGCGCTCTGGTGTTCGAGCGGGCCTGATCGCGTCGGCCTTGCGCCGGAAGTACGCCTCGATGCAGGATGCGGGACGAGCTCTCCCCGACTCCGGCGCACGCTGAGGGTACTTCCGATGGATATCGTCATCTCCAGGGCCCGGCTCCGGCCGATCCTCTTCGCCGTCATGGCGGTGATCGTCGCCGCCGGCGTCCTCGTCGAGGTGCTCCGGCCCATCTACGATCTGAAGACGAAGAGCGGCGTCGTCCCCCTCCTGTCGCTCAGCTACGAGCAGAACATCCCTACGTTCTACTCGGCCATCCTCCTGCTCGTCTGCTCGCTCTTGCTGGCCCTCATCGCGGTCGGCGCCCGGGCCAGCGGCGAGCGCTTCGTCCCGCACTGGTGGGTCCTCGCCGCAGGCTTTTTCTACATGGCCTTCGACGAGATGCTCGAGTTCCACGAGCAGCTGGGCAAGCTCATCTCGCTCCCGGGCGTGCTGCACTTCAGCTGGATCGTCCCGGCTGGCCTGCTGGTGCTCGTCCTCGGCGCCGCGTACATTCCCTTTCTCCGCGCCCTCCCCCGGCGAATCGCTCTTCGATTCGTGCTCGCCGGCGCGGTCTACGTCGGCGGCGCCGTGGGGATGGAGCTGCCGCTTGGCTGGTGGACTGTCCATCACGGCGAGGACAACCTCGGCTATGGCCTCATCGACGCTCTGGAAGAGGCCCTGGAGATGCTCGGGGCCAACCTCTTCATCCTGGTGCTCCTCGATCACCTCGCCGACAAGGACTGGAACGTTCGCTTCGTCCGAGAAAACAAGGTCAGTCGCGCCGTGAAGGCCGCGCCGGCGCCGTGAGCGTCGGGCTCCCCGCTCCCGTGCCGCCGGGCGGGCCGGCCGTGCCCGCGGCCGCTCCGCGATCACCGTACATCGCCGGCCGCGCCTTCGACTGGGCCTTCTTCCTCCTGCCTCCGCTCGTTTCCCTGGTGGTAGGCGCGCTCATCGCCGGGACGTCGTTCGCCGATCACCGCTTCTGGCTCGCCGGAAAGCGCGCCACGGGCGCCACCGTCCTGCTCGGCGTGATCGTCAATGCCCACCTCGTCGCCGTCGTCGCCCGCAGCCACCTCAACCCCGGCGTGTTCCGGGCTCACCTCCCGCGCTTCGTTCTGGTCCCGCTCGCGCTCTTCGCCGCGATGATGGTCTCGCTCTGGGCGGTCGTCATCGTGGCTGTCCTCGTCGTCTTCTGGGACGTTTACCACTCTGCTCTCCAGACCTTCGGCCTCGCGCGGATCTACGATCGCAACGCGGGCAACGATCCCGAGGTGGGTCGCAGGCTCGATTTCGGCCTCAACTTGCTCCTTTATGCCGGCCCGATCGTGGGCGGCGCGGCCATGCTCCCGCACTTCGGCAAGCTCGAGATCTTCGAGGACGTCGACGCGACGTTCTTCACCCGCATCCCCGCCTTCATGGCCGGCAACCAGCGCTACCTCACCTGGGCCGTCCTCGGCTCCGGCACGATCTACGCGGGGATCTACGTGGCCGCGTACGCCCGGCTCCGGGCGCGCGGATACCGCATCTCGTTCCACAAGGTCTTCTTGCTGGCGAGCACGGGGCTCTGCTCGATCTGGGTCTGGGGGTGGAACCCGTGGGGACAGGCGTTCTTCATCATGAACCTGTTCCACGCCGTGCAGTACCTCGCTCTCGTGGGCTGGTCCGAGAGTGCCTCTCTGCGGCGCCGCCTGCGGCTCGACGGCGTCCGGCTCGGCAAGCCGCTGGCGATCGCCGCGCTCCTGAGCGGTGCGCTCGCCTACGGGGTGTGGACAGAGCTCGTCCGCGACGACGATCGCGTCCGCTGGAGCGTCGTCCAGGTGGTCGCCCTGATGCATTTTTTCTACGACGGATTCATCTGGTCCGTCCGCAAACAGCAGGTCTGATGGGATGGCTCACCCCAGCACGAATTCGACGCGCGAAGTGAGCCCAGCAAGAGCGTGGCTTTGGTCACCACGCGCGGCTCGACTTCGGGTAGGCTCGCTGAAACCGTTCCCCGGACGACGATCGTGGTGGTCGATGCCCGGAGAACACCCCTGAAGAAGAGGGACCGAATGCGACTCATCTCGCTCGCGCGCGGATCGTTCCTGGCGCTCACGTTGACCACGATCGCGGTGCTCCCGGCCTGCGGCAAGAAGCCCGCGCCCGCGCCCGAGATCGGCGCGGCGACCGAGAACGGGGCGGCCGAGGGGACGATCACCGAGCAGCAGCCCGCCGCCACGGTGACGTGGCTCGTGACGCCCGACGGCCAGGTGAAGGCCAGGATCAAGGCCGCCGACGGTACGCCGATCGACAAGGGCATCACCGGCACGGTGACGGCCAAGCCGCTCAAGAAGGTCGAGAGGCCGGTGACGGTGAAGCTCGAGGCCGATCCCGCGAAGCCCGGGATGTACCTGGCCACGCTGCCCCCGCTCGAGGCCGATCTCACCGACGTGAGCTACGCCATCGACGTCGGCGGCGCGCCACTGACAGGCACGCTCCAGCTCCCCCGCGGCGGGACGACACAGCTCGCCGAGACCGCGAAGAAGGTCGCCGACGTGAAGCTGCCGGCCGGCAAGAAGGGTCCGAACGGCGGCATCGTCCAGGTCGCGGGCAACGACGTGCTGGAGATCGTGGCCGACAAGACCACCGGCCAGGTGCGGATCTACGTGCTCGACGACGACTTCAAGCCGGTCGCCGTCGGCAAGCGCAAGGTCAAGCTCGGGGTCGTCGCCGGGAGCTCGGAGGTGGTCGATCTCCAGGTCGAGCCCAAAGGCCTCTTCTTCACGGGCAAGCTGGTGGGCAAGGCCGATCCGGTCAAGCTCACCGTGGTGCTCTATCAGGAAGAAGAGCCCGAGCCGGTGGTGGTGCTCTGTGGCTGGACGCCGACCACGGTGATCGTCGTCGGCCCGGGCGCCCCGGTGGTGGGCCTGTTCGTGGCCGTCAACTGGGCCCCGGTGGTGATCGTCGACCAGGGCGGCCCCTCGTTCGTCATCGTCCCCGGCAAGGGCAAGGGCAAAGGGCACTTCGGCGGCGGCGGCAAGGTCCACATCAAGATTCACTGACTGGCACCCTGATGGCGGACGACAACGCGGTCTTTGAAAAGCGGATAGGCACCGTCCTCAAGGGCAAATGGACCCTGGAGCGCCTCCTCGGCGTGGGCGGGATGGCGGCGGTGTACGTCGGCGTCCACAAGATCGGCCGCCGCGAGGCCATCAAGATCCTCCACCCGGAGATCGCCCGCAACAAGGAGCTTCGCGCGCGCTTCGAGCAGGAGGCGCGCGCCGTCAATCGCTTCCATCACCCGGGCGCCGTGGAGATCCGCGACATCGACGTGAGCGAGGACGGCGCCCCGTTCCTGGTGATGGAGCTGCTCGACGGCGAGCCGCTCTCTGCCCGCGCGGAGGCGACGACGAGCTTCGACGTCGGCGAGATGCTGCGCATCGTCGACGCGGTGCTCGACGTGCTCGCCGCGGCCCACGCGGAGGGGATCGTCCACCGCGACATCAAGCCGGACAACCTCTTCTTGCTCCGCGATGGGCGGGTGAAGGTCCTCGATTTCGGCATCGCCCGCATGCGCCAGGAGGCGGGCGCCTCGCTCCACACGCGCACCGGATCGACGCTGGGGACCGTGACGTTCATGCCGCCCGAGCAGGTGAAGGGCCTGCCGATCGACGCCCGCGCCGATCTCTTCGCGGTCGGCGCGACGATGTTCCGGCTGCTGGCGCGGCGACGCCTCCACGAGGGCAACTCGGAGGCTCACCTGCTGATCAAGATGGCCACGGAGTCGGTCCCGCCGCTCGGCAGCGTCGCGCCGCACCTGCCCCGCGAGGTCGGCCTCATCGTCGATCGCGCGCTCGCGTTCCAGGCCGCGCAGCGCTACCCGGACGCGCGCACGATGCAGTCCGACGTGCGCGACGTCCTCCGCGGCGAGCCGCCCCGCGCGGCGCTCGCGTTCCTGAACACCGGCGAATTCCAATTGAATTCAGCCGTCGCAGCGTCGAGCGTGCCAGTCGATCCTCGCGCCTCGGCGCCCTCGCCGTCGAGCGATCCGGCCACCCGCGTCTCGTCGGCCGCGGTCGCGATCCCGCCCGCACCCGTCTCGACGCCGGCGGTGTCGATTCGCACCGGGGGCCAGCCGGTGTCCGGCGACGCCGCGACGATGATGGCGATCCCGTCGCTCAGCGCGCTCCTCGATCCACGGTCAATCGCCGTCTCCCCGACCGCCCGGCCCTCGCAGCCGCGGGTGCCCCCGACGATCGCCCGACCGGCGCCCGCCGAAGCCGGCAGCGCGGCGCCGTCACGTCAGGCCCTCTGGATCGCCGCGGCGGTCGGTTGCCTCTTCCTGTTCGTCGGGATCGCCGTGATTGCCACTCTGCTCCGCGGCGGCGACAGCGCCGCTCCTGCCGCTGACGGCGCGATCCCGCCGGGGCCGCGCACCGCCGACAAGGCCAGGGACGAGGACAAGGCCCGCAGGACGGCGCGCTCGGACGAGGCGTGGTGCGGCGGCGGCGACTGTGACTTCGAATGTGACAATCGCTGCGACATGGCGTGCACCGGCGGCCGGTGCAACATCGAGGTCAAGCCCCGCGCCAAGGTCGCCTGCGCGGGCAGCGGCGAGTGCGCGCTCTGGTGCGACGACGACTGCGCCGTCAAGTGCCCCGGCGAGGCCTCGTGCATCGTCCACTGCAAGCCCGGCAAGCGCTGCACTCTCGATGCCTGTCCGACGCCCACGAAGACCTGCGCCAATGGCACGCTGGTGTGCGGTCGGAAATGCCCTGACTGAGCGCGTCCGCCTCGGAGCACCTCAGTCCCCGACGAGCACCGTCGCCGCCGTACCGATCACCTTCCCGTTCGGCTGATCGGCGGGATCGTTGCACGTGTCCGCGGGATCGCCGAGGTGCGCCGCGGGCTTGTTGTTGATCATCACGGTCGAGCTCCCGTCCTTGATCGTCGCCTTGTTCGATGGCGGCGACTGGAACGGTCCGGCCGTGGGGATGTGCGGCGGCGTGTTGTCGGCGACGCTGCCCTTCGTCGCGGCGGCGACGTTCTCGATCATCACGTCGGGGCTGAGCGCGCTCTGGAGGATCCCGTTGAAGGGCATCGGCGTCGGCGTCGGCACCGGGCCGCCCGGCGACGGCACCATCAGGATGTGCGTGTCCACACTGACGACCTTGTCGTTCTGCTTCGCCGCCGGCTTGCCCATGGGCGCGAGGCTCTCACGTTTCGCCGCGCACCACAACGCGCGCCCGGATCTCCTGGCCACGCCGCCGCGCGCGGAGTAACCAGGCTCGCGCCATGGCTCCTCCGATCGCTGCGCGGGCTCAGCAGATGCCCGCTTCCCCCATCCGCAAGCTGATGCCCCTCGCCGACGAAGCGAAGCGCCGCGGCATGCGCGTGATTCACCTCAACATCGGCCAGCCCGATCTGCCCACGCCCGCGGCCATGCGGCGTTGCCTCGACGACGCGCCCGAGATCCTCGCCTACACGCCCTCGGGCGGCACGCCGGAGTACCTGGGCACCCTCCAGCGCTACTACGCGGGGCTCGGCATCCCCCTCGACGATCGCGAGATCATTGCCACGACCGGCGGGAGCGAGGCGCTCCTCTTCGCGCTGATAGCTGTCGGCGACGTCGGCGCCGACGCCCTCGTGGTCGAGCCGTTCTACACCAACTACAGCGCCTTCGCGACGATGGCCGGCGTCCGCCTCGTGCCGCTCACGAGCCGCGGCGAGGACGGCTTCCACCTGCCCGCGCGCGCGGCCTGGGACGCGGCGCGCACCCCCGCGACGCGGATGGTGATCCTCTGCAACCCCAACAACCCCACAGGCACCGTCTACACGCGCGAAGAGCTCGACATGGTGGCGGGGTTCTGCCGCGATCACCAGCTCTTCTTGATCTCGGACGAGGTCTATCGCGAGCTGGCCTACGACGGTCGCACCGCCGTCAGCGCCCTCTCCCTCACCGGGATTGACGATCTGACCGTCGTCGTCGACAGCCTCTCCAAGCGCTACAGCGCCTGCGGGATCCGGCTCGGCAGCCTGATCACGCGCAACGGCGAAGTCCACGAGGCCTGCCTCCGCATGGCCCAGGGCCGCCTCTCGGCGCCGGGCCTCGCCCAGCTCGCCGCCCTCGGCGCCGAGGCGCTCGATCCAGGCTATTTCGCGGCCAACACCGCCACGTACCAGCGCCGCCGCGACGTGCTCTTCGCCGGGCTCCAGACCATCCCCGGGGTGTTCCTCCGCAAGCCGGAGGGCGCCTTTTACTTCGTCCTGCGACTGCCCGTCTCCGACAGCGAAGACTTCTGTCGCTTCCTGCTGGAAGACTTCGCCCTCGAGGGGCAGACAGTCATGCTCGCGCCCGCCCCGGGCTTCTACGCGACTCCGGGCCTGGGCAAGGACGAGGTGCGGATAGCCTACGTGCTCAACGAGGACGACCTGGCCGAGGCGGTGAAGGTGCTCCGCGCCGGCCTCACCGCGTACCGCGAGGCAGGGCGAGCGTAGAGCCTCAGGGTTTGCACATGCCGTTGACGCAGGTCTGACCGGGGCTGCAGTCGGCGTTCGACGTGCACGCGCTCATGCCCGAGCCCGTGGTGCCGACGCCCCCACACATGCCGTTGACGCAGAGCTCGTTCGGAGGACAGTCGGCGTCCGCCGTGCAGGCGCTCATGCCCGAGCCCGTGGTGCCGACGCCCCCACACGTGCCATTGACGCAGAGCTCGTTCGGAGGACAGTCGGCGTTCGCCATGCACTGAATCACGCCCGAGCCCGTGCTCTGCGCGCCGCCCATGCCCGAGCCGGTGGTGCCGACGCCACCGCACGTGCCGTTGACGCAGAGCTCGTTCGGAGGGCAGTCGGCGTCCGCGTTGCAGGCGTTCGGCGTGGCGCCGCCCATGCCGCCGGTCGCGGCGCTGGTGCCGATCTGACAGGCACCGTTGAAGCAGAGCTGGCCCGGCGCGCACTCGGCGTCCGAGGCGCAGCCGCTCATCCCGGTGGTGCCCATCGTGGCGCCGCCCATGCCGCTGCCGGTCGTGGTCGAGCTGGTCTGATCGCAGAAGCCGGCGACGCAGGGCTCGTTGCTCGGACACTGCGAGTCCGACATGCAGGAGATGGGCTGCTTGTCGGTGCCGATCACCACGTCCTTCGGGCTGTTGCACGCGGCGAGGATCGCGGCGATCGGGAGGGCAGCGAGCGCGAAGCGACGGAAGGAAGAGAGCGAGAGAGCGTTCATGTTCAGGGGCTCCTGAGAGGGGATGAGTGAAGGCGTTCTGCACCCCTCGTGGCCGGGCCTCGGCCGGTCCGTGTCGAAATCGTCATTTCGTTTTCGCGGGAGCGCAGCCGCCGCGGACGCGATCGGCGAGGGGCGAGCGCGGGTGGTCGCGCAGGAACGCCGCGCGCGCCGCCTCGAGCTCGGCGGTGCGACCGAGCTGGCAGAGGGCAAGCACGCGCGCGGCGGCCCGCTCTTCCCCGAGCTGCCCGCCCTGCTCGTCGAGGAGCGCGAGGGCCTTTTGCGGATCGCCGGCCTGGAGCGCCCCGTGGGCCTCGCGCAGGTGGCGCGTCTCGGCCGCCAGCGGATCTTCCGCGGGGATCGCCGCCACAGGAGGGGCCGCGATGGGCGCGGGGATCGGGGCCGGGATCGCCGCGCGCGGCTCCTCTTCCGGCCGCTCGACAGGCTCTCTCGCGGCGACGCGCGGGGCCGCCGGCGTCGACGGCGCCTTGCTCTTCTCCACGGGCGCGAGCTCGCCCGGCCCCGCCGGCGGATCCGTGATTGCCACTCGCGGCAGAGCCACGTCGGCGCTCGCCACGGGCGCAGCGGGGGAGCTCATTCCCTCCCTCGCCACCACGACAAGACCGCTCGCCCCGGCCGGCGCTGCGACGGGATCGGGCGACCTCGCCCGCTGCATCCACACGCCCGCTCCGACGGCCAGCGCCAGCGCCGCGACGCCGAGCACCTTGATTCCAAGGCCGATCGAGGTGGCTTTGACCGCCGCGTCGGCGACGACGGCGCCCTTGACGGCCGCCCCCGCCGCCGACGTCGCGCCGAGCGCCGTGCTCGCGGCGATGGTCCGCATCAAGGCTTTCTTCACGCGCGCCCGGTCCGCCGGAGAGGGGTTGTCGCCGTCGCGGCCCGCCTCCAGGATCGATCGCGCGTTCGAGCCGAGCTTGCTGTTCCCCAGCTTGTCTCCGAGCTTGCTCACGTGAGCCTCCATGTGTCGCGGGCCCGCTCGCGCTGGGCGGCTTGCTCGAACTCTCGCCGCGCCGCCCGCAGCCGGGCATACACGGTGTTCAGGTTGCACCCGAGCGACTCGGCGATCTCCGGCGACGACATCTGCTCGAGCTCGGCGAGGACGAGGACGACGCGCTTGTCGTCGTCGAGCTCGTCGAGCAGCGCGTGGAGGAGCCGCACGCCCTCGGCGCGCTCGATCGTCTCGTGCGGCCCATCGCGGTCGGAGAGGATCGTATCGGGCTCGACCACGCCGCCGGGCGAGCGCAGGTGCGGGCTCTTGCGGCGGAGGCTGCGGCGATAATCGGCGGCGACCCTGGCGAGGATCCCGAAGATCCACGTCTTCAGCGACGACCGCCCCTCGAACTCGGCGAGGCGCCGGTGGACGACGAGGAAGACCTCTTGCACAGCGTCGTCGACGTGGGCCTCGGGCACCCCGAGGCGGCGCACGTTGCGGAACACGAAGTCGAAGTGGTCGTCGTAGATCGCCTCGAAATCGAGCGGTTTCGTCATCGCGCGGATCTCGGCGGCCGTCCCCGCCGGGGATCCTCTGCTGGCCATCGCGCTCCCGGGGTCCACGCGCCGATGGTGGC
Source organism: Byssovorax sp. (assembly GCA_025362495.1). Taxonomy (GTDB): domain Bacteria; phylum Myxococcota_A; class Polyangia; order Polyangiales; family Polyangiaceae; genus JANYGI01. The sequence continues at coordinate 140,060 of JANYGI010000113.1, read as the reverse complement.
CGGGTCCGTGCCGTTCCGTGATTGAAAATTCAGAAAATCAGCTCGACCCCGCTTTCGCCCCGCGCCGCGACGGCCGGCGGGCGAAACACCGGCCCGACATTCTCGAGGACGAAGCTCGGCCGGAGGAGCGGCACCGCCGCGCCGAGGCGAAGGACGAGGGCGAGCCGCGAGGCGAGGCGGAGGTTCAGCACCCCTCCGGCATCGATCGCGGCCCAGAGCGTCGATCCTTCCCCCGGGCTCGAGACACCGAATCCAGAGGCGTGGAGTCGGCCCAGCTCGAACCCCAGACACGGCCCGATCTCGAACACCCCTCCTCCGAAGTGCCGGCAGGTCGCGACAGCGCCCGTGAAGAGATCGACGTCACCGCCGGTGGTCGGTCGCGTCGCCACCGTACCTGCGCGCGCGGGCCGATACTCGGCTCCGAGCTCGAAGCGCTGCGCCCCGTACACGAAGGATCCGCGGAGAGCGAGAGTCGCCGCGAGCGCCGGAAGAGAGGCCGTATCGAGCCCCGCGAGCGCGGAGACCCGGAATGACGTGGGCGTCACCGGGACTGGCGCTCTCTGCGCCTCGACAGGAGGTCTCGGCGTTTCGATCGGTGAGGACCTGACCTCGATCGGCGGAGCCTTGGCCTCGACGGGCGCAGGAGGCGCCGCGGCGACGGCGGCGGGATCGATCATCAGCGCGAGGATCAGCGCGGTCGCGTCGGCGATCGCGGCGCAGCTCGCGCCGTGGATCTCGCGGACGCGCGTCGTCCCTTCGCCCGGCGTCTCGAGGTGCACCTGCCAGGCGCCCTGATCGTCGCGCGAGACCGCAGCAGCCACGGGGATCGGCGAGGGCGGGCGCGCCGACGAGGGGCCGAGGAGGCGGTCCACCTCGGCGCGAACCACGTCGGCGGTGGGGCACTCGGCGGGCGCGTTCCAGTGGAGATCGATGCGCTCGGGCGGGCCCGACGCTGCGGCCGGCGTCGCCGACGTCGCCGCGAGGGCGGCCGCGACGACGGCGAAGGGGCGCGAGGGGCGAGCGTTTCGAGGCATGAGCGCCGCGCACTCTATCAGCGTCGGAGCCTCGCACGCGCGGCCTCGAAGGCGCGCGGCTCACACGCAACCGCGGCTCGCGCTCTCGACGGGGCGAGACCTGGCCGCTGCGATACCCGATCTCGCCATGACGCTGAACGTGCCAGAGCGACTCTTTCGTTCAATCGACGCGCCAATCCGGCGCGCGCAGCGGGATCGACGCACCCGACGCGGAGGGCTCCTGATCTGCCGCGCCCGGGACAGGAACCGTCGGCACCGGATCCGACGGCGGTTCTCCCTCACCCCCGATGACGCCGGTCAGCGTGACGGGAACGAGGATGATGCGGATTGAAATCATGCCTTTATCCCGCGTCGAAGGCATCGGCCCGCGGGTCCTGCGGCCGCCGGAGCGACAGGCACTTTTCTGACGCTCCCGGGGGCTGCGCGTACCGGTGGTATCGCGGTGACGACGTGTGCGATAGTGCCCGAGCCGAACGCGCGCAGCGTCGCCGTCAGCCAGGATCGCACCGCTCATGAAGATCGCCCCCGGCGCCGTCATCGCAGGCAGATATCGCCTGGACAAGCGCCTCGCCGTGGGCGGGATGGGCTCCCTGTGGACGGCGCTGCACACCCAGCTCGACACCCAGGTGGCGATCAAGTTCATGGACCCGAACCACGCGGGCTCCGCGATGGGACGGCAGCGGTTCGAGCGCGAAGCGAAGATGGCGGCGAGCCTCAAGAGCGCGCACGTCGTCCAGGTCCACGACTACGGCGTCGAGGACGATCGGCCGTACATCGTGATGGAGCTCCTGCAGGGCGAGGATCTCGGCAAGCGGCTCAAGCGCGAGCGTCGCCTCTCGCTACAGATCACTTCGGGGATCCTCACGCAGATCGCCCGCGGCCTGCGGCGAGCGCACGACGCGGGGCTCGTCCACCGCGATCTCAAGCCGCCGAACATCTTCATGGCCCGCGGCGACGACGACGAGGTCGTGAAGATCCTCGACTTCGGGATCGCCAAGGACACGATGGATCAGAAGCTCGGCGAGGGGACGAAGACCGGGGAGCTGATGGGCTCGCCGCACTTCATGAGCCCCGAGCAGATCCGCAGCTCGAAGGACATCGATCACCGGAGCGATCTCTGGTCGCTCGGCGTCATCCTGTTCCGCTCGGTGACGGGCGCGCTCCCGTTCCAGGGCGACGCGATCGGCGCGGTGATCGCGCACATCCTGGCCGATCCGATCCCGGCGCCGTCGTCGGTTCATCCCGGCCTTTCTCCGGCCATCGACGAGTACTTCGCGCGGGTGTTCTCGCGCGATCCGGGCGGTCGTTTCCAGTCGGCGCGCGAGATGGCCGAGACGTTCACGGCGCTCGCCGCGGCCTCGTCGGGCGCGCCGCGCACGGGCCCCGCGTCGCAGTTCCCTCCGCCGGAATCGGGGCTGCTCGCGGGGACACCGGCTCCGTTCACGCCGTCGCCGTTCACGCCGACGCCGTACACGGCGGCGCCGTCGAATGTGGCGCCGCGCGATTCGATCACCGGCGCTACCAGGGCCTCGCTCCTCGCCGGCGACCAGGGCCCGACGGATCTCACGCCGGCGCCGCGCTCGATCACGGGGAGCGGTCCGTCGTTCGTGCCCGTCCCCGGCCCCCTCGATCCGACGTTCACGCCGCGACCGACCGCGGTGAGCGAGACTTCGGAGGCGACAGGAGCGCCGGAGTCGCAATCGACCGCGACGCCGGCCGGTGGCGGCATCGGCGCGACGGGCGGGCCGCTGATCCAGTCGGCGATGCCGCCGCCGCTCAAGCCCGCGCGCTCGGGCTCGGCCTGGGTCGGCGCCGGCGCGGTCGCGGTGCTCCTGGTGGGCACCGGCCTCGTGTTCGTCGCGCGGGGCTCGTCGCCCGCGGCGCCGACGCAGAGCGCCACGGCGATCGCGAGCGCGAGCGCGATCGAGCCCGCCCCGGCGCCGATCGCCGCAGCGCCGACAGCCAGCGTCGCCGCGGCTGCTCCGGCAGACGCGGCCAGCGCGGCGCTCGATCCGAGCGCGAGCGCGAGCGCCGCGGCGGCGAGGTCGGGGAACCCCGTCGTCAAGATCGCGCCCGCGACGACCGCGAAGCCCGGCCCCGCAGCGAGCGCCGCCGTGAAGAAGAAGCCGACCTGGGGCTTTTGATTCGCGCGCGGGCGGGGTCGTGAGACCATCGCGCTCCACTTCGAGGATCGACCGATGGCTTTCCTTTCGCGGCACGCGACCACCTTCGCCCGCTGGCTCGCGCTCTCCATGCTGGCGCTGACGACGCTCGCCCCGGCGGCCGCGCTCGCAGCGCCGCCGGCCGCGAAGGTCGATCCGAAGACGGCCGCGCGCGCGCAGGCCGATCGCGGCTACGAGCTGTTCGAGGCCGGCGACTACGTCGAGGCCGCGCAGGCCTTTCGCCTCGCCGAGGTGATCTTCCACGCGCCGACGCTGGTCTTCGCCATCGCGCGCTGCGAGTCGAAGGGCGGCCATTTGCTCGAAGCGCGCGAGCTCTTCAAGCGGGTGATCGCCGAGAAGATCGCCGCGTCCGCGCCGCCCGAGTACCGCGGCGCGCAGGAGTCCGCGCAGGGCGAGCTCGCGACCGTCGAGGCGCGGATCGCGCGCGTGATCATCACCGTCGACGGCGCCGCGGGGCGCAACGTCGTGGTCGACCTCGACGACGTCGTCGTGGCGGCGTCGGCGCTTTCGCAGCCGATCGAGGTCGATCCCGGCGCGCACCGCGTCGTCGTGCTCCTCGACGGCGGCCCCGCCGAGAAGCGCGCCGTGACGGTGGCCGAGGGCGCGCGCGAGACGGTGACGATCGCGCTCGCGCCGCCGCCCGTCGTCGTCGCGAAGGCGGTCGCGCCGCCCGTCGCGCCCCCGAAACCCCGCGATCTCCTCGCGCCGGCGCTGATCTCGCTCGGCGTCGGCGTCGCGGGGCTCGGCGTGGGCGCCGCGCTCGGAGGCGTGACGCTCGCGAAGACGAGCGCGATCCGCGCGCACTGCGTCGGCGACGTGTGCCCGCGCGATCAGCAGGACGCGGCCGCTGGAGCGCGCACGACGGCGACGATCTCCACGGTGGCGTTCGTCGTCGGGGGCGCCTTCGTGGCCACCGGCGTGACGCTGCTGGTGCTCCGTTCGCGCGCGCAGAAGCCCTCGATCGGCCTCGGGATCGGGCCCGGCAGCGTCCTCGCCCAGGGGTCGTTCTGATGCGCGCGCGGCGCGGTGTCGCGCGGCTCGGCGCCCTCGCCCTCGTCGCGAGCGTGATGCTCGGCGGCGCCGCATGCAGCCTCGTCGCGGGCCTCGACAAGCTCACGTTCGACGACGCCGCGCGCTGCACCGGGCCCTGCGACGATCTCGATCCGTGCACCGCGGGCGACTGCCTCACCGCGACGGGATGCCACGGAGCCGCGGCGCCGGACGGCCCCGCTCCGGGCGATCCGACAGGCAATTGCCAGACGATCGTCTGCGGTTCAGGCGTCGCGAAGACAGCGAACGACGACGACGACGTGCCCGCCGACGATGGCAACGCGTGCACGGTCGAGGCGTGCACCGACGGCGCGCCCACCCACACCGCGAAGCCGGACGGTGACGCCTGCACGCTGGGCCTCAACGGCGTCGCGGGCGTCTGCGACGCCGGGGCGTGCGCGATGAAGTGCGGCGCGCTCACGGGCTGCGACGATCAGAACCCGTGCACGGTCGACGCGTGCGATCCGCTGAAATCGATCTGCAAAGGCGCGCCGCTCGACGACGGCACGCCGACCCCGGGCGCTGTGGCGATGCCGGGCAACTGCCGTACGCACCGCTGCGTCGGGGGCGTCGACACCAACGCCGTCGACGACGAGGATCTGATCCCGTCGCCCAACGACTGCCTCGCGGTCACGTGCAACGCGGGCGAGCCGAGCTCGCTCCCGGAGGCGCTCGGCACGATGTGCACGTACGGCGGCGGCCAGGTCTGCGACGGCGCCGGCGCCTGCGTCGCGTGCAACGTGACCGCGGACTGCGCGCCCACCGGCGACGAGTGCAACCGCGCCGTGTGCAACGGCGACAAGACCTGCGGCACGATGTTCGCGCCCGCGGGCACGCAGCTCTCGATGCCCCTGCAAACCAAGGGGAACTGCCACACCCTCCACTGCGACGCCAAGGGCGGGGTGGTGGACCAGATCAACGACTCCGATCTGCCCGACGACGGCAACCCGTGCACAGTCGACGCGTGCGCCGCGGGCGCGCCGACCTTCACGGCAGGCCTGGCGGGCGTCGACTGCGGCGTCGGCCAGAAGTGCAACGCGGCCGGGCAGTGCGGCTGCGCGAACGACGCGCAGTGCGTCGCGCCCGCGACGTGCGGCGGCGGCAACCCCGGGACGGCGTTCACGTGCGGCTGCACCAAGACGACCTGCGCGGCCGCGGGGGCGACGTGCGGGCAGATCAGCGACGGCTGCTACGCGACGCTGAGCTGCAACAGCGGCACCAAGAACGGCGCCGAGACCGACGTGGACTGCGGCGGCGGCGGGGGCTGCAAGACCCCGTGCTCGATGGGCAAGGTGTGCAAGGTCGACACCGACTGCGGCAGCGGCCACTGCGCCGACGGCGTCTGCTGCACCAGCGCGTGCACCGGCGCGTGCACGGCGTGCAACCTCCCGGGCTCGCTCGGCACGTGCAGCAACGTCGCGGCGGGCGCGTCCGATCCGGTGACGTGCGTCGCCCCGGGCGCGTGCGACGGCGCCGGGTCGTGCAAGAAGGGCAACGGCGTCGCGTGCCTCGCGAAGGCGCAGTGCACGAGCGGCAACTGCGTCGACGGCGTCTGCTGCTCGAGCACCTGCGCGGCGACGTGCATGGCGTGCAATCTGGCCGGTTCGCTCGGCGCGTGCAGCAACATCGCGTCAGGCCAGCCTGACACCAACCCGGCGAACGCGTGCACGACGACCACCCTCTGCGACGGCGCCGGCAGCTGCAAGCTCGTCAGCGGCCAGCCCTGCACGATGGCCACCCAGTGCCTCAGCGGCAATTGCTCCGCGAATGTCTGCCTGTGACCGCTCCTCGCGGGCCGCGCCTGTGATAAAAGCGGCTCCGTGATCCGCAAAGTCCTCATCGCCAACCGCGGCGAGATCGCCGTCCGCATCATCCGCACGCTCCACGAGATGGGCATCGCCGCCGTCGCCGTCTACAGCGACGCCGACCGCGCCAGCCTCCACGTGCGCATGGCCGACGAGGCCTACCCGATCGGCCCCGCGCCCGCGGCCGAGAGCTACCTCCGCATCGACAAGCTGATCGACGTCGCCAAGCGCTCGGGCGCTGACGCGATCCACCCGGGCTACGGCTTCCTCTCCGAGAACCGCGAGCTGCCCCTCGCCTGCGAGGCCGCCGGGATAACCTTCATCGGCCCGCCCGCGAGCGCGATGGAGGCCATGGGATCGAAGCCCGCGGCCCGCGCGAAGATGGCGGCGGCCGGCGTCCCGATCACCCCGGGCGGCGCGGCGAACACGCTCGAAGAGGGGCTCGCCACGGCCGCGCGCGTCGGCTACCCGGTGCTGATCAAGGCGGCCTTCGGCGGCGGCGGCAAGGGCATGCGCCTCGTCCACAAGGAAGAAGATCTCGCGGCCGCGCTCGATCGCGCGCAGAGCGAAGCGGGCCGCGCCTTCGGCAACGCGCTGGTCTACATCGAAAAGGCGATCCTCAAGCCGCGCCACGTCGAGATCCAGGTCCTCGGCGACAAGCACGGCAACATGGTCCACCTCTTCGAGCGCGACTGCTCGATCCAGCGGCGCCACCAGAAGGTCGTCGAGGAAACGCCCTGCCCCGTCGCCACGCCGGAGCTGATCGCGCGCATGGGCGAGGTCGCCGTGAAGGGCGCGCTCGCCGTCGGCTATTACTCGGCGGGCACGTTCGAGTTCCTCCTCGCCGAAGACGGCAGCTTCTACTTCCTCGAGATGAACACCCGGCTCCAGGTCGAGCACCCGATCACCGAGTGGGTCACCGGGATCGATCTCGTCGCCGAGATGGTGCGGATCGCCGACGGCGAGAAGCTCGGGCGAACGCAGGCCGACATCGTCCGTCGCGGCGCCTCGATCGAATGCCGCATCTACGCCGAGGATCCCACGACCACGAACTTCCTCCCGAGCCCCGGCACGATCACCACCCTCCGTCAGCCGGGCGGCCCGTGGGTGCGCGACGACAGTGGCTTCTACGACGGCGCCGTCGTCCCGAGCCACTACGATCCGCTCGTCTCCAAGCTCAGCGTGTGGGGACCGGATCGACCGACGGCGCTGCGCCGCATGCAGCGCGCCCTGTCCGAGTACGTCGTCACGGGCATCCGCACCAACCTCGTGTTTCACGAGAAGCTCCTCGCGCACCCCGATTTCGTGGCCGGGCGCTACCACACGGGCTTCATCGGCGAGCACGCGGACAGCCTGTTCGGCTACACCGAGGTCCCCGCCGAAGAGCAGGTCACGCTCGCCGTCGCCATCGCCATCGCCGCGTCGCGCGCCGAGCACGGCGCCACCCGCGACGAGGCCGCCGAGAACGAGGCCCTCGGTCGACTCTCCCCCTGGGTCCATCAGCACCGCAGCTCTCTCGGTCGCTGACGCCGCGTCACGCCGCACCGCGGCAGCGCAATACGACGCGCAAACGAGCCTGTGAGGAGGCTCCGGGTTCGCGGATCGTGGCCGACAAAGCTGTCGCGCCCACAGGCGCGGGTGCTACGTTCATCGACGCCGCAGATCGTCTGTTTGGGAGGTGCGATGCGACGTGAGCCGAAGCGCGCAAGGCCCGACAGGGCCGCAGGCAGCGCCATTTCTCGTCGCCCTTCGCGCCCCCGCTCTGCCGCGGGCGTCACCGACGCCGGCAGCGCGCGCGAGCCGCTGTCGCCGCTCTGGCTCGACGCGATCGATCCCGACGCCCCTGCCGAGCGCACGCCGTCGCGCGGCGGCGGGATCGTGACGATCCCGTTCTTCGTCACCGGCCTCGCGGTCTTCGCGCTCGCGACGAACCCGATTGTCCGCCTCCTCGTCCCGCTCGCGCTCTTCGTCCTCGGCGGCCTCGCCGTCGTCGCCTTCGCGACCCGCGACGAGCTCGCGGCGAAGGGCCGCGCCTGGTTGCGCCGGCACCGCGCGCCGCGTCCGAGCGACGACGCCGCCGCGAGCCGCGGCCCGCGTCGCGGCCTCGAGCTCGAGGGCGATCGCCTCGCGTTTCGCAGCGCCGGCCGCCTGCAAGCCATCCTGTCCACGTCGAGCCCGTTCGGCGTCACGCTGCTCGCCACGCCGCGCCGCGATCGCGCCGTCGTGCTGCTCACGTCCGCCGCGGGCACGTTCTACATCGGCGCGCGCTTCGACGTCGACGCCCGCCGCGCGGCCGCGCCCATCCTCGATCGCGCCACCACGGTCGGCGGCGACGACGTCGGCCTCGAGTCGATCGCCCCCGACGGCGCTCCGCTCCTCATCGCTCCGGACGACTTCGTCACGCTGCTCGAAACGCTCGCGGCGCGCAGCCCCACCTGCCTCGATCGCTTCGTCCTCACGGACGCACGTGGCGCCGAGCTCAAGCTCGACGGCCGCGCCCTCTTCGCCGGCGATCGCAGCATCGATCTCGACGCCCCGCTCGAGTGGCGCGCCATCGTCTTTCAGGAAGCCTTTGGCCAGGCCGTCGCCGTGTACCAGGGCACCTGGGTCCGTCAGGGCGACAGCGAGCTCGTCCTCGTCTGCCTCCTGCCCGCGCTCGGCCCGGCGATGTTCGCCGACATCGATCTCGCCGGCCTCGACCGCGCCGAAGGGCAAGCCCCGAAAGCCCCGCTCTCTGGCCTCCTCCGCGACATCCGCTTGATGCAAGCGACGCCCGAGCAGCCGCCTCCGACCGAGCAGCGCGTGGCGATCGATCGCCACTTCATGCTCCCCGTCCGCTGCGCCCTCGACCGCGCCCCGCGTCCGTCCTCGCAGCCGTCCAGCCGCGCGCGAGCCTGAATACTCCGCGATGACGCAGTGACGCTCCAGGAGCCGTCGGTGAAAAGCGCCCGGCTCCTGCTTGACGCGGCCGCGTCTCCACGGCATCCGTCTCGCCGCGGCGAGTCACGCTCGCGCGCGCGACCCTACGGAGGCGCCGACCCGGTCCCTCCAACGCTCCATTCACCGTCCCGGAGGCACCCATGGCCGTCGACATCCAGAAGCTCTTCAACGAAGAAATCCCCGCCAAGCTCGCGGAGCACAAAGATGCCGCGAAGGCCGTCGGCGCGACGTTCCAGATGAACATCACCGGCGAAGGCGGCGGCGAGTGGTTCATCAACGTGTCGGACACCGGCCCGGCGATCGAGAAGGGCGAGAAGCCCGCCGACTGCACCATCACGATGACCTCGGAGGACTTCCAGAAGCTCCACGAGAACCCCCAGGCCAACGGCATGCAGCTGTTCTTCGCGGGCAAGCTCAAGGTCGCCGGCAACCAGATGCTCGCGATGAAGCTCAGCAAGCTCTTCACGCTCGGCGCGTGAGGCCATGGGGCGAGGCCATCCGGTCCTCTCCCCGTCCTCGAGTGTGTCGGTGCCGCGGACCCCTCTTCTCACGATGAAGCGGGGTTCGCCGCTTTTGTGCCTGCTTCTTCGAGGTAATTGATGCGCCCTCTCGCCGACGTCCGCGTCCTCGATCTCTCTCGCCTCCTCCCCGGCCCGTTCGCCACGCTGGTGCTCGCCGATCTCGGCGCCGCGGTCGACAAGATCGAAGATCCCCACGGTGGCGACTATCTCCGGGTGATGCCGCCGCAGATCGCCGGCGAATCGGCTGCATTTCAGCTCTTGAACCGCGGCAAGCGGAGCGGCATCCTCGACCTCAAGAAGCCTGAAGGCCGGGCCGCCTTCCTCCGCCTCGTCGGCTCGTACGACATCCTCTTCGAGCAGTTCCGCCCCGGCGTCCTCGATCGCCTCGGGCTCGGCCACGCGGCCCTCCGCGCCGCGCATCCGCGCCTGATCATCTGCGCGCTCACCGGCTACGGGCAGACTGGCCCCCTCGCGCAGCGCGCCGGCCACGATCTCAACTACCTCGCTCGCTCCGGCGTCCTCGGCGCTCAAGGCCCCTCGGATCGTCCCCCGCAAGTCCCCGGCTTCCAGCTCGCCGACGTCAGCGGCGGCATGTGGAGCGTGATCGCCATCCAGGCCGCCCTGATCGAGCGCGCCCGCACCGGCCAGGGCACGATCATCGACATCGCCATGACCGACGGCGTCCTCGGCTTCGCCATCACGGCCATGGCGGGCGCCCTCGCCGGAGATCCCCAGTCGCGCGGCGGCGAGCCCCTCACGGGCGGCATCGCCCCCTACAACACCTATGCTTCCAGCGACGGCCACCCGATCACCCTCGCCGCGCTCGAGCCCAAGTTCTGGATGAGCTTCTGCAGCGGAGTCGGCCTCCAGACCGGCATGGAAGCGCTGGTTCCCGGCTCCCACCAGGTCGAGCTCCGCGCCAGGGTCACCGCCATCTTCGCCTCGAAGACCCGCGAAGAATGGATCGCCTTCGCCGAGCAGCACGACTGCTGCATCGAGGCCGTCCTCTCCCCCGACGAGATCACCCGCGATCCCCACCTCGCCGCCCGCGGCCTCTTCTTCAACCTCCCTTCGGACCGGGGCGACATCCCCCAGATCCGTTTGCCGGTGACGCCGAAGGACACCACGTTCACCCCCCCTCCCCGCTCCGGCGAGCACACCCGCGCCATCTTCGCGGACGCCGGGATGAGCGACGACGAGATTGACGCCCTCCTGAAGTCCGGCGCCGCCCGCTGAACGCGGCTATCCGAGCAATTTCGGCAGCGCCCCGGTGCAGTAGGCCGGGTTTCCAAACGTGGTGTCGGGCACGCCCATGGCGTTGAGGATCGACACCAGCAAATTGTTGTGGTGGTCGCCCGCGTACCTCAGATAGCGGCCCATCTGGATCTCGCCGCGGGCGCCGCCGGCGAGCACATAAGGCATGTCGCGCCGCGAGTGGCTCTGTCCCTGGGCGATGTCGGTGCACCAGAGGATCAAGGTGTTGTCGAGCACCGTCCCGTTGCCCTCCGGGAACGAAGCGAGCCTGTCCATCAGGTAGGCGAGCTGCTGGCTGTGCCAGTTGCCGATGGCCGCGAGCTGGCTTTGCCGGTCCGAGTCCGTCAGCGTCGAGTGGGAGAGGCTGTGGTGCGTCTCGGTCTGGCCGAGCCACGAGAACACCTTGCCCGCCTGCGTCGACGTCCACTGGAGGCTGCCCACGCGGGTGAGATCGCACGCCAGCGCCATGGCCAGCAGATCCATCTGCAGCTTGCCCATCGCGGGGTAATTCTCGTTCGCGTACACGTCCCGCGGCGTACCGACGTTCGGCACGGCGCAGACGCCGCCGATCTTGTCGGGAGCGTCGAGCCGCGCCGCGATGCTGCTGATGGCCTCGAGGTGATGATCGAGCTTCTGCCGGTCATCGGCGCCGAGGCGCGCCGCCAGGGCCTTGGCGTCGCCCTGAACGGCGTCGAGCACCTGGTGGCGCTGGGCCCGCAGGCGCTGGATCGCCGTCGGATCGGCCGTGAGATCGCCGAAGAGCCGGTTGAAGACCTGATAGGGGCTGTCCTCGGGCGGGACGGGCTGCGCTGCGCCCTTGTAGCAGAGGCGCGACGAGACGTTGGTGTACTGCACCTGGACGCCGAGCTCGAGCGAGGGGAGCTTCGTCGTCTGGCCGAGCTGGTTGGCGAGGCGCTGGTCGAGCGATATCCCCCCGCCCCAGCCCACCATCGCCGTGGGATCACAGGCGTACGGGAAGAGATTGCCCACCTGGAGCTCGGTGGCGGAGAGCGATTGAGCGATGCCCTGCTGATGGGGATCGCCGGGCCCGTGATAGGCCGACTCCATGTCGATGCCGTCCATGATCACCAGCCGCGACTTGTGCTTTTGCAGCGGCATCAGCACCGGCGAGAGCGTGAAGTCCGTCTCGGTGCCCGTCGGCGCCCAGGCCTTCTTCACCTGGCCGAGGCCGGTGAAGAAGGCAATGAACCGCTTCGGGAACGGGGCGGCGCTCGCCGTCTCGGTCATGGCGCCGAGGAAGGGCAGCGCCACGGCCGCGCCGCCCGCGCCCCGGAGGAAGTGTCGTCGGTTGAGCGTCTTCATCGGGAGACCGGAAACCCCTTCATTTCCCGGCCACGACGACGCTCCGGTAGCGGAACGCGTCGGTGCGGGTGAGGGCCACGAGCAGCTCTTTCACGCTGTAGCCGGAGGCGCGAAAGGCGTCCTGGAGCTGGTTCATCGCGCAGGAGTCGGCCTTCTCCTCGCCGTGGCCGTAGCCGAAACGGAACCATTGCGTTGCCACGCACTCGCGCACCTCGGCGCTCTCGCCGAGGCGGGCCGCGAGCTCGACCGCGCCGTCGAAGGGACCATCGCTGTCGCGCGTCCCCGTGAGCGCCCCGGTCGCGTCCACCGGAAAGCCATGATCGGTGGTGCGAAACTCGCCGATGCCATCGTAGCTCTCGAAGCCGAAGCCGATGGGATCCATCAGCTTGTGGCACCCGGCGCAGTACGGATCCGACGAGTGCTGGGCGAATTTCTCCCGCGTCGTGGCCTTGGGATCGACGTCCGGCGGCTGAATGTTCACGTTGTTCGGCGGCGGCGGGAGCGGCTGGCAAAGCAGCCTCTCGCGCACGAATTTCCCGCGGTGCACCGGGGACGACTGGTTGGGCTTGGCGTTGACGGCGAGGAGGCTCGCCTGCGTGAGCAGGCCGGCGCGCTGCGCGGGATCCAGGCTGACCTGCTCGAAGCCGTCGCCCTTGGGGCCCTTGATCCCGTAGAACGCGGCGAGGTCCGCGTTCATCATCGAGTAAGGCGCGGTGAGCATCGTCTTCACGTCGCCCTTCGCATCGTCGAAGACCACGTGATCGAGGAAGCTCAGCGTCTCTTTCTCCCAGAGCTGGCGGAGAGCGGGCGTGTAGGCGGGATACACCGAAGCGTCCTTGTCGAGCGTCTCGATCCGGCCGAGGCCCAGCCACTGGGCGTGGAAATTCGCCACCGCGTCGCGCGCGCGCGGATCGTCCAGCATCCGGCGCGCCTGGGCCTCGATCGCCGCGGGATCGCGCAGCTTGTCGGCGGCGGCCGCGTCGAAGAGCTCGTCGTCCGGGACCGAGCTCCAGATCAGGAACGAGAGCCGCGCCGCCATCTCCCACGAGTCGAGCGCCGTCACGTCGGCCTGGTCCTTCACGGGATCGGGCATCCCCATCTCGACGCGGTAGAGGAACCGCGGCGACTGGAGCATGGCTTGAATCACCAGCTGGAGGCCAGTCGAGAAGTCGAGCTGCTGCTTGCCCCAGGCATAGAGTTGCTGGAGCCGCGTCACCTCGGCTCCGGCGAGCGGCCGGCGATAGGCCTTCTGGCCGAACGCGAGGATGAACTGCGTCGCACAGGCGTCCTCGCCCGTCTTCACTGGATCACACGGGAGGTGCTTTTTCCAGTCGGTCGCGGCGCGGGCGGCGATACCCTCCGACGCTTCCATGTACTGCTCTGCGAGGAGCTGGGTGACGCCGAGGGCCGTCGCCTGGTTGTTGAAGCCCAGGGCCTCTTCCTCGGCGACGAAGGCGTCGGCCGGACGCGTGGTGTCGCCGAGCAAATCGCGGACGGCGTTGTTGTACTCGAAGCGCGTCATCCGGCGGATCGGCGCGCCGCCCGGGTGCACGCCGGTCGCGCACAGGTCGGCCGTGACGTGAGCGACGGGATCGGGCACGTCGCCGAGGCGCCCGGTACAAGCACCGATGACGGCGCCGGCGCCGAGCATCGCGGGGAGCGCGAGCGCCGGCAGCCAGCGAATGGGTCGACTCATCGGCGGCTCCGCATCACACGGTCTCGGTAATTTTCCACGGTTTGCCGGAAAAAATCAGGGCGCTGAAACGACCGCCCTTCGCGGTGAAACCAGCCTATCGCGAAGGGCCTGCGCCGTCGACCACGAAGCAGCGAGGCGCGGCTCGACACAATCCGGGGTCGACACCCGCGCCACACTTCGACGATGATGCGTCGGGTCCTGATGCGTTGTCCTGATCACTCCGCGGTCCAGCACCGCCACGCCGCCTGGATCGCTCGAACGATCCTGGCATGGATTGCCGTCTTCGTCGCCATCACGATGGCCCCGGCGCACGCCTGGGCCGCCGGATCGGCCAAGGCGATCGCCATTTACGTCGAGGGCAACGACGCGGACACCGTCCGCACCGCGCTGCTCGCCGTCGTTCCAGAGAGGCTCCGCGTCATCGACTCGGGGGCGTTCACTGACGCTCTCGGAAAAGAGGGACAGCGCGGCTCGTTCGGGGCGGCGCTCACCCAGCCGAAGCAGCGCGAGAAGGCGCTGATCCGCCTGCGCAAGGCGGCCGCGGCCGTCGGCGCCGACGCGGTGATCGCCGCGCGATCCAAGAAGAACAGCCCCGGCGGCCTGGTGGTCGCGATCCTGTGGATCGATCAGATCCCCGGCGATTTGCAGGTTGACGAGGATGTCACTCTCCCGGGCGGGAGCGACGCCAAGAAGACGGCGCTGCACGGCCTCCTCGATCCGCACCTCGAGCAGCTCGCGGGGCCGAAGCCGGTGGCGGAGAAGACCAGCGTGCCGAAGCCGACGAACGATCCGGCCGTCGCGCCGCCCCCGGCCGCCGAGACGTCCACGCGCGAGAAGAACCTTATGAGCACCGCGCTCTTCGCGGCGAGCCTGGGCGTCGAGATCGGCGGTCGCCGCTTCACATACAGCGATCCCATCACCAGCAACACCCGTGACTACGACGTCTTCGGCGCGCCGATGCCGGCGGTCGCCGTCGAGATCTACCCGGGCGCCGGGACGACGATCCCCTTCATCAAAGATCTCGGCCTGACTGGCAGCTTCGCGCGGGCGTTCGGCATCTCGTCGGCGACCAAGTCCGGCACCAAGCTCGGCACGACGTGGATGCGCTTCGGCGGCGGGCTCCGCGCCCGATTCCGGCCCGGCAGCCCCACCGGGCCCGTCATCGGCGTCAACGGCGGGATCAACTTCACGAGCTTCATCTTCGACGGCTCGGCGACGCTCGCCACCTCGACACCCGACGTGAAGTACATGGCGCTCCGCGGCGGCCTCGACGCGCGGATCCCCTTCTGGCGCATGGCCTTGCTGCTCGACGCCGGGTACGACGGTCCGCTCTCGGCGGGCCCGGTCTACGATCGCTTCAACGGCTCGACCGTCGGCGGCGTCGACTTCGGCGCCGGCCTCGCGATCCTGCTCGCGGCGGGCTTCGAGGCTCGGCTCACGGGCCACTACACGCGTTATTTCTATTCGTTCGATCCGGTGCCCGGCAACAAATACGTGGCTGGCGGCGCGCTCGACGAGCTCTTCGGGATCGGGATTGGAGTGGCGTATGCGTACTGAGATCAAAGCCCTCTTCCTCGGCGCCGCGGCGGTGACGTGGTCCATTGCCCTGCTCGGCTGCCCCGGCAAGCTCCGCGATCCGGGTCGCTTCATCACCGACGGTGGGATGGGCGGCGCGGGCGGCGGACTCAGCTGCCCCGACGTTCCCACCGAGATCCTGGCGATGAAGTGCGCTGGCAGCACCTGCCACAGCGGCGCGACGCCCGCGCAAGGCCTCGATCTCGTCTCGGCCGGCGTCGAAGCGCGCGTGGTCGGCAAGATGTCCGCCGAGTGCATGGCGCCTCTGGCGGATCCGGCGGCGCCCGACACCAGCATCATTTACATCAAGGTCTCGAGCGAGACCTGCGGCACCCGCATGCCCTCCGGCGCCCCGCTCAGCGACAGCGAGGTGGCCTGTATCAAGGCCTGGATCGCCGGCCTGACCCCGGGCGGCGCCACGAGCAGCGGCAGCGGCACGGGCGCAGGCGGCATGGCGGGCACCTCGACCGCCAGCGCGAGCTCGAGCTCCACCGGCCCGTGATTCGCAGCCAGAGCGCACCGCTGCTCCGCCCATCCTCCGTGCGGCGCGAGCTGCGACCAAACGCTTCGATTGTCCGGAGGGGAAAAGGAAGCAGCCCGGCCAGGAGAGCGACCGAGCTGCATCGGAGGAGGGCCGGTATCCGCGAGCGAGGGCGCTCCGGCGCGCCGCCGCGGATACCGGACCGACGGAGACGCAGCTCGGACGCTCGACGCGGCCAGAGCGAATGGGATCAGGGGCAGAAGACGACCTCGAAGCCCGTCGTCGAGGGGCAGTTGTGGAGCCCCGCCGCGTCGTCGTACGAGTAGCTGTAGGCCGTGGGGCACATGCTGTGGATCGCGCTCACGTACTCGGTGTGCACCACGCTCTTCGGATCGCTCGCGTTGCGGCACGACTCGGACGTCATGCACGAGCTCTGCGGCGTGCACTGGCCGGACTGCGGATCGATCGGCGTCGGGCAGCAGAGGTGCAGGCCGGGATCGGCGGACTCGGGCTGACCGAGGCCCCAGGGGCTCGGGTAATTCCACTTCTTGCAGGGCGACAGACAGCCAATCACGTGGCCCTGGCCGTCGCGGATGCGGAGATCCTCGTGGGCGAAGGCGGGGAAGGCGCCGCCGCCGCTCATGTCCTCGTCGCCGGGGCACGAGTCGAGCGCTAGACCGGAGCAATCCGACGTCTGGCAGCTCCCCGATCCGGCGCCGGCGCCGCGCGGGACGACCTTGAACGGGAGGGTGTAGCCGTCGACCTGGCTGAGGTTGTACCAGGTCGCCGCCGCGGCGCCCTTGGGCGCAAACGAGGCCTCGAACTTCGAGTCGACGGGCGGCTGGCAACCGCCGGCGGGACAGGGCGACACGCTCTCCCCGATCGTGCAGTGTGTCCCGTCGTCGGCGCAGCCCACCTTGGGCCAGACGCGGATCGCCGGGAGCCCGCCGTCGGGGATGTTGTAGTCGCGCGACTGCCCCTTGGCGAGCTTGACGTTCTGCGCGTCAGGCACGTTGTTGCTGTGAGCGACCCAGATCGGATTGGCACACTGGTTGGTGACGCGGAGCCGCGTCGGAAGATCGCCGCCACCGCCGCCGCCGGGAGGAGGCGGAGGCGGGTTGCCCCCGCCCACCTTGGTGAACGTCCAGCGCTGGTTGCTCGTCCCCGTCCACGGATACTGCACGATCGGCGTCCCGTCGGCGGCGTTGCCCCAGAACACGTCGAGGGCCATGTCGGTGTGCCGCGCCTGGAGGCTGAACTGGCCATTGCCACGGTCGACGATCTTGAACTGCTGATTCTTCCCGCCGCCGTACCCCCACTGCTGGAGGGCCGCGTTGGCCGCGGTGCTCACGTCCTTGATGTCGAGGGCCTTGTCGCTGTTGATGTTGACGATCTTGTAATAGCCGCTGTCGGTGGACACGACGTGGAACGTCTGCGCCGAGGTGCCGTTGCAGGTCCACTCCTGCACCTTGGCGCCGTCGGCCTTGCTCGAGCCCGATACGTCGAGGCAATGATTGCTGTTGACCATGTGGAGCACGTAGTCCCCGTCGGCGATGGCGCCGGAGACGGCGCTCTCGGTCCCCTGCTCCTGCTCGGCCAGCGACTCGGTATCGACGGCCTTGCAGGCCCCGAGCAGGAGGAACATCGGGACGAGGCCAAGGGCGAGATGACGGGACATGATCGCAGTCTCCTTCGGAGCGAGAGGGGGTGGGCGGCGCCGTGACGCGCGCCTCACCGACCGAAGAGAACACGAACCATGCCGGCCCCGTTCATCGAGAAAGCAGGGCGATGTTACCGGAGCGCAGGAATGATCGCCACCCTGGCGCGGCGCCGCGGTGATCTCGTGGATCACCCCGCGTCGTCGCAGATCACCCGAGGGCGAGCGCCGCGTCGAGCACCCGTGTCGAGAGCCGATCCCAAGGACGTCGAGGCCATCGCTACCACGGCCAAGCCGCTCGGCACCGTCGATTTCGTGATGAACATCATCCCCACCAGCGTCGTCGACGCGTTCGCGAAGGGGGAGATCCTCCAGGTGCTGCTGTTCTCGGTGCTGTTCGGGCTCGCGCTCCTCTCGTTGGGCGACAAAGGCGCAGAGCTCGTCAAGCTCATCGATCAGCTCTCGCACGCCCTCTTCGGGGTGATTGCCATTCTGATGAAATTCGCCCCGATCGATGAGCGGACGAAGAAGGAAGATCTCTCGATCAAAGGCGGCTGATCCGGCGCTGCGGAGCGCGGCGCCGGGGCCTCGGTGATCGCGGGGAGCGAGCAGCGCCGAGGCGCTACTTCCCGGGGTGGACGCGGGTGTTGAGGTACTTCGCGGCCCACTCGCCCAGGCCCTGACCGTCCTTGCGGAGGCGGCCTCCGCTCGACGCGTAGATGAACGAAGCGCCGGTGATGTGCTTCATCTGGATCTCGTCGAGCACGCGGCCGTCGGGGGCCGTGATCTGGAGCTTCATCCGCGTCTGGCTGGGCGCGCCCATGACGCCGGCGAAGAAGCCGGGCTCGACCCACTGGATCGCGGGGTGGATCTGGAACGGCGCGTCGCCGGGACCGGTGCCAAGCACGACCTCGATGCCGGCCTCGCGGGCCTGCTTGATCAGGGCGTTGACGAACTCCTCGTTGATGCCGGCCTTGTCGGCCTGGAAGCTCTGCTGCTGACCGGCGTCCTTGCCGGCGAGGTACACGGACTCCGGCTTCTCGCCGATGCTGAGGCCGGTGTAATCGGTCGGGAGCACGGAGAACTTCGGCGCGTTCACGAACGGGTTGGGCGTCGTCTGCGTGACGACGATCCACGGAGGAGCGCACCCGGTGAGCGCGAGCGCGAACAGGAACATGGTGAGAGCGAGCAAGCTGCGACGGTACATTCGGGTGTGTCCTCCGGCGGCGGGCCGCGCGAGCGGGACGATTCCCCGGCGCGACCGCGTTGGGCGGCGACTCTATCATCACGGAAAGGCCGTCGGGGTGGCGCATCACAGCGTCCGCGGACATCGGCGTTCGGGTGCTGTGCAGCCGGGATGAATGCACGTGACGTGCGGAGTCGCCGCGCCTTCACGGGCGTCTACTTCACGGCCCGCGTCGCCGCGCGCAACCGCGACGTCGCCCGGCGCGTAGCGGGCTCCGATGCCTGCCCTTCAACGAACTGCGCTCCTCGTCGTCGGCGTCCTGCTCTCGGCCTGCCAGGGCGCTCCGCCGCAGCCCGGACCGAGCGCCGCCGCGACGGCGAGCGCGACCGCGGAGGGCAGCTCGCCGCTCTCGATCGCGCGTCGCCTCGCCCTCGCCAGGCCGACGGGCACCACCGCCATCGATCGCGAGCTCGGGCGCCTCCAGCCCCTCGCCGAGAAGCAGCCCGCGCAGCCCGATCCGTGGGTGCAGCTCGGTCGCGTCTGGGTGCGCAAGGCGCGCGAGGCCTCGGATCCCGGCTTCTATCTCAACGCCAAGGCCTGCGCGGATCTCGCGCTCGACGCCGCGCCCGGTGACCGGCCCGCGACCAACCTGCTCGGCCTGGTGCTGCTCAACGATCACAAATTCGACGACGCGCGCGATCTCGCGTCGCAGCTCCTGTCGAAGTCGCCCGAGGATCTCATGGCGCTCGGCACACTGAGCGACGCGCTCGTCGAGCTCGGCCGCTACGACGAGGCGATCAAGGCCACCGAGAAGATGGGGCAGCTCAAGCCCAACCTGCCGTCGTACATCCGCACGTCGTACCTGCAGTGGCTCCGCGGCGACGTGAAGGCCGCCAAGGAGAGCGCGCGCCTCGCCGTCGACTCGGGCCGCGATCCGCGCGAGCCCGAGCCGCGCTGCTGGGCGCTGGTGCAAGCCGCGATGATCTTCTGGCACGAAGGCGACGTCGGCGGCGCGGACGCCGGGTTCGAATCGGCGCTCCAGGCCTGCTCCGATTACCCCCCTGCCCTCGTCGGTCGCGGCCGCGTGGCGATGGCGAGCGGCGATTTCCCGAGAGCGATCGAGCATCTCCGCAAGGCCTACGCCGAGAGCCCGCTCGTCGAGACAGCGTGGCTGCTCGGCGACGCGCGCGAGGGCGCCGGCGATCTCAAGGGCGCAGACGACGTGCGGGCCGAGCTCGTCAAGCACGGTCGCCAGGTCGACGGCCGCACGCTCTCGCTCTTCTTCGCCACGAAGAATCGCGATCTCGACGAGGCGGTGACGCTCGCGGAAGCCGAAAGAAAGGTCCGCGACGACATCTACACCGAGGACGCCGTGGCCTGGGCTCGCTATCGCAAGGGGGATATCCCGGAGGCGCGCGCGGCGAGCGACAGGGCCATGGCTCTCGGGACGAAGGACGCGCGGCTGCTCTATCATGCCGGCGCGATCCGCATCGCCGCCGGCGACAAGGCGGCTGGCGAGAAGCTGGTGCGAGAGGCCTTGAAGCTCAACCCGGCGTTCGATCGCACCGGGGCCGCCGAGGCCGCGAAGCTGGTGCCGCCCGAGAAGAGCGCCGGCGGCTGAAGCTGGCTCCTGAGCTCAAACCTTCTTCAGCACGAACGCGCGCGCGTTCCAGAGCGTGAACGGGGCCTCTCCGTCGATCACCACGGCAAGATCGCTCGCGTCCGCGAACGCGCGGACCTCGGCGCTCTCCTCGGCGGCGCCGCGACCGTACGAGTAGCTCAGGATCACCAGATCGCCTCCGCGATCGAGCACGCGCGCCGCCTCGCGAAAATGAGCGCGCGCCAGCGCCTCGCCCGCCTGCACCAGGTACGGGAAGCTGTCGACCGCGAGCACGAGACCGAACGATTCATCGGCGAAGTCCGCGAGATCGAGGCCCGACGAGATCGAGAGCCGCGCGTTCGGGATCCCGGCGCAGCGCCGCCTTGCGGCGGCGATCATCCTCGGCGAGACGTCGACGCCCTCGATGACGCGGAGCCGCGGAGCGAGAGCGACTTCCATCCTGCCGATGCCGCAGCCGAGATCGAGCGCGGCGCGCCCGGGATCGAGGACGCCGAAGCGATCGAGCTGGGCCACGATCTCGCGCGTCGCGGCCTCGAGGATCACCGGATCGCCGAGCGAGTAGAGCGCGACGCTGGCCTCCTCGGAGCGAGTGACGGCCTCGTCGAAGAGATGCTTGCATAGGGCGACTCGCTCCCCGATCGAAGCGTCGCGCGGCGGAGCGTGGAGATCTCCGTCGAGCAACGCGGTGAGGGTCGCGGCGTCGGCGGCGTGATCGTCGAGGAGGCGAATGACCGCGTGGATCTGCGCGCCGAGAGCGTCACGCGCGCGCGCGGCGGCGATCGACTCGGCGAGGCTGCGGGTCGCGATCAAGAGCTCCATCGCGGCGATCTCCGGGGAGATCTCGGCGCGGGCGCAGCGCGCGAGGATCGCGGTGCAAGCCTCGTCGATCATCGCGATGTGGATCTCGATCTCGCGCCGCGCACGTCGTGAAGAGTGGCGCCGCGCGCGGCGGTGGACCATCGGTGAGCACCCGACGGGCCGCGGGCGCGCGCTTACCCGCGCAGGGGCGCGACGGCTCGGCCATTGACGTGCCGCGCACCGAGCCTGGAGCCTCGATGCGCCTTCACCTCGATCGGGCGCGCCGTGAGAGGGGCTATGCAGCGTCGCATCGGAGTCCGCTGGACCATCGGAGACGTGAGCGATCGCGGGTTCGAGGCGCTCCGCCTCTCGATCCTCGGGGCTTTCCGCATCTTCGGCGCCGACGCCGCCTACGTCGTTTGCGCCAACACCGTACCTCTCGACGTCGTCCGGCTGCGCCTCGGCGAGATCCCCGAGCGCACTGGCCTGCTCGACGTCACTCGATCGCTCGCGCCGGTGGTGACACCGCACCTCGACGAGGCGCTCGCCGAGGGCGTCGGCTGGAAATTTGCTCGCCGTTTCCCCCGCACCGGCCGCGACTCGGCGCCTGCGGGGCGCATTTTGTGGGTCTGAACGTGAAGCGGATGCGCGGGATGGCGGAGGCGGACGGCGCCCCGATCCTCGGCGCGATCGCGGAGCACCGGGATCGGCCGCGCGACGAGGTGGCGCGGAACGCTGGAGCCCGGCTCATGGGCTGAGCGAACCTCGCCCGCTCCAGCTCGGATCGCGCTCGATGTGTCCGCCGCGCCGCCCCAGCGCCAATCGTCGCCCCGGCGTGCGTCGAAGTCCCTCGCGGCTCTTGACATGGCCCCCAGCACCCGCTCCATTCACCGCTGGAGGTAATCCATGTTCACTCTTCCTCGTCTCCCCGAGGAGCGCCAGCGCAACGTTGGCAGCGCCCTCGAAGAGCATTTCAAGTCGAAGCCCAAGTACACTTCCGAGGTCATTCACGGCGCCCACGCCGTCATCGAGGCCACTCGCGCGCTCGGCGCGTCGAACGACGTCCCGATATTCACCATCGATGTCGCGACCGACAGCGTCGTCAGCGCCATCTACCGTATCGAGCAGGCGGTCCAGAAGGGCCTTGTCGCCTCGGTCATCCCGCTCGCCCCCGCGCAGCAGGCGATGCTCGACGCGGCCGTGCTGCTCGACGGCGCCTGGTTCCCGAGCGGCATTGGCTTCATCCACGACTCCGTGGGTGTCCAGAGCTCGGCGATGCTCTCGATGCGCAAGACGCTGACGGATCCCGATCAGGGCCCCGCGATCAACGCCGCGATGAAGACGCTCGGCCTCGCGCCGCTCGTCGACCACTTCGTCGCGCACGCCACTCTCTATGCGAAGAAGCTGGGCCTCGCCGGGGAGATCGCCGAGTCCGGGGACGAGCCACGCGATCCGAGCGACGTGTGGCACGATCTCTATGTGCAGCTCGCGATCGACGTGTCGTCGGCCTACCGCGCCGATCCGGCGAAGCAGAAGACGCTCCTCGGCAGCTACGAGAGCCAGCTCGCCGAGTACCGCGCTGACCAGGCAAAGGAGCGCAAGCGCGCGGCGGCCAGGGCGAAGGCCACGGCAGCGGCCAAGGCCAAGGCCGAGGCGGACGCGGCCGCAAAGAAGACCGGTCCCTGACGCACAGCGCACCTCGCGGCGATTGCCCATGCAAGTGCGGGCGGCCGCGAGGTGGTTTCCCATGCGGGTGCGGGCGGCCACGAGGCGCTCGCCCATACGGGTGCAGGCAGCCACGAGGCGCTCGCCCATGCGGGTGCGGGCCACCACGACGTGCTCGCCCATGCGGGTGCGGGCCACCACGACGTGCTCGCCCATGCGGGTGCGGGCCACCACGATGTGCTCGCCCATGCGGGTGCGGGCGGTCCGCTCCTTCGCGAGTCGCAGCATGGAGAGCATGAAAGAGCGACGAGGAGTGACGTCCCCGCTTGCGCCACAGGATCGGGCACGATCCCGGATCGGGGTCCGAGCCGCTGCTCGAATCGTTACCCGATAGAGCCGCGATCACCTCGTCTCCGCACCCTCACGCGGAATCGCCGTCGCGAAGGATTTGCTCGAGCTGGTCCACGAGTCGCCTCTCGCGCTGATATCCCCGCTGCTCGATCAACGCGAGCGCCTGGCGCGCCTCGTCCACGTCGGCGGGGCTCGCTTCGACCAGCAGCGCGCGGATGTCGTCCCGGTCTTGCGGGCGTCGGCGATCGTCCCGGGCAAGGATCTTGAGCGCCAGCAGGTGCCCGATCCGAGCGATCGGTACACCGAGACCGGGGACGATCTCGATCAGCTCCGCGGCGGCGACGATCTCCGCCTCGATGCCTGACGACGCAAACAGGAGATCCACGACCACCCCGTGCGGCCCCGTTCCCGGCGCGGATAGTCTGACCGTGGACAGCCGCCCCACGGCGACCTGCTCCAGCGCGAGGAGCACCCTGTAACCGCGTGATTGCAGATCGAACACGACCGCTTCGGCGTCGGCATCATCCGCGACCGCGACGACGAGATCGACGTCGCGCGTCGTGCGCGGCTCTGCTCGCGCGCTCACCGCGAGGCCGCCGATGACGGCCCACTGTCGATTGGCGTCGGTGAGATCGTCCGAAACGCGCCGCAGCGCCGCCTCGAGCGGGTTCATCCGCGGCGCGGAGGCCAGGCAATGGGCGTTCCCTCGCCGTCACCCTGCTCGGCGCCGGGACGCCTGAGACGCCACGCTCCGATCATGGCGTCGATCTCGGCCGCGGGTGCCTCGGGGTGCTTCCGGCGCAGCTTCTGGCGGAGCATCCGCTCGCTGAAGTCGTCGAGTGCCAGCGCGAGCTGAAAGCGCTCGGCGATACGCTGGTGGCGCCCTGAATCCATCCCTTCACGCTAGTCGATCCGGCGCGCGAGGGCCATCCAGCGGCGAGGCGGTCTCGTCTCTGCTCACGCGCGCATCACCCGAGCGCGAGGATTGATGACCTCGCGTCGCTTCACTTCCCCTCTCCAAACACGGCAATCAGCGGCGAGCGCGGCGTGCCGCGCAGCGCCTCGCCGGGATCGCCGCCCGACAATCGCGCGCGCGTCCCCGCCGGCAGGATGCGTTGAAAGCGATTCCCCCGCGGCGGCGGCGTGAGCCACGTCGCGGCCTCGCCCGGGGTTCGCACGCGCGCGCCGAGCTCGAGCGAGAGCTTCACGGCGCCGACGTCTCGCGGCCGGAGACGCAGACGCGGCGCGCGCCCACCAGGTAGTCCGCCATCCGGCCGGACTAGCCCGGCTGCGCGCGGGAGGCATCCCTGGTCGGGTCAACGTCATGCGCGCCGAGCAGCGCGACCGCGGCCTCGACGCCGTCGTCGTCGAGGCCGACGGCGAACCGCGTGCGCACCAGCCGCGGCGCGAGGTGCACCATGTCGGCGTCGTCGTCGAGGATCACGAACGACTCCGGTGCCTCGGGCTGGTCGTCGATCCAGGCTTGGATTTCCAGGCCTCGCGGCGCGTCGCGCGTCACGGCGATCCCGTCCTCGTCGACGTCGCGAAGCACCGGCGTCACGCCCAAGATCTCCCCCGCGAAGCCGTGGCGCGCGAGGACCTCGCGGAGCTGCTCGAGCGAGTGGCCGAGGCGCCACGTCGACGACACCACGACCCGAGCGCCGGTGCGCGCGAGGATCGCGTTGACGCGGGCGACGGCGGCGACGTCGAGCATGTCGGCGAGGTAGCGATTGCCGTTGGCCCGGAACAGCGCGTCGCTGTTGAGCACGCCGTCGAAGTCGAGAAACAGGACCTTCATCGTGCGACCCCCTGAACACCGTACGCCGCGGTGATCGCGCGCGAGAATGCCTGCGATCGGCGATCGACGCAACGGCGCGCGGGGCGCTCGCCCCGAGCTGCGATTTGTCGACCGGCTCGCGCGGCGTCCGGGGTAGGTTCCCGCCGCGCGGCCCGGAGCCGCGCGCCACGATCCCACCACGAACGCTCGAGGACACCCATGTTCGCTGCCACCACCGCTCGTCGTCTGCCGCTCGCTCTCGCTCTCGTCGGGATCGCCCTCGGCGCCTCGCTCGTCGCCTGCGCGCCCAAGGCCGGGAAGGACGAGTGCGAGAAGCTCGGCGATCACATGATCGCGGTGGTGAACCGCAACCAGGATCCGTCGAGCGCCGCGCTGATGAAGCCGATCATGGACAAGCTCCGCGACAAAGAGATCGAGGCCTGCACCGGCAAGATGACGGTGGCGCAGGTGAAGTGCGGGATGGACGCGAAGACCGGCGCCGAGATGGATGCCTGCTTGCCGAAGAAGTGAGCGTCGCGCCGGACTGCACGCTCGACGAGGCCCCGCTGAGCCTGCACAGCGGCTCGTAGAGCATGCCGAGGTAGGCCAGGAAGATGGTGAGCGCGCCCGCGCTGATCTTTCTGTTAAGAGCGAGCCACGCGCCCAAGCCGAAGATCGCCGCGCCCGACGCCGCGAAGAGCCCGCCCACGCAGAGGGTCATTGCACACAGCCCCGATGATTGCACTTCTCAAAGAAAACCCCCTCCTCCTGCTTTTTCTCGTCGCCGCTCTCGGCTACTTGATCGGCAGGATCCGCGTCGCGGGGTTCGGCCTCGGCGTCGCCGCCGTCCTCTTCGTCGGCCTCGCCGTGAGCTCGCGCGATCCCGATCTAAAGCTCCCGGAGCTCGTCGGCTCGTTCGGTCTCGTGCTCTTCGTCTACACAATCGGGATCGCCGGGGGGCCGGGCTTCTTCGCCTCGTTTCGTCGGCGCGGGCTCACCGAGAATGGCCTGGCGCTCGGCCTGGTCCTGGTCGCCGCCGCCCTCTCCGCCTCGCTCCACTGGGCGCTCCACCTCGACGGGCCCCTCGTGGCCGGCACCTTCGCCGGCTCGCTCACCAACACGCCTGCCCTCGCCGGCGTGGTCCAGACGCTGCGCGAGACCGCGCCGGGGCAAGAAGCGCTGCTGGCGCGACCGGTGGTGGCCTATTCCGTCACCTACCCTGCGGGCGTGGTCGGCGTCCTCGTCGCGATCTGGTTGATGCGACGGTTCTGGACGCGCGGCAGCGTGCCGCCCTCGAAGAGCGCGGGCGCCACGGCAGGAGAGCTGGTCAATCAGACGGTGCGCGTCACCTGCGCTGCGGCCATGGCCACACCGGCGCTCGCGCTCTGCCACGCGCACGGCCTGCGCGCGCTGTTCGGCCGGATGAAGCGCGGCGACGTGGTGTCGGTCGTCACCGGAGCGACCCACTTCGAGGCGGGCGATTTCGTGGTGGTCGTCGGCGACGAGGCCAGCGTCCGCGCTGCCACTCTGCTGCTCGGCGAGGCCTGCGAAGAGCACCTGGATCTCGATCGCCGCATGCTCGATTTCCGCCGGATCTTCGTCTCGAAGCCGAGCCTCGCGGGGGGGCTGCTGCGGGAGCTCGCGTTACCCGCGCGCTTCGGGGCCACCGTGACGCGGATCCGCCGCGGCGACGTCGATCTCCTGCCCGACGACGACACCGTGCTCGAGCTCGGCGACCGCATCCGCGTGGTCGGCCCGCGGGCGCGCATGGATGAAGTGAGCCGCTTCTTCGGCGACTCGTACAAGGCCCTCGCCGAGGTCGACGTGGTCACCTTCAGCCTCGGTATCGCCCTCGGGCTCGCCCTCGGCATGGTGCCAATCCCGCTCCCGGCGGGCGCGTCGTTCAAGCTCGGCGCCGCTGGAGGGCCGCTGATCGTTGGCCTCTTGCTCGGCCGCGTCGGGCGCACGGGCCCCCTGGTCTGGACTCTGCCCTTCAGCGCCAACTTGACCCTGCGCCAGCTCGGACTGGTGCTCTTCCTCGCGAGCGTCGGGACGCGCTCGGGCTACGCCTTCGCGACCACGTTCGCGCAGGGCGGCGGGCTCGCCATCTTCGCCGCGGGCGCCGCGATCACCTGCTCCACCGCGCTCGGCGGCCTCTGGATCGGCCACCGCTTCCTCCACATCCCGAGAGACGTGCTGGTGGGCGTCATCGCCGGAGTGCACACCCAGCCTGCGGCGCTGGCGTTCGCCGTGGAGCAGACCGAGAGCGACCAGCCCAACCTCGGTTACTCGACGGTGTTCCCGCTCGCGACCATCGCCAAGATCGTGATCGCCCAGCTCCTGCTCACGCTGCTGCGCTGAGCGCGCCGGACACCCATGCCTCAGCGCGGCGCAGATCGCAGCGTGGAGAATGAAAGATAGGCGAGGAACGACGCCGCCGCCTGCGCACGCACCCACGGCGATCCGCCCGTCCCGCCCTGGTCGCGGTTGCGTCTGCCTGGCCGACGACGCCGCGCGTGCCTGAAGTGCTCGACGAAGATAAGGTGGTGACCATGAGCGGACTCATCGACGCCGAGAAGCTTCTCCAGCATCTGAGTCGCGCGGAAAAAGCGCAGCTCCTCCAGTGGATCGCGCGCGATCTGGGCGACGCGTTCCCGGGCATCGAGGGCGTGCCCGGCGTGTGCGGCGGCGACGCCGTCGTCGTGCGAACGCGCATCCCTGTTTGGTTGCTCGAAAAAGCGCGCCGAGAGGGTCTTCGCGAGGCAGAAATTCTGGGCGCGTACCCGAGCCTGCGCGCGGAGGATCTCGCCAACGCCTGGGCGTATGTTCGAGCTCACCGCGCAGAGATCGAGGAGCAGATCCTCGGCAACGACGCGGACGACGCGGCGTGATCATGGCGCGCCTCTTCGCCGACGAGAACTTTCCGCGACCCGTGGTGGACGGGCTCCGGGCGGCCGGCCACGACGTGATCACGATCCAGGAGACCGGGGAGGCCGGCGTTTCGCTCGCCGACGACGTTGTGCTGGCGCGAGCGACCGCGGATGGCCGCGCCGTTGCTCACGTTGAACCGAAAGCACTTCATGCGCCTTCACCGACAGCGGCCGGAGCACGCAGGCGTGGTGGTCTGCACGTTCGATCCGGACTTCGCGCGGCAGGCTGCGCGCATCGATGTCGCGCCGCAGAGCGTCGCTTCGATGATCGGGCAAATGCTCCGGGTCAACCGGCTCGATCACTGATCGGGGCCGGAGCGGCCGATCAGGCCCCGACCTGGTAGACGCGGGCATAGCCGGTCTCCAGATCGGAGATGGTCACTTCGACGATGCCATGAGGCGTGACGGCGTACTGCTCCTGGATCAGCGGGCCCTGGCCATCCAGGCGGCGCACGGCGACGCCGGCGAGATCGGCGCCGCCCTGACGGAGGCCGCGGTCGAAGGCGAAGAAGACGTCGCTGAAGGCGGTGATGTCGCCGTGCGGGACGCCGCGGAGATCGAGATCGCCGCACTCGACGAAGCGATACCGACCGACGTTGTGGGCCGCGCGGTAGGTGCGACGGAGCATCGGTTGGGCCTCGCGGGCGCCGGGGACGCGGACGCCCTTGTCGAAGATCGGATCGAAGATCACCTCGCGGCCGCTGGCGCCCTCGCGGAAGACGCCGAAGTGGCGGGAGAGTCGATCGGACAGCTCGAAGCCCGCCTCGTCGTCGGCGGCGATGGCGAGGCCCATGGCGATGGCGGCCGAAGGGTACGGCGAGCGATGCACGCGGCGACCGAAGAGCTCGCGCAGGACGCGGCCGACGATCGGGAGCGAGCTCGCGCCGCCGACGACGTAGATGCCGGCGATCTCGGCGAGCATGTCGCCCTGATCGGCCTCGAGCAGCGCCATCACCGGGGCCATCGCCTCGACGGTCGCTTGCACGAGCGGGACGCAGACGTCGTAGAAATCGGCGACGCCGATCGTCACCTCGGGCGCGGGTGCGGCGTCGCCGAGGCACGCTTCGAGATCGATGACGATGCGCCGCGAGCTGGGGTTGAGGCGCTCTTTGGCCTCGCGGCACTGATCGGCGAGGAGCGAGATCACCCGCCGGGACAGGGCGGATCGCTCGATCTTCGCCGCGTCGACGACGACCTGCACCAGGGCCGCGTCGAAGTCGTCGCCGCCGAGGTGGTTGCACCCGGCCGTGGCGACGGCGTCGTGGCGGCGCCCCGTGATGTGCACGAGCGAGGCGTCGAAGGTGCCGCCGCCGAGATCGTAGACGACGATGTGCTCGCGCTTCGAGTTGAGCGTCGTGCGGTAGCGGTGGGTGTACTCGAAGCCCGCGGCCGAGGGCTCGTTGAGCATCGCCGTGACCTCGAACCCGGCGCGACGGAACGCGTCGAGCGTGGCGAAGCGCTGCGTGCCGTGGGCGTTTGCCGGCGTGGCGACGACGGCGATCAGCGCCTCGTCCTCGCCCTTGCGCTTCGGCCGGTTCGAGCGGTGGAGGATGGCCTCGCGCAGCGAGATCAAGAAGCGCGTGAGGAGCTCGAGCACCGGGATGCGGAGCGAGCCAATCTCGATCTCGAAGTCCGGCGACGAGCGCGGCCCCGAGAGCACGCGCTTGAACGATCGGAGCAGCGTCCACTCGGGATCGGCCGCGACGAGGAGCGCGTCGAAGCCGAAGCGGAGCTCGCCCTCGCGCTCGGCGACGACGGAGGGATACCAGTCGGTGGTGTCCCCCCGATCGTCCTGGAAGCTGACGACCGGGTAGTTGCCGCGATCACAGCAGGCGACCACCGTCCGCGTCGTTCCAAAATCGATTCCAAGGCGCACCGCGTTTCCTCCGCGGATCACAGTGCCACAGGCGGAACGGGAGGGCTTTGTTCCCTGCGGTCTTCGCCGGGGCGTCCTCCCCCGTTCCCTTCCGCCCCCGACCTCGCGTAACGTGGGAAAGCTTATGAAGAACCGAACACTTCAAGTGCTTCTGCTGGCGGCTGCGACCGTCGCCGCGACCACGCATTGCGGGAAGGGGACCGACACGAGCGGGACGTCGGGGCTCGGCCCGACCGACCTCGTCGTGACGTGGACCTTCGACGGCAAGCATGCGAGCGGGATGGAGTGCGTGAGCCGCGGCATCGCGTCCGTGGTGATCACACTCAGCGCGACCAGCGACGTGACGCTCCACCAGAACACGACCGTGGACTGCGACAAGGGCACCGTGACGTTCGCGGGCCTCGACACGGCGAGCCTCGGGACGCCGTTCCTCGAGGGCACCGTCATCGACGGCAAGGGCATGACCATCACGCGCACCGACACGACCGTGGCGCCGAAGCCCGGGAAGACGGCGGTGACGCTCGATTTCTTCGCGACCACCATGACGACGAGCGGCGATCCCGCGACGACCAGCGGCGATCCCGCGACGTCGAGCGCGAGCAGCGGCGGCGGCGGAGCGGGCGGCATGGCGGGCACCAGCGCGGGCTCGACGTCGGGCGCGACGGCGGCGTCGAGCACGGCCGCGTCGAGCACGGCCGCCGCGTCGTCGGGCTCGGGCGCGGGCGGCGCGAGCTCGAGCAGCGCGAGCACCGGACCGTGAGCCGACGCCTCCGGGTCGCGGTGGCCCGGAGGATCCACTAAGGTCGGCGCCGCATGGTGTGGCGCACGCGCTCTTTCTGGCTCGCCGCCGGCGCGGTGGCCTACGTCGCGTTCGCCTCGCTCGAGGTCGCGTGGACGGGCGGCATCCCCTCGCTGTCGCCGTTCGCCGGGAGCGCGGGCCTCGCGCTCGCCGCGCTGATCGCCCTGCCGCTGCTGCTGGCGGCGGGGTGGCGCGCGACCGAGCCGCCCGCGCGCGGTGAAGACCGCGTCGAGGCCACGGCGCGATCGGCGGCGCGCGCGGCGATGGGCGGCGCCGCGGTGCTGCTCGCGGCGCGCACCGGGCCGGTGAGCGCGGGGTTCACCGCGATGGCCAACGTCGGCGCGGCGACGGCGTCGATGGCCTCGCTCGTCGGCCTGTCGCGCATCGCCTCGCTCGGCGGTCTGGTCGAGCCGCCCGCGTCGGCCCGCCGGCTCGAGGCCGCGGCGATGGGATCGCTCCTGTGGACCGTGGCCGTGGCGCTCCCCGCGGCGCGCGTGCTCGCGCCGAGCCGCTTCGGGGAGCTCGATCCGATCCTCATCGACTACGCCACGGTGGCCGCTTCGCTCGGCTCGCTCGGCCTCGGGATCGCGTCGGCGCTGCGCGTGCGCGCGACGCGGCGGCTCGAGCTCGGCGTCGCCGAGCGCGCCACGGCCGCGGTGCTGCTCGCGCTGACGGCGCTGCTGATCGGCGTGCTCGCCGCCGTGCTCGAGGTCGCGCCGCCCGAGCGGATCCTCCCCGTCGCCACCACGGCCGCGGCGGGCGCGATCGCCGCGAGCGCCGTGACGCAGGAGGCGACGGCGCTCGCCCGCGCGCTGCGGTTGATCCTCGCCGTGACGATCTTCGCCGCGCCGCCGGCGCTGCTCGCGGCGTACCTCACGCACGCGGCTCCGGCGCGCGCGGGCGCCGCCGTGCTCGCGGCGTGCGCGCTCTGCGCGGCGGCCGGCATCGCGGCCCCGGGACTCGCGCGCCGCCTCGCCCCCGATGGCTCGCGCTGGCTCGACGCCCTCGACGCCGCGGGCCGCGCCGCGCTCCGCCCCGATCCCGACGAGGCGCTGGAGTCCGCGCTGATGGCATTGCGCGCGGCCCCGGGCGGCGGCGGCGCCTCGGGCGCGGCGTCGGCGCTCTACCGGATCGCGCCGGCCGAGGTCGTCACCGTGGATCGCGCGGGGTACGTGCACACCGAGCGCGCCGTGCTGCCCGCGGGCCTCGTCGAGCTCGCGGGCTCGGAGCCGGAGCGGATCCTCCGCGTCGACGCCGCGCGCGCCGTCGAGGTGCGACGCGCCGACATCCGCCCGATGGTCGCGTGGCTCGACGAAAAAGGGATCGCGGCGATGGCCGAGGTGCGCGACGAGACCGAGGCCGTCGCCCTCCTCGCGATGCCGCGCGCCGATCGCCGCGGCCCGATGACGCTCGAAGAAGCGCGCTCGCTCCGCGCCGTCGCCGATCGCCTCGGCGCGGTGATCAGCTCGTCGGCCGCGCTCGCGCGATCGCGCCAGCGCGAGATCGCCGCGCGGATCGAAATGGAGCGCCTCGGCGCCGAGACCACGCGCGTGACGGCGGTGCTGGAGCGCGATGAGGGCCGGCTCATCGCCATCGCGAAGATGCTCGAACGCCCCGCGCGACTCGCCGCGTACAGCCCCGCGGCGCGCGCGGCGATCGATCAGATCGAGCGCCTCGCCGGGGCCGGGCACCCCGTCGCGCTCCTGTCGGCGCCCGGGGTCGACGGCGTGGCGTGGGCCGCCCTCGCGCACCTCGCGTCGCCGAAGCGCCGCGGTCCGATCACGGTCCTCGACGGCCCGAGCCGCGTCGAGCACGATCTCGCGCGCTGGCGCGATCCCGAGGCTTCCCCGCTGCGCGCGGCCCACGGCGGATCGCTGGTGATCCTCGACGCGCACGCGCTCCCCGAGGACGTGCAGAGCTTCCTCGGCGCCGCGCTCACCGACGACGTCGGCATCATCGTCACGCTCCCCGCGACGGTCGACACCCTGGTGGCCACGGGCCGGATGAGCGAGCGCCTCGCCGATCGCCTCGGCGATCGCGCGGTCGCGCTGCCCACGCTCGCCGATCGCGCCGAGGACATCCGCGCCCTCGCGCTGGAGCACCTCGGGCGCATCGGGGTGCGCCTGCAGAGCCGCCCGCTCGGGCTCGACAGCCACGCGCTCGCCGCGCTGCTGGAGCACACCTGGCCAGGCAACGAGGCCGAGCTCCAGGCGACGCTGCTGCGAGCCTCGCTGATCACCGAGGGCGAGGTCATCGGCGTGCGCGAGCTCGATCGGGTAGGCTTCCCCATCCCCCGCGAGCAGCGCCGCCCCGCGACGCCCACCGCCGCGACACCCGGCCGCAAGCGCCGATCAGGAAATTGAGGATACAGGCCTCCTCCAGCGCGCTCGGCTCCGCTACCGTGACGCGATGATCTCGTCACCGATCCAGGCCGCCCGCTCGCTCGCCGCAGAGATCCGCGCTTCGGCCGTCGAGACCGAGCGCGGCCGCCGCTTGCCGCCGCCGCTGGCGGCGAAGATGGCCGAAGCCGGCCTGTTTCGCCTCTGCGTGCCCCGCGATCTCGGCGGCTTCGAGGCCTCGCCGCGCCTGGCGATCGAGGTGCTCGAAGAGGTCGCCAAGGCCGACGGCGCGGCCGGGTGGTGCCTGATGGTCGCCATCACCAGCTCGCTCGTCGCCGGGTACCTCGACGACGCCACGGGGCGCGAAATCTTCGGCGATCCAGGCGCGATCGTCTCCGGCGTCTTCGCCCCTCGCGCCATGGCGCGCGTCGTCGAGGGCGGCTACCGCGTCACCGGCCGATGGCCCTTCGCGAGCGGCTGCCAGCACGCGACGTGGCTGCTCGGCGGCGCGGTGATCGTCGAAGGGGGCGCCCCGCGGATGACGACCGGCAACGTCCCCGAGACGAGAATGATGATCTTCCCCGCTGCCGCGGTGACGATCCACGACACCTGGAACGTGATGGGACTCTCGGGCACCGGCAGCCACGATATCGAGATCAACGACGCGTTCGTCCCCACCGCGCGCTCGGTCTCGTTCTTCACCGATCCTCGCACCCGCACGGGCGCGCTCCACGAGTTCCCCGTGTTCAGCTTCCTCGCGCTGAGCGTCTCGGCCGTCGCGCTCGGCATCGCGCAGAGCGCCTCCGACGATTTTCGCCGCCTCGCGACCGACAAGATGCCGTTTGGCGGAAAGCGCACTCTCGCCGCGCGCCCGGCGATTCAAACCGCCGTCGCCGAGATCGAGGCGCAGATCCGGGCCGCGCGCGCCTTCCTCCACGTCGCGAGCGATAGCGCCTTCGAGGTCGCCCGGAGCGGCGTCGCCGTCTCGATCGAGCAGCGCGCCGAGATGCGCCTCGCCGCCTGCCACGCCACCACGAGCGCGGCGCGCGCCGTCGATCTCGCGTACACCGCGGCGGGCGGATCCTCGATTTATGCGTCCAGCCCGCTTCAACGCGCATTCCGCGATGTCCACGTCGCGACCCAGCACGTGATGATCGGACCGGTGATCCAGGAGCTGTGCGGCAAGGTCCTGGCGGGGCTCGAGGCCGACACATCGATCCTCTGATCGCGCGCGATCGGCTGTGTTTCTCGGCGCGCCCGGCTTGCGATCGCCCCGGATCACCGTAGGTTTCTCCTCGTCATGTCGGCTTACCGCAACAAGCCTCCTCCCCCTCGATGGCGGACAATCTACCGGGTCCCCTTCCTCGAGCGAGTGGGACGCGGCGCCGTCCTCGGTGGGTTTGGCGTCCTCGCGATGAGCGCTTTGCTCGCCGTGTGCCTGCTCGCCGCGCTCGGCGACGCCGACGGAGGCACGATGATCGGCGCCGCCTCGTTCGCCGCGATGGTGTTCGTCACCGGCGGCACCGTCGTCGTGCTGCACTGGATGACGAGCTTCGCCGGCCTCGCCGAGTGCACCGTCGGCGCGCTGCGGAGCGATCCCAACGACGAGACCCGCTGCCGGCTCCGGAGCGGCACGAGCGACTGGTTCCTCCCGATCCGCCCCGAGATCCTCCGCGAAGGGCAGACGATCCGCGTGCGCTACCGCGACGTCGCGCCCGCCAGCACCGCGACGCGAGGCCGGGAGATCATGGAAGTCGAGGTCGTCGACGACTGACCCCCGCGGGCCGGATCAGCCGCGCGAGGCCCGGCTCTTCGGCTCGCCCTCGCTGCCTTTGCCCTGCTCGACGAGCTGCGCGCGCCCGGCGGCGACCTCGCTCGTGAAGCCGATGGCGAGCTCGCGCGCCTCGTCGAGGCTCGACGGGATCTGCGCGTTGGCCCTGGAGAGCGCGGCCGCGACGCGATCGGCCGGGTGCCGCGAGAGCGCGCGAAACGCGAGCGATCGGCCCGGCGTCGTCGCGATGAGCGAGAGCGTGGACGCCGACCACGAGAACGCCGGTGCCTTGCGCGTGGCCTCGGCGAGATCGGTCAGCGGCGAGCGCGTGAGCCAGAGCGCGAGCGCGTCGTTGAAGTCGTCCGACGCGATGCCCTTGAGGCCGAGCGTCATCTCGGTGAGCGGGACGCGCGTGGCGTCGATCTCCACGCGCCGCAGGTCTTTCCAGGCGGTGAGCCGCGTCGGCGGCGTCTCGCCGCGGAAGCGCGCCGAGCCCGTCCACCACTTCACCGACGAGTCGGTGCGCACGAGCTCGAGCGCGCGGCAGAACGTGGCGTGCCGCGAGATCACCCCGAGCACGTCGCGCGGCGCGGGGATGCGCTCGCAGAGCCAGCGCACGTTGCCGAGCAGGCGCGCGTAGCTCCGCCGCGTGAACACCGTGACGAGGTGCTGGTTCGTGAGCTGGACGAGATCGTTGAAGGCGGCGAGCACCGCCCAGTCGCTCTCGTCGAGCGGCGGCAGCGCGTCGACGGGCGCGAGCAAGCGAGCGCGGCGGACGCGGGCGACGTCGAGCCGCGAGCGCAGATCGAGATCGACGATCTCGCGCTGGATCCCCAGGCTGAGACCGAGCCGCCCGCCGAACGGTCGTACCGGGTGCATCGGCCCGCCGAGCACCAGCGGCGCCAGCACCTCGTGGGCGAGCTCCTCGCAGCGTTCGCCGAGATCCTCGGCCATTACTGGGCTTTTTCGATCGCAGCGGGCTTGTCGAGCTCGGCCAGGGCGGGCACGTCGCGGAGCGGGCGGATGCCCGTCCCGCCCAGGAAAATCTCGGGCAGCTCGGTCGCGAGCGCCGCCGTGAGGCCGCTCGAGAGGCCGGTGAGCGGCGCCCAGTCCTGCGCTTCGAGGAGCGCCGTCTCCAGCGACACGAACGCATCCCCCGGGACGCCGACGGTGCGCCCGTCGCGGTTGATGAAGATGATCTGCCCCGACGGCGAGCCGAGGGCGCGATAGAGCACGTCGGGAGCGACGTTCGGCACGGCGTCGTAGCCGGCGGGGATGTAGAGGCCAGCGCGGATCTCGCGGAAGAACTCGCCCACCGGGATCCCTTCGATCCCCGAGGGCTGGCGCAGATAGGCCCCCTCCTTCGTCAGCGCGATGCGCGCCTTGCGCAGCGTCTCGGGCCCGAGCGCATAGGCCACCTGACGGAGCAACGGCATCTCCTCGGGCTTGATCCAGCTCGCCGTGACGGCGCGCCAGGGCTCGGTCGAGGGCATGAGACGCAGCGCGATCGACACCGCCGCGGGGCGCGCCTGCGCTTCGGGCACGCGCGAGGCGGCCACCTCGCGACGCAGCTCGACCCGCGCGAACGCGCCGACGTCGCCGAGCGCGGGCAGCTTCGTCAGCTCGAGGACGTCGCGGCCCGCGCCGCGAAACAGCACCAGGCCAGCCTCGCTGAACACCGGGCACGCGCGGAGGTTGACCGGGTGGCGATACCCCACCTCGACCGCGGCGCCGGGCGCGATCGGCAGATAGACGCCGAGCCCCGGCGTGCTCGCGAGCAGCGGCACCATGCGATCGGGGATCGCCGGGACGCGGAAAATGTAGCGAACCACGGGCCCGTCATCGAAGCTCGACTCGGGCGGCCACTCCGCGACGCCGACCTCGGCCTCGACGCTGGAGCGCACGAAGTAGTGAATCAGCGCGGCGCCGAGGCCGGCCTCCGCGCAGATCCACCGCGGCCCGGGCTCGCGCGCCGTCGAGGGATCCAGGTGCGGCTCGAGGCGCAGCAGCAGCGATCGGATCTCGATCTTCCGCTCCGAGTCGTAGGTCTGCGAGAAGGCGTTGTGATAGAGCGCGAGCGCGCTGTCGCTCGGCGTGATCTGCCCGATGTCGTAACCAAAGGGCGCCGCGGCGTCGCGGTACTGCACGAAGTGTCGGCTGGTGCCCGTGAAGGTGTAGCCGCCGGCGAGGCGCGCGACCTCGGCCACGCGATCCATCCGATCGCTGCTCTCGCCCGCGAACGTGACGGTGACCTCGCGAGCGCCCAGCTTGGAGCGGACGACCTCGACGACGAGGGTGCGAAGGAAGTCGGCGAGCGAGTTTTGCCGCGTGTAGAGCGCCAGGAACGCGACGAGACGATCGATCGACGGCAGCAGCACCAGCCCCTTCGCGCCGAGGGCCACGCCCTTGGCGTCGAGGCCCAGCCCCGGGGTGCGCAGGCGCGTCTGATGTACTGCGACCCGGTCGAGCATCGGCGCCTGTGTGCTGCGTTCGCGGTGTTACTTGTACATCTCGTCGAGGATCTCGTCCTCGCGGCCCTGCTTGATCAGGCGATCGTGCCGGAAGGCTTCATCCATCGACAGATAGGTGAAGAAGGCGATGATCGGGATCAGGCCGGCGATGGGCATGTTGTCGCCCTTGCCGACGATGTCGAGGATGTACTCCCAGCCCTCCCAGGTCTTCGTGGCGTACCAGGAGCCGAACCCGGCCACGGCGAGGAGAGCGATCACGACGAAGAGGCCTCGATGGCGCTGCATGGCGGGCACCCTAGAAGCCGACGCCCCGCGAGTCAACCACGACGTTTCGCTCGTCGCGCTCCTCGTGGCGCCGCCACCCCTCGCGCCGCACCGTGGCTCGGTCCGCGCACCCCGGGCGCCATGCCGCGATCGAGGAGACGCCGACCCACTTACCACTCCCCACGCGCGCATGATGTCGAACGAGGACTGGTGTGCTGGTGGAAAATTCTCACGAGACGATATCTTCATGAGTGAATGTAGGCAAATAATTCATCAAGCCATGTCGTTGCGTGATTGACAGTCGATCTGGCGCCGTGATAACCCTTGCTTCAGGCCGGGATTTCCTTCTCCGGACTCGTCAGGAGGCCCCATGCTCAAGGGTTCGAGCGCTAGACGGATTATCTCTCGGTCTGCAATCGGGGGAACGCTGATCGCCGCGGTTGCCGCGTTGAGTGGAGCGGGCTGCAACAGCTCCAGCTCCAGCGCCGACTGCACCGCGACTCGCACGTATTTCGAGCAGAGCGTGTGGAGCCCGTTCATGGGGACGAAGTGCGCCAAGTGCCACACGCCCGACGGACCGGCCGTGGTCACGAGTCACGCAAAGTTCGTGATTCAACCGGCGAGCTACCCGGGCTTCATCGACACGAACCTCGGCACGCTCAAAGAGGTCTCGAAGATCCAGTACGAGGGCAAGAGCGAGCTTCTGTTGAAGCCCCTCGGCCAGATGCAGCACGGCGGCGGAGCTGTCCTGGAAGAGTCGAGCGACGACTACAAGGCTCTCGTCGAGCTGGTCAGCCGCCTCGGCACCGAAGACAGCTGCACTGAGCCGGTGAAGGCCTCGATTGCCAGCCTGCAGCTCCTCGACCCGTCGGCGACGCTCCGCAAGGCGAGCCTCGCGCTGGCCTCGCGTCTTCCCACGTCCGACGAGGACGCCGCGGTCACCAAGGGTGGCGAGGCGGCCCTCGATCCGGCGATCGACGCGCTGATGAAGGATCCGGTCTTCCTCGTCCGCCTCAAGGAGATCTGGAACGACTTCCTGCTCACGGATCGCGGCCTGGAGTACGGCGGCGCGGCCCTCAACTTCATGAACGACACGGACTATCCGAACGTCAACTACGACGACAAGGACCCGGATCGTTACGCCGCCAACGCGGCCATCGCGCGCGAGCCGCTCGATCTGCTCGGTTACATCGTCAAGAACGACAAGCCCTTCACCGAGATCGTGAAGGCCGACTACACGGTGGTCAATCCGTTCTCCGCCAAGGTCTACAACGTGACCGACGTGAAGTTCGCCGATCCCACCGACGAGACCGAGTTTCACGAGGCCCACGTCAAGACGGCGCCCGGGATTGCCATCCCGCACGCGGGCATGATCTCGACTCCCGCGTTCCTGAATCGCTGGCAAACGACCGCGACCAACCGCAACCGCGCCCGCGCGCGCCGCGTCTACCAGTTCTTCCTCGCGACCGACGTCCTGAAGATCGCCGAGCGCCCGGTCGACGCCACCAAGGTGACCGGCGAAGAGAACCCGACGCACAACTCGGAGCTCTGCACGGTTTGCCACCAGGTCATCGATCCGCCGGCCGGCGCGTTCCGCGGCTGGGACGAGCAGGACTACGAGCACTTCGACCCCACCGCGAAGTGGCACGACGAGATGTTCGCGCCTGGCTTCTCGACGGACACCCTGCCTCCCACGGCGTACACGAAGGGTGTCGCCTGGCTCGGCGGCGAGATCGCGGCCGACCCGCGGTTCGCGCTGTCCGCGGTCTACAACGTCTACAAGGGTTTCACCGGGCACGATCCGCTGGCCTACCCTCGTGACGCGACACTCGGCACCTTCTCCGAGTCGCTCACGGCGTGGGAAGCGCAAGACGCCTTCTTCCGCGAGACGGCTGCGGCCTTCACGGCGGGCAACTTCAACCTCAAGATCATCGTCAAGGCGGTGCTCAAGAGCCCGTACTTCCGCGGCGTCAGCGCCGACTTCTCGAAGATGATCGAGACGAAGGACATCGGCACTGCGCGGCTCCTCACGCCGGAGATGCTCAACCGCAAGATCCCCGCGGTGCTCGGGATCCACTGGCGCAAGCAGTACGACTGGGGCAACCAGCACGACTATCTGGCCGAGGACTACCCGCTGCTCTACGGCGGCATCAACTCCGACTCGGTCACGAGCCGTCTCACCTCGCCCAATGGCATCGTCGCCAGCATCGGCGTGCGCATGTCGAACGAGCTTGCCTGTCACGTGACGGCCTACGACTTCACCAAGGCCAAGGCGGATCGGCACCTCTTCCCGATGGTCGATCTCACCGAGGTCCCCGAGTCGGCCGGCAACGTGGTCGACGGCTCGGTCACGGACATCAAGAAGAACATCCAGTACTTGCACCAGCTCGTGCTGGGCGAGAAGCTCGAGGTCGGCGACCCGGAAATCGAGCGGACGTACCAGCTCTTCCTGGACACCTGGCACGAGCTCAGCGAGAGCGGCGACACGGGGCTCTCGAACGAGTGCTCCGGCCGCTGGGACAAGGTCACCGGGAAAGACCTTGACCAGGGCGTCCAGATCACCGACGACAAAACGTACGCAGTCCGCTCCTGGATGGCGGTCATGACGTACATGCTGTCGGATTACAAGTTCCTGTACGAGTAGCGCGGATTCACGAGCAGCGTAGTCATCGCGAAGGAGCACATGCCATGGATCGTCGCCGCTTCTTGAAAGTCGCTGGGCTCGCAGGCCTCTCCGTCATGGCCCCTCTGGGGCTGCGGGAGGGCAGCGCGTCGCAAGCCAAGTACCCTGGTCCGTTCTGGATCATGGTCAACGCCGGCGGCGGTTGGGACCCGACCATGTCGTTCGATCCCAAGGGCGGGATCGCGAAGGATCGCACCACCGTCAACCAGTCGTACACGGCCGGAGAGATCAAGAGCTCGGGCAACATCCCGCACGCTCCCACGGCGCTCAGCCCTGGCGGCGTGCTGGCCGCGAGCTGCGGATCGTTCCTCGACGCCTACCACGACCGGATCATGGTCATCAACGGCCTCGACACGACGACGAACAACCACGACGCCGGCTCGCGCACCATCTGGAGCGGCCAGCTCGCCGAGGGGTATCCCTCGTTCGCCGCGCTCGTCGCCGCGCAAGCCCTCGAGAAGATGGACCTGCCGATGGCCTATCTGAGCAACGGCGGCTACGACTCGACGGGCGGGCTCCTCCCGCTCACCCGCGTCAGCGGCACCGACGCGATTCAGCGGCTCGCGTACCCGAACATCCGCGACCCCAACGACGCGAAGTCGGATCTCTACCACTCGCAGGCGACGGCCTCGCGCATCGCGGCGGCGCAGGCTTCGCGACTGCAGACGATGCAGGCGCGACAGAGCCTCACCTCGAACCGCAGCGCGATGGGCTCGCTCTTCCTGGCGCGCGCGTCGAACGGCGGCCTCGCCGCTCTCGGCGAAGCGCTCAAGGGCAAGCAGCTCGTGCAGATCGGCGACGTCCCCAAGCTGGCAAAGATCCCGAAGGATAACCAGAACGAGCTCAACGACGCCGAGCGGCTCATGCAGCAAGCGCAGATCGCGCTCTACGCCTTCAAGACCGGCGTCGCAGTGAGTGCAAATCTCGACATCGGTGGCTTCGACACCCACAGCAACAACGACGACCAGCAGACCTCGCAGCAGATGCAGATCCTCGTCGCGCTCGACTACCTGTACACGCAGCTCGACGTGATGGGCCTCGCTGACAAGACGTACGTGATGGTCGGTTCGGACTTCGGCCGGACGCCCTACTACAACGACGCCGACGGGAAGGATCACTGGAACATCACCAGCATGCTCCTCTCGGGCCCGAAGATTCAGGGCAACACCGTCATCGGTGCGAGCGACGAAGCCTTCAAGGCCGAGACGGTCAACACCAAGACGCTCGCGACCGACGGCACCGGCGTCCGCATCGAGCCGCGCCATGTTCACATGGGTCTGCGCAAGCTCGCCGGCCTCACGGGGACGGATCTCGACACGCAGTTCCCGCTCACGGGCGAGGCGCTTCCGCTCTTCGGCTGATCTCCGGAGCGCGATGGCGCGCAAAAGGCGCAGTGGGAAGCCCCACTGCGCCTTTTTGCATTCCATTCCCTCTGATATGGGGCGGGCACGGAGGCCCGCCCCACGCGAGATCAGGTCAGACTGGAGGAAGATCTGGAGCCGAAGAGGCGATGAGCTACCGGCGGGTGCCTAGCAGGGTAATCAGCGCTTCGGGATCGATCGGGCGCGAGAAGTGGTAGCCCTGGCCGAAATCGCAGCCGAGCGAGCGCAGCTCGTCCCACTGGTCGGGCGACTCGATGCCTTCGGCCGTGGTGCGAAGGCCCATCGACCCGCCGAAGCGAACGATGGCGCGGCTGAGCTCGGCGTCGCCGCCCTCCCCCACGATGCCGTCGATGAACGACTTGTGGATCTTGACGATGTCGACGTGGAGCCGGCGCAGATACGCGAGCGACGAGTAGCCGGTTCCGAAGTCGTCGATCGCCAGCTTCACGCCGTGCGCCTTCAACGCGACGAGAACCGGCTCGCGCTCTTCGAGGGCGATGCTCTCGGTGATTTCGAGGATGAGCGAGCGCGGATCGAGCTGAAAGTCGACGAGCGCGCGCTCGACGTCGGCGGTGATGCCGCCGTGCTGGAGCTGTCGAGGCGAGACGTTCACGCTCATCTTCAAGGGGCCCGGCGAGGCCGCCTGGAAGCGTCGCGCGGCGGCGCACGCTTCGCGGAGCACCCAGCGGCCGAGCGGGACGATGAGCCCCGTCTCCTCGGCAAGCGGGATGAACACCACCGGCGGGATCACGCCGCGCTCGGGGTGACGCCAGCGCACCAGGGCCTCGGTGCCCACGATCGCGCCCGTCGCAATGGAGACGATGGGCTGGTAGTGCAGGAAGAACTCGTGACGATCGAGGGCGCGTCGCAGATCGAGGAGCAGCGACATGCGCTCGATCGCCGAGGCGTGCATGCGGTGCTGGAAAAGCTCGGGGCCGCCGCTCTGGCGGGCCTTGGCCGAGTACATCGCCAGATCGGCGTTGCGCAGCAGCTCGTCGGTCGTCTCTTCGCCGACGAGGCTCACCGCGATGCCGACGCTGGCCGACGCGAAGACCTCGACGCCCGCGACGCTGTGCGGCGCGCTCAGCGCCTCGGCGATACGCGCCGCGACGACGGCCGCCTCGGCGGCGCCGCCGTCGATCAGCACGCCGAACTCGTCGCCGCCGAGGCGGGCCGTCAGACCCGAGGCGCCGACCGCCGCGTCGAGGCGGCGGGCGACGCCGCAGAGCACGCGATCACCCGCGGCATGGCCGAGGCTGTCGTTGATCGGCTTGAACCCGTCGAGATCGAGGAAGAGGACCGCGACGGGCGCGTCGCCGCTCGAAGCGCGCGCGAGCCCCTGCTCGAGGCGCTCGCGGAAGAGGAACCGGTTGCCGAGATCGGTGAGCGGATCGTGGAGGGCGCGGTGCTCGATCGAGAGCAGGCTCGTCTCGAGGCGGCGGTTGGCCTCGCCGAGCTCGGCGGTGCGGGCGCGCACGCGGAGCTCGAGCGCCTCGTTGGCGGCCTGGAGCTCGCGGCTCAGGCGCCGGTTGTCGCGGACGATGCGCACGCGCGCCAGGGCCCGCGCGACGGCGCCGATCAGGGCCTCGTGGTCGCCGCTCTTGCGCACGAAGTCGAAGACGCCGGCGTGGACGGCGTAGAGCACGGCCTCGAGATCGCCGTCGCCCGTCAGCATCACGAACGGGATCGCGTCGTCGACCGCGTGGACGCGGCGCATGATCTCCAGGCCGTCGAGCCGCGGCAGGTGGAGATCGCACACGATCACGTGCGGACCGCGCTCGGCGGCGACGACGAGGGCCTCTTCGCCGGTGGACGCCGTGAGCACGGCCCACCCCTCGGCCGCGAGGGCGATCGTCAGCAGCTCGATGGTGGCGGGCGAGTCGTCGACGACGAGGATTCGCTCGACGTCGGGCACGCTACGTAACGCTCCGTCGTCGGTCATGCGCTGGGGATCATGCGTCGCGAAGCAGTACCGTTCACGATTCGCTTTTACCACGGCAGCTTGCCCGCGTCTTCGTGCCGCCGCGCGCCCGTGCTCGGCGCCACCGTCCGTCACGTGAGCGCGCTTGCGCCGGCATCGACGTCGACGAACCTCGCCTCACGTCTGGTAGCGCGTTCGGGGTCGGCGTACGCTCGCCCGCAATGATTTTTCTGCCCGGGCCGCCGCTCCCGATCGCGATGGCGATGCCTGCGATCCCTCACCGTGTCGTCGTCGCGGAGAGGGCGAGCGCCCCCGGAGCCACCGCGCCCAGCGCGCGCTACCGCCGCCGAGCCGGGGCGCGTTGATGGACGCGACGCCGCCTGCGCTCGTCGCGAACCGCTTCCAGATCGTCCGCGAGGTGGGCCGGGGCGCGGCCGGTATCGTGTACAAAGCGATCGACGCGGTCTCGGGCGTCGACGTCGCGCTGAAGGTGATCGCCTCGACCGGGGCGGACCTGGTCGAGCAAGCTCGCTTCACCCGCGAAGGGCAGATGCTCTCGGAGCTGAACGACCCGGGGATCGTCCGCGTCGTGGCCTTCGGCGCGCTCGAGCTGAGCTGCG
This sequence comes from Byssovorax sp., assembly GCA_025362495.1. GTDB lineage: Bacteria > Myxococcota_A > Polyangia > Polyangiales > Polyangiaceae > JANYGI01. The sequence goes on along the minus strand of JANYGI010000113.1, from coordinate 96,087 downwards.
TCGACGGCCAGGGCCGCCGCCTCGAAGAGGGCTCGCCGTTCATCGCGATGGAGTGGCTCGACGGCGAAGATCTCCAGGCCCGCCAGAAGCGCGCGCCGCTCGATCTGCGGTCCGCGCTCGAGGTGGGACGGCAGGTCGCGACCGCGCTCTCGGCCGCGCACGAGGCCGGGATCGTCCACCGCGACATCAAGCCGTCGAACATCTTCCTGCTCGATCCCGCGGCCGGATCGCCGACCTCGGGCGTGTTCGACGCCGGGAGCGCCGCGCCGGGATCCGGCCCGCAGCCGCTGCGGATCAAGCTCGTCGACTTCGGCGTGGCCGCGTCGAACGACGTCAAGCTCACGCACACCGGCGCGGTGGTGGGAACGCCCGCGTACATGGCGCCGGAGCAGGCGCGCGGCGACGGCGGCGCCAACGTGCGCAGCGACATCTACTCGCTCGGAGCGACGCTGTTCGAGCTGATCGCCGGGCGCCCTCCGCACATCGGGCCGACGTCGATCGCCACCCTCGCCCGCCTCGTGACGACGCCCGCGCCGCGGCTCTCCGAGCTCCTGATGGATGTGCCGCCCGCGCTCGACGAGCTCATCCAGCGCATGCTGTCGTCGAACCAGGACGAGCGCCCCTCGTCGGCCCTCGAGGTCGCGGCGGCGCTGGAGGTCCTCGGAAAGAACGCGCTGCCCGGGCTCTCGCGCGCCGCGCCGAAGACCGACGGCTTCTCCGCGGGGACGCGCCTCGTGACGACGCTGGTCGCGCTCCACGTGGCGACCGGCGAGGACCGCACGCGCGAGATCGAGCAGCTGCGCCAGCAAGGCGCCGACGCGCTGCCGCTCGGCGGCGACTCGATCGTCGCCCACCTGGGCGCCCAGCGTGCGTACGGCGACGAGGCGGCGCGCGCGCTCGGGATGGGGCGCATGCTGACCGATCGCGGCGCGCACGTCGGCGTCGCCACCGGCCGCACGCGCGTCGAGGGGATGCGCTCCGCCGGGCAGGTCGTCGATCGGGCGTCGGCGCTCGCGCGTGAAGCGGGCTCGGGCCGCCTGCTCACCGACCCCACGACGATGGAGCTGGCGCGCGGGCGGTTCCAGTTCGAGATGCTCCCGCGCGGCGCCGCGGCAGTCGTGGGTGCCGCGAAAGGGCGACGCGACGCCGGGATGATGGCGCCGTTCGTCGGGCGCGAGGCCGAGTTCATCGCCACGCTGTCCGGCTACGATCGCTGCGTCGAGGATCACACGCCGGTGATCGTCAGCGTCTCGGGCCCGCCGGGGATCGGCAAGAGCCGCCTCGCGCGCGAGTTCGTGCGGCGCGTCTCCGAGCAGCCGATGCCGCAGCGCCTGCTGCTCGTGCGCTGCGAGTCGTTCGGCAAGGCGCAGGCGCTCGGCGTCGCGGCCGACGCGCTGCGATCGCTCGTCGGGCTGCCGAAGGGCGCGTCGCTCGACGAGGCCAGCGAGGCCGTCGATCGGTCCGAGCTCCACCGCGACGACAGCGGCCTGCTCGCGCGCCTGCTCGCGAACCAGCCGTTTCCCCAGGGGATCGAGCCCCGCGGCGCGCGCGACTCGCTCTACGTCTCGATGACGGAGCTGGTGCTCGGCGCCGCCGCGACCGAGCCGTGCGTGCTGCTGATCGAGGACGCGCAGTGGGCCGATCCCGAGTCGACGGCGTGGGTGGACCACCTCCTCGGCCGCGCCTCGGGGCGCTCGCTCTTCGCGATGCTGATGATGCGGCCGTCGTTCTGGCGCAACCAGGGGCAGCGCTTCGCGGGGCGGGATCACGTGCGCGTGGAGCTCCGGCCGATCGCCCGCAAGGCGACGCGAGAGATCGCGCGCGCGGTGCTCGGGGCCGGCGCCACCGAGGCCATGCTCGATCAGGTCGCGCAGCAGGCGGCGGGCTCGCCGATGTTCGCCGAAGAGCTCTCGCGGGTGATCGCGTCAGGCAAGGATGTCGCGAAAGCGCCGACGATCGAGGCCGCGATCCAGGTCAGCCTCGACGCGCTCGACGATCAGAGCCGCGACGCCGTGCTGCGCGCGAGCGTCTTCGGGCTCTCGGTGTGGGACGCGGGCGTCGCGGCGCTCGGCGTGCTCGAGCCCGAGGCCGCGCTGCGCCGCCTGGTCAGCGCCGAGCTGCTCGTCGAGAGCGCGCGCTCGCGCTTCGCCGGCACGCGCGAGTTCCTGTTCAAGCACGCGCTGGTGCGCGAGGTGGCGTACGCGTCGGCCGGCGAGGACCTGAAGAAGGATCTCCACGCCTCGGCGGCGCGCTGGCTCGCGTCGATGGGCGAGGACGCGGCCAACGTCGCGCAGCACTTCGACCTCGGCAAGCGCCACGAGGAGGCCGCGGTGCACTGGGAGGCCGCGGCCCGGCGCGCGCTCGCCACCAACTCGCTGCGCGAGGCCGTGACGATGGCCGATCGCGCGCTGACGTTCGCGCCCGACAAGACGACGGCGTTCGCGCGCGCCGTGCTGCTCGAGGACGCGTACAGCCGCCTCGATCCGCGCGCGAGCGATCGCGACTCGGCCATCCGCGCGATGAGCGAGAACGTCTTCGACGAGCCGAGCGAGCTCAAGACCGCCGGCGCGCGCGCGCGCTACGACGACGCGTGCGCCTCGGGGAGCGAGATCGAGGAGCGGCTCACCCAGGTGCGCGAGCGCGCGCGGGGGATCGATCTCGTCGACGAAGAGGCGCGCTGCTCCGGCACGCTGGCGTCGCGCTACGCGTTCGCCGGGCAGCTCGCGATGGCCGAGCGCGAGGCCGCGCACCTCATCGATCTCGCGGAGCGCCGCGGGATCGTCTGGGCCGCGGTCGACGCGTGGCAGGTCCTCGCCGTCGTGCACCAGACGCGCGGGGAGCTCGCCGCCGCGCTCGACGCGCGCCGCGCCGCCGCCCGCGCCGCGAGCGCCGCCGGGCTGCAAGAGCGCGAGGCCATGCTGACGATGAACGTCGGCTTCGCGCTCACGACGATCGGCGCGTGGGAGGAAGCGCTGTTCGAAGTGGAGACGGGCCTCGCCAAAGCGCAGTCGATCGGCAGCCCCGGCGCCGTGCGCCACGGGCAGATGATCCTGCTCTGCTGGGCCGCCACGTACGGCGCCAACGCCAAGCTCGACGCCATCCTCGCCGAGCCCCGCGCCGGCGCCGACGAGGCCGCCAGCGGGCTCTGGATGGTCCGCGATCGCGTCACGCTGGGCATCCTGTTCTACCGCGGCTGCGAGCTGCTCCGCGGCGAGTCGGCGACGCTGCCGCGCGCGCGGGCCCTCTTGAAGACGGCGGCTGAAGCCTACCGCTCCACCGAGAACCGCGACGTGCTCCCGGTCGCGCTGGGCTTCTGGGCCGAAGCCGAGCGACGCTCGGGCAACGCCGAGGAGGCCGTGGAGATCGCGCGCGAGGCCGGCGCCCTCGTCGAGGCGGGCGCTCCCAGCTTGCTCAACGAGGCGGTGATCTACCTCGCGCTCCACGACGCCTACGTCGACGTCGGCGATCTCGCGGGCGCGCGCAACGCGATGGAGCGCGGGATCTCGCCGCTGCTGCGTCGGCTCAAGGGCCTCGAGGGCACGCCGTACGCGCGATCGTTCCTGCTCGGCCTGCCGCACAACGCGGCGCTGCTCGCCGCCGCCGAGGCCTACGGCTGCGTGCCGCCCGAGATCGAGCGGATCCTCGCCGTCCCCCCCGTTTGACGGCGGCTCGCACCTCCGTGTACGAAGTACACTAACGCACGTCGAGGTAGCTGAGGACGAGGCGCGAGAGCTCGTCGATGAGCGTCGCGTCGTCGACCGCGACGTCGGCGACCCCGCTGGCGTCGAACGCGTTGCGCTGCTCGAGCGTCGCCGTCACGGCGCGCAGGCTGAGGTCGATGGCGCGCTCGGGGAACGGGTGGCCGATCGATCCGCGGCGCGCGAGCAGCAGCGTGCGGAAGAGCCGGCCGATCACCGTGGCCGTGCGCGCGCGCCGCTCGGCGAAGCCCGGCTCGAGCGCCAGCGTGGTGGTGAACGCCAGCATCATCGATCGCCGCTCGCGGAACAGATGAACCACGAAGCCGACGAACGTGCGCACCACCTCGGCCGTCGCGACGCCCTGCCAGCGCGCCGGATCGAGCGCCGCCTCGGCCGTCGCCACCGACTGCTCGCAGGCGCGCTCGTGCAGCATGGAGAGCAGCGCCGCCTTGGTGGGAAAGCGCGCGTAGAAGCTGCCCACGGACGACTGCGCCGCCTGCACCACGGCGGGGATCGTCACGCCGTCGATCCCCTTCGCGCGGATGATCTCCTCGGTCGCGTCGAGGAGCCGCTCCAGCGTCTTCCGGCTGCGATCCTGCTGCGGGCGATGGATCCACGTGAGCGGCGGCGCGCCCTCCGCGGCGTGAGGCAGCGCGCGAGCCTCGGCGCGCATCAGTACCCGACCAGGCCCTTGAGCCGGAAATAGAAGGGCATCTTGCTGCTCTCGGTCTTCCGCTTCAGCGGCCCATCCATGAGCGGCAGGTACGAGACGCAGCGCTCGCTCGCGTCGCCGGTGAGCGTCGAGAGCGCGGTGCGGTGCCAGATGCGCCCGTCGTGGATGGTGAGATCGCCGGCCTCGGCCGTGATCGCCAGCTCGTCAACATCGGGGACGTCGTTGACGAAGTGCATCTTGCGCGTGAGCATCGAGCTGATGGGCTGGTTGTGCGTGCACGGGAGCACGCGCAGGCCGCCGACCTCGGCGGGCGAGTCGGTGAGGTAGAAGCCGACGTTGAGGTAGCGGCGCGGCTTCTCGAAATAGAAGAGGTCGCGGAGGCTGTCGGTGTGCCAGCCGAGGCGCTTGTACTTCGCGCCCGGCTCGTTGCGGAAGCGGTTGATCACGAGGCCGTCGCGCTCGTCTTCGGCGATGCGATACCCCTGCCCCGCCGTCCGCGTGATGCCCTGGAAGCGCGGATCCTGGAGGAAGGTGTGGAACGCGTCGGACTGGAGCGACCCGAAGGGGATGCGCTGCACGTAGCGCGTCCCATCGGCGCGCTTGCCGAAGATGAGCGGCACGCCGTTGACCTTCTCGCGGCCGTCAGCGACGAGCTTGGCGTCGATCTCGAGCACCGATTGGTAGAGCGATTGCGCGCGCTCGCGCGAGACGAACCGCTTGAAGCGGATGAAGCCGAAGGTCTCGAAGAAGTCGCTCTGCTCGGCGGTGAGATCGCCGTCGAGCGTGAAGTCGGGGATGTGGATCACGCGGTTCGCGCGCGGGAGTTCCGCCGCGTTCGAGCGAGAAGCGGCAGAGCCAGGCTTGGCGGAAGCGACGACCGGATCGATCTGCATCGGGAGCTCCTTGGAACCAGAACTAGAATGATGATTCTATTTTCTGGGCTTCGGATCAAGCACTTTCCGACGCGGGCCGACAAACGCAGAAACCCCCTCCCCCGTTGCGGGAGAGAGGGCTTCACGTCGATTCAGGGGCCACCCGGACGCGCGCTGCGCCGGAGTAAACGCTGACTACTCTGCGCCGATGTTGATCCCGAGGGACTGACGGAGCGCGAAGTACTGGTCGGAGATCGAGAACAGGATCAGCTCCTTCAGCTTCTCCTGGGCCGTGAGATCACCGGGCTGCTGCGGCTCGGCGGCGATGATCTTCTTGGCGATCTCGAGATCGCCGCAGAGGAGCAGGCCGGTGCGGGCCGCGGTGATCTCCACGCACTGGATCCACCGCTTGATGTTGGCCTTGGCGCCCTCGGCGAGGAACTTCTTCACCACCATCCGCAGCCCTTCGAGCTGCATCGGCTGGATGTACTGCCGGAGCGTCGCCGCCGTCGCCATGATGTGCTTCTCGATGTCGGCGGGCGCCGGCGTCTCGGGAGCGACGAGCTTGATGCCCGCGAAGAGCATCACGGTCAGCTCGGTCACCGTCGGGAAGAGCGTCTTGATGTAGTGCTCGCCGCGGTACATCGCGAGGTGCTTGCCGACGATGAACGTCAGGTCCTGCGGCGTGAAGCCGGTGAGGACCGTCTGCCCGGCGACGGACGCAGGCTGCTCGTTGGCCACGGCCACGAGCGAGCCCGGGACGTCGCTGCGCACGTACAGGAGCGGCGCGGGCACCGCGAGGACCTGCGCGGCCCAGCCGAAGGTGCGCGCGAAGGTGACCGTCGACGTCGCGGGATCCTGACGGAACCGCGGATCGAGGACGGGCACTTCCTTCTTCACCTTGAGCTGCTCGATCTTCGCCTTGAGCGCGGCGGAGGCGATCATCTCGAAGATCTTGCCGACGTAGAGGTTCTCGTCCTCGTGGAAGAGGTTCCTGATCCACTGCTCGTTGTCGAGCCGGCTCTTGACCTGGATCATCCCCTGCGGGCGGTAATCCTCGAAGAAGCGCTGCTCTTCTTCGTCGGCCTTGCGCAGGAAGGCGAGCGCCGCGGCGAGGCACCACGCCGGATCGTAGGCCTTCTTGTCGAGGTAGAGGCGGTAGAGCCGGCGGTAGGGATCGACCTTCATCGGGTCGAGCTTGAGCATCGCCTGGAACTCGACGATGGCGTCGTCGGGCTGCTCGAGCTGCTCGTGGAGCTCGGCGAGGATCAAGTGCTCGTCGAGGTTGTCGGGCTTGAGGCGCGAGGCCATCCGGAACGTCTCCACCGCGGCGTTCTTGTCGCCGAGGCGGTCGCGGTAGATGAGGCCGAGCGCGTGCCACAGGCTGTACTCGAGGTCGTTGTTGCCCTTGCCGGCGACGCGGTGGAGCATCTTCCGGTAGGCGCGCTCGAGCTGCTTCCACTCCTTGAGCGCCGTGAGGATCTTGTTGATGCGCTCGAAGGCCTCGAGGAAGTTCGGGTTGAGATCGAGCGCCTCGTTGAAGAGGTCGACGGCGCGGAGCTGATCGTCGAGCTTGTCGCGATAGAGCTGCGCCATCGTGTAGAGGTAGCGGCTCTTGCGCTCGGGCTGCATCTCGAGATCGGCGATGCGCTGGAGGCAGTCCACCATCCGGTCCCACTGGTTGGCCTTCTGGTAGAGCTGCAGCAGCTTGTGCAGGAGGACGTGGTCCTGCGGCTCGAGATCCAGCGCCTCTTCGAGGGCCTCGATGCCCTTATCGACGTTGTTCTCCTTGTCGACCCAGATGTCGCCGATCTGGTTCAACATCCGGAAGCGCTCGCCGCCCTCGACGACGTTGTCGAGGATCTGGCGGCGGTACGCGCAGACCTGCTTCCAGTCCTTCAGGCTCTCGTAGACGGCGACCATCGCGTCGAGCGTCGAGCGGTGCGACGGCTCGAGCGCGAGGGCCTTCTCGAAGTTGTTGATCGCCTGCTTGGCCTGGCCCTGGTTCTGCTTGACGAGGCCGAGCTTGAAGTAGACCTCGGCGCGCGCCTCGGTCTCTTCCTCGCCCAGCGCCGTCAGCACCTTCTGGTAGTTCGTGAGCGAGCCCGCCCAGTCGCCGAGCTTGAAGCTCACGTCGGCGAGCCCGCGGATGGTCTCCTGATCGGTGAGATCGAGGTGGTTCGCCGCGAGGTATGCCTTGAGGGCTTGCTCGTTCTTGCCGAGGGCCGCCTCGACTTTGCCGAGCAGGTTCTGGAGGCGGTGCTGCTCCGGGCGCTCGCGCTTGCCGCTCTTCTTCGCGAGCATCTCGGCGAGGGGCTCGGCCTTCGACCACTGCGTGGTGGCCACGTACTCGTTGAGGAGCGGGAGCGCGGCGTCCTCGTTGTCGCCGTCGCTCTGGAGGGCGAGCTCGTAGGCTTGCACCGCGAGGTCGTGCTCGCCGAGCATCTCGTCGCGGAGCTTGCCGAGCTCGACGAGGAGCTTGGCGCGCCCGCGCGGCGCCTCGGTGTTCATCTGCTCCTGATCGAGGTAGCGCGCGGCGCGATCCCAGTCGGCGCCGTCGATGGCGATGATCCGGAGCGCCGCGAGCGTCGGCAGGTGAGCGGGATCGAGATCGAGCGCCATCTCGAAGCGCTCTTGCGCCTGGAGACGATCGCCGAGCTTCTCGTCGAGCTGCTTGCCGATGCGGAAATACATCTCGACGCGCTGCTTGCCGTCGGCCGTGAGGTCGGCGACGCGCGTCATGTACTCGATGGCCTTGGCCGCATCGTCCTGCTTCTCGTAGAGCTTGGCGAGGGCGTCGAGGGCCGGGATGTTGGTGTCTTCGAGCTCGATGATGTTGAGCCACGAGTCGATCGCGTGGTCGAGGTCCTGGACCTCCTCCGCGTAGACCTTGGCCGTGGCGCTCCAGAGATCGATCTTCTTCTGGCGATCGTGCGTGGCGTTGATGTGCCGATCGAAGGTGTTGATGAGATCGAGCCACTGCCGCAGGCGGCGGTAGCAGCGCTCCAGGGACTCGAGCGCGAGCTCGTGCGTCCCGTCGATCTCCACGACCTGCTCGAGGCGAGCCGCGGCCAGATCCGGCTTGAGGAACTGCTCCTCCTGGATCTGGGCGATCTTCAGGAGCACGTCGATGCGCTCGCGCTCGGTGGTGACGACGTCGAGCTGCATTTCCAGCACCTTGACGAGGTCGGGCCACTGCGCGCTGGCGGTGTACACGCGCTCGAGGCCGCGCATGGCGAGGAGGCTCGACGCGTCGAGCTCGAGCACCTCGCGGTAGACCTGACCGGCCTTCTCGGGCTGGTGCAGGGCGGTCTCGTAGAGGCCGCCGGTGCGCAGCTTGGTGTTGCCGATGAGCTCGGGCTCGGTGAGGGCCCTGGCCTTGCGCGTGAGGATCTCGACGAGCTCGGCCGAGAGGTTGCGCTCGGCGTAGATGCGCTCGAGGGCTTCGAGCGCCGGCAGGTGGAGCTGGTCGACATCGAGGGCGCGCTTGTAGAAGCCGAGGCCCTGATCGACCTCGCCCATGTGACGCTCGAGCACCTCGCCGAGGTCGGTGAGGATCTCTTTGCGATCGAAGTCGGTGACGGCGACGTTGAGCGCGCTCGTGAGCGTCTGCCCTTGCTCCTGCCAGCGGCCCGTCTTCTTGAAGAAGCTGGCCATCTGACGGAGCACGGCGACGTTGTTCGGATCGAGCGTGAGGACCTGCTGGTAGTAGCCCTGCGCGTACTCGGGGTGCCCGAGATCCTCGGCGTACCACTTGGCGAGGCGCAGGCTCAGCGTGATCTTCTGGAGCGGATCCGTCTGCTGGCCGAGCCAGGCGTTGACGGTCTGCACGAGCTCGGGCCAGCGGTTCGTGGCCTGCGACATCCGCTCGAGGTAGCGCACCACTTCCATGTCGGAGAAGTCGAGCTCGAAGGCGGTGAGCAGCGCGTCGAACGCCTGCGCGCGATCCTCGAGCTGCTCCTCGAAGACCTTGGCCACCTTGCGGAGGATGGTCGTCTTGTCCTTGACCTCTTCGCGCGTGTCGAGGCGGGCGAGGTAGAGCTCTATCAGCGGCTCGCTCCGGCGCGCCGCGCCGTGGAGCAGCTCGAGCGCGAAGAACGCTTGATCGTGCGTGCCGTCGAGCTCGAGGATCTTCTCGTAGGCCGGCGTGCCCTTGTCCTTCTCGCCGACCTGGTGCTCCCAGATCGCCGCGACCTCGAGGTACTCGCGGATCTTCTCCTGCGGGTCCTCGTAGGCCTGGGCGCGGCCCATCTTCACGTCGATCACCTCGACCCAGCGCTCCTCGGCGCGGAGCAGGTTCTCGAGCGCGGCCATGGCCTCGAAGTCGCGCGGATCGACGCCGAGCAGGCGGCGCCACGCGTCGATCGCGTCGTACGGTTGCGCGAGCGTCGACTGGTAGATCGTGCCGAGCTCGCGGAAGATCGCCACGAGGTTCTCGGCGGGCAGAGCGGCCGCGGCGCGATCCACCGTCTGGTGGAGCGAGGTCACGATCTCCTGCGGATCGTTGCGGCGACGCCAGATCTCCGAGATCGCGTAGAGCGCGTGCGAGTTGGCGTAGTCGATGTCGAGCACGCGGTTGTAGTCGTCGAGCGCCGAGTCGTCGCGACCGAGCCGCTCGCTGAAGAGCTTGGCCCGGCGGAGGAGGACCTCGACGCGCGCGACGTCGTCGCTCGCGATGTCGTAGTGGCGCTCGAGCACGTCGCAGAGCTCGGCCCACTGCTCGACGCGCTCGTAGAGATCGGCGAGCGCCCCGAGGGCCTCGTGGTCCTCGCCGCGCAGCTCGAGGACGCGCTTCCACGTCTCGACCGCGCCGGGGATGTCATTGAGGTGACCCGACAGGAGGTGCGCCATCTTGGCGCGGATGTCGGCCTCCTGCGTGTCGCCGCCGGCGTTCTCGAGCTCGCGATCGAGCACGACCTTGAGGTCGGTCCACGCGCCCTTGGCGCCGTAGATGCGCTCGAGCGCGAAGATGGCCAGCTCGTTGGCCTTGTCGAGATCGTCGAAGACGCGGCGGAAGATGCGGATCGCGTGATCCGGCTCGTTCAAGCGCTCCTCGTAGATCTGGCCGAGCCGGTTGTGGAGATCGACGAGCTCATAGGGCTCGGTCGTCGCCTTGATGCGCTGCTCGAGCGTCTGCGCGAGCTCCGGGTACTGCTCGATCGACGAGTAGATCCGGTCGAGGTTCGTCAGCGCCTCGACGTCGAGTGCCTCGACGCTGAGCACGTAGCGGTAGGTCTCTTCGGCCTTCTGCACGTCGCCGAGGTCTTCCTCGAAGACGCGCGCGAGGCGCTTGCCGATCGCCGCTTGCACCGCCTTCTCGGCGTGGAGACCGAGCACGTCGGCGTAGGCGTTCGCCAGGTTCTCCCAGCCGCCGTCGGTGCTGCCGGCGAGCCGCTCGACCTCTTCGAGCGTCTTCTCGTCGGTCGGGTACTCCTTCACGGCGCGCACGAACACGTCGAGCGCGCCGTCGAGCGCGATCAGCCGCTCTTCCTGGAGCTCGCCGAGGCGGTAGTACATCGCGAGGCGCGACGCCGCGTCGGTGAGGTGCGCGAGCAGCGCTTCGAGCACGCCCGCGAGCTTCTCCCAGTCGCCTGAGGCCTGATAGAGCGGCTCGAGGATCTCGCCGATTACCATCTGCTGCACCCCAGCAGCGAAGAGGCCTTCGAGGGCCTCGCGCGTCTGGTGGTGCTCCGGCGCCGCCGTGAGCACGTCGCGGTAGGCCGCGATCGCCGACGAGAGATCGCTGAGCCGGCTCTGGTGGACGAGGCCGAGCCGGTACTTGAACTCGAGGATCTCGTCGGGGCTCTGCCCGATCTCGGCCTCACGGGCGAGGATCTGCACGAGCTCGGGCCAGCGCTCCGTCATCGTGAAGAGCCGATCGAGCGAGGAGATCGCCGCGTGGTTCTCCGGGTCCGCCGCGATGACGCGCCGGTACCGGATGACGGCGTTCTCGACGTCTTCCAGCTGCGTCTCGAAGATCTGCGCGAGCCGGAGCCCGAGCTCGACGAAGCGACCCGGATCCTCCGAGAGCTTGTCGAGCTCGGCGTCGTAGAGCGCGGCGACGTCGGGCCAGCGGCCGACGGCCATGGCGAGCCGCTCCAGGTTATGGAGCGAGTCTTCGTTGGTGATGTCGAACGCGACCGCGCGCGCGTACGTCTCGAAGGCCGAGCGGTGGTCGGTGAGCATCTCCTCGTGGAGCCGCGCGATCCGGTGGAGCAGATCGACGCGCGCGAAGGGATCCTCCGCCGACTTGACCTGGACCTCGAGCACGCTGATGAGCTTCTGCCACTCGCCGACGCCGTCGTAGATCGGCTCGAGGACGAGCGCCGCGCCGAGGGGATCCTTGACGCCGCTCTTGATGCCTTCCAGGGCCTCGAGCGTCGGCGCGTGATCCGGCATCTGCTGCAGGAGATCACGGTAGAGCTCGATCGCCCGCGTGGTGTCGTCGAGGTGCTTCTCGTAGAGCTCGGCGATCCGGTACTGGTAGCTGATCCCCTCGGCCGGATCCTGCGCCAGCTCGGCCTCGTGCTGGAGGACGCTGAGCAGCTCCTGCCAGTTCTGCGCGGTCTGGTAGAGAACGTCGAGGCGCCCCAGCGCCTGGAGATCGTCGGGATCGATCTCGAGCACTCGCTGATAGGTGTCGATCGAGCGCGCCACGTCGCCGAGCTCGCGCTCGTAGACCGCGCCGATCTGGTAGTAGATCAGCTTCTTTTCCTCGGCGTCCGTGACGAGATCGGCCTTCTTCGCGTACACGGCGAGGAGGTCGGTCCAGCGCGAGAGCCCGAGGTAGAGCTTGATCAGCGCGTCGATGGCGCGGAGGTCTTCCGAGTCGAGCTCGAGGACCTTGCCGTAGACGGCGATCGACTGATCGTGACGCTCGAGGATCTCTTCCTCGATCGACGCGGCCTGGAAGAGCGCCGACTTCTTGTCGTTGATCTCGTCGAGGATCTCCGCCTTCTGCTGGAGGATCTGCGACAGCTCCTGGTAGCGCTCCGCGCCGCGGAAGATGCGGTCGAGCGACTCGGCGGCCGGGAGGTTCTTGGCGTCGATCTCCAGCACCTTGCGGTAGTGGCGAACGGCGCTGTCGAGGTCGGCGAGATCGTTCTCGTAGACGCGCGCGCTCATGGTGAAGAGCGTGCTCGCGAGCTCGGGCTCGGCCTGGCGCGCCGCCAGCGTTTCGAAGACGCGCGCGAGGTCGGCGAAGCGACCCGTGGCGCGCGCGAGGCGGTCGAGGCCGTCCTGCGTCGTCTCGGACGCGGGGTCCTCCGACAGCGCGCGAGCGAAGGTGTCGAACGCCGCGCTGAGATCGCCGCCTGCGTCCTCGTGCAGCGTGGCGATCTGATGCAAGAGCTCGACGCGGCGGCCCGGATCTTCGCTCCTTCGGACCTGCACCTCGTGCACGCCCACGAGCTTGGCGAAGTCGCCGGACTGGCGGTAGAGCGGCTCGAGGATCTCGGCGATCGGGATCTCGTGCTCGGGCAGGAGGCCGAGGCGCTCGAGCGCCGCGAGGGCCTCGACGTTGCCGGGCTCGCGCTCGAGGACCTGGCTGTAGATGTCGATGGCCGACTCGACGAGGCTCATGCGCGACTCGCGCAGCGCGGCGAGGCGGAGCATGAGGCGGATCTGATCGTCGTCTTCGATCGCGAGGCGGAGCTGCGACTCGAGGTTCTCGGCGAGCTCGTTCCACATCGCCTGGCGCGTGAAGAGGCCGTCGAGCGCCGTGAGCGCGACATGGCTCGTCTCGTCGAGGCTGAGCACCTCGCGGTAGGCGGCGATCGCGTCCTCGGGCTTGCCGAGCTTCTGCTCGTAGACCTCGGCCATCTGGGCGTAGAGCGTCTCGCGCTCCGGCCCCTCGCCGGCGAGCTCGATCCGCCGCCGGAAGACGCCGACGAGATCGGCGAAGCGCTCGGTGCGGCGGTAGAGCGCGTCCATCGCGGCGAGGGCCTCGTGGTCGGCCGGATCGATGGACAGCACGCGGTTGTAACCGCTCGCGGCCTCCTCGATCTTGCCGAGGCGCTCGTGGATGCCGGCGAGCCGCATCCAGTATTCGCGCGCCAGGCGAGCGTCGCTGATGCCCTGCGCGATCTCGCTGAAGATCGCGTCGAGCCGATCCCACGCGCCCGACTTCTCGGCGAGCGCTTCGAGCTCGGCGCGGGTGTCGGCGTTCGAGGGATCGTCCTTGAGCGCGCGGGCCTGCGCGTCGAAGGCGCGGCCGAGATCCGCGAGGTTCTCGGCCGCCGTGCGCGCGACCTTGCGCAGGAGGCCGACGCGCCCCGCGACGTCGCTCTCGGAGGCCGCGAGGATCTCGAGCGCCTGGATGAGCTTCTCCCAGTCGCCGCGGCCTTCGTAGATTTCCTCGAGGATGCCGGCGGCGTCGGCGCGCAGATCCTCGCGGCCGAGCATGGCCTCGAGCGCCGCGCGGGCGGCGTCGTTGCCCGGATCGATCAGGAGAATCTCGCGGTAGTTGTCGAGCGCGCCGGCCGGATCGCCGAGGTGACTCTCGAGCGCGCCGCCGAGGCGGAGCTTGAGATCGATGAGCACGCCCTCGCTGACGTCGAGCTCGATCCGCTTGCGCAGGACCTCGACGTACGGCTCCCACTCCTGCTGCTCGAGGTAGAGCTTGTCGAGCGCGGCGAGCGCCTGCGCATCCATCGGCTCGTCGTCGAGCACCTGGATGTACGTGGCGATCGCGCTCTTCGGATCCTTGATCTCCTTCTCGTAGAGATCGGCGATCGCGTACTGGATCTGCTTCTTGGCCTCGACCTCGGTCACGAGCTCGCGCTTCTTCTCGTAGATCCCGAGGAGCTCGCCGAAGCGCGCGGTGTCGCGGTAGAGCTGCTCGAGGGCGCTGATCGCCGCGTCGTTCTCGCCGTCGGCGTCGTAGACGGCGCGGAACTGCGCGAGCGCGTCGTCGACGCGCTTGACCTCGTCGCGGAGCACGCGGCCGAGGCGCAAGCGAAGGGCGATCGCGAGCTCGTGCTCGGCCTCGCCTTCGGCCCTGGTGATCGCCGCGGAGTACGCGGTGATGAGCGCGTCCCAGCCCGCGGTGGCGCGTGCGGCGCGCTCGACGTCGTCGATGCAGCGCTCGTCGCCGGGCGCGATCTCGAAGGCGGACAGGTAGCGCTCGAAGGCGCGCTGCGGCTCCTTGAGCTTCGTCTCGTAGAGGCCGGCGACCTGGCGGTAGAGCTCGAGCTTCGCGCCGTCGTCCTGCGGATGAAGCAGCTTCACTTCGATCGCGCCGGCGAGGCCCTTGGGGTTGTTCGCCTGCTCGTAAAGCGGGATCAGCGCCTCGGCTGCCTCGAGGTGCTGCGCGTCGATGCTCAGCACCTTCTCGTAGGCCTTGGCCGCGCGATCGGGCTTGCCCTTCTGCACCATCCACAGCTGGGCGATCTTGACGAGCAGGCCGATCTTCGCCTGGTCGATCGTCTCCTTCGCCTCCTGCGTCTCGAGGACGCGGATGAACTCGTCCCACTTGCCGCTCTCGGCGTAGAACACCTCGAGATCGTCCCAGCGGCCGAGCGTGAGGTACTTCTTCTTCAGCGCCTCTTGCGCCTTGCGATCCTGCGGGTTGAGCGCGAGGAGCTGACGCCAGGCCTCTACCGCGGCCTCGTCGTCGTTGAGGCGCTCGCCGTAGAGCGCGCCGAGCTTGCCGAGCAGCACCTGCTTCACCGCGCTGTCGTAGGTCGAGTCGACCTGCTTCTGCAGCACGGCCGCGAGCGCGGGCCAGTCCTTCGCGCGCTCGTGCAGACCCGCGAGAGCGTTGAGCGCCTCGGCGTTCTCCGGATCGTTGGCGATGACCTCGTTCCAGAGATCGATGCAGACCTCGGGCTTCTTCACGCGCTCGGTGGCGAGCTTCGCGACCTCGAGGAACTTCGCGCCGCGCGCCGCGCCCTCGGGCATCGCCCCGGCCTCGCGCTTCATCAGGCCGATGAGCTTCTCCCAGTCGCGCCGCTTCTCGTAGCTCTGGCGCAGGAAGTCGATCGCCGCCGCGTGCTCGCCGTCGAGCGCGAGGATCGATTCGAAGCACTTCACGGCCTCGGCCGCGTTGGAGAACTTCGTCGTGTAGAGGTCGGCGGCCTTCGCGTAATACTCGATCTTCTCGGCCGGCGAGTCGACGGCCTCGGCGATCTCGATCAGCGTCTTGACGTACTCGTTGTAGCGCTTGGCCTGCTCTTGCTTCTGGCCCTTGGCGATGAGCTCGTCGACGTTGACGGCGGGCTTGGCAGCAGCGACGGGCTCCGCCGCAGGGGCGGCAGCCGCAGGCGCAGGCGGCGGCACGCTGACCGGCGCCGCGACGGCCGCAGGAGGCGCCACGCTGACCGGCGCGGGCTCGCTCACCGCCACGGACGCCGAGACCGGCGCGACCTCGGCGACGACGGGCTCGGGCTTGTGCAGGCGGGCGGGCGGCGGCTCGGAGGCAGCCTTCGCCGGGGCGGGCGGCGGCTCCGACTCGAGCATGGCGACGGGCGGCGGCGGCTCGGACGCGACGACGACGTCGATCGGTGCCTCTTCGGCCGCGGGGAGCGCGGCGCCCGCCTCGACTGCCCCGACGGGCTCGCCGATCTGCGCTTCGAAGGCGCGGAGCGTCGCGTGCTCCGGCGCGATCGCCGCGAGGCGCTCGAACCAGCCGCGCGCGCGCATCAAATTGCCGCCCTGACGCCAGACGATCGTGCCGGCCTGCGCAACGAGGAAGGGCGACGTCGGGTTCGCGTCGGCCGCGGCCTCGATCAGCTTGATCACGCGATCCCACTCGCCCTGCTTCGTGCCCCACAGCTCGCGCAGGTAAGAGAACGCCGCTTCGTTGTCGGGGTCGGCCTCGAAGGCGCTCTGGATCAGCTGCGCGCCGAGCTCGTGGTTCTGGTGGCGCGTCGCCCAGCGCACGCCGAAGCGGAAGGCGTTCGCCGCGCGATCGGCGCCGTTGCTCGCGGAGAGGACGCGCCGCTGCGTCTCGGCGATCGCCTGCGCGCGATCCTCTTCCATCATCAGCTGCTCGAACGTCGTCGCAGCCTGCTTGTCGCTCGGATCGGCTTCGTAGGCGCGGGTGAGGAGCCCCTCGACCTCGGTGGGCGAGAAGCGCTTCGCGATCCGCGACGCGCGCAGATAGAGCCGCGACCGCGCGGCCGGGTCGTGCTCGGCGCCGGCGATCTCGACCAGCGCCTCGAGGTGCCCGGGAGCCGAGCCCTCGTCGACCTGAGTGTCGGCGAGCCCGTCGCGGGCCGCGTCGCTCGCGCCGCCCGACGACGCGAGCGCGCGCGCGTACGTCGACGCCGCCTTCTCGTGATCGCCGAGATCGGTGAGCACGTCGCCCAGCTCGAGCAGGAGCGCGGTCTGCGCGGGGCCTTCCGCCGCGCTCTTCAGCTCCAGCTCGAGGAGCTTCTGCACCATGTTCGTCTTGCCGAGAGCCCAGTAGATCGCGCGCGCTTGCTGCAGCGCCTCGATCAGCGCCGGATTCAGCTTGAACGCGTCCTGGAAGTGCTTCAGCGCCTTGACGGCGAGGAGGAACTTGTCCTCGAGCACGCGCCCGAGCTTCAGGTGGTACGAGGCTTTGACCGCCGCGGAAGTCTCCGCGGGGATGGCTCGCTCGAGCTCGTCGGCGAGTCCCTGCCAATCACGAACCGACTCGAGATGATTCAGACGCTGCGCTAGATCCATGGTCTTCTTCGGCCCTCGGCCCCAAGTTGCGGCCCTTGCGGACGTCCCTCCGGCGATGTGCTCCCGCGCGGTCGCGCGCGGGAGTCGCCGGGCTTACTGCATGCTCCCGCCGAGCTGGGTCACGAGCGATTGCGCGCCCTCGCACTGGCTCTTGTAGCTCGCCGCCTTCGCGCCCTTGCAGGCCCGTGTGCTGAAGCCCTTCAGCATCTGAATGGCCTCCGCCGTGCGCGGCGGGGTCAGCTTCGCGTACGTGCTCCCGAGGTCCCACAGGACCTGCACCGACTCGGGCCCCTCGGTGCCGGCGACGGCCTTCGCGGCCTCGAGCTCCGTCGCCATTTCAGGCAGCGAACCTCGATCCTGGTAGACCTGCGCGAGCAGCTCGTGCAGGCCGAAGAGCGATTTATCGCCCGGCTTCGCGAACGACTTGCCTTCCTTCAACACCTGCTCGGCTTCCTTGACGTAGCCGAGGCGGATGTAGAGATCGGCGAGCGCGTTGTAGTAGCGGACCTCGTTCGGGTCGTGCTCGATCGCCTTCGTGAAGTTGTCGAGCGCTTTCTGCTCGTCGTCCGTCTGAAGGAACACGCCGCCGAGCTCTTCGTAGCAATCGGCGTAGTTCGGATCGTTCTCGATGCACTTCTGGAGCGGCTCTTTCGCCTCCTCCCACGACACACCGGTCTTCTTCTTCGCTTGCATCTCGAGCGCGTACCCACGCTCGAGCCAGTAGTTCGCAAACTTCGGCGCGAGCGACGCGGCGCGGGCCATGGTCGACGCGACCTTGTCCCAGTCCTCGCGCTTCTTGTAGGCCATGCCGAGCTTCTGGAAGATCCGGTGGTTGGTCGGGTCCATCCGGGTCGCTTGCTCGTATTTGTTGATGGCGCTCTCGGGGCTGAGCTTCACCTCGGAATCCGCCTGGTTGGCGAGAATGACGGCCTCTTGCCGGTTCCGGCTGCAGCCGGCTCCGAGGAAGCTCGTGATGAAGAGAGAGGCCACCAGGGCGACGTTGCCAAGCTTCATGCGAGGGCTCACCTTTCTAGATGATTGAGCGGGTGCCTCGGGAGCGTGGTGTTTCATCAGCGCGCGACTCCCGGCCGCGCCCCCACCAGCGTCGATACCCGAGGCGAAAAACTCCACGAAATCGGCGCGCGAACAGACGATCGCGGCGTCGCGAGGATAGGCGGACCGAACCCAGGAAGTCCAGGGGTCAGATCCGCCGTTGTGCGCAGAAATAGCGGGGATGGAACGACGACGCCCCGTGGAGACTGTGCTCACACGGGGCGCGCCTGAACGGCGTCGGGTGACCGACGCCACGAAGACGATGGAGCCGCCGTCGACTCCATCGCGAGGACCATCAGCCGCCGGGGGCGAACATGATCGGGTACGTGACCGTGACGATGCCGCCTTCGGGCTGCGGGAACGAGAGCCCGTAGAACGCACGGACCGTGCACGAAACGACGCCGCTGTCCGGCATGTCCGAGCCGCCGTTCGCCACCTGCGAGACCGCGCCGTCGTGACCGATGACGAAGCGCACCTGGACGCGTCCCTGGAGGTTCGGGTTGTTGCGCAGACCGTTTTCGTAACAGAGGCGGAAGCGACCGAAGTTCTGGCGGACGATACGCTGGATGACCTCGGGCGGGAGACGCCCGCTGACCTGCGTCGCGCCCATGCGAACCTGCGGCGGCTTGGTCCGGTGCGAGCCACCGAGGCGACCGTGGCCGGAGCCGAAGCCCTGCCCCGATCCGGTGCCGGCGCCGTGACCGATGGTGCCGATCGAGCCGAGGCCGATGCCTTCGCCGCGACCGCCGCCACCTTCGCCGATGCCGGAGAGGCCGAGGCCGCCGGCGCCAAACGAATCACCGATGTCGTTGCCCCACATGTTGCCGCGGGCGCTGAGCGGATCGTTGCCGAGCGACTCGTCGCGACCCCACGGCGCCGTCGGCGCGTTGGGATCGCCACCAGCGCCCGAGTTGAGCAGACCGATCATGCCGAACTCGGCAGCGTCGCGGAGCGCCGAGGCGCGCGCGATGTGCGGATCGGGGTTGTCGGCCGGACCCTGCACGCCGTAACGGTTGCCCGTCGACTTGGTGTTGGGGTTACCCATCGAACCCTCTTCACCCTTGGCGCGCGTGCCGGTACCGCCCTCCTTATTGTCGGCGGCGTTGTCGGCGACCTGCTCCGTTTCCTTCTCCTCGATCTCCTTCTCGGCTGCGGCCTGGAGATACTGCTGGATCAGGTACTGCTGATCGGACGAGATCCCGTCCTCGTCGGTGCCGTTCATGGCGGGCATGAAGAACGCCATCGCCGCGAGCAGACCCGCGTGAACCGCCAGCGAGAGGCCCGTGTAGAGCAGCCCCTGCGTGTCGACCTGGAAGTGACCGGCGACGACGCGGCCGGCGTTGACGGTCGAGACCTGGAAGGTGAGCCCACCGAGCTCGATCTTTACCTTGGAGCCATTCGGCAACGCCATCTGATGCGCACCGGAGAGCTCGGAGCAAGGCTGCGTGCGGCCGGTCTCGATCGCCTGCTGGACCGTGATCTTCGGCTGGCCGGGGATCTCGACAGTACCCGTCGCGCGGGGCGGGAACACGACGCTGATCGAGCCACCACGATCGGCGAGGACGATGGGCGCGCGCGTAGTCCCGAGCTTCTCCGAAGGGATGAAGTAGTCGCAAGTGAAGTTCTTCCCCTCTTCCTCGCCCACGTAGTAGGAGCGCGGCGGGGTGAGGTGCGAAACATGAAGCACCGACGTATCCCAGAGGATCATGACCTCGACGGACTGCGCGGGGCTCTCGACCTCTTCGTTCGGCACGTCGGGCGCGCTCTTGACGAGCGTGTACGTGTACGAGCCTTCCGGAGCGTCGTGGGGAACCTCGTCGACGTCCGCCACCTTCTGCGCGAAGGGGTTGTTGAACGCGAAGGGATCCGCAGCGGCACCGAACGGATTCGCCGGAGCAGCAGCGAACGGGTTCGAGGGCGCGGCCGCGGCGAACGGGTTCGAGGCCGGCGCTCCGAACGGGTTCGACGTGGGAGCCGACGGCGCGGCGAACGGGCCAGCGCCCGGCGCCTTGGCCGCCGCAGCGGCGGCGACCGCTACCGGCTCAGCGCGCTCGAGCACGATCTTCGTCCCACCGATCTGCAGCTGATCGCCGGGGTTGATCTTGCACTTGTTGACGCGGGCGCCGTTCACCATCGTCCCCGGCTCGTTGCCGAGATCGATGAGCGTGATGTCCTCCGGCGACGCGACCTCGATGACGGCGTGCATGCGCGAGGCAAGCTCGTCGTCGACGCGCAGATGGCTCTTCGCGTCCTTGCCCACCTTGACGATGTCTTGCGTAACCGTCTCGCGACGGACGAGCGCCTCGTTCTGGTAGAGCGCAAATGTGAGAGCGACCTTTTGCTTGCCTTCCATCTGGACCCAGCCTTCCCTTCGACCTGCGCAACCGGAAAATCGGCGACGCGCCCCCTCAGCGAGTGAGGAGAATAATCAGGCGCGCCGCCCGGCCTCTCGACCGTACGACCATCGCCCCGTTTAGAGGTTCTCGACCGACTTGAGCATCTCCGGCACGAACGACGTGCGGGGGCGAATCAGAGTCGTACGGACCGGGCCCGGGCGGACGCGAATCGTCGCGTCGTTCGGACCGAAGCCGCCTGCGTTCAGCGGATCGTCCGAGAACTCGTAGCCGTAGCCGTCGTCCTTCTTCTTCTTGTCCGCGCCCTGCGCCAGAGCCTCTGACGTAATCGCGAACACGCTCACCGCGGCGACCACCGCCATGCCCCAACGGGTTGACCTTTGCATTTCAGTCTCCTCGAAATCTTGCGCTGCTATTACAGTAACAGTGTACAACCAGCGAGGGGACCGGGTCAACAGTCATCCGAGGGATCATTCGCGATCCCCCGTCACGCGAAGCTCCCCGGAGGGAGCCCTTCATGATTGGGCCCGCGTTCGATCCCCTTTCCGGGGGCTCGAGGAGATCAAGAACCTCATGCCTGCCGGGAATGACAGCCCGGTAAACCCAAGGTTCCCGCCACGTCGCGTTTCCATCGCGCCCGATCCGTACCTCGAAAACAGGGAACCCCCCTTCCCGTCCGAGCGGGAAGAGGGGCTCCTGCCCAGCGTGGTCGCGGGGCTCGTTCACTACTGCTTCGGAGCGTCTTTCTTGTCGCCGGCCCCGGCGCCCTTGTCGCCCTTGTCGCCGGCCTCGCCCTCGGCGCCGTCCTTGGCTTCGGCCTCGGCGGCCTTCTGCTTGAGATCGGCCTCGGCCGCCTTGCGCTGCGCGTCGGATTGCTTGTTGAAGTCGATGATCTGATCGATTTCGGCGATCCGGTCCTTCGAGCGCTTCACGGCGTCGGCGAACTCCGCGGCGCTGCCAGCCTTCTGGACGAACTGACCGAAGAGCCCCTTGGCGTTGACCAGCTCGCCCTCGCCGCCCTTGCCGCCGGCCTTCGCCTTGTACTCCTGCGTGAGGATCGCTTCGTTGTAGTAGGTCTCGGCGCGATCCGGCGCCGCCTTCTTCGCCGCATCGATCTCGGCAGCTGCTTCAGCGACCTTCTTGTCGAAGTTCGAGTCGTCGATCTGGCCGCGCAGCGCGAGCGCGAGGCCGAGGTGAGCGTCGTAGTCCGCGGGACGCATCTTGAGCGCAGCGCGGTAGGCCTCTTCAGCCTGCCCGAAGCCGCGGAACTGGAGGTTCACGGCGGCGTAGTTCATCTGCGCTTCGTAGAAGGTCGGATCGATCGTGCGCGCGTTGTTGAACTCACCGACGGCGGAGTTCAAGTTCCCGAGCTCGACCTGGATCATCCCGGCGGTGTTGTGAACCGGCGCGTACTTGGGGTTCTTGCGTACGGCCTGCGAGCACACGAGCGCAGCGAGCTCGAGCGCCTGAGAGTCGACCTTCTTCTGTTTGCTGCCGCTGGTGGCCGTCTTCTGCTTGGCGTCGCGACCCGCCTTCTGGTTCGCCGTCTCCATGTAGAGAATGGCGAGCTGGTTGAAGGCGGGCATGAACCCGTCGTCGACCGCGAGCGCGCTTTGAATGTACTTCTTGGCGCGCGCGAGATCCGTCGGGCCTTCGCTGTCGGCCGTCTGGTTGTTCCGCTTGATGTAGAGCATCCCCAGGTTCACCAGGGCCTCCACGTTCTTGAACTGCGCATCGGTGATCGCAGCCTGGCGCATCTCGGAGATGGCCTGGTCGAAGTTCTTCTCGCCCGACTCCGCGAATGCGTAGAGGGCGAGCTGCGACCGCGCGCGGTGGAACTTCGGATCCTTGTCGAGGACCTGCTTGAAGAAGGCCTTCGCCTCCGCGTCCTTCTTGCAGCGCTGGCTCGCCAAGCCGGCGTTGTAGAGCGCCTCGCCGAACGTCTTGTCGCCCTGCTCCTTCGCCGCCTCGACGAACGCTGCCGCGTTCGCCGTGCACGCGGCGTCGTTCCAGTCGCCGGCCTTGTCGTGGGCCGTCATCATGTCCAGCGCCGCGTTGAACTTGTTGACCGCCGCGGCGGACACCTCGTTCCCTTTGCTGTCCGTCGGACCCGTGGGTTTCCCCGGGACCTTGCCGCCGGGACCTTCGCCCGCCGGACCACTGCAACCGGTCGCCCAGACGAGGAGGGCGGCCGCCACCAACATGCTCTTCTTCATGGCTCTCACCCTCCTCACTTCTTCTTGATCTTGGCCTTGTCGAGCGCCGACTTTTCCTTCGAGACGCCGGCCTTGTCGGCGGGCTTGTCGCCTGCCGCATCGCCCTTGTCGGCCGCCGGCGCGCCCTTGTCGTCCTTCGGCGCGTCAGCCGGAGCCGGCGCGTCGACGTGGTACGTCGTCCCGTCGAGATTCAGCGGCGCGGGCGCGTCGCTGAGACCCGAGTTCACGCGCGACGGCGAGCCACGGAACTCGTCGATGAGGTGGTACTCGGCTCCGAAGTTCTTCGAGAGCCACTCCTCACAGCGGCGCGAGTACTCGTCGAAGTACTGGAACTGGACCGAGTACTTGAGGCAGGTCTGGTACGCGCCCTTTGCGGTCTGCTTCTGAGGCTCGCTCGCCTCGTCCAGCTTCGCGTAGTACTCGCCTCGGATTTCGTCGTACGTCAGGCCATCGGTGCCCGGGACGACGCCGTGACCCTTCCACTCCTTCGGAATCGGAGCGGCGCGGAACTCGGCGACGAACTTGCCCCACATCTGACCGACGCGCGAACCGGCCGCGATGACCCACTTCGGCGGGGGCGCGGGCTGCATGTCGACGATCTTCTTGTACTCGCCGGCAGCCTCTTCGATCGCCGGGCGCTTCTTCTTCACCCAATCGGTGACCTTGGTGTTGACGTGCTTGAGCACGTCCTCGCGCGTCCCCGATCCCTTGTATTCGGGGAACTTGATCTTATCGACCTCTTTGCGGCGCTGCTCGGCGAAGAAGAACATCGCCTCGCCGACCGCGGTGAGCGCCTTCGCGACCTTGCGCTCGTCGCCGCCGCCGTCGGTGATCTTCTTGACCGAGGCCGTCGGATCCTTGAACAGGCCGCGAACCTTGTTGTACTCGGTGACCGCGTTCGACGCGCTGTTGAGCTTCGTGAACACGAGGCCGAGCATGGCGTGCGCCTGGATCTGAACATCGAGCGTCGCGTTCTTGTCGATCTGGCTCATCGCGCTGGTGAGCCGCTTGCGCGCCTCGCCCCAGTCCTCGCGATCGATGTAGTGAGCGCCGATGGCGAAGGCGATCGCGGCCGTCTGCGCCGGCTTCTTCGAACCGAAGTTCTTGTTGAAGAGGTCGGCGTCCTTGATCGCCTGGTCTTCCTGACCGAGACCGAGGCGAAGGACCGTGGCATCGGAGAGAGCCTCGGGGGCCTTCTCGGCGCTGGCGTTCGTCGCCGCGAACTTCTCGTACCAGTTGGCGGCTTCGTCGTAGACCGCGATCGCCTGGTAGTTACCGCCGATTTCGTAAACGGCCTTCTTCGCGAGCTCGGTCGTGTTGAGGTTGTACTTCGGGTCGATCAGGATCTTGCGAACCGCGATCGACTTGGCGATGAGGCGCGCCGCCTGGAAGGCGCGGGCCGCGTTGTACAGGACCTCGTCGTTGCGCGCGCACGAGGGCTGCTTGGCCTCGCACGGGCCTTCGCCATACTTCTTCCAGAGCTCGAGGTAGGCCTGCGCGCCCTTCTCGTACTGCTTCGAAGCTTCGGCGCCACCGGCGTCGGCCGCCTTCACGAGGGCCTCGGCCTTGAGACGCTCGATGTCGCGCTGGATGCCGAGGAGCGTCCCGCACTGCTCGGCGTTTTCCTTCTCTTTGCCGCCCTTGCAGTAGAGATCGACGAACTTCGGGACGTCGTCCGCCATGTCGTCGAGGCACGAGGGGTGACCCGGCTCGACGTTGTTGGCGAGCACGTTGAGCGACTCGAGGTAGAGCTGCGACGCGTAGACCCCGACGTCCTTGTCGGCGTAGTTCAGCGCGACATCGCGGAACGCGAGAGCGGCCTCTTCCCAGTGCTGCGCCTCGAAGTAGGTGCGGGCGCGGGCGTACTTGACCTCGACGTAGTTGTCGTTGGCCTCTTTGTCGCCCGCGGGCGGCTTGATGTAACAGACGTAGCGGTTGAAGGCGGTGAGCATCCCCTTCTGGTTGTCGGTGAAGTCCTTCGGAGCGAACTTCGCCTTCTCCGACGCCTTCGTATCGCCCTTCTTGCCCTTGCCGCCGGGGAGGTTGCCTCCGCCCTTCTTGTCGGAGCCGTCCTTGTGCGTCTCGGTGTAGATGTTCTGGTAACAGAGCACCGCCGCGTACGCCGCCTCGGGCGCGGTCGGACCGGAAGGATCCTCGGCGACGACGGCGTCGAACGCCGGACCGCACTTGGCCCAATCCTTCTGGAAGTACAGCAGATCGGCCATCTGGTACTTGATCTTGAAGATGTTCGGCCAGTCCTCCTTCACGATGCGGGGGAACTCGAACTTCGCGAAGTCGTCCTGCTTGAAGGTCTTGACCAGGTTGGCGTAGATCTGCGCGGCGAGCGCCATCGTCTTCTTGTCGCCGGTGCCGCGGACGCCGCCGGAACCGACGGCCTCGAGGTGCCACGCCATCGCCGTCTCTGCGAGCAGATCGGCGGTGATGTTCGCGCACTTCAATTTCGCGTCGGCGGGCTGCTGGTCGGCGACGAACTTGTTGTGGGTATCGAGCTGGCTGTTCAGCTCGCCGATGATGAGGTCCTTGTTGCCGGACTTCATCGCCAGCGTCGCCTCGGCGATGTGGCCCTGGTACACGCACGCCTTGGGGCCGCGATCGCGGTTCTTCAGGTCGGTGTAGAGGACGATACCCTCGGCGTAGTGGCCGGTGTCGAGGTAGCTCTGCCCGAGATCGTCCATCAGCTTGAACGTCTTCTCACTGTTGACGCCCGAGTCGCCCGAGAGCGGCTTGATGAAGTCGTAGGCGCGCTTCGGATCGCCGGCGAGAGCGTAGATCGGGATGATGTCGCGGCGCGCCGAGGTGGCGAGCTGCTCGGCGTTCGGCAGTGACGAGTACTGGGTGCCGTAGTCGATCGTCTTCTTCAGCTCGCTCATGGCGCGGGCGAAGTCGCCCTTGTTCCAGTAGACGTAGCCGAGCTTGTAGTGGGCGTAGCCCCAGACCTTGTTCTCGGGCGCCGGGTACTTGATGACCTCGGAGTACGACTGCTCGGCGAGGGCCCACTTCGTCGGATCACCCTGCGCTTCGTTGAAGAAGAGCTCACCGAACGCGAGGTACGCGTTGGGGATGAACTTGGAGTTGGGCCAGCTCTGGATGAGCTCGAGGTACACCTTGCGCGCCTGGTCGAGGTTGAGCGCCTGCTCGTACTCGTACGCGAGGTAGTACAAAACCTCGTCGGTGCAGCCGGTGCTCTGCGCCGGGTTCGACGCGTTGTTGTTCTGGCACCACTTCGGGTATTGATCTTTGAGGTTCGTGTAGTTCTTGATCGCCGCCTGCCGCGCGGCGCCGAGGATCTTGTCGGCCTTGCCGGCCTCGGCGGCGAAGCCCGCGGCCTTGCCCGGATCCTTCTTCTTGGCCTCGTCGGCCTTCATGCCGTTCTCGGTCTTGTCGCGGAAGGCCGCGGACTCGAGCTCGACGTAGCCCTCCGCGAGGCGCCGCATCAGCTTCGGCCGATCCGGCGCGTTCTTCGGCGTGGAGGTGTACAGGCTCTCGAGGCCCTGGATCTCCGTCACGAGCAGCTGCCGCGAGCGCGCCGCGAGGCGGTTGCGCCGCTCGTCGCGCTGCGCCGCGTTCATGGACGCCGAGGGGTTGCTCGGCTTCAGCTGCTGCTCCCCCTTCTTCAGGTTGATCGCCGACGGCGCCGACTTGAAGCTGACCTGCGGCTTCTTGCCGGCCGACGCCTCGAGCTTGCCTCCCGGACAGGCCGCGAGCGCGTCCTTCGCGGACTGCGAGATGCACACGTCGGCTGCCGATGCCGGCCCCGCTGCCACCACGGCGCCGGCGGTCACCGCCAGGGCGCCCGCGGCCCTGCGCAGTGCGCTCAGCAAGACCGAGTTCCGATGCTTCGTCTTCATACCCAACCCTTCACGCTAAAGACCGAGAGAGCGGACCTACGGAGTCACTTGTTCGCGCACTTGGACACGACGACCTGGCGGTAGAAGCCCAGCTCGTCGCGCCAGTATTCGCCGTTGAACGGCCAGAGGACGTGCTCGTCGTCGGGCTTGACGACGCCGTACGTGAGCGAGTCGGCCGTCGAGAGCTGCCCGGTGACGATGGTGTTGTCGAGCTTGTTGCGCTCGGCCGCCGTGATGTCGATCAGGATCTTCGATGCGTCGCGGAGGTGCTCGTTGAGCTCGTCGAGGTTGCGCTGGTAGCGCTCGCGGGCGAGCGTGCCGGCGTTGCGCGTCGCGAGCTCGCGGGCGAGGTTGAGCGCGTCGGTGACGTCGCCGCCGAGGGGCGAGTTGCGGAAGCTCGCGGGCGCCTTCTTGAAGCGCGCGTCCTCCTCGTCGAGCACGCGCACGTACTCGAGGTTGCGGAGGAGCTGACGATCGGCGAGGGCGCTCTCGACGACGGGACGGATCGTCGGGGAGAGGTTGGCCTTGCCGGCGCGCACGTCCTTCAGGAAGGTGAAGAACTGCTGCTCGCTGCCCTCGCCCTTGAAGCGGTTGAGCACGGCCTCGAGCTCCTTCTTGATCGGCTCGTACTTGCGCTTCATGCGCGCCACGATCGTGGTCGCGTCCTCGTACTGGCAGATCGTGAAGGAGATGACGGCCTTCAGGATGTCGGCCTCCGGGTAGAACGAGTTCGGGAAGTACGGCGCCTCGATCGTGTGGATGTTGCCGAGGGCGTGCGGGTAATCGCCGGCCATGAAGTAGGCCCACGACTGCTCGAACAGGCCGTCGAGCCAGTACTCGCTCGCGACGTCGACGCGGTTCCAGTACTTGACGGCGGCGGAGAGCTTCGACGAGTCGATCGTCGGGACGTTGTTGTCGTCGAGGCGAACCGAGGCCGAGTAGTACGTGCGCGCCATCGAGAGGAACGCGAGGTCGCGCATGCGCGCCTCGTCCTCGACGCCTTCGGTGCCCTCGTCGATCGACTGCACGATGCGCTGGAACGACTTCACCGCGGGGACCGACTTGCGGAGCTGCACGTACGAGATGCCCGAGAAGAACTGGCCCTGGACGAAGTACTTGCTCTTCTTGTCCACCTTCTCGAAGAGGCTGATCGCCTCCTCGTAGTTGCGGTTGCGGTACTTGTACCGGCCGAGGAGGTAGTTGAGCTGCCAGTACAGATCGCGCTGCTGCGGGTTGTTGAACCGCGCGACCTGATCGGTCTTGTACTTGCCGACGCGCTCGATGATGTCGGCGGGCTCGGGGAGCTGCGTCGCGAGCTTCGAGAGCCAGAGGAGCGTCTCGTTGAACTTCAGGTGGTTCGCCTTGTCGGCGATCGAGGAGAAGATGCCGTAGCTGGCCTGGTAGAACTGGAGGCGGTAGAGCGCGATCGCGAGGTGGTACTGGGCGATCTGCTTGTTGCCTTCGTCGTCGCCCGTCTCGTTGTCGACGACACGCTTGAGGACGAGCGCGGCCTCGCTCCAGCGCTCGGCGTCGAACAGACGCTTGCCCTGGGCGGCCTCCTCCGTCATCTGCCCGGCGGTGACGGGGCCTTCCTGCTCTTCCTCGAGCTGGATCTCCTTGGGCTTCTCGCCGGGCTTGGTGGCGACCTTTTTGTCGTCCTTCGCGCCCTTCTTCGCTGCTGCAGCAGCGGGTTTCTTGCCCTGCGCCTCTGCCGCCGCGGGCGCGAGGATCAAACTGGAAGCTAGAAGGCAGATGGTGGCCAGCCGGGTCCGCATGGATCGTGTCCTCGCAATCTGGAGGGTTGAGGGCGAGCGCTGAGTGTCGAGCACCGTGCCCCGTCGAGTCGCATCCTCTTGTGCCGCTTGCGATGCTCGAAAAAAGAGCTTCGCTGTTACCCGGCTTGGCCTCTGGAGCGGCTCGTTCTCGCCGTCGCGGTCACCGCGACGGGCTCTCGAAAACGAGCTGCAGACCAAAAACTTCAATGAGAATCGACGGATACTAACGCGTGGGCGGGGATGGTAATAAGGCCAAGCGCGCATTGTCAAGCAGCGCTTTTCGGCGGCCCGACGGCGAACCACCCGCGCTCCGACACCTGACCCGACGCGCACCTTGGGCAAGCCGTCGTCGCCACGCCCGCGAGAAGAGAGCCCGCGACGCGTCCCGGGCAGTCGAAGGAAACCTGGAGCAAAACGCGGTCATGCGCGCTTCCGCTGTTGACGCTTCGACGCTCAATCGATTAGCGTCCCCCCGCAGGCGGCACCGCCCAAGAAGTCTTCGCGCCGTACGTACCACCGCTTCATAAGCACGCGCCGAAGGAGCACGTTCTGATGACCCGTTCCATCCTCGCTGGCCTCCTTGGTCTCCTCAGCATCGGCGCCGTCGGCGCTTTGCCTCTCGCCTGCCAGAGCGGGGGCATCGGTGATCCGTGCATCCCCGAAGACGAGTACAACGCTGACTTCACCGGCTTCAAGGTGACGGCCGAGAACATCGAGTCGCGCTCTTTCCAGTGCTCGACCCGCATCTGCCTCGTGAACCACTTTCAGGGCCGCGTCACGTGCCCCTTGGGCCAGGCCGCCCCGACGTTCTGCAACTACCACGACACCACGACCTGCGAAGCCGCCAACCTCGGTAAGTGCGTCGAGGCCGCGACGCTCGCCAACGACTGCAAGCCGGAAGCGGACGACTGCCCGAACGGGACGAAGTGCGACCCTAACAGGAAGGTCTGCACCTGCACGTCGGGCACGATTCCCCCGGACGGATTCCACTGCGTTCATTCGATCGAGGGCGATAGCAACAGCATCTCGATCTTCAAGTCCTTCGTCTGCCACAAGGAAGGCAACTGCCAGCAGGCCGGCGCCAATCCGAAGACGGACCTGGACAAGAGCTGCTGCGTGCCCGGCACCGATACCCCGACCACGTCGTCGGTGTGCGGCCAGTGCGTGGGCACCGCGAACAAGAAGTCCGCTCGCAGCGCCGACGAGTCGGTCTACTGCTCGTGCCGCTGCGGCGTCGCCGACGGCGCGAAGGACCTCGAGCCGGGCTTCAACTTCTGCGAGTGCCCGACGGGCTTCGAATGTTCGCAGGTGCGCCCCGACGTCGGCCTCGGCGATCACTTGCTCACCGGCAAGTACTGCATCAAAGCGGGCACCGCGTTCAAGGCGGGCGACGACGTCTCGGCCTGCGAGCACGTCGACGGCTACGTCGACAAGACGTGCCAGGGTTCGAACTAGTCGACCAGAGGGTCGACGCCGACCCCGTCCACGACGCCCCGTCGCGACCATCTCGCGCGGGGCGTCGTGCTGTCAGCACCGAGATAAAGAGAGCATCGACGTCGACGCCTCCCACCTCCCCGTCCCCCTCCACACGAAAAGCGCTCGGTGATCGCGCCGAACGCGCTGCCGCCGCGTGGCTCGCGGCCCGCGGTCTCGATTTGCTCGCGTCCAACGTACGCGTCGGGCGACTCGAGATTGATCTCGTGCTCCGCGAAGGCGCGGTGATCGTCTTCGTCGAGGTGCGCACCCGCGGGCCTGGAGCGTGGACTGGCGCGCTCGCGAGCGTCGATGCGAAGAAGCGCGCTCGCCTCCGCCGCGCCGGCGAGCTGCTCTGGCACGAGCGATTCGCGCACGACGCCACGATCGATCGGGTCCGCTTCGACGTCGCCGCGGTGCGCTTCTTGCCCGACGGAAGCGCCGAGGTCGAGCACATCAGGGCGGCGTTCTGATCATCGCGACGCGCTCGTGGCGCCTACGCGCGGATCGCTACGCTTCCAGCTGGTCCTGCATCTCGCGGCGGAGCTGCTTCAACATCTCGACGCCGTCGTCGTCGAACTCGCGCATCCCGCGCTGCGAGACGGGCGCGTCGGCGAGGCGCTCCAGGATCTTGTCGACCCTGCTGATCTCCGCGGACTGCCGCGCGCGCAGATCGTTGACCATGTTCTCGAACGCCTCGAAGAAGTGCTGGAGCTCGTCGCCTTTGCGGAGCTTCTCGCGCAGCACGAGCTTGCCTTCGCCGACCTGACGGATGAGCCGCTTCATCTTGAAGATCGGCCCCGCGACCTTGTGCGTGAACACGATCCCCGCGATGCCGACGCAGACCACGAGCACGCCGAGGCCCGCGATGATCAGCACCAGCAAGAGCCTCTGCTGCGCGGCGACGCCCTGCGCCTGCGCCTCGAGCTCAACCGCGCGCGCCGTGAGGAACGCCGCGTCGCGCTCGAGCCGATCCTGCTCTTCCTTGAGCTTGGCCTCGTCCTTCGCGGCGGACTCGTTGAACGTCTTCGCGAGCTCGGGATCTTCTCTGTATTCCTTGGCGATGTTCATCGCGACGACCTGACTGACGCGCCGGCTCTGCACGAGCACCTGCTTGCCGCGATCGATCGTCTCCTGCCCCTGCTTCACCGTCTCGCGCCCCTGCTCGACCGTGCGCTGGCTCTGCTCGATCACCTTCGAGCTCGTGCGCCACAGGATGAGCCCGAGGACCACCGACAGCGCGAGCGCGACACCGACGAGAAACGCCGTGTATTTGAGCTGAAAATTGCGATCGATGAGGTAGTTCTTGGCGCTGCGGTTGTGGCGGCCGGACGCCGCGGGGCTCTGCGCATCGCTCATGGGGTTCCTCGACGGTCGATGATTGCGGGCGCCCGCTGGTCGGGCGCGGTGGGGAGCGACGCCGCGAACGGCGCGTCGATCAGGAGGCCGGCATCATAGCGAGGCGACGACCTTCTGGAAGCTCTCGATCGCGTTCTCGACGCACAACTTCATCAGCGCGTCCTCGCTCTCGACGTCTTTCTTCGGGGTCCCGCTCTGCGTGAGCTTGGGCGCGAACTCTCCCTGCAGCGCTTTTTCCGGGTACGACCACATGGAGATGCGGACGGTCTGCGAGAGATTGCCGCCGTCGTACACGGGGGCCTCGACGGTCGCGATCAAGAAGAAGCCCTTCAGCTTCTTCGACTTCACGATCGGCCCGCCTTGCGCCGGCGTTTCCGCCTTCGGCGCGACCGCGTAGCCGGCCTTCGTCAGGAGCTTCTCCTGCATCGCCGCGCGGATCAGCGCGTCGACGTCGCTGGCACCGCGGGTCGTTTTGTTCGTCACCTGGATCGCGACGTACACCTTCGTCTTCGCGTCGGGCGGGGGCGGCGTCGCGGCCCCGCCTGCGCTCGATCCGCCGCTCTGCAGCGACGCTATCGACTTGTCGATCTGCGACTTGACCGACGACGCGGACTCGCGCTTCGACGCGCTCTGCAAGCACGGCACGCCGGCCGGCTTCGCCAGCTTGCCGAGCGCGGCGGCGGCGGCGATCTTCACCGACTGGTTGCTGTCGCCGAGCGCGTCGCAGAGCGGCTGCACCGCGGCGTCGTCGCCCGACGCGCCCAGCGCGAGCGCGGCCTGCGTGCGGACGCGGTAGTCGTCGTTCGTCTTCAGCTGATCGGCGAGGTAGCTCGTACGCGGATCGGCCTGCACAGCACGCGGAATCAGCGTGATGGCGATCGCGAGGCCGACGAGCACGGTGACGCGAGCGATGCGGATCATTCGATTGCGAAGAATACACGACGCCAGCATCGTCCGGGGAGGTCCATCGGCGGGATGTCGTGGAGCTGAAGGGAGTGAGTAGGCGTGAAGGTGCGCCGCCAAACCCTTGCACATCGATCGTCTGCCCATCGGCCACCCTTCCGCCATTCGGATCTCTTGCGTCGCTCGAAGTTCCCGGGCGGCGCCCCGGGCCCCGCGCCGTCCTGCCCCGACGGGCGGCGCTGCCGGGGCGATTGGACGCGCACGATCGCCCGCCTCTTCACTCGATTCGACGTGGAGAGCGCGTGCGCCCCTTCCCGCACGGGCCGGGATGGCCGAATATCGCCGCGATGATCGCGCGTGAAACGCGGGGCGGCGCTGCAGCGCGAGGGATCGTCCTCGGGTTCGCGTTCCTCGTTGCAGCCATCGGCCTCGGTCCGACCACCTCCGACGCGCGCGCGCAGACGGCCCCGGCCACGTCGGGATCGCCGCCGTCCGGCTCGGGCCTCCACGTGCATGTACGCGGCACCGCAGAGCTCCAGATCGCCGCGTCGTCGGAGCCCGACGGCTTCTCGATCCGCGGCGCGCTGATCGACGACGCAGGCAGCCCGGTCCCGCACGCGCCCATCACCCTCCAGGCGTTTGCACCGGACGATCTGCGCACTCCGATTCACCTAACGTCACTCGAGCCGTGCGAGGGCCCGTCGCAGCGTCGACTCGGCGGCACGGCGGCCGAGGGCGCGATCGACACCGACGAGCGCGGAACGTTCTGCGTCGTCGGGAAAGCCTCGATCCCCAAGGTCGTGTTCAAGGTCCGCTACGGCGGCAGCAAGATCCACGACGCGTTCGAAACCCAGCTCAGCGTCGAGCCCGATCAAGACCACCTGCTCCGCACGCTCGTGCGCTTCGAGCCGCCGCCCGAGACCATCGATCTCGACAAGGACAGCGTGACGATCACCGCGTCGCTGCGCATCGATCGCACCGACGCGAGCCGCCCCGGATCGCCTCCACCCGCGCGGCGCGAGGGCGTGGCGCTCACGCTCGAGGACGAGCACGCGCAGCGCCTCGCCGAGGCCGCGACCGGCGGCGACGGGCGCGCGCGCTTCGAGGTGAAGACGGCGACGCTCGCGGGCCCGGGCGCGGGCGAGGTGATCGCGCGATTCGATGGAAAACCAGGGATCGCGAAGGCTTCCATCGCCCAGCCGATCGTGCGCCGCGCCGACGTTCACCTCGCGCTCACGCATCCGATCGAGCGCGCCGACGCCGACGACGGGTTCGCGATCGACGTCGACGTCACCACCGGCCGCGGCGCCGTCGACGGCGGCGTGATCGAGGTGATCCGATCGCTCGCGGCAGGCCGGACGGCTGCACCGACAGCGGGCGAGAGCGTCGGCGCGGGCGAGGTCACGCACGGCCACGCGCACGTCGTCGTGAGCTTCGCGTCGGGCGGCGCGAGCACGGTGCCGATCCTCCTGCGCTACGTGTCGTCGGCTCCGTGGTACCGCGCGGGCCCCGCGTTGCAGACCGAGGTGAGCCTCGCGGGACCGGGCATTTTGAAGGAGATCCTCGTCGCGCTCGTCGTGCTCGCCGCGGGCGCGTGGGTCGTCGGCGGATGGCGGCGCGCGCCGAAGGCGCCGGTCGCGCCGGGCGAAGAGATCCTCCCCGCGCTGCCTTCGGGCAAGGCGGGCGTGCAGGTGCTCGGGCCGCCGCGCGTGGGCAACGGGTGGAGCGGGGTCGTGAGCGACGCGCACGAGGGCACGCCGATCGTGGGCGCGCGCCTCGCGATCATCGCGCCGAGCTTCCAGGGCGACGGCGTCATCGCCGAGGTCCTCACCGATGAGCGCGGCATGTTCGCGCTCGACGCCGCGCACCGCAGCGACGCGCGCCTCGTCGTGGAGTCGCCCCTTCACAGCGCCTACGAGCAAGCGCTGCCGCCGCCGAGCGCGCTCGGCGTCGCGCTCGTGACGCGCCGACGCGCGCTGCTCGATCGCCTGGTGCGCTGGGCTCGCCGACAGGGTGCGCCGTACGACGGCACGCCCGAGCCGACGCCTGGTCACGTGCGCCGCGTCGCCGCGCGCGGCAGCGCGGAAGAGATCGAAGCGTGGGCGCGTCGCGTCGAGAACGTCGCGTACGGGCCTGATCCCGTGGTCGAGCCCGTCGAGCGCGAGGTGCGCAGCGTCGAGCCGCGCGCGCTTCGCTGAGCGCGCCCGCGCTGCGAACGGCGCCCTGACGTCCTGCGATGCGCGCCGCGGATCACGCACGCCACGCGGGCAATCGAGCCAATCGCCGCTCGCTCGGGCGACGCACGTTGACGTGGTCGCCGCGTTTCATATAGTCGCACGCCGCCCCCGGAGAACCGATCGTGGACTCGACCTTCATCGTCATCGCCGTCGTCATCGCAATCGCGGTGATCGGTTTCATCCTTTACTCGCGGTCCAGCAAGGCGAAGGCCGAGCAGATCGAGGCCCCGCCCGAGGAGAAGAAGCTCCCGAGCGCGACCGAGCCGACGAAGCCCGCGACCTCGCTCGCGAAGCCGTCGACCGAGGCGACGAAGCCTGCGCCGTCGAAGGTTCCGGAGAAGCCCGCGCCTCCGCCGGCTGCCGCCGTCAAGCCCGCGCCCGTCGCAAAGCCCTCGACGCCGCCGCCCGTCGCAAAGCCCGCGCCCGAGCCTGAAGAGGTCTCGGTCGTCGAGGCGCCGCCGTCGGCCGCCGCGAAGCCCGCGCCGCGCCGCGACGCCGCGCCGTCGAGCGCGCAGAAGCGCGACGTCGAAGGTCTCCGCAAGGGCCTCACGCGCGTGCGCGAGAAGGAAGGCTTCTTCGGCCGGCTCAAGGCGCTGTTCACCGGCTCGAAAGAGATCGATCCGCAAATCGTCGACCAGATCGAAGAGGTGCTCCTCACCTCCGACGTCGGCGTGCGCACGACCGAGGCGCTCCTCGCCGACATCAAGGAAGCCCTTCAAAAGAAGGAGCTCGCCGACAACGACAAGGTCTGGGCCTCGCTCCGCGAGCACGCCGTCAAGATCCTCAGCATCGGCGGCGGCGGCATCACGCTCTCGGCGCACCCCACCGTGGTGATGGTCGTCGGCGTCAACGGCGTCGGCAAGACGACCACGATCGGCAAGCTCGCGACGAAGCTCAAGGCCGAGAACAAGAAGGTCGTGCTCGCCGCGGGCGACACGTTCCGCGCGGCGGCGGTGCAGCAGCTCAACATCTGGGGCAAGCGCGTCGGCTGCGAGGTCGTGAGCGGTAAAGACGGCGCCAACCCTGGCGCCGTGATCTTCGACGCAATCCAGCGCGCGAAAGAGACGGGCGCCGACGTCGTCCTGGTCGACACCGCGGGTCGCCTGCACACCAAGACGAACCTGATGGACGAGCTCACCAAGGTCTCGCGCACGATGGCGAAGGCCCTCGACGGCGCGCCGCACGAGACGCTCCTCGTGCTCGACGCGACCAACGGTCAGAACGCCATGCAGCAGGCCGCGATGTTCAAGGAGTCGCTGCCGCTCTCGGGCATCGTCCTCACCAAGCTCGACGGAACGGCGAAGGGCGGCGTGATCCTCGGCATATGCGCCGAGCACAACCTCCCCGTTCGCTACATCGGCATCGGCGAGCGCGCGGAAGACCTCCGCGAGTTCGTGGCCGAAGAGTTCGTCGAGGCGATGCTCGGCCAGGGCTCCGAATCGGACGCCGCAGCGTGAATCACCTCAGCTCGATGAGGCCCCGGATGGTTCGAGGCCTCGATGATGCCGCGACGCTTTCAGCGACAAAGCAGGGCTTCGCGCGGTCGCCGGTTGGAAAGATCCGCTCGCGAGCCGCGGGAAACCGACGAGCGCACGATATTCATCCGAAAGACTCGGATTTGGTTGTTGATTCCGAGAAATTCCGCGTGATATAGTCCCTCGGGCTTGGCGGTTTGCCGATTTTTTGAATGATCTCGCGTAGTTACTCTGCTGTACTCACTTGAGCGAGAAGATGCTCATGTCGAACGGACTGCGGAAGGGATGGCGATGAAGCAGGCTCGCGTGGGGCTTCTCGTTGCGGCTGCGCTGGTTGCGATGCCTGCTACGGCACTGGCGCAACCGAAAGCGGCGCAACCGAAAGCGCAAGCAGGGAAGAATCCCAAGGACACTTCCAAAGACAAGCCCGCTGCCGCTCCGGCAGCTACGGGTGACGTCAAAGAAGTCAACCTCGAGGGTGGGGATGCTCCGAAGGACGGTGCAACGGCGCCCGTTGGCGGAGATACGCCGGCGCCCGCCGGCGACGACGCTGGTTTGGGCGACATCTGCAAAATCGATCCGACGGCTTGCCCGACGATTGATATGGAGAAGGCCGCCAATCGGGACATGAAAGTCCAGATGTACGCGGTGCAGCAGATTTATGCGCTCCGCAACCATCGGTTCGAGGTGAATCCCTACTTCGGGATCACCATGAACGATCAGTTCGTCGGGCACCCCGGACCGGGGCTCGCGGTGAACTGGTACATCACCAACGTGCTCGCCATCGGCGTGAACGGTAACTTGTACGCCGGGCTGAACTCGAACTCGAACTTCAACCTGCAGACTAGCCGCGCAGCACGCGTCGGCGAGCCGGTGACCGAGTACCAGTGGAACGCCAACGCGAACTTCTCGTACGTTCCGGCGTACGGCAAGTTTGCCGGCTTCAGCGACTTCATCTTCCACTACGACTTCTTCGTGGTCGGCGGTGTCGGCGCCATCTCGACTCGTCCGATCGCCGTCGTCGATCCCGACAACCGAACCTTCGATTTCAAGCCGAAGGTCTCGTTTCACGTCGGTGGTGGTCTGCGAATCTTCTTCAATCGCTGGCTCGCAGCCACGCTCGAGGTCAGTGACTATCTGTTCTTCGACGAGCTCGAGAACCCGAAGATCGCGCTTGGGCTCGACCCCAACACGAAGAAGCCCCTCGCTCAGGACTCGAGCACGTGGCTCGATCCCGGAGGGGCCAGCTTCACCAACAACGTTCAGGCGCAGGTTGGCCTGTCGGTGTTCCTCCCGTTCAGCTGGGAGTACCGGCTGCCGAAGTGAAGCGTCGCGCGGGGCTTCGGAGGCCCCGGCTGGATCCGGGTCCTTCGGGGCCCTGGTCTCCGGATCCCTTCTGGGCTCCAAGAACGCACTGGGTTGTTTGAAGGTTCTCCAACTACGGGGACAGGCATGATGCGTCGATTCGTCAAGAGTGTGCTCGCGGGCCTCGCCGGCTTGGCCGCCCTGACCGCCCTGAGCACCGGGGCAGAAGCCCAGGAGATTCAGCTGACCGGTCCGCTGGCCGGGGCGCCCGCCGTGCGCAAGCTGCGCCTTCACCGTGCCGGTCGCTTCGAGATCGCGCCCGGCGTCTCGTTCAGTTTGCTCGATCAATATCGCCGCACGCTGCTTCCGGGCGCGGCGCTCACCTACCACGTCACGGACTGGCTCGGTTTCGGCGTCTGGGGTGGTTTCGGAATCCCGTACAACGCGGGTCTGGCCGACGAGCTGCAAACGAAGGCTATCGATTTCCGAGACTGCGCTCACAAGTCGTTCAGTCGACCGTGTCGGCTCACCGCCACGAACCTGACCCACGGGTCCATTGCCGACGATCAGCTCGGCAGGATGCAGTGGATTGTCTCGCCGCAGATTCAGGTCGTTCCGTTCCGCGGCAAGCTCGCTCTGTTCTCGTCTCTCTTCGTCGACACCGACGTCAACATCTTCGCGGGTCCGGCCTTCATCGGTGTTCAGGAGCGCGGGGACTGCGGGCACGACTCTAACGGTGCCAAGCTCACGGATTGCGCCAATCAGTCGACGTTCACGCTGGCGAGCCGGGTCGCGGTCACGGGGACGTTCGGCCTCGGCCTCAACTTCTACCCTTCGTCGTTCGTCGGGTTCGGGTTCGAGTTCCGCGCTCTGCCCTTCTCGTGGAACACGTCGGGCTTCGACAACCACGGTGGCGGCGCCAACGGCGACTTCCCGGATCTCAACGTGAACAGCGCAGATCGGGAGTTCCACTTCAACAGCATGGTTACCGTCCACGCCAGCTTCCAGTTCCCGACGTCGATCAAGACCACGGACTGATCGCGAGGACGCAAGACGCGCTTTTCAACAGCGTGCCTCGCTGCCGCTCCGCGGCAAAGGCCCCCGAGCATGCTTGTTCAAAGCAT
This sequence comes from Byssovorax sp., assembly GCA_025362495.1. Classification (GTDB taxonomy): domain Bacteria; phylum Myxococcota_A; class Polyangia; order Polyangiales; family Polyangiaceae; genus JANYGI01. The sequence continues at coordinate 58,049 of JANYGI010000113.1, read as the reverse complement.
GTTTGGGGCTTTGTTTTGTCCGCTGCTCGGGCGCGGTAGCTCGCGTTTCCCCGGCGCGGCGCCTCGCAGCGACGATCGGCCAGGGGACGACCCGACAGCGTCGACGGGTCTGGCGCGGCCGCCGCATCGCGCGTTCCGCATGGTTGCGCGCGCAGCGGCTTTCGGGTAAGCCGCGCGCGGGTTGCTTCGTCGGTGTACGGCGGCGCGCTCGGCATGAGGTAGGTCCGTGGGTTTCTTCGATTTCCTTCGCAAGAGCAGTCCTCCCCCCGCCGGCTCGGCGGCGCCGACCGACAAGAAGGTCGCGGGCCCCGCGCGGGTCGCGGCCGACAAGCGGGCCCAGACCTACGACCGCCTCGAGGCTCTGCAGCAGCTCGCAGAGATGAAGTCCGGCGACGCCGCGGCGGCGCTGATGAAGCGCTTCACGTTCGTCATCGATCCCTCGATCACCGATCAGGAAGAGAAAGAGATCGCCTTCCAGGGCGTCCTCGCCGCGGGCAAAGATGCGGTGCCGAGCGTGCTCGAGTTCTGCGTGAAGGCCGAGGCGCTCACCTGGCCGATGAAGATCCTGCGCGAGCTGCTCGACGACGACGAGTACCGCGACGAGCTGATCGTGCTGCTCGGCCGCCACGACACCGAGTACGCGCGCAACGTCGAGCCGAAGCTCCAGATCATCGCCGCGCTCGAGGCCGTGGTCGACGACGACGTGCGCGACGCCGTCGCGCCCTTCCTCGAAGACGTGAACGAGACGGTGCGCTTCCACGCGGTGCAGACCACCTTCGCGAACAACGACGCGGCGTGCGTCCCCGCGCTCGTGGCGCTCCTCGAGGCCGAGGAGTCCGTGCGTATCAAGAACAAGGTCGCCGAGGGGCTGAGCTTCCGCGGCTGGGCCCTCCCGGAAGAGCTGCGCGCGAAGGCGGCCGCGACGCTGCGCGACACTGCGGGGTACTCGGTGGGACCCGACGGCAAGATCAAGAAGGGTCCTTCGTACTGATCCTCGGCGCCCACGCCGGGCGCCATTGACACCGTCCATCGCCCCGACCGACTATCCCGCCATGCGCGATCGTCCTTTGGCGCGACGCCCGAGGTTCTGCGCGCTCGCGACGGCCCTCGCGGTGCTCACGCCGACAGAGTCCCGGGCCGCCGACTTCGACGTCCAGGCCGACACCGCGCTGCAGGGCTACGAGGTCACGTCACCGTGGGGCGACGTCGTCCTCCAGCGTCGCCGCATGCTCCAGACGGTGGGCCTCGGCGTCTACAACTTGCAGGGCGAACATCGGCCCGGTGAGGCTGACTATCGGCTCGTCGTGCGTATGCGGCTCAACGCCGACTTCGGCGTCAACGCGCACCTCGACGATCGCCAGGGCGGTGGCGAGACGACGTACGCCACCAGCGCCGGCAACGGCCTCCGCTTCGTCCCTGGCCTCGAGTCCGCGCCGCTCGATCTGATGTACGGCTACGTCGAGGGGCGCAACCTCGCGCACGGGCTCCTCGGCTTCAAGATCGGTCGTCAATACGTGACCGACGCGCTCGGGTGGTGGGGCTTCGACGGCGGCCTCGTGCGGATCACCACGCCGTTCTATGTGCAAGCCGAGGCCTACGCCGGCCTCGAGCAGCGCGGTGGCCTCCCGCTCTCGACCTCGCGCTTCGAATCGCAGGGCGAGTGGCGCGGCAGCCACACCGGCTTCGGCATCGGCGCCAGCATGCCGAGCGTCACCGACTACCCCGCGTACCAGTACGCCGAGCCCGCGCCCGCGTTCGGCTTCGCGATCGAGAGCGCCGGCCCGCGCTGGATCCACGGGCGCTTCTCGTACCGCCGCGTCTACAACACCGGCACGTCGGTCGTGACGATGTTCCCCGATCCGGTCGGCGGCGGCTACCGCACCATCGCCGGCACGCGCCTCTCGCAGGAGCGAATCGGCTGGGCCGGTGAGCTCATCAAGAACGATCTCGGCACGGTCAAGGGCGGCTTCAGCTACGACCTCTACAGCCAGATCGTCGCGAGCTACACCGGCGGCGTCGAGGCCTACCTCGGCAAGCGCGGGACGATCGGCGCCGACGTCGACTACTTCGTCCCCACGTTCGACGCCGACTCGATCTGGAACTGGTTCACCAGGAGCCCCGTCACCTCGATCACGGGGCGCGCCTCGATCCGCTTCACCAAGCGCTTCGACGCGACGATGTCCGGCGGCGCGCGCCTGTGGTCGGCCGACGGCGATCCCGCGACGTTCGGCGTCGGCGAGTGCAACGCCGCGAAGACGATGCCGGTGTGCACGACGATCCCGAGCCCGACCACGGGGATCGATCCGTCGACCGGCGGCAACGCGGCGACCGGCGCGCAGCCGTGGTCGCGCCTGCCCGAGAACCGCGCCGTCAGCACCACGCTCGACCTGCTCGGCAACGTCAACGCGCGCTATCGCTTCGGATCCGGCAACGTCACGCTCAAGGGCATGCTCCAGACCGGCGCGCGCGGGAGCCGCGAGGGCGTCGATCTCGGCACCGAGAAGGGGCTCGACGGCGGCCGCTACACCCTCGGCGCGCGCACCTCGCTCTACGGCTGGCACGATCCGACGCGGCCCGATCGCGACGCGACCTCGTTCGGCTACGTCCTCGCCGCGGGCTTCGCGCCGCTCCGGGCCGCGAATTTCCGGCTCGAGTGGGAGCACGACATCAACCGGCTCGTCGGCCAGCGCTACCGCGTGCTCGCCCTGATCAATCTGCTGGTGCTCAAATGATTCCTCGCAGGCGCGCTACCGCTCCCCTCCCCGGCTGGCTCGCGCTCGTGGCTTGCGTCGCGGCCCTCGTGCTCGCGCTGCTGAACCCCGACGCCTCGGCCGACATCCCCGCGCCGGTCGTGGTGCCGCTGCCCACGCCGGCCCCCTCGGGCTCGACCATCAACCCCGCGCCGACCGGCTCGGCCATCTCGCCGCTGCCCGCGCCGACGACGCTGTTCGCGCCGCCGATCGACGACGACGCCACGACGCGGAGCGGGCGCGCCGCGATGCCCGGCGACGCCGAGGTCCCGCTCGAGTGGATGCCGCCCGGCTCCGGGGCGAGCCCGCTCCCGAGCGAGGAGATCTTCCCGCCGCAGACCATCCCCCTGCGCTTCAACCACAAGAAGCACGTCAAGGAGCTCAAGCTCACCTGCCGCTCGTGCCACTCCGACGCGTACGGCAGCGTCGACGCCGCCGACCGCTTGCTGCCGAAGCCGGCCAAGGCGTGCGACGGCTGCCACGAGACCGACCACTCCGATCTCCGCGCGGTGAAGGCCTCGGCCATCCCGATGGGCAAGTGCTCGTTCTGCCACGTCGGCGCGAAGGCAGGCGTTGGCGGCAAGGTGGCGGCCGTGGTGATCCCCACGCCCAACCTTCATTTCCCGCACAAACTGCACCTCGCCCGCAACATCCAGTGCGGCCAGTGCCACGGCAAGATCGACGAGCTCGAGCTCGCCACGCGCGAGCAGATGCCGCGCATGGCGGGGTGCTTCACCTGCCACGCGATGAGCGGCCCGGCCGAGGGCGAGGCGAAGAGCGAGTGCACGACGTGCCACCTCTCGCAGCCGGATGGGCGCATGCAGGTCGCGTTCTCGACCGGCAAGCTGCTGCCCCCGCGCTGGCTCCACGACTCCGGCCACGCGGCCGACTGGATCGAGCGCCACAAGACCGCGGCCGCGAACGACAGCGCCTTCTGCGGCAGCTGCCACACCGACAAGTACTGCGCCGATTGCCACGACGGCAAGGTGCGCCCGCGCAATATCCACCCCAACGATTTCCTCTCGATGCATCCCCAGGCCGCGCGGCAGGACAGCCCGCGCTGCGTCTCGTGTCACCAGGAGCAGACGTTCTGCGCCGACTGCCACCGCCGCACGGGCGTCGCGCGTGACGCCGCCAGCGGCAACCTCTCGGGTCGCCGCTTCCACCTGCCGCCCGAGGTCTGGACGACAGCGCCGCGCGGCCCGCAGCACCACGCCTGGGAGGCGGAGCGCAACCTCAACGCCTGCGTCTCGTGCCACACCGAGCGCGACTGCACGACCTGCCACGCGACCAAGGGCATCGCCGGCGGCCAGGGGGTGAACCCGCACCCCCTCGGCTTCCGATCGAAATGTGGGCTCGCGCTCCAGCGCAACCCTCGCCCTTGCCTGGTCTGCCACGACGGGCGGGACAGCCTGCTCGGGAGCTGCCGATGATCACCGGGCGCCGCTGTCCTCGAACGGTCGCGACCTCGCGCGGCGCTGCGGCGACCGACCGCGCCGACGCGACGACCACCACCGACGCGACGATTGCAGCGAGCGCGGGCCCGTGCCTGCGGCCCTGCGCGCAAGTGTCGTGTCGCTGTGTCGCATATTCCTTGCGCAGCCCTTCTGGCCACAGGTATAGCGGGGGGGCTGGATTCGCCCTGGCCCCTGGAAGGGCCGCGAAACCCAAGGAGAACGAGCGTGAAGGAGCTGATCAAGTACCTGCTCGACAACATGTACATCGACTTTCAGGGGGAGATCACCCTGGATACGGTGCGCAACTTTCTCCGGGAAGACGACGGTCGCGAAGCCCGGCAGCTCCTCTCGAAGCTGATCGAAGAGAAGGGCGTCGACGACATGCTGCTGACCCTGGCGGACTGTCTGAAAGAGCACATTCAGGCGGGGATCAACGAGCGGGTCATCCGCGAGCAGATCTCCACGTACTCCGAGTCGTAGGCGCGCTCGTCGCGCTGGCGACGACTGCTTGCGACGTCGACCATCCCGGACCCACCCCTCTCGCCCCCGTCAATCTCGTCGACATTGCCGTCGCGACCGCGACTGACGGGGGGCTTCCATCGAGCTACGCCGTGATCGATCCGAGCGGATCGACCGCGGGCATCGTCGCTCGCACGAGCTTCCGCGTCACGTTCGACCGCTTTCTTCTCCCCACCACCGCGTTCCGCCAGTCGGTCTGCTTGCAGCCCTCGGTGAATGGCGTGAAGGCCGCGAAAGGCTGCGCGAACGGCGTCTTCCTCGATCCCGCGTACGATCCGGTGCTGCGCCAGATCGTCTATCGCCAGGCCGACACGAGCGCCGGGCTCGTCCCGGGGATGCACTACACGATCAGCGTGTTCCCGCCGCCGGGCGACGGCACGGCCACTGGCATCCAGGCCTTCGACGGCGCTCCGCTCGAGCGCGCGGCGAGCCGCACGTTCACCACGCGCGACGTCGAGCCCGCAGACTCGCTGCCCGACACGCCGCCCGCCGTCGACTTCTGCGGCGAGCTGTACCCGCACGTGCTCCGCGACACCTGCGCCGCGAACGGGTGCCACACCAGCGCCGGCGCCGACGACCACGGCGTCCACCTCGGCGCGGCCGAAGGGCTGGATTTCTCGAGCGTGGCGCGGCTCGCGGCCACCTCGCCGCACGTCGCGCACGAGACCCAGACCGGCGAGCACGCCGCCCAGCCCGAGGTCAGCCCGTCGAGCTTCGGTCGCGCGATGCCGATCATCGATCCCACGCGACCCGGCAACAGCTACCTGCTCTATAAGCTGCTCGCCAACGCCAGGAACGGCGCCAGGGCCAGCACGCCCGCGCTCGAGCAAACGCGACTCGACGAGATCGCCCGGCTCCGCGCCACGGTCGTCGTCGGCCTGCCGATGCCGCCCGAGGACGGGCGCGGCAAGGAGCTGCTGCCGGCGGAGCTGAACGCCATCAGCGCATGGATCGCCGCGGGCGCGCCCACCGCCTGCCCCTGATCGATCGGTCTCAGGCGCGCGCCAGCGCCGACATCACCCGGTTGCGACCGCCGTTCTTCGCCCGGTAGAGCTGCTCGTCCGCGGCCTGGTACAGCTCGGCGGGCGTCATCGGCGGCCCGTCGAGGCGCAGCGACGCGACGCCGAAGCTCATCGTGATCGGCATCGATTTCTCCTCGAAGTGGAACGGCGATCGCTCGACGAGGGCGCGGAGCTTGTCGGCCACCACCACGGCGCCGGCGAGCTGGATCTCCGGGATCAGCAGCGCGAACTCCTCGCCGCCCACGCGCGCGAACGTGTCCTCGCGCCGCACGTTGGGCGAGATCAGGGCCGCGAGCTGCCGCAGCACCGCGTCGCCGGCGAGGTGGCCCATCCCGTCGTTGACCTGCTTGAAGTGATCGATGTCGAGCATCACCAGCGCGAGCGGCCGCTGGTAGCGCACGCCGCGCGCGACCTCGCGCTCGAGCGTGGTCTCGAACGAGCGCTTGTTGTGCGTCTCGGTGAGGCCGTCGAACGTCATCAGCTTGTAGATCTCTTCGTGGTACGCGAGCTCGACGTTGCCGCCGAAGATGAACTTGAAGATCGTCCGGCCGATCTTGATCTGATCGCCGTCGACGAGCGTACGTTCCCTGACGTTGACGTCGTTGACGAAGGTCCCGTTCGTCGAGCCGAGGTCCCGCACGATGTAGCTCGACCCGGTCCAGGCGAAGCGCGCGTGCTTGCGGCTCACCGCGTCGTCGTCGAGCGGCACGTCGGTCTGCATCACCCGACCGCACTCGACGTCGGCGATGCCGAGCGGGATGCGACGTCCGAGATCGGTGCCGTAGATGATCACCAGGTACGCGGCGCCGGGCTCCGACAGGCGCACGGCCGCCGGGAGCGTCGAGGCGACGGTCTCGAGCGTATCGCGGGGTTCGCTCTTCGGGGACGACAAGGCCTTGCAGTACACCAGAGCCGAGACTCTGTCGCAACGTCGCGACGTGATACGTTCGAGGCATGCCCAGGCGCACTCTGCCCCGACTCCGCGCCCTCGCCGTCGTGGTGAGCATACTGCTCCCGCTGGCCGCGTTTCCCCTCGCTTGCAGCTCGCCCGATCCGACCGGATCCGGCGGCGGCGACACCAGCACCAGCACCGGCACCGGCTCCCCCGACGCCGGCTCGCACCCCGTGACGGTGACGCTTCATCCAGGCGAGATGCCGCTCCCGGGCGAATCGGCGTGCACCGTGGTCGAGGTCACGAACATCGCCGTCCCCGACGCGCATCACATCCCGGAGTGCACGCCGCAGCCGTACGCGACGAACCCGCCGAGCGGCGGCCCGCACTGGCCGGTGTGGGCGGCGCAGGGCAAGTACACCACGCCGATTCCGCGCGAGCTCTCCACGCACAACCTCGAGCACGGCTGGGTCGTGCTCTCGTACCGGTGCCAGGACGGCTGCCCCGACGTCGTCGCGGCGCTCGGCAAGGCCATCGACGACGCCGACGACACCTACTGCGTCTCGCATGGCTCGCCGGCGAGCCGGGTGATCCTCACGCCCGATCCGCTGCTGGCGACGCCGATCGCTGCGTCGGCGTGGGGCGCGACCTACACCGCGACGTGCATCGACGCCGCGTCGATCACCGACTTCATCGCCAGGCGCCTCGGCCGCGGGACCGAAATGATCTGCGGCGGCGGGCAGGATCCGGCGCTCGTCGAGGCGGTGTGCATCAGCAGCGGGATCGATGGCGGGACCGACGGCGGCGACGGCGGGAGCTGACCCGAGAAGGCGCCACCTCTGTTGACAACCGTCTTCCCGGAGCAGATTCTTCCGGGCGATGTCAGGTGGGGAAGCGTCATCCAAGTTGGCGGAGTACGAGATCCTGGAGCTCGCGGGGGCGGGCGGCTCGGGGCTCGTGTACCGGGCGAGGCGCCGCGACGCCGACGAGATCATCGCCCTCAAGGTGGCGCGCGACGTCGGCGGATCGCCCCCGCTCGCGCGCGAGGCCGGGTACGCAGCGCTCGCCCTGTCACCGCGGTTGCCCGAGCTCGTCGACGTCGGCTGGGCGCGCGTGGCGGGCTCGTCGGCGCGCGCGGTCGATCCCGCCGACGCCGCGGACGCCGTGCCGTTCGTGGCGCTGCGCTGGGCGCCCGGCGCGCCGCTCGCGCCCGTCGCGGCCGAGGCTCGCGCCGACGTCGCGCTCCGCGCCGCGCGCGACGTCGGCGACGCGCTCGCCGATCTGCACGAGATGGGGGTCGCGCACGGTGACGTGAAGCCGGCGAACCTGATCGCCGCTGACGGCGTCGTGCGGGTGATCGATCTCGGGCTGGCCGGCCCGCTCCACGCGACCGCCGTCGAGGGCGCGACGCTACGCTATCTCGATCGCAGCTCGGCCTCGCTCGGCGACGCGCGGGCGCGGGATCTCGTGGCGCTCGGCGCGGTGCTCGCCGAGCTCTGCGATCCCGCCGTCGCGAGCGCCGACGATCCGATCGCGGCGGCGCGGGCGCGGCGGCTCCCCGGCGCGATCGGCGCCATCTGCGCGGCGCTGCTGGCGCCGAGCCCGGCGGCGCGTCCCTCGGCGCGCTGGGTCGCGGCGACGGCGCGCGCGGCGCTGCGGAGCGGCGGCGCGCCGGTCGACGATCCGCGCTGTGCGGAGAGCGACGCGCGGCGCGTGCGAGCCTCGTATCTCAAGCTGCGCCGCGACGAGCTCGACCACGCGCGGGGCGCGCGCGACGACGCGGCGCCGTGGCTCGCCGAGGCCGCGGCGCAGGCGGCGCGCGCGCGATCGATCGCGGCGCGCGGAGCGGACCCGGGCGCGGAGCGAAGCATCCTCGGCCCGCTGCCGCCGGATCAGCGCGCGCGCTGGCTCACCGCGCTGGTCGGCGCCGCGGCCGCCGCGTGGCCGCTGGGAGGCCTCGCGGCGATCCCCGAGCTCACCCTCGCGACCGCGTTGACGGCCCTGGCGCAGCGGATCCCTCCCGCCGCGTGGACGTTCCACGACGTCGAGTCGGCCGCGCTCGGTCGCCCTTCGCACGCGGCGGCGTCGCGGCGCTCACCGCATCACGGGCTCATCGACGCGGCCGAGGCGGCGCGGCTCGCGCTGGCGATCGCCGCCGTACCGCCCGACGCGGCGGCGCTCGAGCAGATCGAGCAGAGCGATCGCGCCCCCGCGGTGCTGGTGCTGGCCGCGGCCGACGCGCTCCGGCTGCGCGGCGAGCTCGGCCGCGCGCGCAGCCTCGTGCTGCGTGAAGGCGAGAGCGGCGGCGCGCTCGCGTCGGAGATCCTCCGGCGCGCGGGCGATCTCGCGCTCGCCGAGGATCGGGCCCGCCGGGCGATCGCCGAGGGCGCGGATCCCGCGGGGCGCGCCTGCGCGGTGCTCGCGCGGATCGCCCTCGATCGCGGCGATCACGCCGGCGCCGCGCGCCTCGTCGAGGGCGCCGCCACCGCGGCCGTGAGCGAGGTGTCGGCGCTGGTGCACGCGGCGCGCGGCGACACCGCGGGCGCCCTCGCCGAGGTCACGCGCGGCGAGGCCCTCGCCGTCACGGCCGAGGAGCGCGCGCGCCTCGCCGCGGTGCGTGGCTACGTGGCCCACGCGAGCGATCCCGAGGGCACCTTCGCGGCGTTCACCGCGGCGGTCGATCACGCGGTGCGCTCCGGCGCGATCGTCGAGGAGGCCACCTACCGCACGGGCGAGGCGGCGGCGGCCGTCGATCTCGGCGAGCTCGGCGCGGCGATCGCCACCGCGCGTCGCGCCGCGCTCCTGTGGGAGCACCTCGGCCGCCCGGCGCTGGCCGCGCGCGCGCTGCTCGCCGCGGCCGCCGCGTACGCCACGGCCGGCGCGCTCCACGACACGGTGCGGGCCGCGAACGAGGCGATGGCGCGCGCGCGCGACGGCGGCGACAGCCTCGCCGAGGCCTACGCCGAGTGGGCGATCGCCGATGTCACGCCGCCCGGCGATCCCGACGGGCTCGAGGCCGCCGAGCGCGCCGCGGCGAAGCTCGACGGCGCCGGCCCCGACGACGAGGTCCGCGCCGCGGCGCGCCTGCTCCGTCACGGCTCGCCCGCGCTCGCGCACGATCCCTCGCGCCTCGACGCCGTCGATCACCTCGCGAGCGACGTCGCGGCCGTCAGCGCCGGCGCGCGCTTCGACTGGTGGGGCGCCCGCGCGGCGCGCCTCGTCGACGGCGCCGCCGACGGCGAAGATCTGCGCGTGCTCGCGGCGCTGACGGGCCTCGCCGATCGCCGCGCGCCCGTCGGCTCCCGCGGCCCCGCGCTCGCCGCCGGACAGGCGCTCGCGGCGCAGAGAGGCCGCGGCGACGAGGCCCAGCGCCTCCTCGCGCTCCTCGGCGACGTGGCGCGCGATCTCGTCCGCCGCGCCCCGCCGGAGCTCGCCGACGCGGTCCAGGCGCTGCCCTGGGTCGCCCGCGCCGCCGCCGCGCCCGAGCCCGCGATCCGGCCCGAGCAGGCCCGCGACCTCGAGGCGCTGATCCGATCCTTCAGCGATCACGAGCGCCTCGGCCCGCTGCTCAACCGCATCCTCGACGCCCTCGTGCTCTGGACCGGCGTCGAGCGCGGCCTCTTGCTCCTGCGCGCGCCCGACGGCCGACTCGTGCCCCGCGCCGCGCGCAACCTCGCCCGCGCCGATCTCACCGAAGAGCAGATGTCGCTCTCGCAGACGCTGGCCAAGCGCGCCCTCGACGCCGGCGAGCCCGTCATCGCCGTCGACGCGGCGGGCGAGCTCCCGAGCGTCCACCACAGCGTCCACGCCCTGAAATTGCGCAGCGTCCTCGCCGTCCCGCTCGTGGCGCGCGGCGAGGCCCTCGGCGTCGCGTACCTCGACGATCGCGTCCGCCGCGGCGCGTTCGGCCCGCGCGAGATCTCCTTCGCGCGCACCATCGCCTCGCTCGCGGCCCTCGTCATCGCCGACGCGCGCGATCAGGTCCTGCTCCGTCGCGCCGCCCGCCGCGCCAAGCGCGCCTCGATCGAGATCGGCGAGACGCTGGCTCGCCGAGAGGCCGCCCTCGACGTGGCCGAGCGCGAGCTCTCCAAGGCCCGCGGCGAGCGCGGGACCCGCTTCAAGTACGACGAAATCATCGGCGAAAGCGCCCCGATCCGCACCATGCTCAAGATCGTCGATCGCGTCACGGCGGCCGAGGTCCCGGTGCTCGTCTCCGGCGAATCGGGCAGCGGCAAGGAGCTCGTCGCCCGCGCGATCCACCACAACGGCCCGCGCGCGGGGCGCCCGTTCGTGAGCGAGAACTGCGGCGCCATCCCCGAAGGCCTGCTCGAATCGACCCTCTTCGGCCACGTCCGCGGCGCCTTCACCGGCGCTTCCACCTCGCGCTCTGGCCTCTTCGAGGTCGCCCACCACGGCACGCTCTTCCTCGACGAGATCGGCGAGATGAGCCTCCCGATGCAGACCAAGCTCCTCCGCGTGCTCGAAGACGGCATGGTCCGCCCCGTCGGCGCCGAGCGCGAGCGCAAGGTCGACGTGCGGATCATCGCCGCGACCCACCGCGATCTCGAGCTGATGGTGAAGGCCAAGACCTTCCGCGAAGACTTGTTTTACCGGCTCAACATCATCGCGATCCGGGTCCCTCCCCTGCGCGAGCGCTCCGAGGACATCCCGCTGATCGTGCGCCGCCTCCTCGAAAAACACGCCCGCCCCTCCCCCACGAACACGAGCGCCCCTCCGCGCGTCACCGTCGGCGCGATGGAGCGCCTCGTCGCCTTCGCCTGGCCGGGCAACGTCCGCCAGCTCGAGAACGAGATCCGCCGCTGCCTCGTCCTCTCCGACGGCACCATCGACGAAGACCACCTGTCCCCCGACATCGCCGGCGGCCCCGCGGCCGGCCCGCGCGACCTCGGCCTCAACGTCCGCGGCCGCATCGACGCCCTCGAAGTGAACCTCGTCAAGGAAGCCCTCGACCGCACCCAGGGCAACCAGACCCAGGCCGCCAAGCTCCTCGGATTATCGAGGTTCGGCCTGCAGAAGATGATCAAGCGCCTGGAGATCAACTGACGGAGGACAGAGAAAGAAGCGGTGGCGCAGATGGATCCTCGTCTCTCGCCCCTCTTTCACGATCTCCATCCTGCTTTGCCGGAGCCGGAGGCTCGCTGCCAGCAGCTCGGGGACCGTGCCCAGCAGCTCGGGGGAGCCGACCCAACGAATCTGGCTGGTTCCCCCGACGTGCTGGCACGCTCCCCCGACGTGCTGGGCGGTTCCCCCGACCTGCTGGCACGCTCCTCGACGTACTGGGCCGCCCCTCCGACTTGCTGGCACGACCTGCACGAACGCGGGAGCGCCGCCGCGACGTGCTGACCGACCGCGGCGCTCGACATCCCGCGGCCTCGACCGCGAACGCCGGAGTATGCTCCGCCCGCCGCACGGCCCAGGAACACCATGGAACGGCCCATCATCCACGAGCTGCGCATCGAGAACTAGGGCTGCATCCGGGACGCGACGTTCCGGTTCACGCCGCTGCACGCGCTCATCGGGCCGAACGGCAGCGGGAAGACCACAGTGCTCCGCGCGCTCAGGACCATGGCGCGGACCGTCGATGCGGCGATCGATGCGAGCGCCCTGAACGCGCTCCGCCAGGCCCTGCACGCGAATAGAACCGGCCCACGCTTTGCGCTCGCCGGACCGACAATGACATGTTCCCTGCGCTTCGGGCCGGGCGAGGGCTACACGGCGAGCTCGTACGAGCACGGGTCGGAAGCCACGGCTTCCGCTCAAAATCAGTTCGTGTCCGCGCGATATGCATTCACGGGCAACCCTTGGCGCCCGGCCTCGGAGATCAAGGACTTACTCCTTGTCGCTCAGCTCCTTCGACTCGATCCTGACTTCCTCCGCGCACCCCACGCCCTCATCGCCGACGGGACACCTCTACGCTTCGATGACGAGCGCGGCACCGGCTTGCCTGCTCTCTATGACGCGCTCCTGGTCCGCGATCTCCCGGCCTACATCGCGCTGAACGAGCAGCTCACGAAGCTCTTTCCGAGCGTGAAGAGCATCCAGCTCATGAATCCCAATCACGGCACGAAGGCGCTCGGCGTCAGGCTGACCGACGGCACCGTCGTGCCGGCGGATCAGATGAGCGAAGGCCTCCTGTACTACCTCGCCTTCGCGGTGCTTCCTCACCTCGCGCCGACTGCGCTGCTCCTGGTCGAGGAGCCCGAGAATGGCCTTCATCCGTCGCGAATCGCCGAGGTCATGCGCGTGCTCCGCGCCATCTCCGAGAAGACTCAGGTGATCATCGAGACTCACAGCCCGCTGGTCATCAACGAGCTTCGGCCCGAAGAGGTTACCGTGGTGACCCGGTCCCCCGAGACGGGGACCAATGCCACTCCCATCCAGACGACGCCAGGCTTCGAGGAGCGCGCCAAGGTGTATGCGCTGGGCGAGCTCTGGCTCTCGTACGCGAACGGCGACGACGAAGCGCCGCTCCTGCAGGGCGGCTCACGAACGTGAGCGCTGCGCCGCACAAAGTGAAAGTGTTCCTCTGCGGCGAGGGCCGGAACGAGCTCGGCAGCCGCTGCGGCCATCCGGCTTACCAGACGGACGCCCAGCCCGGGGTGCTCCACGCTCTCCTCGCGCGCGTGCAGGCCACTGGCTGGGAGGTCGGCGGCGCGCGACTGGACGAGCATCCGCAAATACAAGGCAGGCGTTTCGCATCGGGACACCCACAATGTCCTTGGCGTCGCGCTCGATGCCAAAAAGGCGAGCTGCGACGTGCTCGCATTCTCACGCGACACCGACAATGATCCTGTGCGACGAGACGCGGTCGAAGAAGGGATCCGACGCATTCCCGAGACATTCGCCACCCCGCCCGAGGTGATCGGAGGCGTGGCTGTCCCTGCGCTCGAAGCGTGGATCCTCGCGCTGATGGGAGAGCGGCACACCGAGGCTCTCACCACGAAGCGAGCGGCGCTGCGCCTCGAAGAGAAAGGTGTGACGCCGAAGGACGCGCGAGCGATGGTGATTCTCGTGGAGCGCGCCGACCTCGACCAGCTATCGAAGGACGCAGACTCGCTCACTACCTGGCTCGCACGCGCCCGAGACGTGCTGCCGCCGATCGTGGCGAAGCACGAGCGCGACTCCAGGTAGAACCGGCGTTTGCGACGAGCCCCGCGACCGCGGTTGCACGATCCAGCGCGCCGTGGCCCGAACGGTCCGAGCGGGCGCCGTCTCCCGGCGGTCAGGCCCGCGCGAGCTGGAGGATGCGGTCGTTCGTCGTGAAATGAAGGGCGGGCGCCGAGAGCACCAATCCCGGCCTGTCCGAGCGCCGCCGCCGGTACTCGGCCACGACGCGCGACGCGCCTGATTGCGCGGGGACGTGCTCGACGTGCCAGTCGTCCTCGGTGGGCTCGCCCGTGAGTGCGAAGATATCGTGATCATCGGCCACGAGGTGCGCGGGTCGATAGCGGGTCTCCGACAGGACCACGGGCTCTCCACCATGATGCTTGTCGACGCCGAGGATGGCCCGGCGATCGGGATCGGCCCAGGCCACGTGCGTCGCGTTGACGACGAGCTCGGGATACCACGTCGCGCTGGCGGGGCGTTCGCCGAGAGAGGCAAAGCAGCTCGCCGGACCGCCTCGCGGGTGAGGAACAACCGCGTCGCGTCGCTGTCTCGCCCCGTGTTTCTCGAATCGTCGAATCCAGCGCGCCCTCCGCATCCGCGGCCCCCTGGCAAATCCGCGCGATCTGCCGCCCTCCTCGCGGCGATGCTTGTCGCGATTGGCTGTAACGGGCCGGCGACCCGGGCTCCTGCGGTGGAACCGCCCGCGAGCGACAGGGCTGCTCTCGTGACCACGGCCACCCCGGATACTCGAGCCGCGACAGCCGCCCTGATCGGCGGATCGCCGACGAGCGCCGCTCCACGGCGTCATTGCGTCAGCTTCTGACCGCACCACGCTAGCGCCTCGTCGAGGCTCTCGCTGATGACGTACGGATACGGAGGAGGATTGTGCCAGTAGATGGCCGTGACGATGCCGCGCTCGCGACTGTCGCAGATCACCATCGCGAGGCCGACGCGGAGCCTCGCCAGGCTCGCGGCGTTGGCGACGTTCCACTCGGCGGCCTGCTGGCGCAAGAGCGCGGACATCGCCGAGAGGCCCCGCAAGTCCATCAGCAACGCGTGGCGTCCTTGCCTCAGGATCTCGTCGGAGCGCCGCAGCATCACCTGGAGGTCCGCGGGCGTCATCTCCCCCGTGAACGTGTAAACGTTGATCGGTCGCCGGCTGTCGTCGAACCGCACGCTGCACGCGCTCGGGACACCACGCGACGCGTCCGAGGCCGCGGGCGAGGTGGGCTTAGGGTTCACGACTCAGGTACTCTTCCAGCACGGAGGCCGTGCGGATGGGGCTCTCCATCATCGGATAGTGACCACAGTCGGGCAGCACCTCGAGCTCGGCGTTCGGGAGCCACTGGCACATCGTGGCTCGAATCATGGGCTCGGTGACGACGGCGTCGTGCGCGCCGACCACGATCTTCACCCGCGCGGAGCTGCCCGCGATCCGGTCCACGAAGCTCGTGTTCACGAGCGCGTCGAGATAGCCTATCCACGCTTCCGGCGTCGTGGTCTCGACGCACTTCTCGCCCATCGCTCGTTGCCAGCCGGGGCTGTATCTCCCGCCGACCGATTGATGAATGAACGCGCCCATCTGCGCGGCGTCGCCGGCCGCGCTCCGGTACATCGCGTACACCTCGGGAGGCAGCGGCACGCCGGTCGCGGGCACGGGCGTGAGCGCCACGGCCCGACGCACGCGCCCGGGATGCTCGGCGAGGATCCATTGCAGGGCCATCCCGCCGAGCGAGTGGCCCACCACGTCGAACGTCGCCCAGCCGAGGCTGTCCGCGAGCGCCACGGCGTCGCCGGCGATCTCGGCTATCGTGTAGTCGCCGCGAAGGTGCCTGGAGCTCCCGTACCCACGAAAATCCATGAACGCATAGGTGAAGCGATCGCGATCGAGGGCGTGAAGGAGCGGGTCGAACACCGACCAATCACCGAACCAGCCGTGGAGAACGACGACCTTCGTCGGCCCCGCTCCGACGAGGGTGTGGCCCGGGCAAATCGGGCCGGTGGAGGAGACCTTGGCAGCGACACTTTCAAGCACGGGAGCGCGATCGGCGACTCGCGCGAAACCTTGAGCCGCACCGAGCGGCGCTCGCGCCAACGTTGCTCCTCGCGGGGCGATGCCGTAAGGTCGGACCACTCACTTGCTGGGCACCACACTCGACGGCAAATATCGCATCGATCGGCTCCTCGGGGCCGGCGCGATGGGCTCGGTGTACGAAGCCCAGCACGCATCGACGGGGCGACGCGTGGCCATCAAGGTCATCAGCAGCACCGATCTCGCCGCCAACGCCAAGCTCGTCGCCCGCTTCCAGCGCGAGGCCCGCGCCGCCGGAGCGATTGACACCCAGCACATCACCCAGGTGCTCGACGCCGGCGTCGATCGCGAGAGCAACCTGCCCTTCCTGGTGATGGAGTACCTGGCCGGAAGCGACCTCTCCGCGCTGCTGAAGCGCCTCGGCAAGCTCGCGCCGGATCTCACGCTGCGGATCGTCGCTCAGGCCTGCCTCGGCCTGCAGAAGGCGCACGAAGCGGGCGTCATTCACCGCGACATCAAGCCGGCGAATCTCTTCCTCGCCCGGCGCGACGCCGGCGAGATCGTCGTCAAGCTCCTCGACTTCGGGATCGCCAAGCTGACGATGGAGCAGGCCGAAGACGCAGAGTCCGCCGCCCTCACCCGCACGGGGAGCATGCTTGGATCGCCCCTCTACATGTCGCCGGAGCAGGCCCGCGGCAACACCAAGAACATCGACTCTCGCGCAGACATCTGGTCGCTCGGTGTGGTGCTCTATCAGTCGCTCACGGGGCGGACCCCCTGGCACGAGATCACCGCGCTCGGCGAGCTCATCCTGGCGATCTGTCAGGACGCGCCGCGGCCGGTCCAGGAGCTCGCGCCGTGGGTCAGCGACGAGGTCGCGGCCGTCGTCCACAAGGCCCTGCACAAGCGTGCCGACGAGCGCTACCAGACCGCCAAGGAGATGTTCGAGGCCATCCGCCCGCTGATCGCGAACAGCTGGACGATCCATGACGACATGCTGGTGTCACTCGACGACTCCGGCGGCATCGACGCCGCGGCGCGCGTGTCGCTGAGCCCGCGCCTGTCCCGGCCGGCGGCGAGCTCGCTGCCAGGCGTCACCGGCCGGTCCCTCCACGACACAGGCACGCAGTCGCCGTCGAGGCCGCCGCCCGCCGCGAGCGCCGGCGGGGCGGGCTCGTCCAGAGCCACCGTGGGTATCGCCGCAGCCGTGGCGCTCGCCGTCGGTATCGGCGGCAGCTACGCCTTCAACGCCCGCTCGCACGCGACGCCGGTCAGCACCGCCGTGCCGACGCCGGCCGCGACTCCGGTGCTCGTCGCGCCCCCGCCCTCGCCGGCCGTCGCCGTCGTGGCGAGCGCGGCGCGGCCCGCGGACACGACCCCTCGGCGCGTGAAGATCGTGATCCTCCCCCCCGACGCGATCGTCGAGCTCGACGGCGCACGCGCCCTCGCCCGCGGCGGCATCCTCGAGGTGACTGGCACTCTCGGAAGTGTTCATCGCCTCAAGCTCACGAAGGGAAAGGCCACCACGCATGTGGATATCATCGTGACGGAGGAGGGCGCGATGCCCCCGAAGGTCGAGCTGCTCTTCGGCAGCGCCGCGGCCAGGGCCTCTGCCAGCGCCGCTCCCATATCGCCGCCGGCCGCCTCCGCCGCCTCCACGGCGCCCGCTGCGCTCCCGGCGGCCCCGCCGGCGTCCGCCGCAGCTGCGGCGACCGCTGCGCCGCCCGCCCCGCCCGAGCCCCCGACCCCCAAGATCGACGAGTACGAGTAGATCGCCGCGCGCCTCGCTCGCGACGTCGCGGCCGCCGCGCTGTCGATTCTCACGCCGCTTGAAAGGCCAAGCCCATGATCACGACTCTGGTCCGCAAGAGCCTCCCCCTCGCCGCCTTCCTGCTCCTCGCCAGCGCCGTGGGGCCCGGCTGTGCAAGTGCCTGACCGGCGGCCCGGACGACGAGAGCGCATGTCCATCCGAGCGGATTGCCGCCTTGAAGTGCGCAGGGTTGATCTGAATCAGCGAGCGCGAACCTCGAACGACTCCAGCTCGTGGCGTTCGGGGAAAGAGGCTGAAGAAACCGCAACGGCGCGAGGGCCACAAGGGCCAGAAGAGAATCAAAATCTCCGAGCCCTCGCGTCCCTTGCGCCCTTGCGGTCAGTGCGAAACCGACGCGAGCAGCCCTGGACGACGGCCATCACGAACGCGGAGATCGTGCGCGCCGGTTGCGCCGCGCTGATGGCCGCCATCCTGGTATCCGCTTTGCCGGCCAGCGCCGAGGAGGCAGCCGCGCCGCCCACCTGGCGGGTCCAGACGCTGATGATGGCTCACCGCTTCATGCCGGACGAACCCCGCGCGGACCCCGATCAAGCGTCGCTTCGCTATGCCCTCCAGGGCGGTCGCTGGAAAGCGATGCTCGGCGCCGGCGTCCTGCTCGTCGGCGCCGAGTCCGACCGATTGCGCCTCGGCCTCGCGATTGACGGGTTCGTCGAGCTCATCAACTTCGACCAGGGCGAGCCGGTGCCGTGGGAGTCGTATCGAGCCAGCGTCGGCTTCGAGCTGCTCGCCGAGAGCCCGAGTCTGTCGCGCGCCATCCTGCCCCCGGGAGGGCGACTGAGGCTCACACGAGCTCCTCGCGAACGACTTCGTCGCTCGAGATCACGGGTTCCGCTTCGGCCTCGATCGGACGCCGCTCCGCTACGAGATCGTGCACCTCGGCGTGGATCTCGTGAGCGCGGGCGGCGGGATCTGTAGCCCTTACTTCGCCTATTCCAGCTCGAATGGCCGCGGGATCGACTTCCCGAAGTTCTCTGGCAACGAGATCGGATTCGGCATCACCCTGATGCCCTGAATACCGCCTCTCTCGATCACCGAGCCAGGCGGTTCAGCAGCGCGGATCCCCGACCCGCGGCACCAGCCCCGCGGCGCCGATCCACTCGACGAACCGCGGCACCAGCGGCGCGCACCCGCCGGCCGTCTCCTCCTGATCGTGGAGGATCGTGTAGGCCAGGCGCTGCCAGCCGACGAAGCTCCGCCCGTCCTCGGCGCGGAACACGCCCGGACGGTAGGTGCCAGTGTTGAGATACAGGTCCTCCGTCTTCTCGTCGGCGCCGAGCGCGACCTGCGCCGGAGCATGGGTGTGGCCGTACACGACGAGCCGGGTCCCGGTCGAGCCGACGGCGTCGAGGGCTTCCCGCCGGGCCCCCTCCCGCGCCGCGTCGCGCGGATCGTAGCTTGCCAGCAGGCGATCGAACTGCATCGCCGCGCCGCCGAGGCGATCCCCGAGCGTCTCCATCGCCAGCAGGAGGATCCGCAGCAACGTCGCCAGGCCGAGGTGGAGGGGACCACGGCAGCTGTTCACCCACGCTCGGTAGAACTCCAGCTGTCGAAACTCGGTGGCGATGGTGTGGAGCGTGTCGTTGAAGGCCCGATCGAGCGCCCCCGACTGCACGGGATCGAGGCCGCGCCCGATCCGCTGGATCTCGTAGAAGGACCAGTGAAAGGCCGACATCAGCGGCCGCACGTCCTCGATGCGCTTCATCCGATCGTGGATGAGCTCTGCCTCTTCGGGCGCAAAGGCCTTTTCAGCGAGGAGCCGGCGCCGGAGCTCGTAGGGCAGGCGCACGGCGAGCTCGGTGGTGATGGCGTCGCCGATCGGCGTGGGGAGATACTCCTCGTCGGTGTACTCCGACGGTCGCGCAGAGGCGCGGAAGCTCGGGAAATTCCAGAAGTCCCACTCGTGCCCGTGCCGCGCCAGGAGTCCGTAGTCCGGCATTTGCAGGCGATGGAGGAAGATACCCTCGCTCGAGAGGCCCGTCCCGTCGACGGCACCGAGGGCGCCGAGGATCCGCTCGCGGAGCGCGGCGTCATGGAGATAGAGCCGGTCGTGGTTGCCCGGGATGAAGATCCGTCGCACCTCCACGCCCGCCGGAGGCAGTCGCCGCTCGCCCCGCAGCGTCGCCAGCGAGTCCTTGTTGTACACGATGGCCTCGTCGACGATCGCCCGCGCCCGCGCCACCGCGCCCGGGTTCGCCTGCCCTTCGCCCAGCGCAGCGGCGCTGGCCCAGGGGCGATCGGCCAGCGGGATCGCCGCCCCGTTCTCGTCCTCGAACCACCGCTCGGTGCGGAGGAGATCGAAGATGTCGCCGAGGAGCACGATGTCGAGGCGCACCGGGGTATCCCGGCTGCGGGCGATCTTGCGCGCCCGGGCGTACACCTCGTGAAGGACGGTGGCGAAGGCCGGCGTGGCGACATTGCCAATCTGGGCAGACGTGTCGCAGAAATGAATATCGGACAAAAGCGCGATCATCGAGCCTCCCCCTGAATCCCGAGAGGCTATCACCGCGGCGGGGGGAGCGCCCGACGAGGGAAGGAATGGAACCGAGGGATCGGTGGCAACGAACCCTTGCCGCGGCGTGGTGTCCCGCGACGCTCTCAGCCACCGCCGGGCATCATCATCATCATTTGCTGGGGATCGCCGACGCAGGCTCCGCTGTCGCCGATCCGCACCATCCGCGGGAGCAGCCCTTTGTACAGGAACTCTTCGAGGGTCGGAGTCCCGCCGTCGCTCGATTCGATGCCGCCGTCCGACTCGGGCATTGGACCCGGCACGGCGGCGAGCTCGTCGAGGGTGATCGTCTGATCTCCGTCCGCGTCGGCGTCGGCGATCGCGTCGAACCGGAGCGGGCTGTCGTCGGCGAGGTTCGCGTGAAACAGCTCTTCGCCGTGGACGATCAGCGGGAGCGAGAGCACCTCGCCGCTGGCGAGGACGACGTCGCTCGCGAAGCCGACGTCGCCGGCGCCGGCGCAGCCGTGCAGCGACACGCCGGCGCGGAACGTCCACTCGAAGCGCTTGGTCACCGCGCCGCGCGTGGCCTTCCCGCGCAGGTAGACCGTGCGACGACCGCCGGTGATGATCGCGTCGGCGCCCTCGGCGCGCATGAAGGTGAGATCGTCGGCCGTCACCCCCTCACCGAGGAGCGAGTCAGAGCCGGGCGACCGCAGGCGGAGCCGCACACCGCACGTCCCGAGACCGTAGATGTCGGAGAGCTTTTGCCGCCCACCCACCGTGAAATCGAACAAGCGCTCGTAGCCCGCGCCCGCGTAGCTGTTGCAGAGCGAATCGTCGGCGCCGCGGCCGCCGACGCCGCGAGCGCTCAGGCCCGCTCCGCCGAGGCTGACCAGGAGCCGCCCGAACGAAATCTGCCATCCATCGGTCGTCGTCACGCCCGCGGCGATCGCCGGGCTCGGCTCGACCGTGAGATGAACCACGGCGGGCTGAGGGCGGGTGTCGCCGGGGAGACAGGCGGCGAGGCCCCGCGCCGCCGCGAGGCCCACCATCGCCGAGATCAGGAGTCGGGTGCGCATCAGAAACCTCCTTCGACGCCGAGGCTGGGTATGGCGATCGGCCCGATCTCCTGGCCGCTGACGACCTCTTTGTGGAGCGTGGTATTGAGCATCTCCGCCACGAACGAGACCCACCGCGCCTTCTGCAGCGTCCAGCGCTTCTCGAGGCGAAGATCGATGCGGTAGAACGCCGGATCCCGGTCGGTCAGGAGCTTCCGGTCCCCGGTCTGGGCCCCGGCGATCTGCGAGGCGATCGAGGGAGCGCCGGTGTAGAATGTGAACCGCGCCCCGGCGCGCCAGCCGCGGCCGATGTCGAACGCCGCGGCCAGGTTGAGCACGTGAGTGCGATCGAACGAGCTCGGGAACGTCAGGTTGCCCTCGGCGCGGTTGGAGCGAGAGATGGTGTACGAGATGAAGCCGCCGAGCCGGCTGGTGAGCCGGCGTCGAATGTACACCTCGAGCCCGTAGGCCGATCCCAGGCTGCGCGGCTCCGATCGCGTGGCCGAGCGCGCCGAGGCCACGCCGAGGGTGTCGCTCATGTTGATGAACACGTTGTCGAAGAGGCTGGCGCTGGCGGTGATCGCGCCCGGCAGCTCCATCTCGACTCCCGCGCTCGACTGCACCGACGTCTGGAGCCCTCCCTGGAGGCTCCCCACCGAGACGCCCGGCAGAGGGATGATGAACGAGGGAGGCTGGTTGGCGAGCCCGAGCGCCTGGATGATGCGAAATTTGTCGGTGATCGCCGAGCGCAGCGCGAGGCGCCCGTCGGCCGATACGGCCGAAGCGCCGCCGGAGCGGAAGAGATCGACGCGCACGCCCGGCGTCAGCTCGACGCGGCGTCCGAGCTTTATCACCAGATCTCCACGCGCGGCCAGCGCGGCGTCGGCCCGTGGCGGGAACAGCGAATTGAAGGCCTTGGTGTCGGGATCCTCGGGATCGCCCCAGCGCTTCGGATCGGCCGAGTAGGTGTCGAACTGGGCGTCGATACCGGCGCGGAGGGTGACGTCCTCGCTCAGCGGCGTGGTGTACTCGACGCGGGTGCCAATCGGGATGTCGCGCGCGTTCTGCTGGCCGCCGGCGATCCGGGTCTGATCGAAGCCGCCCGTCGTGGCCCAGCGCAGGTGGCCTCCGTCGGCAAAGCGATGATCGAGGCGGAGATCGAAGCGGTAGAACTCGGACCCGAAGACGATGGTCTCGATGCCGTTCTTCTGCTGCGCGAGCAGATCGTAGGCCCCGAAGGCGAAGAGCCCGATCTGATCGCGCGAGGTGAGGTTCCAGGTGACGCGAGCCTGGTAGTCGCGGTAATCGAGGCTCAGCGTCGGGGAGATCAGCGAGAACAGCGCACCGGTGTACGAGTACCGCCCGCCGACGAGGGCTGTCCCGCGCCCGTCGCCGAAGCCGCTCTCGACCATCGCCCCGGCGTCGAAGATCCGCAGGTTGCCCTCGCCGTGAAAATCGTCGCGCGGCGCCGTGGTCTCGGCCGACACGATGGCTCCGGCGTAGCGGCCATACTGCGCGGGGTAGCCGCCAGAATACAGATCGACGCGCTCGACGAGGGCGGGGTTGACGATCGATGGCCCGAGCGCGACGTGAAAGAGATACGGGACGCGGACGCCGTCGAGGAAATACCCCACGTTGCCCGGAGGCGCGCCGCGGACGTAGAAGAACGGCACGCCGGAGACGATCGGCGTCACGCCCGGCAAGATCTCGATGGCGCGGAAGGGATCGCCGAACGTGCCCGGGAGCTGGCGGACCTCGGCGCGCGAGAGCGACGTCACCGAAGGAGGCAGCTTGTCGCCGCGGACGTCGATCTCGATAGGCGCCCTGGCCGGAGGAGCCTTGGCGACCGCGTGCTTGTCGGCGTTCGAGGGCACCACCGGCGCGGCCGGCGGCGGGGGCTCCTCGGGCGCGGGGACGGTCTTTTCGCCGTGAAAGCTGGCGGCGAAGCGGATCTTCGCGCCGAGCGGGACGCCATCGCGGGTCGCGGGCTGGAAGCGCCATTCCGTGGCAGCCTGCTTTGCCGCGGAAGCGAACGGCTCGGCGCCTGTCTCGACGTCGGCCGAGAGCACCTTGCCGGTCCGGTCGATGGTCAGGATCAGGATCACCTCGGCGTCGCCGGCCGCGCCCGTGGGATAGGCCACCTGCGGCGGAGGATCGATCCGCGGCGGCACCACGGCAGAGGCGGCCTGGGGCGCCGCGGCCGCGGCGTCGCGCGACGACGACGCCACGCCGAGCAGCGCCGCGAGCGCCGCGGCGCTGGCGACGATCCGGCGTCGGCGCGACGACATCGACGCCCCGTGGGCATCGCGGGGCACGCCGCGCAAGGAGGGTCGAAGGGGCATCGCGGGGGTTGGCCCGGGCCGCGCGCGACCTTCAGGCTTTGTGGCCCGCGAGCACGATCCCGCGCTCGCGGAGCGTCGGCTTGTCACCGCGGGGGCCCTGCCTATACTCGCGCGCTTGATCCTCGAACGAGCGGCGCGCGGCGACCCGCGATGACGGCCGCCTCCTCCGAGCGCTCGCGAAAACGATCGCCGCGACCGCCGATCGTGGCCTTTCGCCGCCGCGACGACGACGCGTTCCCGCTCGTGACATACCGGCGCGACGGCGCCCGCGTCGTGCACGCGCCCGAGCTCCACGGCCACCGCTTCTTCGTTCTCTTCCTCGCCGACGGCGGCACGGGGAAGCTTCATTTTTCGGGAAAATCCGTCTGCGTGACGGCGGGCCACGTGCACCTCCTCGCCCCCGGCGAGCTCCACGACACCAGCGGACTCGGCTCGGTGACGGGCTGGGCGGCGGAGTTCACCGAGGAGGCGCTCGTCGGCCTCGGCGAGGGGATCGCGCCCTTCTTGTTGCCGCGCGCGGGGCACACCCACTGGGTCGGCTTCTCGCGGCGCACCTCGGGCGTCCCCGCGTACACCACGATCCCCGAGGCCGATCGCTGGGCCTGGGGGCGGCGCTTCGAGGTGCTGGATCAGGAGCTCCGCGAGGCCCGGCTCGGCTACCGCGAGGCGGCGCGCGCGCAGCTCCAGATCATCCTGATCAACGCGGCTCGCCTGATCGCGCCGCTGGCCACCGGCGACACGATCCCGCCGCTCGTGAGCGAGGTCTTCGCGGTGATCGAGGCGCGCTACGCCGCTCCGATCTCGCTCGACGAGGTGGCGCGCGCCGTGGGCCGATCCCCGAGCCACGTCACCGCCACTGTGCGCCGCGCGACCGGCATGACGGTGCTCGAGTGGATCACCGAGCGCCGCATGGCCGAGGCCCGCCGCCGCCTGCGCGAGACCGACGAAGACGTGGCGATCGTGGCCGAGCGCGTGGGCTACCGCGACGCGACGTACTTCATCCGGCTGTTCCGGCGCGCCCACCAGACGACGCCCCGCGCCTTCCGCATGGCGAGCCGGAGCGTCGGTCCCGATCGCTAGATCGTCCTACTCAGCACCGAACCTTCCCCTACGGCAGGCGGACGCGGCGACTACAGTCGTGCTCCTGGCCCGAGCCCGCCTGGCTGCGGCCCGGCCCGAGATCAGGCGCAATGTGGATAGTCCGGCTCGCACTTCGCAGACCCTACACCTTCGTGGTGATGGCGATGCTCATCGTCCTGCTGGGCGGGGTGACGATCTCGCGGATGCCGACGGACATCTTCCCCGACATCGACATCCCGGTCATCGCCGTCGTGTGGAACTACGCCGGGCTCCCGCCCGACGAGATGGACAAGCGGATCGTCGCCAACTACGAGCGCGGCCTCACCACCACCGTCAACGACATCGAGCACATCGAGAGCCAGTCGCTCGCGGGGATCGCCGTCGTGAAGATCTTCTTCCAGCCGGGAGCGAAGATCGAGGCCGCGACGGCGCAGGTGACGGCGATCTCGCAGACGTCGCTCAGGCAGCTCCCGCCCGGCGCGACGCCTCCGCTGATCATCCGCTACAGCGCGTCGAACGTGGCCATCCTCCAGGCCTCGCTCGGGAGCGAGACGCTGACGGAGCAGCAGGTCACCGACCTCGGTCAGAACGCGCTCCGCGGCAGCCTCGCCGTCGTGCAGGGCGCGCAGATCCCCTTCCCGTACGGCGGCAAGACCCGCCAGGTGATGGTCGATCTCGATCTGCAGAAGCTCGCCGGCTACGGCCTCTCGCCGAGCGACGTGTCCAGCGCCGTCAACGCGCAGAACCTGATCCTGCCGGGCGGCACCGCGAAGATCGGGCCGCGCGAGTACTCGGTCCGCGTCAACGGGAGCCCGGAGATCGTGGCCGATCTCAACGATCTCCCGATCAAGACCGTCAACGGGACCACGGTGTACATCCGCGACGTCGCCCACGTGCGCGACGGCTTCGCCCCGCAGGCGAGCATGGTCCACGCCGACGGCAAGAAGGGCGCGCTCCTGCCGATCCTCAAGGCCGGAAGCGCGTCGACGCTCGACATCGTGCAGCGCGTCCGCGACGCCCTCCCCGGCATCCTCGCGACGCTCCCGAAGGAGCTCTCGGTCACGCTGCTCTTCGATCAATCGGTGTTCGTGCGGGCCGCGGTGTCGGGCGTGATCAAGGAGGCGGCGATCGCCGCGGGGCTCACCGGCCTGATGATCCTGCTCTTCCTCGGGAGCTGGCGGAGCACGCTGATCGTCGTCGTCTCGATCCCGCTCTCGATCCTGGTGTCGATCATCCTGCTCGCGGCGCTCGGCCAGACGCTCAACGTGATGACGCTCGGCGGGATGGCCCTCGCCGTCGGGATCCTCGTCGACGACGCCACCGTCGAGATCGAGAACATCCACCGCAACATCGGGCAGCGAAAGCCGATCATCCGCGCCATCCTCGACGGCGCCGAGCAGATCGCGGTGCCGGCGTTCGTGTCGACGCTCTGCATCTGCATCGTGTTCGTGCCGGTGGCGTTCATCTCCGGCGCGGCGAAATCGCTCTTCGTGCCGCTGGCGATGGCCGTCGTCTTCGCGATGATGACCTCGTACCTGCTCTCGCGGACGCTGGTGCCGACGATGGCCCATTTCCTCCTCGCGGTGGAGGCCGAGCAGCACGCGGCCGGCCACAAGGCGACGGGCTGGTTCGCGCGCCTCCACGACAGGTTCAACGCCGGCTTCGAGCGGATGCGCGCGACCTACGGCCTGGTCCTCGCGTGGACGCTCGCGCACCGCAAATTCGCGACGCTGACCACCGGCGCGTTCGTGGTGCTCTCGATGGGGCTCCTCCCGTTCACGGGGCGCGACTTCTTCCCCTCGGTCGACGCCGGGCAGATCAAGCTCCACGTGCGCTGCCCGCCGGGCACGCGGCTCGAGGAGACCGAGAAGGTGTTCGAGCGGATCGAGCGCGAAATCCGCGGCGAGATCCCCGCCGAGGAGATCGCGACCATCCTCGACAACCTCGGGATCCCGGTCAGCGGCATCAACCTCGCGCTCGGCGATCCGTCGATGATCTCGGCGGCCGACGGCGAGATCTTGATCGCCCTCGATCCCGAGAGCCACGGCTCGACGCCGGCCTACGTGAAGCGGCTGCGCGCGCGCCTCACCCACGCTTTCCCCGAGGTGACGTTCTTCTTCCTCGCGCCCGACATCTCGACGCAGGTGCTCAACTTCGGCATCTCGGCGCCGATCGACGTGCAGATCGTCGGGACGCGCGCGACCTACGATCAGAACCTGGCGATCGGCCGCGCGCTCCGCGATCGCATCGCGAAGATCCCCGGCGCGGTCGACGTCCACGTCCACCAGGTGATCGGGACGCCGGAGCTCCGCGTCGACGTCGATCGCACCGTCGCCGATCAGGCGGGGCTCAGCCAGCGCGAGGTCGCGACGTCGCTCCTCGTGTCGCTGAGCTCGAGCGGGCAGGCCGCCCCGAACTTCTGGCTCGACTCGGCGAAGGGCGTGCAATACCCGCTCGCCGTGCAGACGCCGCAGTACCGGATCGACAGCGTTCAGGCCCTGCAAGGGACGCCGATCGGCGGCAGCGATCCGAAGGATCCCGGCCTGCTCGCGAGCTACGCGCGGGTCACCCGCGGCGTCGCGCCGACCAACGTGACCCACTACAACGTCGCGCCCACGGTCGACGTGCTCGCCAGCGTCGAGGGCACCGATCTCGGCTCGGTCGCCACGCGCATCGACGCCATCGTCGCCGAGATCAAGCCCACCCTGCCGCGCGGCAGCACCATCGTGGTGCGCGGTCAGGTCGAGAGCATGAGCTCCTCGTTCCGCGGCCTTGGCTACGGCCTGATCTTCGCGGTCGGCCTGGTGTACCTGCTGATGGTCGTGAACTTCCAGTCGTGGCTCGATCCGCTGATCATCTTGATGGCGCTCCCCGGCGCGCTCTCGGGCATCGTGTGGATGCTCTTCGTCACCGGCACGACGCTGAGCGTGCCCTCGCTCATGGGCGCGATCATGAGCATCGGCGTCGCCACGGCGAACAGCATCCTGATGATCACCTTCGCCAACGATCAGCGGAAGCTCGGGCTCTCGGCCCACGACGCCGCGCTCGCCGCCGGGATGACGCGGCTCCGGCCCGTGGTGATGACGGCCCTGGCGATGGTGATCGGCATGCTGCCGATGTCGCTCGGCCTCGGCGAGGGCGGCGAGCAGAACGCGCCGCTCGGCCGCGCCGTGATCGGCGGCCTGATGGTGGCCACCATCTCCACGCTCTTCTTCGTCCCCGTCGTCTACAGCGCGCTGCGAGTGAAGGCACAAAAGGCCAGTTCGGCCGAAGAAATCGAGCAGCTCAATGCCGTCTGATCACTCGAACGATCCCGTCGTCCCCTTTCGCGCGCCGGGCGGCGCGAGCGCGCCCGCCCACGACGACGAGCACATCGTCCTGCCCGAGGCGCCCACGCCGAAGCGCCGCACCATCGCCGCGGTCGCGTTCGCGGTGACCGGGGTGCTGACGGTGCTGTTCCTCGTCGGCCTGCTGCCGCGGCTGCACCGCTCGCACGCGCTCGGCGTGGAGACGGCCGCGGCCTCGGAGGCCCGCGCGCGCGTCAACGCCGCGAAGCCGCGCACGGTCGCCGTCGGTCAGGCGGCGTCGCTGCCGGGCAGCGTCGAGCCTCGCCGCGAGACCACCGTCTTCGCGCGCGCCAGCGGCTACGTGAAGCGGCGCCTCGTCGACATCGGCGACAAAGTCACCGAGGGGCAGCTCCTGGCCGAGCTCGAAACGCCGGAAATTCAGCAGGATTTGCTCCAGGCGCAGGCCTCGCTGGCCGAGGCAGAGGCGGCGCTCGCGCAGGCCAGGACGGCGCGCGAGTTCGCCCGCACGAGCCTCGGTCGATCGAGCACGCTGGTGACGCAGGGCCTCTCGTCGCAGCAGGATCTCGATCTGAAAAAGTCGAGCTTCGACGCCGGCGAGAACGGCGTCCGCAGCGCCGAGGCCACGATCCGCAGCCGCCAGGCCACGGTGAAGCGCCTGCTCGAGCAGCTGGTCTTCGCCAGGGTGACGGCGCCGTTCGCGGGCACGATCACCTCGCGCACGATCGAGGTCGGCGCGCTGGTCACGGCCGGCAACGGCGCGGGCCAGGCGATGTTCAAGGTCGCCGACGTCGACACGCTGCGCGTGTTCGTGTCGGTGCCGCAGACGTACGCGCCGGCGGTGCGGGTGGGCGAGGACGCGCAGGTGACGGTGCGCGAGTACCCGGGCCGCAATTTCCCGGGGAAGATCACCCGCGCGACCGGCGCGCTCGATCCGTCGACGCGCACCATGCAGACCGAGATCGAGGTGCCCAACGCCGATCACGCGCTGCTCCCCGGGATGTACGCGCAGGCGAGCCTCCACCTCGCGGCGATTCATCCGCCGCTGCTGATCCCCGCGAGCGCGCTCGTGCTCGGCGCCGAGGGTACGGCCGTGCTCGTCGTCGGCCCCGATCAGCGGGTCCGCCGCCAGAAGATCGTGATCGAGGGCGATTACGGCGCGGATCTCGGCGTCGCCGAAGGTGTGGGCCCGGACGATCGCGTGATCAGCAACCCGAGCGAGCGTCTGGCGGAGGGGCTCGAAGTGGACGTAGTCTCCCCGGCCCCGCCGGGAGCCGCGTCTGCCGCGCCCGCGCCGGGAGCAGGGAAAAAATAGGATGATCTCTCCCCGGCTGTGGCCCGGACTCGCGGTGATGATGGCGACGACGTCGTGCGCCGAAGGCAGCGCGGACTTTCACGCCAGGTACGAGCCCGATTTCACGCCGGGGAAGACGACGATCTCGATCTTCGGTGTCTTCCACGAAGGGCGCATGAGCCGCGAGTCGTGGCTCAAGCTCGGTCCGCCGCTCTCGACCGCGCTCGGCGACAAAGCCTGCGAGCCAGGCTACGACGACCGCCTCTCGATCGACCACGCCGAGCTCGCCGCGAGCATCGACGAGTCGGTGCGCGATGAGGGCATCACCGAAGAGCTGCTCGAGCGCCTCGCCCCGTCGGCCGAAGGCGCGATGATCCTCGTCGTGACGATCAACGGCCACACGGCGCTGTCGAAGGGCGTGGACGACGCCTCGGCGCTCGGCCCGGGCGGCATCCCGCAGCCGGGACGCGGAGCGCGCACGCGCGCCGGACAACCCCCTCGCGGCGCGCGCGGACGCGGCGCCGAATTCGGCGAGATCGGCATCTCGGGCACCCTGTTCTCGGTCCCGCTGCACCGCTCGGTGGCCCGCCTCAAGATGGATTATTCGGGGTCGAACCTCGACGATGCCATCGCCAGATTCGTCGCCCGGCTGGGCACGATGGTGCCCGGATCGAGCTGCAAGGGCTGGCGCTGGGCGAGCGCCCCGCCGCGCTGAAACGTCACGGGCAGGTCTTCTGCGCCATCACCGGGTGAGCCTTGATCTGCGCGAGGATCGCGTCGAGATCGTGATCGGTGGCGGCGTTCGGCTCGAGCTGCAGGCGCGCGCGCGCGAGGCCGAGCTTGGTGCACGCGTCCTGGAAGCGCGTCACCTGGAGCGACGCCAGCGCGCTCGCGTACGCCTCGACGGCCGAGGTCTTGAGGACCGCGTACGATCCCGGATCCTTCATCGCCTCGAGGACCGAGATCGTCGCCGTCGTCATCTGCCGATCGGGCTTGCCCCGCTGCTTCCAGCTCGCCGTGACGCTGATCATGATCTTGTCGAGCCCCTTCGTGTCGAGGCCGGAGCACGCGGTGACGGCGTGGCGGAACACCATCGATCGACCGCGGCCGAGATCCGAGGTCACGAGGTCGCCCTCGGTGAGGAGCGCGCCGGCGTCGTTGGCGTTGACGACGTCGAACATCGCGGGGAGCTGAAAGGCGACGATGAGATCGCCCGCGGCCTCGTCCATGACCTCGTCGAAGCGCTGGTGGAGCGCGACGTCGGCCTCGGCGACGCTGTCGAGGTAGAGGTTGGCGCCGTGGCCGGCGATGGTGACGGCGTCGAGCAGCTCGCGACGGTAGCCCACCGCGGAGCCCACCCCGACGCCGACGAGCTGGATGCCTTCGCCCGACCAGTGAGAGCTGGCGAGCTCGATCTCGGTCGACGTCGCGAGCCCGCCGCCGTCGGTGACGACGACGACGCGGTTGATGCCATCCGCCGCGTAGCTATCGGCCGCCAGCGCCGCCTTGTACGCGAGGTCGAGCCCGCCCTCGAGGTTCCCGAGCCCGCCGATCGTGAGCGGCGGATCGAGCTGAAACAGGGCCGGATCGCCGTCGCTCGCGGCCACGCGGTGGACGGGCATGGCGCCCTCGTTCGTGGTCACGAGGTTGAGCACGTCGCCGGTGCCGAGGCTCGACGCCATGGCCAGCACCGCGGCGTTGGCGCGCTTCATCGCCTCGCCTTCCATCGACTTCGACGTGTCGACGAGGACCGTCAACACGGTGTGATCGCGGTGCACGGTGGGCTTGGGCGCCTGCACGCCAATCTGGAGCACGAGCTGCCCGGAGACGGCGGTGGGCACGAGCTCGGTCACGATCGCCAGCGGGCCGTCGACCTGGCCGACGTTGGGCAGCGGATAGTCGATGTGGAAATACGAGAGCAGCTCGGCCCCGTGGACGAGGCTCGGCAGCGGGATCGTCGGCTGCGGCGAGCCCGTGAGGATGCCGCGCAGCTGCGTCGCCGAGACCGTCGACCGCGCCCGCGCGACCGAGAGGGACACGGGAGGCGGCGGCAGACCGCCGGGCATGCAGCTCGTATCCTTGGGATCGGCGATGCTCACGGCGGCGGTGTTGCCCCCGGCCGTCGTGCCGCCCCCGGCCCCCGCCGACAGGCCCCCGCTCGCAGAGCTGCTGAGCTCCCCGCCCAGGCCCGTGCCCGTGCTGGCGCTGCCGCCCGCGCCGGGGACGCTCCCCGTCACCTGGCACCCCAGCGCGAGGTACGTCACCGCCGCGCATGTCAATGAAAGGCCGAGATATCGTCGCATAAGTGAAGCTCCCATCACCAAGGGTTCAGTTGCATACGTCGGTACAGAGGTTTTTATGGGCCACC
The DNA here is from genome assembly GCA_025362495.1 of Byssovorax sp. Classification (GTDB taxonomy): domain Bacteria; phylum Myxococcota_A; class Polyangia; order Polyangiales; family Polyangiaceae; genus JANYGI01. The sequence goes on along the minus strand of JANYGI010000113.1, from coordinate 26,522 downwards.
GCGGCGATGACACAGGCGTCGTCCCAGGCGCCGCAGCAGCAGAAGGGATCGGCCGTGCAGATGGTGGAGACGCACGCGCTGGCCCCCGGATCGCCCGCGAGCGGCCCGCCGAGGGCGCAGGTGGGGTGAACCGTGGGTGTGTTGCATTTCGCCGCGCAGACGCTGTCGATGCACGATTTGCTGCAGCAATCGGCGCTCTTGGTGCAGTACGTGGTCGAGCACGTGCCCGCGCAGACCCCGGCGTTGCACGCGCCCGCGCAGCAATCGGCGTCGTCGGAGCAGCCGCCGGTCTCCGCCACGCAGGCCGGGGCGCACAGCGACTTGACAGGATCGCAGTGCCCGCTGCAGCACGCGGTGTCGTCCGAACAGTCGATGTCGAGGCGATAGCACGTCGACTTCTGGCACGTTCCGGCGAGGGTCCCTGATTTCAGGACGCAGGGGTTACCGTCGCAACAGTCGGTCTCCGCGGCGCATACGCCGTCGACCGGCGCGCACACCGGCGGTGTCGTGCAGACCTTGGTACCGGGATCGCAGTGCTTGTTGCAGCAGTCTTGATCGACGTCGCAAGCGGCCTTGTCGTCCTCGCAGATGGTCTCCGAGCACTCGCCGCGCTTGCAGATCCTGGTGCAGCACTCGTTGCTGGCCTCGCACCGCGTGCCGGCGTCGAGGCAGGCCACGCCGCCGCAGATGCCGTTCTGGCAACCATCGCTGCCAGGGCAGCAGTCGGTCTCGGTGCTGCACGTGGAGCCCCGGGTCCGGCAGCAGGTGTTGTCGAGGCAGGCCGCGTTGCCGTCGAGGAACCCACAGCAGTCTTGCCGGTGCAGGCACGAGCCCGACGACACGCAGAGCGGAGCGATGTTGAGGCAGTGGCGCCCCGCGCTGCAGCTGTCGAGGCAATCGAAGTTCGTGAACGTGTCGAGCCAGTCGTGCCGGAGCGAGGAGTCGGCGGCGTCGAGGCGGCCTTCGAGGATCGGTCGACACCCGGCGTAGTCGGCCGGCCCGTAGCAGCGGTCGAGGAGGCTGCACATCTCGTCGGCGGCGTTACCGTAGGAGTCGAGCCCGAGCACGGCAGTGCAGCTCGCGAGCCCGAGCGCGAGGCTGACCGCGAGCCCGAAGGCCGCGACGCTCCGCGTGGCCCGGCGCCGGCGGCGCGCGGCGCTACCATCAAGTGCAGAAGCCGACGACACACTTCACCTTTCCGGCGTCGCCCGTGGGGCAACAGTCCGCGTCCACGGTGCACGAGGCCACGCTGCACTCCTTGCACGCGCCACCCTTGCACGTCGTCGGCCCGGCGGGGTTCGTCTGGCAACACTCCGCGTCGATCTTGCACGCGCTGAGGGTGCAGGTCGGGCTCTCCGAGAGGCAGGGCAGCACGTCGCTGCACTCGGTGCACCGGTCGACGTACTGCGCGAGCCAGGCCTGCTGGGCGGCCCCGCCGGCGCCATCGAGGCGCTCGGTGAGCCTGGCGACGCAGCCGTCGAGGCCCTGGAGGGCGTCGCATTTGCACATGTCGATGACGACGTCGTGGAGGCTCGCCTCGTCGACGCCGAACACGGCGACGCAGCTCGCCTGGAGCCCGAGAGCGCCGGTGAGCGCGGCGAACGCCAGGAGAAGACGGCGGACCGTCACAAGGCCCCTTCGAGCGTGACTCCACCGCTCCCGGGCACGAGCCAGCCACCGACCGTGACCGGCGGCGCGGCGCGGGGCGGCGCCTTCCGGCTCGGAGAGGCGATGATCAGGCTCACCCCCACCGCCGTCATCAGGATACCTCCGATACCGATCCACTGGCCCGCCGTCGCGAAGGTGTTGGCGCGCCGCGCGGTGACGATCCCGGCCGGCGTGCAGTGATTGGCGACGCAGGAGTCCGGCGCGTCGGCCGCCGATTTGTTGATGATCGCGGCGATCTCGAGGCCGCCCGCCGCGAGCACCGTGGCGAGGCCGACGCCGGTGAGCACGAAGCCGCCCGTGCGGAGCCCGCTCGGCGGAGCCTCGTAGCCAGACCCGGCGACGACCGCGGGCGCGGCCCTCTCGATCGCGGCGAGATCGAGCGGCACGCTGCCGGTCTCGCCTTCGCGCACGACGACGCGCCGCTCGGCGATCACCTCGGCGCCGCGGCGCACGGTGACGACGTGGCCGCCCGGATCGCTCGGGAGCGGCACGCCGTAGGCCGCGGGATCGATCTTCACGCCGTCGCGGTAGACCTCGAGCGTGCTGCTCGGCGCGGTGACGTCGAGGACGAGCGTGGGCAGCCGCTTCACGAGCGCGTCGCGGTGGCCGCTCGCGAACGCGGCGCGCGCGTCGCCCGACTTCTGCGCGAGCTCGACGGCCTCGCCCCAGTGGGCCCACGCCGAGGCGACGTGGTTGATGTGCTCCTCGCAATCGGCGAGGTTGAGCAGCGTGCCGAGCGCCTTGTCGAGCTTGTAGCTGGCCGCGAACTTCGGGCACGCCTCGTCGTAGCGCTGCTGCTCGGTGAGCGTCTTCGCTTGCTGGAAGAGGGCCTCGGCCGCCGCGTTGTCGTCGGCCCGCGCGGGCCCGGCGATCGTGGCGATCACCGAGAGCGCGACGAGCGCGGCGGCGGGTGGCAAACAGCGCTTCATTCGTTGGAACCGGATCGGCAAGGGGTCAGTGCCTCGAGCCGAGCGGATCGCTCGGCGGCGGCGGAGGAGGAGGCGCGGTGATCGCCGGCGGCGGCGGCGGCGGCGGCGTCGCGGTGACGGTCGGCGCGTGATGGACCGTGGTGAGCGGATCGGGCCCGGGCCGCACCAGCGGCGGCCGCTTCGTCTCCGGTGGGGCGCTCGCGCTGGGCGTCGTCGACACCAAAGGCGCGGCGCTGCTGGGCGTGACGATCGTCCCCGGCGTCGCGGTCGTGACGGTGGCGCGGGCGACCGTCGCGTCGGGCGGGGCGATGGCCGCGGCCGTGGGGCGCGACGAGGCGTACGCGAGGATCCCGACCACGCCGAGCGCGATCATCAGCCCCGCGCCGGCGACGACGAGCTTGATCGAAGGGGCCGCGCGCGGCGGCGTCGTCGTCTCGGCGGCGTCGGCCGTGATCGCGCTCGGGGCGGGCGCCGTGGCCGAGAACGCGGTGCGCGCCGAGTCGTCGCGCGGCGGGCGGACCACCGTCGACGCGCTCGCGACAGGGAGCGACATGCGCGCGCTGTCCTCGCCGACGCCGAGCGCGCGCCCGAGCTCGGCGATCGCTTCGCCGGCCGTGGGAAAGCGATCTTGCGGCTCGCGCGCGCAGCAGCGGGCGAACCAGGCGTCGAACCCGGGGCCGAGATCGTGGCCGTGCTCGCTCGGCACCGGGAGCGGCAGGAACGCGATCTGCGAGATCAGCGCGGTGAGCGTCGGCGCGTTCCACGGCTCGGTCCCCGTGAGCAGCCGGTGGGCGATGATCCCGAGCGCCCAGATGTCGGTCTGCGGCCCGACCTTGTCGAGCTCGGCCTTGGTTTGCTCGGGCGACATGTAGAGCGGCGTCCCGAAGATCTGACCCGTGCCCGTCGCCTTGAGGTGCGCCCCCTCGTCGCCCGTTTCCTTGAGCTTGGCGATGCCGAAGTCGAGGATCTTCACGCAGGGCGTGCCGTCGTCGCGCGTGGTCAGGAAGAGGTTCTCGGGCTTGAGATCGCGGTGAATGATGCCGAGCACGTGAGCCTTGTCGAGCGCGCGCGCGGTCTGGCGCAGGTAGAGCACGACGTCGGCCGGAGGGAGCGCGGTGCGCTCGCCGCCGACCTCTTCGAGGTCGCGACCGCGCAGCCATTCCATCACCAGAAAAGGCACGCCGCCGAGCTCGGGCGCGACGTCGGCGTCCGTCACTTGCACGACGTGATCGCTGTTGACCCGGGCCGGCGCGCGCGCCTCGCGGCGGAAGCGCGTGAGCGCGAGCTCGTCGGTCACGATCGTCGCGTGCAGGACCTTGAGCGCGAGCTGCTGATCCGTGTGGAGGTGCTGGACGAGGTAGACCGCGCCCATGCCGCCGCGGCCGAGCGGGCGCAGGACGCGATAGCGCCCGGCGAGGAGGGTGCCCGCTTCGACGGCGTCGGCGGAAGGCTTGGACAAAGCAGACCTTGCGGTAAGGATTACGCGGCGAAATTCCGAGAGTAGGGCGCAGCGCGCGCCGACGCAACCGAATGGTCGCCCCCGTCAAGATCGTTCCCCGGGCGCCGTCCGTCGCGAGGAACGGCGGCCGTCGGCTCCGCGCCAGCGCGGTGGCGCTTGACCTCTCCGCGGCCTCGCGCGCACCTTCGCGGGCGTCATGCCGGTCACGCTCCATTCGCTCCTCCTCGCCTCGGCCCAGCCGGCGCCGCTCCACGTCCTCGGCGTCACGGTGAGCCCCGCGGCGTTGACCGTGCTCCTCGGCGTCGCCCGCGTGATCGTCGCGCTCGTCGTCGCGATGCTCGCGCTGCGGCTCGTCCCGCTGATCGAGCGCTTCGTGATGCGGCGAGCCACGCGGCGCGCGGCGGTCTTCGACGAGTCGCAGGCCGAGGAGCAGCAGCGGGTCGAGACCCTCACCCGCGTCACCGGGAGCGTCGCGCGCGCGGTGATCTGGCTCGGGACGATCGCCGTGGTGCTCGGCGTGATCGGCATCTCGGTGGCGCCGCTCCTCGCCGGCGCGGGGATCGCCGGCGTCGCGGTCGGCTTCGGCGCGCAGTCGATCGTGAAGGATTTCTTCTCGGGGTTCTTCATCCTCTTCGAGAACCAGTTCAGCGTCGGCGACACCGTGACCATCGCCGGGATCACCGGCACGGTCGAGCAGATGACGCTGCGAATCACGGTGCTGCGCGACGCCGGGGGCACGGCCTACTTCATCCCCAACAGCAACATCAGCAACGTCGCGAACCGGACCCACGGCTTCAACCGCGTGGCGATCGACGCATCGTTCGGGCCGCTCGTGCCGGAAGAGAAGATCCTCGCCGTGCTCCAGGGCGTGGCGGCGCGGCTCGAGGCGCACGACGGGATGGCCGGCGTCATCCTCGAAGATCCCACGGTCGAGGGGCCGATCGACGTGGTCGGCGGCGCGGAGACCTGGCGCGTGGTGGTGAAGTCCGCGGCCGATCGCAGCGTCGAGGTGAAGCGCGCGGCGCTGTCGGCGCTGCGACGCGAGCTCGCGGCCGCGAGCCTCGGCTACGAGGCGGGCGTCATCGTCGAGCGAGCGAAGGCGCCCGCCGCGACGCCATGATCGCCGCGGATCTGGCCGTCATATCGCGGTTTTCGCGGTCGTGCCGGAGTGAGTCCGAGGACGGCGGGTTCATCCGAGGCGCGCCGCGAGGTGCTTCGCCGTCAGCGACTTGCTCGCTCTCAGCAGGTCGCGCGGCGTCCCCTCGAACACCACGTTGCCGCCTTCGGCGCCGGCGCCCGGGCCCATGTCGATGATCCAGTCGGCGCGCGCGATCACGTCGAGGTTGTGCTCGATCACGATCAACGTGGTCCCATTGTCGACCATCGTGTCGAGGAGCGCGAGCAGCGTCGCCACGTCGGCCATGTGCAAGCCCGTCGTCGGCTCGTCGAGGACCACGATCGGCGACGGCTTCTCGAGCTCTGCCGCCAGCTTCAGGCGTTGACGTTCGCCGCCCGAGAGGGTGTTGAGCCTTTGCCCGAGCGCGATGTACCCGAGCCCGACGTCTCGCAGCGCCTTCAGCGTCGCGAGGACCGATTTTTCCGTGAAGTACGACAGCGCGTCGATCACCGCGAGGTTCAACACGTCGTTGATGTTCTTCCCGCGAAGCGTCAACGCCAGGACCGCGTCGGTGAAGCAGCGGCCCTCGCACGTCTCGCAGCGAATCGCGACCGGGTCGAGGTGCTGCAGATCGGTATACAGCACGCCCAGCCCCTCGCAGGCCGCGCAAGCCCCCCTGGAGTTCGCGCTGAAGAGCGCGGGCTCGACCTTGTTGGCCGTCGCAAACGCCTTCCGGACCGCGTCCGCCATCCCCGAGTACGTGGCCAGGTTGGATCGCCGCGATCCGGCCGCCAGCGCTTGATCGACGAACACCGCATCCGGGTAGCGCCCGGCGAGGCTACCATGGATGAGCGAGCTCTTCCCGCTGCCCGCGACGCCGGTGACGGCCGTGAGGACGCCTCTCGGGATCTTCACGGTGACGTCGTGGAGGTTGTTGAGCGTGGCGTTCTCGATCACGAGATGCCCCTTCCCTTTGCGCGGCTTTTCTTTCAGCGCCTCGAGCCTCGCCAGGTGCTTTCCGGTGAGAGTGTCACTCTTCTGGAGGCCGGCGAACGAGCCCTCGAACACCACCGTCCCTCCGGCCTTTCCGGCGCCCGGCCCGAGATCGATCAGGTGATCGGCGATCGCCATCACCTGCGGCTTGTGCTCCACGACGAGCACGGTATTGCCCGCGTCACGCAGCCGGAGGAGAGTGGTGTTGAGCCGCTGGATGTCGTGCGGGTGCAGGCCGATCGTCGGCTCGTCGAAGATGTAGAGCGTCTCCGTCAGGCTCGACGACAGGTGGCGCACCATCTTCACCCGCTGCGATTCTCCACCGGACAGCGTCGCGGTCTCGCGGCTCAGGCTCAGATAGCCGAGCCCGATCTCGACGAGGTGATCGAGCCTCTCGGCCAGGCGAGCCAGCAGCGGAGCGACGCTCGGCGCACGGAGCGCATGGATGAACGCCGCGAGCTCGCTGATCTGCATCGCCGAGCAGTCTGCGATGTTCTTGCCGTCGATGCGGCAGGCGCGCGCGAGCTCCGACAGGCGCGTTCCATCGCACGCGCCGCACGGCCCGGAGGTCACGATCCGTTCGAACGACTCGCGAAGGTTCGCCGGCAGCTTCTCGGCGTCTTTGGTCAGGTAAAGGCGCTTGAATTTCGGGACGACGCCTTCGTAGCCCGAGTTGATCTTCAGCCCCTGTGCGTTGACCTTGACCTTCGAGTCGTTGCGATGAAGGAGATTGTGTAGCTCGTCTTTCGTGTACTTCGCGAGCGGCTTCTTCACGTCGAAGAAGCCCGACTTGACGAAGGTGTTCAGGTGGTAGCCACCCACATTGAACGTCGGGAAACGGATCGGGCCCTCTTCGAGGGATTTCTTCCTGTCCACCAGCGCGTCGACGTCGATCCGGGCCCCGCGACCGAGCCCCTCGCACTCGGGGCACATGCCGGTGGGATCGTTGAACGAGAGCGCCAGCGCGTGCGGCACAGCGGGCTTCCCGAGGCGGGAAAACAGGACGCGCAGCAGCGTGTAGAGGTCAGTCGCCGTGCCCAGCGTCGAGCGCGGGTTCCCGCCGAGGCGTTGCTGGTCGACGAGGATCGCCGTGGAGAGGTTGGCCAGCACGTCGACGTCGGGCTGGGCGTAGCGCGGCAAGAAATTCTGCACGAAGGTCGAGAACGTCTCGTTGAGGAGGCGATGCGATTCCGCGGCGATGGTGTCGAACACCAGCGACGATTTCCCCGAGCCCGAGACCCCGGTGAACACGGTGATCTTCCGTCGAGGGATGTCGACGGAGATGTTTTTGAGGTTGTTCTCGCGGGCGCCCCGGACCTGGATGGAGCCCGGGCTATCGGATGCGGAGGAAGAGTGGGAGGGGGACATGGTGCTCCGGACAGTGGAAACGCGATCTCGCCCCGGCGCGGCGCCGCGGCGGCTTCAGGCCCTCTTCGCGAACAGATCGACGAGGCGCCCGCCCATCAGCTTCCAGCCGTAGCGCGCGCCGCCGAAGTTCTGCTTCTGGTCCGGCTTGAAGCCCGAGTGCACGAGAGACAGGCGCGTCCCCGACGCGGTGGGCGTGAGCGTGAACGTCACCAGGGTGTCCATGGCGCCGACGCGCCACGTGTAGCTGAGCTTCCGCTGCGCTTCGATCTCGACGAACTGGCAATCGACGCTGCCGTCCCAGCCGGGCTGCGGCTGCGTCTTGAAGGCGAACGCCGCCCCCGGAGCGAGCTGCAGACCGACGACGGGAAGGAGCCACTCGGCGAGCAGCGCCGGATCGGTGAGCGCGCGCCACACCTTCTCCGGCAGGTGATGCAGCTCGAATTCGAACGAGAGGGCTTCGTTCTGCGCTTGTTCGGTCCTGTCGATGACAGTCATTCGTCCATCTTCTCCAGCAGCTGTTCGAGGCGATCGACGTGCTCCGTCCAGAAGGCGCGGTAGTGCGCTATCCAGTCGAGGAGCGGCTTCATCCCTCGCGGTTCCACCTTGTAATAAACACAGCGCCCCTCGCGACGGCCTTTCACCAGGCCAGCGTCTTTCAACGCGGCGAGGTGCTGGGAGATGGCCGGCTGCGAGATGTCGAAGCGCGCGGTGAGGTCCTTCACTGCAGCTTCGCCGCGCGTGAGCGACTCGAAGATCGCCCGGCGGCTGGGGTCCGCCAGCGCCTGGAAGACCTTGTCCTCGGCCACGACTGCGCTCTGCATGCGCAACGTATAAGCCGCAGCTTATACGTTGTCAAGCGCGTGGATCAGACCTCGACCCCGCGCGCGAAGGCAACAGTTCTTCCGTGCGACCGTGGGCCGACGAAAGGCGCAGCACGGCGGTCCCGTCAGAGCTCGAGGCCGCCGCAGATCTCCGGCCCCGGCGTGACAGCGAGCTTGTCGTCGCCGCGCACACCGATCTTCACCCCGCCGCCCGCGAAGAAGGAGAAGTGCTTGACGATCTCGTACGAGAGCAGGACTCGCCCCTTGTAGACCTCGTCGTGGCGGGTGTTCGGCGCGGGATCGCGGACCACACGATACCCGCCGACGTCGCCCGAGATCGCGAGCCCGTCGATCTGGCTCGGGAAGATCGGGACGTGGACGCCCATGGTGATGCCGCCGCCGTAGATGTTCTGCTTGTTTTCCCGGGACAGGACGCCCGAAAGGATGCTGTAGACCACCTTGCTGCCGAACTTCACCCCGAGGTTGCCCGACAGGCTGTTGCTGCCCCAGAGCATGAGGTGAATGCCGCCTTCCCGCGGCAGGCTCGCGATGCCGAGCGACTCGCCCTTGAGGGCGTCGGTGATGTTGACGACGCCGACCTGGAGGCCCTGCGAGCGGCGCGCGATGTTGATGACGCCGATCTGCGTGCCCTCGGTGTCGGCCGAGATGTTGATGAGGCCGAGCTGGAGGCCGCGGACCTTGCCGATGTTGAACGTGCCAATCTGCACGCCGTCGAGGTTGCCATACGCCGCGTTGATGCCGCCCGTGAGCTGGACGCCGCGGGCGTACCCCTTGGCCTGGTTGAGCGCGCCGGAGAGCTGTAGGCCCGTGAAGGCGTCGTTGGACCAGTTGGTGAGGCCGGCGATCTGGGCGCCCTCGACCGCTTTGGTGCTGCGGTTGATGAGCCCCGAGAGCTGGAGTCCGGAGAGCGACGAGTCGGCCCAGCTCAGGAAGCCTGCGATCTGCGCGCCGCGGAACGGACCGTCGCCAAACGCGAAGACGCCGCCGAGCTGGACCCCGTCGGACGCGCCGTCGACGAGATCGGCCGCGCCGAGCTGGAATCCGTGGAGATCGCGGGTGATCGAGCTGACGGCGGCGACCTGGAAGCCATCGACGTAGCCGACGCGATCGAGGATGACGCCGAGGGCCACGTTGGTGCGGAGATCGGGGATACCGCCGTTGCTGCTGAGCGGGTGGAGCAGCGCGAAATTGACGGGGAAATAAGGCGCCGTGTCGCGGAGATCCGGTGGCCGCGGCATCGTGAGCTGCGGGGCTTCGTCCGCGGGGTCCTCGGGAGCGGCAGGGCGCGACGGCGTCAGACCCGGCATGATCTCCTGAACGATCACCGGTTGAGGCGGGGGCGGCGCCGGCGGCGCGAGGACCACCGGGGGAACGACAGGCAATGGCCCGGGCGCGGGCGGCACCGGCGGAGGCTCGGCCGCCGCGGGAGGCGGGGGCGCCTGCGCGAAGGCCAGGTGAGGCGCCGCGAGGAGGACGAGGCAGAGCGCGCTACCGCCGAGGAGCGAGCGCGCGGAGGAGGCGAGCACAGGGCGAAGTTATCATCGGCGCTCGCCGCGCGCGCCAGCTTTCTCGAGGTAATCGCGGCGGCGGGTCGGGCCGACGCCGTGCGGCGTCACGGTCGAGGTGGTCGCGATGTCGCGCATGCCGGGCAAACAGGCGCTCGCCGTCGGCGCCGCGGCGCTCCGTCGGAGAGAAGGCGTCTGCGGGATCCCTCGCTCGACTGGCACCGTCGCGCGATTTCGAGAGCGGTCAATCCACGTTCGCACCGGAGCAGGAAACCACGCGACGACCTGGTGATACTTTTCCAGGGTCGGCGTGCGGGCGTGCCGCGGCGCACGCGGTCGTGATCATTCCTCGACGCGCGCGCGTCAGGTCGGGTACGACTGCCGAAAGGCTGAATAGCCAAGGAGTGACATGGCGAATCCTACTGCTCTCCGATCCGGGCCTCGACACCGCATCCTCCGCCACGCGGCGATCTTGCTCCTCGCCGCGCCGTTCGCGTGGCTCACGCTCGGCTGCGAGCCCCCCCCGGCCAAGGCCCCGCCGGCCGCCGAGCCACCGAAGCCGCCGGCCGACGCCGACGGCGACGGGATCCCCGACGACGGCACCGACAAGTGCCTGCTCGAGAAGGAAGACGGGCTGCCGCCCGATCCGAAGGATGGCTGCAAATCGACCGATCCCGACGGCGACGGCATCGTCGGCGACGCCGATCGCTGCCCGAACGAGAAGGAAGACGGCTTGCAGCCCGATCCGAAAGATGGCTGCAAATCACCGGATCCCGACGGCGATGGCATCCTCGGCGACGCCGACAAATGCCCCAACGAGCCCGAGACGAAGAACGGCTTCGAGGACGAAGATGGCTGTCCCGACAAGGCGCCTCGCGTGCAAGTCACGAAGACCGAGGTGAAGATCAACGAGAAGATCCTCTTCGCCTTCGGCAAGGCCACGATCGAGCCGGCCTCGCAGGGCCTGCTCGACGAGATCGCCTACGTCATCAACGATCATCCGCAGATCGAGTATCTCGAGGTCGCCGGCCACGCCGACAAGGTCGGGACCGACGCGAGCAACGCGCAGCTGACGAAGAGCCGCGCTCAGGCCGTGCTCGACGCACTGGGAAAGCGCAGCGTCGACAAGCGGCGGATGCACGCCCAGGGCTACGGGAGCCACTGCCAGATCGATCCCGGCGAGAGCGAGCCCGCGCGCGAGAAGAACCGGCGCGTGGAGTTCAAGATCATGCGCATCGACGGCGTCGACACCGGCGTGGCGCTCGGCTGCGAAGAGGCCGTGAAGCACGGGATCAAGGCGGTGACGGTGCCGAAGACGGCGCCTTCGCGCGCGGATCTGGAGAAGGTGAAGCTCGCTCACCCGCCCGTCGCGCCGCCGCAGCCGGGAGAGGCCGTGCCTTCCGAGCTGCCGAAGCCGGCAGGAAAGCCCGGCGCCAAGGCACCTCCCGCCAAGGCGCCGATCGCCAAGCCCGCTCCGAAGGTGGCTCCGAAGAAGAAGTGATGTCGCCGGAGGCGAGGCCCGGGATCACTCGACGGTGATCTCGACCTCGTCGCCGCCGAGGCCGTCGGCCTCGACGCGGACCCGGTGGTGGCCCGGCGCGAGCGTCCAGTCGATCGCGAAGGGCGAGGCCGCGACGCGCGGGACGCCATCGACGACGAAGCGGACCTCGCGCACCTGGGGCGGCACGTCGGCGCGGAGGCGGATCGACTGGCGGCTCGCGGCGCCGGGATCGATGGCGAAGAGCGCTCCCTCGGGCGGGTACGCGAGGCGAAGGCTGCCGCGCACCGGCGAGGGCGAGGGCTCGTTGGCGCCGGGGCAGAGCGGCGATCGACGATCCGGCGCGAGGTTCCGGCCGGCGGTGCGAGCCCACGCGGCGAGGCGGGCGTCGAACGTTTCGAAGGTGCGCTCCTCGACCTCGGCGCGCGGGCACGTGCTGCCGGCGCGGAGGCCGTTGCGCTTGTCGATGAGCACGCGCTCGTGCATCGAGCAGGTGGCCGTGGGGGCGGTGGAGCGCTCTGCCCCGCGCGCGAAGATCTCCTGACGGCGGTGATCGCAGCCGGGGCCGGGGCGCTCGCCCGAGAGCGAGCAGACCTGGATCTCCTCGATTTGCCCTACCGGACGCGTGAATTCGGCGACGGGCCGCGCGCGCGCCGCGGCGAGCATCGCGCCGTGGAAGAGCGGGCCCGCGCCGCTGACGCCGCTGACGCCTTCCATCGGCGAGCCGTCGAAGTTGCCGACCCAGACGGCGACGGTGACGTCGGGCGTGAAGCCGACGGTGAGGTTGTCGCGGTAGCCCTTCGACGTGCCCGTCTTCGCGGCGACCGGGAACGGGAGCTCGAGGACGTTGCCCTCGCCGAACGAGGAGATCCGCGCGGCGCGGTCGGCGAGGATGTCGGTGATCACGAACGAGGTGGGCTCGTCCATCACGCGGCGGCTCTCTCGCGGCGGGAGCGCGAGCGGGGCGCCGTCTTTCGCGAGCGCGCTCTTCACCGCGACGATCGATCTCCACACGCCGCCGCGGGCCAGCGTGGCGTAGGCGTTCGCGAGATCGAGCAGGCGCACCTCGCCGTCGCCGAGGGCGATCGCCGCGCCGTAGTGCTCGGCGTCGTCGGTGAGCGAGCGCATGCCGAGGTCGTGGAAACGATCGAGCACGCGCCCCGGGCCGACCGCGTCGGCGGTGATCACCGCGGGCACGTTGTACGAGTTGGCGAGGGCCTCGCGCGCGCGCACCGGGCCGTGAAATCGCCCGTCGTAGTTGTTCGGGTGGTAGTCGCCGTCGCGCGTGGGCAGGTAGAGCTCGACGTCGGGGAGCACCGTCGCGGCCGTGTACCCGAGGCGCTCCATCGCCAGCTGGTAGACGAACGGCTTGAGCGCCGAGCCCGGCTGTCGGAGCGCGAGGACGCCGTCGTTGTGGCCGAGGTGCGCTTCGTCCTCGATGTCGGGCGAGCCGACGTACGCGAGGATCTCGCCGCTCGCGTTGTCGAGGACGACGACCGCCGCGGCGGTGACGTGGCGCGAGGCGAGGCCCTTGACCGTCTGCTGCGCGAGGACCTCGATCTCGCGCTGGAGGCCGCGATCGACGGTGAGCGTGAGCTCGGACGTGCGGTTGCGCAGCGGCCCGAGGGCCTCGTCGAGGGCGCCGGACATCAGGCCGCGGACGAGGTGCGGGGCGCCCGATCCGCCGCCCGCGGGCGCGATCACCAGCGGCTCGCGCTGCGCTTGCTGCACGTCGGCGCGCGTGGCGAGGCCGGCATCCGCGAGGCGCTCGAGGACGCGATCGCGGCGCCGCTGGAGGCGCCCGGTGCCGCGCTTCGGATCGTAGACGGAAGGTCCGCGCGGGATCCCCGCGAGCGCCGCGGCCTCGGCGAGCGAGAGATCGACCGAGGGCTTGTCGAAGTAGAAGCGGCTCGCGGCCTCGATCCCGCGGAGCCCCGGGCCGAAGCTGACGCGGTTGACGTACTGCTCGAGGATCTCGCGCTTGCTCAGCGACCACTCGATCCGCAGCGCCAGCGCCGCCTCGCCGAACTTGCCGCGGAGGGTGCGCGGCCGCTTCACGAGCGCGCGCGCGAGCTGCTGCGTGAGCGTCGACGCGCCGGAGACGATCCGCCGATGGGCGACGGCCTGCCCGGCGGCGCGGATCATGGCGAACGGATCGACGCCCGGGTGCAGGTAGAAGCGGCGATCTTCCGCGGCAATCACCGCGCGGGCGATGCGATCGCCGGAGGCGTCGAGCGGCACCCACCGGGCGCGGGCGCCGTCGTCGGCGCGGAGCTCGCGGAGGACGACCCCGTGGCGATCGCGCAGCACCGCGCCCGTGCTCGCGGCCTTGCCTTCGGCGAGCTCGGGCGGCAGCGAGGTGAACGCGGCAGCGACGACGAGCGCGACCCACGGCGCGACGAGGAGCGCCGCGAGCGCGAGGAGCGCGCGCTTGCCGGCGCGCGACCAACAGAAGGCGAGCGCGCGACGGACCCGGCTCGCCTCCACCTTCATGCTCGTTCTCGTGGATGGATCGCGTTCAGCGCGGGGTGATCGTGATCTGGCTCGCGCCGGTGCGGCCGAAGACCTCGGGCGTGTACATCTCTTCCACCTTGGTCGGCGGGAGGACGAACGATCCGTTGGTCGTGGCGCGCGCGAGGTAGCGATAACGGAACATGCCCGCCGAGAGGTGATCGACGAAGAAGAGCACGCGGTCGTCGCGGATCTCGCGGAGGAAGCTGCTCGCTCCGTACATGCCGCCGGCGGCGCGCTTGTCGGCGTCGTCGTCCTCGTCGTCGCCGCCCGATCGCGCGTCGGCCGAGTCCACGTCGTAGCGCGCGCCGGTCGTCGCGAGGTGCGCGTCGACGGCCTCGAAGCCGGCTGGGAGCGGATCGTCGATGACGACGATCTCGCGCGGCGACGGCGTGACGACGACGACGTCGGCGAGGATGAGATCGCCGCCCTTGAACGCCGTCAGGCCCGTCTCGGGGACGATCTTCAGCGCGCTTTCCAGGCCCTCGGTGGTCACGGCGCGCAGCGTTTTCTTGATGAAGAACCCGCGATCCATTCCCTTCTGCGGGAGCGCCCTCGTCGCGTAGCGGAGGCGCGCCTCGTAGAAGAGCCTCCCCTGCCCCTCGACGTCGAACGAGAGCACCGCGCCGCTCCCGGCGACGAGGCCCGCGGTGGGGACCGAGGTCTTCGGGTTCTCGAGTGATTTGCCGTGAAACGCAGCCCTGTAGAGCTCGGCCTCGCCGAGGAACACGTGCGCCGTGAAGTCCGGCTCGACCTTCTCCTGCGCCTTCCGGTAGTCGTCGAGCGCGAGGAGCGACCACGCCGTCTCCTGCGTGTTGCGCCAGGTGCCGCCGCGGCGGACCGCGAGGAGGCCCATCGCCAGCTTGGAGCCGAGCGGGTGCGACGGGCGCGCCGCGATCAGCCCGCGCAGCACCAGGGCCGAGGTCCGCGCCTCGGAGTCCATCAGCACGGCGTAGCGATCGCCCTCGTTGGCGACGGCCTTCGCGGTGTTGGCGTCGAGGCGAACGTGGCCCTCGATCTCGGCGGTGAGCTTCTCGATCTGCGCGGCGTCGCTCTTCGAGAGGACCATGGCGTGAAGGAGCTGCGCGCGCGCGAAGAGCGGGAGATCCTCGCGGCGATCGAAGAGCTTGCCGACGTTGCCCGGATCCGGCTCGCCGTTCTCGGCGAGCACGTCGAGGATGAACGGCCCGCTCGCCAGGAGCGTCGCGCTGTTGTTCTTCCACATCTCCGGCAGCTCTCGGCGCAGGTACGACGTCGCGTCGGCGATGGCGCGCTCGGGCACGACGACCTTGTGCCGCTTTGCCGTGGAGAGCCCCCAGAGCGCGTACGCCGTGACCCAGGGGTTGGCGGTGGTCGACTCGGCCCAGAAGCCGAAGCCGCCGTCGCCGCGCTGGTGCGAGAGGATGTCGGTGATGGCCTTGGTGATCACCGGATCGAGATCCTTCGGCAGATCCGCGTGGTAGTCGCGCGCGAGATCGCGCAGCGGCAAGAGCGGCACGAGGCGGCTCACGAGCTGCTCGGTGCAGCCGTAGGGGTACTGGACGAGCTGCTCCAGGCCGCTGTTAAGGCCGACCAGCGCGGTCGACGAGAGGCTGACGTCGAGCCCGCCGACGTCGTCGCGGATCGCCGAGAGATCGCCGAGCTTCTCGCCGCTGGCCTTGGTGGTGTCGCCGTAGAGCGCGACGGCCTCGAGCACCATCGGCACCTTCACGTCGCGGGTGATCTCGACGCTGTCCTCGGCGCCGGCGCCCTTGATCTTGAAGCGGATCTTGGCCTTGCCGACGCGGGGCGCCGCCAGCGCGAAGCGGACCTCGGCCGAGCTGTTGGCGTCGAGATCGATCGACTTGCTGGCGTCGCCCTCGAGCGTCAGCCCGTCGACCGTGGCGGTGACGTCGATCTTCGCTTTCGGTAAGCCCTTCGAGGTGATCATGATGCCGGCGTCGAGCTTGTCGCCGACGCGCACGAAGCGCGGGAACGCCGGCCGCGCCATCAGCGGGCGGCTCACCGTCACGCGATCCTGCGCGTAGCCGAAGCGATCGTCCTCGGCCGCGGCGACGGCCATGATCCGGAACGTCGTCAGGTTGTCGGGCAGCTTGAAGCTGGCGTGCGCGTGGCCCGCCGCGTCGGTGACGAGCGACGGGTTGAAGTACGCGCTGGCCTTGAAATCCTTGCGCACGCCGCCCTCGCCGCCGCCGCCGCCCTCGAGCCCCTTGTCGAGGCCGAGCGCCGCGAACGGGTTGAGCAGCTTCGCGAGCTCGGTGCGCGACTCGCCCGTCGTCACCTTGAGCGAGCGGGGCGCGCCGAAGATCGGGATCGGATCCGGCGTCTTGTAGCCGATGAGCGAGAGCACGCCCTCGTCGACGGCGTAGAGCGTGATCTCGGCGCGCGCCGGCTTGCCCGCGCGATCCTTCACGTCGAGATCGACGTCGACCGTGTCGCCCGGCCCGAGCTCGTTCTTGCTTGGTTTCAAGGCGATCGTCAGGCGTCGCGCCTCGGGGTTCACCGGGATCGGCGCGTAGCCCAGGCGGAACGCGGGGGCCCCGACGTCGGCCTTGTCGGCCTT
Organism: Byssovorax sp.; assembly: GCA_025362495.1. GTDB lineage: Bacteria > Myxococcota_A > Polyangia > Polyangiales > Polyangiaceae > JANYGI01. The sequence goes on along the minus strand of JANYGI010000113.1, from coordinate 10,069 downwards.
CTCGGGCGCGGCCTTGGTGCGCCCGCGGACCAGCAGCACCGACACGAACGCGTTGGGGCGGAGGTCGCCGGTCACGGGCACGTCGATGGTCGGCATCGGGCCCGAGAGCGTCACGCGCCGCTGCGTGTAGATCCCCGAGCGCTCCACCGTGACGAGCGCGTCGGCCGTCTTGAAGGGCGATTTCACCAGGATGTGCGCCGTCTGGCCGATCTCGTAGCTCTTGCGATCGGCGACGAGATCCACGGCCTGCTTGTCGTTGTCGCCCCAGCTCGTCTCGCCGACGTCGCCGGTCACGTAGATGCCGACCGACGATCCGAGCGGGTTCTTGCGGCGATCGATCGCCGTGGCGTGGAGGAGGTAGTAGCCCGCGCTCGGGGGTAGCAGCGAGCAGCTCGCCGGATCGCTGCCCGTGGTGACGGTGCAGCTCGCGAGCACGCTGTCGACGAGGCTGCTCTGGGTGCGGAAGCCGCCGCCGACGGCCTGCTTCGCCACCGTCCACTTGCGCTGCACGAGATCGATCTTCACGGCGACGCCCGGGATCTTGGCGCCCTTCGGATCGACCGCGAGGACGCGCGGCTTCGCGGGATCGCCGGGCTTGAGGAAGAGATCCGCGCCGCCGTCGAGGGCCACGTAGAACTCGCCCGGGTGGACGATCGCGCTGGTGCTCGCCGAGATCATCTGGCGCGACAGATCGGTGATGTCGGCCTCGCACGTCACGAGCTCGGGGCCGCGCTGCCCGGGCATCGCCAGCGGAGCCGCGAGCGTGGCGGCGCCCTTCGGATCGAGCTTCGCCCTGGCCGTCTGCACCTGGTACTGCCGCTGCGACGCCTCGGGGACGCCGGACTGGTACGCGCCGTCGTCGGTGGTGAAGCCATCGAAGCCGGGCGGCGAGAAGTACGTCTCGCTCCGCGTCACGTCGAGGTGGACGTCGGCGCCGCTCATCGGCGCGCCGAAGAGGTAGTCGCCGCGCGCCGTCCAGCTCGCGCTGTCGCCGCGGATGTACGACGGGTGATCGCTCTGCACCGAGGCCTTGAACTCGGCCGCGCGGTACTCGGCGACCTCGAAGTCGGCGCCGACGTCGGGGTAGCCGCGCGCGCTGCCCTGCACGTGCGCCTGCACGCGGTAGCTCCCGAGGCGCCCCGAGTCGGGGATCTTCACGTCGGCCGAGAGCGTCCCGAAGGCGCTCAGCGGGATCGTGAGCTTCGTCAACGGCTGGCCGTCCGAGCTCTCGACGTCGAGATCGACGGAGCGCCCGGCGGGCGTGGTGGTGCCGCTCCGGGCCTCGTCGCGGAAGATGCCCTTGAGCCGGACGGTGTCGCCGGGCCGATAGATCCCGCGATCCGAGAAGATCATCCCGAACGGGTGCTCGGGCGAGAGGTCGGCGTAGACGCCGAAGCGGTAGCCGTCGACCGTCTGGTTGACGCGGTGATAGGCCCAGTCGTCGCCGAGGCGCGCGAAGATCACCGCCTTCTCGACCGACGCGCTCGGGACGAACGCGCTCTCGGGGATCGGCGCGAAGCCGTCGGCGTCGGTGGTCACGTCGACGAGATGGGGCCCGTCCGGCCGCGCGATGCTCACCGTGGCGCCCGCGACCGGCGCGCCGGTCGAGAGCCGCGTGATCCACACCAGCGACCCGTGCGGCGACACCTTGGCGCTGATCGCCAGATCGGTGATCGCGACCTCCGACGTCGACTCGGTGGTGCGCGCCGCCGGCGTCCCCGGGCGTGAATTGTAGGAGATCCCGATCATCATCGGGCCGCGCCGGTCCTTGCCGCCGAGCACCTCGGCGGGATCGACGGGATGCGTCGCCGGCGAGTTGATCGCGGCGGCGGGGTGAAGCGTCGAGGTCTTCGCGCCGGGCAGGGCGCCGAGGTCCCGGAAGCGCAGCGGCTTGCCGTCGTGATGATCGAGGATCGTCTTCTCGTCGAGCGGCGCCGTGACGAGCTCGAGCGTCTTGACGTTGACCGAGGCCACCGGGATCGGGCGGCGCGAGGCGGCGTCGAACAGCGATCCGCGCACGCCGATGTCGGCCGTCGGCCAGTAGTCGTCGAAGGCCACCGTCTCGTTCATCTCGCGCGCGAGCGGCTGCCCGTGCACGTCCTTGATCGACGCCGCGGCGAGCCTCGCGTGGTAGGTGCGGCCCGGGACGAAGCGGCCCCACACCTGGATCGTCTGGGTCACGTCGTCGTCGTCGAACCAGCGCGGCCAGCGCACCGCGATGGCCGGCTCGATCTTGAGCGCGCGCTTGATCTCCTTGATCTTGACCGGGTTCGTGAGCTCGATCGTGAAGCCGTCGTCGGACGCGCAGCGCTTGTGGGGCGTGTCGTCGGAGCAGATCACCCGCTTGAACGCGAGCGGCCCGTAGGTCGAGAACGACTCGTTGCGGGGCTCGTTCGCCGCGAGCGGGCCCTCGCGACCGCGGAGAGATCCGTCGGCGGAGACCTGCACGGGCGACGCGAGCGGGAGCTTCGCGCGGGGCACGAGCTGGACGAGCTGCTCGTTCTTCGGATCGGGGCGCTTCACGTCGAAGGCCACGCGCACCGGGGGATCACCGACCACGATCGACAGCGTGCGCGCGACCTCGGCGTCGTCGACGGGCTGGTTGAAGCGGAGCGTGAACGCCGCGGCGGGCTCGATCGCGTCACCTCCGTAGTTGCCGCTCGGGCTGATCGACAGCAGCTTCGGTCGGACCGTGGAGAACCGTAAAACGTAGGGTTTCGGCATCGCCGAGCCGTCGAGCGACCTGGTCCCGGCGGGGACCTCGACGGTGAACTCGGTGGCGCGGGGGAGCTCGCGCCCCTCGGGGACGAACTGGATGCCCGAGGTGCCGACCCAGTTCCAGCGACCGGCGATGGCCGGCTTGATGATCACCGGCGGCGCCGCCTGGTTCTCGGCGGTGTCGAGCGCGCGCATCGGTCGATTGAAGACCAGCGTCACCTCGCTCGGATCGATCGTCGCGCCCTTTGGCGAGCCGAAGACGACGCCGAACGGCCCCTCGGGGACGGCGAGGCCGGCCTCCTGGCCGTCGGGCGCCAGGGTGCCTCTGGGCTCGACGATGGGCGCCCGCGCGCCCTGGATGCAGGCCATGCTCGTCGCGATCACGGTGACGACGAGCGGTGCGAGGCGGAAGCGGAGCCGGTTCTTGATCGCCATTCAGGCGCGCACTGAGCAACAGGGATGCCGCGGCCGCAAGCCAGGCGAAGCGCGCATCGCTACGAAATTCCTGTGGTCGCCGGGACACGCGGTGTGGACATCGCGAGGGCGCTCCGCCCCGGACCGTCAGCGTGGTCGGGGCGTCACCGAAGGGGGCGGCCCGGGCGGCGTGGACCGCGCGGGCGACGCCGGTGGCGTCGACGGCGCGGGCCCCGGCGCCATCGAGGCTCGCTGCTCTGCGGCCTCGTCGAGCTCGCCGCGGAGCATCGTCAGATCTTCGAGGAGCTCGAGCAGGAGGCGCTCGAACTCGCGGTTGCCGAGGCGCGCGAGGTGCACCGCGAGCGAGGGCCGCTGCCCGCGCGGATCACCCCGATGGTGGCGGCGCTGAACGCGGGCCTTGAGCGCGGGGAACCGCTCGATGCACTCGGCGATCCGGCCGGCGCTGGCCCCGGCGTCGTTGAGGACCGAGAGCGTCTCGCGGAGCACGGCGAGGTGCGCGAGATCCGCCGGGCGAACGCGGCAGGCTTCATCGAGGCTCGCCAGCGTCGCTTCGTCCACGCGGTCGGCTCCCGGGATCACCTGGAGAAGCTCGGTGGGTTCACCCGAGACTTGAGCCTCCCCGAGCCGCCCGGCGCCCCCGGAGTGGAACCCGATGGACCCCGGGGCGCCGTCCGGGGCATGGTAGGCGCCCAGCAACACGCGAGGCGCTCACGAAAATGAAACCGAAGGACGTGGTCATCATCGGCGGTGGTATCTCGGGGCTCACCGCGGCGTACCAGCTCGTGAAGCGGGGCCGGGAGCACGGAGGTAGGTTTCGCGTCCGGGTGCTCGAAGCCGAGAGCGAGACCGGCGGACAGGCGCGCGCGTTCAACGTCAACGGCTTCATCGTCGAGCACGGGAGCCACGTCTTCTTCAATTACTACCGCACGATCCTCGGGATGATCGACGAGCTGCGCGCCGACGACGACGCCAACCCGACGAGCAAGATGCCGGGCCTCTCGCGCGTCCCCGGCTGGACGATCTGCGATCCCTACGGGCGCCGCGTCACGCTGAAGCAGTCGCCGAACCTGCCGGTGGTGCTCGCGACGCTGCCCTCGATGCTGCAGATCCCCTGGCTCACGTACTGGGAGCGGATCCGGCTCGCCTGGGCGGCCTTCAAGCTGATGGAGACGCCGTTCAGCGAGTACAAGGAGCTCGACAAGCAATCGAGCTTCGAGCTGGGCACTGGACTCGGCTACTCGGACGTCGGCGCGATGACCTGGAACGCGGCCTCGCTCGGCCTCACCAACCTCTTCGTCCAGGAGCAGTCGGGAGCGCTGTTTGCCGGCAAGCATCGTTTGCTGATCAACCAGCCTGACGGCCTCGCCTACCAGCTCCCCGCGGGCGATCTGTCGGAGCTCTTCGCCCGCCCGATGACGCGGAAGCTGGAGAGGCTCGGCGTGCAGATCACCCTGAATGCCCTGGTGAAATCGATCGATCGCGAGGTCCCCGCGAAGCGGACGCGGATCGATTTCACGACGCCGGAAGGGGCCGAGTCGATCGAGGCCGATCACGTGATCCTGGCCTCGTCACCGTGGGTGGCAAAGACCCTGGTGCCCTGGGTGACGGCGCCCTGGACCGAGCTTCAGCCCGTCAGCCCCGTCATCACGGTGGTGCTTCGTCTGTCGGGCAAGGTGAAGCAGTCGGCCGACGATCGCGAGCTCGGGTGCAGCCGCGAGCACTGGAGCTTCAGCGTGGTGACGGATCTCTCGCAGTTTTGGCCGGATTTCGCCGGCGACAAGACCGTGATCCGCTGCGAGGTCGGCCACGCCGACATGCTCGCCGGAGGCGTCGACGCCGACAAGGACGCTCTCGTGGCGGAGATCAAGAGAGATCTCGATCGCCTGTTCCCCGAGGTGGTGGGCATGACGGTGGAGAAGGCCGAGCTGCACCGCGAGGGGAAGCACCTTTACACGAAGTGGTCCAAGGGGCAGTTCTCCAAGAAGCCCGAGGACCGCGACGTCGGCAAGGGCGTGTTCCTGGCGGGCGACTGGACGTCGAAGGGCACGATTGGCATGGAGGCCGCGGCCAACTCCGGCTTCGAGGCGGCCAATCACGTACTCGCCGCCGAGAAGCTCCCGCTGGCAGAGTATCAGGACGTGCCGCTGATCTAGGCCCGTTGGCGACCGGGGATCGCGCCGCTCACATCGTGCCGACGAGGCCGATCCCCGGGGCCGTGCCGGCGTATCCCATCGTCAGCGGGGTGATCCGCACGGTCGTCTTCGCCACGTCCTGCCGCACCAGCACCGGCTTCGTGCTCGCGATGCCGCCGATCAACATCGCGACTCCGGCGGTCTGCGCGAGGCCGTCGAGGACCAGAAAGATGCCCGCGAGAGGGGTGAGCGGAGATGCGTTGAGGTGGCCGAGCTCGATGAACGGGCCGACCACCGGTACGAAGAGCGCCCCGTTGTCGCCGCCGGCGGACGCGCCGAGGACGTTGAGCGCGTAGACGGCGCCAAACGTGGCGGCGCCGGCGATGATCAACCCCGTTCGGCGGCGCGTCCCGGGGCGGTAGCCGTCCGGGATGGGATAGCCATCCTGGTAAGGCAACGTCTCGGGCCCGTTCACGAGCGGCCGATACTGGTAGCCCGGCGGCGGCGCATACGCGTAGCCCGGCGGCGGCGCGTAGGCGTAGCCCGGGGGCAGTGCGTAACCATCGGGCGGAGGCGCGTAGCCGGCAGGCGGCGGTGCATAGCCGAGCGGCGCCTGGGCGGCGGCCGGAGGAGGCGCCGGCGGGCCGGGCGGAGCAGCCGGAGGCAGCGTTTGCGCCTGAGCAGCACGGGTGATCAAGGTGAGAGCCAGAGCGGCGAGGCCAGCGCGCGGAGAGATCATGATGCCGAGTCCACGCAAGCGAGGCGCCCTCCAGGGTGTCGAATTTCGGGCGGCCGCGAGGACTCGATCCCTGCTGGCGCACGGCTCGCAGCGAGCCAATGCGGTGCCGCAATCAATACCCGGCTCGCGCTCACCTATCCTTCTTGACGTGGCTCTCGCTCATGCGAGGATGGCTGTCCGTGCACAACAGGTTCGATCAATTCGTCAAGCGATTGGCGCGCGAGGGGCTTTCGCCGGCGGGGCGCGTGGAGACCGAAGCGGAGGTCACACCGGATGCTCTGCGCATCGACGTGTGGTTCGTCCCGCATGCTGGACGCGCGCCGAAGAGAGCACTCGCGCCCCTGGGCTTGCTGGGTCGTATCGCGCGGACGAGCTGCACGCTGGAGCCGTTTCATCGCACGCCGTCGGGCGAGCTGGTCGCCGACTGCGTCGCGAAGCATCGCCTCTTTTGCCGGGAGCTCGCGCGGCGCACGCCTCGCCCCGAGGCACCGATGCAATGGATCCTCTGCTCGGGCCGCCCGTCGGCCGCGCTGCTCGGGTTCCGCTTTCGCCGCTCGCGTCGGAGCCCCGGGATCTACGACGGACCCACGCTGACGCGGACGCTGCTCGTGGTCATCAGCGAGCTGCCGAAGACGCGCGCCACGCTGCTCGTTCGACTGATGGGCGCGGGTCAGACACTCTCGCGAGCGATCGCGGAGGTGCGGGCCCTTCCGTCCGATGCGCCCGAGCGTCGCCTGGCGCTGCCGATTCTGGTACGGTTGCGGCTCGAGATCCCCGCCGACCCGGCGAAGCAGACCACGATCGATCGGGAGTTTCTGATGACCACGAAGGAAATCGACAAGTACCTCGAGGATCTGCACCAGAAGGGCCGCGAGGAAGGCCGCGAGGAAGGCCGCGGGGAAGGCCAGGGCGAGGGGCTCTCGAAGGCCGTGCTCGTGGTCTACAAAGCCCGATTCGGGGCGCCGCCGGCCGCTCTGACGGCCGCGGTTCAGCGCGTCAGTGATCAAGCGGCGCTTCAGCGTCTGCTCGAGATCGTGGGTACGCGTTCAGCGGAGGATGTGGCGGCTGCGCTGCGCAAGCCTCGGGCGAAGCCGCCGGCTCGCGCGAAGGTCAGCCGCCGCAGCGCCTCGCCGCGGCGCGCATCCGTCGCCCGGTAGCGGCGCGAGGCGCTCCAGATCCGGGTCGAAGGGGACTGTGCGGCCACGAGTTCTCGTCGTCGACTCACCGCTTCTCCGCGCGGCGCGGCCGCGGGTACGACACCGCTACTGCGTCATCACGGTCTGCACGCTGGTGACGCGCCCATCGGCGATGTGGAACCAGCGCACGACGCCCATTTCGCCGTTGTGATAGCAGTAGTGCCACACGGCATCACCCGGATCTCTGGACATCGGAGGACCGATGAGCCGCAGGACCTCGGCGGTCGTCATGCCCTCGAAGTGGATGGCGGCGAACACCCTCGCTGCGGCCTCCATCGCCGGTCCGGCCGCGGGGCTCCAGGTGTGTTGATCGTGCGCGCAGGATCGCGAGATCGGCCGCCAGCCCCGGATCCACCGCGCGCGCTGCCGCCGCCGGCCGCTCAGCGCGCGGCGGAGATGGAGCGCAGCTCGTCGAGGACTTCACGAAGATGAGATCGAGGTCAATCGCCGCCCAGCGGGTGCCCGTCGAGGCTGTCGATGAGGAGCATCAGAGGTGACGCGCCATCGCTCCATCGCGTGAACGCGCGCGTCGCGAAGAGCTTCTCTTTCAGCTCGTGGTCCACGCGAAAGTCGAGATCGACGACTTCGCCGGCACCGACGCGCGCGCTCTCGCGGTACGCGTCGATCACCTACGACTTCCCGATCCCCGGCTCCCCGCGCAACGCCACGCATGGCGTCTCGTCGAGCTGCTCCAGCGTCCTCGCATGCGCGTTGGCTGCCTTGCCGTGGTCGCTCTCGGGATCGACGAGGTAGCCACCGTCGCCAAGCGCAGGCGCCGTATCCCGCGGGATCCAGAACCGCGTCCACGGAACGTTGCCGAGCGACCCCCTCATCGCGCCGCCCGGCTCCGCTCCGCGCCCCCTACTTCGCCTTTCCCATCGCCGCTTCCAGCGCGGCGACCTCCGCCGCCGCGTCGTCGGCTTCCTTCTTCTTCGCCGCGAGCCGCGCCTGCTTCGTCGCCAGCTCCGCCTCCTGCCGCGACCGCAGCGCCCTCGCTTGCCGCCCCGCGAGCTCGTCGCGCTGCGCGGTCACCTTGGCGACGCGATCCGAGAGCCGCGCGATCGTCCGGTCCAGATCCTCCAGCCGAGGCGCCCGCGCGCTCGTGTCGCGCCGGAAGAAGCGATCGACGAAATCGTCGGGCAAGGGCCCGCTCGCCGGATCCTTGGCGATCTCCAGCAGCTTCCCGAACGCCGCCCCGCGCGCCGCGTTGCACGCCTGCGCGAACGCCGCGCGCGTCCCCAGCGCGAACGTGCTCTGCGCCGCCTTCACCGCCGCGAGCGCGGCCAGGATCTGATCCGCCTGCTGCACCGCCTGCGTGATCCGCGCCCCGATCTTCTGGAGCTTCGGGTTCGATGTCTGCGCGAGGATCGCCGGCCAGGTGCGCATGGCCGAGAGCTGCTCACCCATCAAAAAACGTCGCAGCTCGCTCGGCGCCTGGCTGCCGAAGAGCTGCTTGTACGGCGGAGCGCTCTAGTCGGTGCCGATCTCGACGAGGTCCTCTTTCTTCGTCTCGTCGAGGTGCACGTTGAGCACGTCGTCACCAGACCACACGCGCGCTTCCTGGGTCGCCACCTCGCGATCGATCTTGGTCTGGACTGGCCGCAAGGCCTCCAGATCGGTGAGGAGCTTCTCGAAGATCCGGGCAACGATTCTCGAGACCGGTGGCCTCGCGGCGGGAGCGCTGGAGCGCGTCTGCGTTGCGCGATGCTCTGGTTCGTTGTCGAGTCGGTCGCCGTGAGATGCGTCGGGGATGTACGTCATCCGCCGCGGTCGAATCCGCTCGGTAGAATTTGGCAAATCGCCCTTCGACGGGGAATGAATCCACCGGGTTCCTGGTATAAGGCGCCCGCCTGCCTCCACCGCAGGCGCTGCTCTTCCTCGAAACCTGGGCCCACCGTGATCGAGATCAACGAGCTCTACAAATTCTATGGCGACCGCAAGGCCGTCGGTCCGCTCTCCTGCTCCATCGCCGACGGGGAGATCGTCGGGCTGCTCGGCCTCAACGGCGCGGGCAAGACGACGACGCTGCGCATCCTCGCGTGCGATCTGCTGCCCTCGTCGGGCACGGTGACCATCGACGGGCTCGACGTCGTCGAGCATCCGCACGAGGTGCGCGCGCGCATCGGCTACCTGCCGGACACGCCGCCGCTCTACCCGGAGATGACGGTGCGCGGGTATCTGCTCTTCGCGGCGCAGCTCCGCGGCCTCTCGCGCGCGCAGGCCGAGAAGCAAGTGCCCGAGGCGCTGGCGCAGACCCAGCTCACCGACGTCGCCGATGATCCGATCGCGTCCCTGTCGCACGGCTTCAAGCAGCGGGTGGGGATCGCCCAGGCCATCGTGCACAAGCCGCGGCTGCTGGTGCTCGACGAGCCGATAACCGGGCTCGATCCCGTGCAGATCGTCGAGATGCGCGAGCTGCTCCGCGGGCTCAAGGGCAAGCACACCATCCTGCTGTCGAGCCACATCCTCTCGGAGATCAGCGAGACGTGTGACCGCATCCTGGTGATCAAGGGCGGCGAGATCGCCGCCGCCGGGACCGAGGCCGAGCTGATCGCGCGGCTGCAGAGCGGCGTGCGCCTCGAGATCACGGTGCGCGGATCCGCGGCAAATACCGAGACGATCGAGGCGCGCGTGCGCGAGATCGCCGAGGGCCTGAAGGGCGTGGCGGCGATCAAGCATCTCCCCGCGGCCGAGCGGGGCGAGCGCGTCGTCACGCTGCGGGTCGACGCCGATCACGACGTGCGCGAGGCGCTGTGCAAGGCGCTGGTCGAGGCCGGGATCGGCATTCTCCAGGTCGGGCGCGGCGAGCGCGAGCTCGAGTCGGTGTTCCTCAGCCTCGCCGGCGACGC
>JANYGI010000079.1 GCA_025362495.1 Byssovorax sp. | reverse complement strand
CGAGGCACTCTACAAGTTTCCGGTGGTGATATCGAGGAGGCTACACCCGATCCCATCCCGAACTCGGAAGTTAAGCTCCTTGGAGCCGATGGTACTGCTAGGGCGACCTAGTGGGAGAGTAGGACGCCGCCGGGATTTTCTTATGGAAGAACCCCGCCTGCTTGCAGGCTGGATCCCGCGCACGAAGCCCGGACGTTAATTCGTCTGGGCTTTTTGCGTTTTGTTCCGTGCGACGAAGCGGCCCGAGCGCGCGCGAGGCGTCCCCGCTGCCTGCCTCCGGGCGCAAACCATCGTTCGCGTCACCTCCGCGCCGGCTCCGCCTGAAGCACCGGGCGTGCGACGGGAGCTCGCTCCCTCCTCCAGCTCGGCGCCTTGTGACGGCTACCCGACCGGAGTGTTCGCGCGCGCCGCGGGAGGGGAGCTCAAGTGTCATCTCGCGCATCGTGATTGCCGCGCGACGATCGCCATCGAGCTGGTGAACTGCACGAACGAGAGCGTGGTGTTCGAGCCGCTCACCCTTCACCGTGTCGACGCAATCGCGGAAAAGCCCGTTCGGTATGCGCCAAGACCGCCGGTTACCCCGCGGAGCTCGCGCGTGGACGAGCTGACCGTCCAGTTCTCCGGAGTCTACGAGATCGTCCTTGGCACAATCGCGGAGAATTACACGGATCGACTCCCCACGATGACAGTCGATATCGACAATCGAAGAGAGCGCGCCGCGTGCGCGGAGTGCGATGGCCACTGGGGCCGCTATGGCATGAACGATCACGAGAGGTGCGCCTGTCGGACGAAGGACGGCGGCAAGGTCTGCCACGACGGTGACGAGTGCCAGAGTGGCTGCCTCGCCGACGCCTTGGAATGGGTCGAGAGGCCGACCGACACACGTAACGCGAACGGGGGGCGCTACATCACCATGGGTGTCAAGCGCCGTGTTGGTCACTGTAACACCTCGACCGACCGCTCGGGATGTCACGAATGGATCCCGGTCGGCGCCTCCCGCGAGCCGCCTTCCTCGACGCAGTGGATCAACTCCGGGAGGGAGTGTGCCGACTGAGGGGCTCGTATACCCCCGAGAGCGGGACTCGAGAGGCCAAGATCCCCGAGGCCCTGGGTAGAAACGGGGCGAGCGCCCAGCCTGGCGCCGCCCCGTCATCACGCTGTCCTGCCCGCGAGAGTGCCTGGCGAGCGCGTCCAGCCTGACCCCTGTCCAGAGCAGCTCACCTCAGAAGCAGAGATCGCCGCCGCTGTTGCCCTTCGCCGGGATGGCGAAGGTCGGCTCGTCCTCGTCAATCGAGAGGATGTAGGCCACGAGCTGCTTCACCTGGGCCACGTCGGGGTTGAACACGTTCGCCACCGCCGATTGATGGTGCTTGAGGAACATCGAGCTCAGCCCCTCTTCGAGCGTCCGCGCGTTGCCCGCGTGGAAGTAGGGCGCCCCCACCGACATGCCGAGGAGTGAAGGCGGGTTGAAGCCACGGCCCGTCGCCGCGATCCCCTGTCCCCCCGTCACCATGTCTTGCCGGAGCTCGAGCACGTTGACCGCCGGAGCCGAGACGCCGCCAGGCACCGTCGACGGAGCGACTGGAGCCAGGATCGTCCCCACCGGCCGGAGAATGCACTGGATTTGCTCCGCCGCCGGAGCGAGCCCGAAGCGCATCGTGGCGCTGGTCGCGAAGCTCGGGCCCGCCGGGTCCGACGGAAAGAGCGCGCTCGGGAAGCCATTGAGCGCCGTGTTCCACGTCTTCAGCGACAGCGATGCTCCGGCGGGCGCCGCCGAGCTGTCGTTGAGCGTGTCGCTCGGCGCGTAGAAGCGCCTCGAGATCGTCCACTTCGCACCGCTGTGGCAGCCCACGCAGTTGCCGGCGCCGGCGCTGCTGAAGAGCGCTTTGCCCGCGTCGACGTCGGCCTGGACCAGGGTGCTGGGCTTGCGCGGCGAGCGGATCGTCTTCACCCAGGCCTCGATCTCCTGCCAGTCCTTCAGCACCGTGTGCGGGTGAGCCGACACCCCGGCCGGATCGGCGATATCGCTGCTGGAGCCCTGGAGCCCCTGCTGCGGCGGCGACTCGGCCGCCGTGTTGATCCGATCGGTGACCGCGATCGGCGTCGACACCTTGCTCACCAGCGCGCCGACTCCACCGGAGATCCCGCGGGTGTTGCCCTCGAAATCAGCGACCTCATCGAAGATCGCCGTCCAGTTGAGGATGCGTTGATCGGTCCCGTCCTTGGAGGCGAAGGTGCCATCGAGGCTGACGGTCTGGCGCGGCCCGCGCGCGAAGTACCAGCTCACGTTGTCGGTGAGGCCGTCGATATGGCACGCTCCGCACGAGCCCCAGCCCTCGCCCTTGAGCGACCAGCGGCCGAGCCCGGTGTTGAAGAACCCTTTGCCGCGCTGGACCGCCTCTTCCGGCGAGCCCGCCGCCGGCAGAGCCGAGCTCGACGTGATACGGAAGTCCATGGCCGCGGGATCGCCCGCGATGGCCTGCGCCGAGAGGTTGAGCGCCGTGACGTCGCGCGTGCCGTCGTTGGCGACGAACGCAAAGGCCTTGCCGGTGTGCGCCGTGGCGACGCCGATCGGGAGGCGGATCGCCTTGTCGGTCGCGTCCTTGCGCAGGTTGATGAAGAGGTTGGCCGGACTGCCCACGTCGCTCGCAGTGATCACCCCGCCCTGGGGCTGAAAGCGGAACACCGCGTCGGTGCCTTCGCCAGTGATGTAGCCGAAACCGTTGATGAAATCGACGTCGGTGGGCAGCAGCGGGACCCGGAGCGCCGCGCCCGCGGCCTTGGTCTGGAAGAGGTCGTCGAGGGTGAGAGTCGTCGCCGTGCCGGCCCCGAGATCGACGACGCTCAGCGCCGGGTGGGTGGTGGTCTTGACGTTGGTGGCAATCGGAGCGCAGGAGCCTCCCGCGACCGGGGCGATGTTGACGCACGCGCCCGCCGGAGCGCCGTTACCGCAGTCCGCGTCGGTCTGGCAAGAGCCGGTGCAGCTCCCGTTGGCCGCGCAGGTCGAGCCGATACCGAACGTCGAGCACTGCGCGCTCGTGGTGCAGGCCCCCTTCTGGAAGACGCCAATCGGCCCGACCGGCGAGGCGCAGGTGCTGGTGACGTACGCGTAGTCCTTGCTCGTCCCCGGATCCCTGGAGATCGTGATCGAGCCGACCTGGTTGGGGAAGCACCCCGTGACCTGAGCCTTCGAGTCCTTGAACCCCGTATCGAGGACGGCCGGCAGATCGATCGTCGAGGCCGATCCATTGCTGACCTTGACCTCGTAGAGCAGCCCCTTCCAGTTGACGTCGCTCTTGGTGCCGGTCGCGTCCTCGGGCCCGGTGCGCGAGGCGAACCACTCGGTCGCATAGACCACCTCGTCCCCGTCGTTCCCGTCACCGTTGTTGGTGATGGCCAGGGCGCGCGGGTGGGCGAGCCCGGGGCGTGACGTGACGGTGCCCAGCGCGCCGGTGGCGGCGAGGATCGGGTTGAGATCCACCGACGGGAGCACCTTCATCGTGCCCGGATCGATGACCGAGAGGGTGCCATCGACCCAGTTCGAGATATAGAGTCTCGTGCCGTTCGGGGTGATCGCGAGGCTGGTGGGCTCCGAGCCGACGCTGGCCTCGGGCCCCTTGACGGGGGTCGCCCCGTCGATGTCGTCGATGCGAACGACCTTCTGATCCTTGCGGAGGACGACATAGGCCGTGTGGCCACAGCCATCGAGGACGACCTGCCACGGCTCGCCGCCGACCGCGATCTCGGCCACGACCTTCATCGTGGGCTGTCCACCGGTGTAGTCGGCCGACAGGATGGTGACCGAGCCGGCGTCGCGATTGACCGTGACGACGCGCGTGTCGTCGGGCGAAACCGCGATGGCCGATCCGTGCGAGGACCCGACCGCGGTGGTGGCGCACACCGGGCCTCCACCCCCCGAGCCACCGGTGCCGCCGGAGGTGCTCGAGGTGCTGGAGGTGCTGGCAGCGCTGGTGGTGGTCGTCGCCGAAGCTGCACCGCCCGATCCGCCCGCGCCCGTCGTGCTCGACGCGGACGATGTCACTTCGCTGGACGACGTCGACGAGGACGTAGCCGCGCCCGAGGTCGTGGTGCTCTCGCCTCCACAGCCCACCACCGACGAGGCGGCACCAAAGGCCGTCACCGCGGCCACCAATGCAACGTTCTGGAGGACACGGCGATGGCCGCGAGATCCGTTAATCCCAAGTTCTCTCATGAATGGTCTCCCTGGCAATGAAGCGCTTCCAGCGCCGTTCGAACGCGCCCCTGCGAGGCGCGCGCTCGCCCGTTCGAGGCCTCTTTCCCGGGGCCTCTCTCCGCGTCGTCGACACCCCGCCGGTGCCGTGGGCCGCCTTCGTGGCCGGCGACGCTGCTCGAACCTTCAAGCTACGGCGCCGCACCCGGCCTGAAAACCGCCGGTGGACTTATCGACCCCATAGACCGAGACTATGGCCGAGCAGGTCACGTGGAACTCTCGCATCTCCGCTACTTCCAGACGATCGCGCAGAGCGGGAGCCTCACGGCCGCGGCGCGCGTGCTCAAGATCAGCCAGCCCACGCTCACGGTCGCCGTGCAGCACCTGGAAGAGCAGCTCGGCACCAAGCTCCTCCTGCGCGGTCGCAGCGGGGTGACGCTGACGAGCACCGGGCGCGAGCTGCTGCGCCACGCGGCCGAGATATTCTCGCTGATCGAGCGCGCCGAGGAGCGGATCCTCGGCCTCGAGACCGACGAGGTCGGGAGCTTCACCATCGGTTGCCACGAGTCGCTCGGCGCTTATTTTCTCCCGGCGTTCATGAGCAGCTTCCTCGAGGTCGCGCCGAAGATCGATCTCGCGCTCTGGAACGCGACCTCGGCCGCCGTGCGCGAGGCGGTGATCTCTCGCCAGGTGGATTTCGGCCTGGTGGTGAACCCGATGCCGCACCCGGATCTGGTGCTGGTCGAGCTGTTCAAGGACGCGATGGATGTCTTCGTCGCGAGCTCGGCGCTGCCCGGCGGCGAGCCGTTCGAGCTCGACGCGGCGCACGCGCGGCTCCGCGCCGGGCCGCTGGTGTACGCGGGGCGCGTGCCGCAGTGCGACGATCTGATCGCCCGCCTCGCGTCCTTCGGCCTGCTGCCGATGCGGCTGCTCTCGTGCGGTGATCTCGAGCTCGTGAAGAGCCTGACGCTGGAGGGGATCGGCGTGTCGCTGTTGCCCCGGCGCGTCGCGGCCTACGGGCAGAAGGGGAAGCTGACGCGGCTGCACGCGGCGCTGCCGTTCATCCCTGACACGATCAGCCTGCTGTACCACGCTGATCTCCACCGCACGCGCGCGGCGATCCGCCTCAAAGACGCGATGATCGCCCACGGGCGCGGCCTCGGCGCCGACTTCGCTCCATGAGAGCCCGGTGGGTGCCAATCGCGGCGGCGCTGGCAGTGTTCGCCGCCGCCCCGCGCGCGGCGCAGGCGAGCGCGTTCGAGGTGCTCGGCTTCGGGCCGACCGGCGTGGCCGAGGTCAACGCGCGCGCGGCCCGCGCCGACGACGGGACCGCCGCGTTCTACAACCCCGGGTCCTTGGCCTTCGGGCGCGGCGCGCAGCTCGCGATCGCGCCGACCCTGGGGATCTCGGCGCTCGCCGCGCAGGGAAAGACGATCGGCCTCGACGATCCCTTCGGCATCGCCGTCGCTATCGCCGTGACGGTGCCTTTGGAAGGGCCGCTCAAGGATCGAATTCGCCTTGGTTTTGGCGGGTATCTGCTGCCGGGCGGGCTGTTGCACCTGGTCGCGCGGCCGGGGGCTGCGCCGCTCTTTCCGTACTACGACAACCGCACGCAGCGGCTCACCGTGGTGCCGGCGCTGGCCGTGAAGATCACCGATCGCCTCGGAATCGGGGTCGGCGTGAACGTTCTCGGCGGGGTGAGCGGGCCGGCGTCGGTGCAGCCGGGGGCCTCGGGGGCCACCGAGTCGCGCCTGGATCTCGAGGCCACGACGCGAGCGTCGGTCCACGCGGGGGTGCGCTTTGATCTGGCGAAGCAGGCGCGCGTCGCCTTCGCGTTCCGGCAGCGGTTCGCCGTGCCCGCGAAGGTGACGACGACGGCGGAGATCGCCGGGATCCCGCTCGCCGTGAGCGTGGGGACCGAGAGCGCGCTCTTCGATCCGGCGGCGCTGGTGCTCGGATCGAGCTTCGAGCTCGGCGCGGCCGCGTTCGAGATCGACGCGACGTGGTCGATGTGGTCGGCGTACGAGGGGCCGTTCGCGGGCGTGCGCGCGTCGCTCCCCGGGCTCGACATCGCCTCGAATTTGCCTGCGGGGTTCGCTCGCGACGTGGTGAGCGTGCGGGCCGCGGGATCGTACCGCGTGGCGATCGGCGCGAGCGCCGAGGTCGTGCTGCGCGCGGGCGCGGGGGCCGAGCCGTCGATGCTGAAGGGCGCGACGCAGGGCCGCACCAACCTGGTCGACGGTGACAAGATCCTCGGCGGCGTCGGCGCGTCGCTCGCGCTCCACGATGTGCTCTCGGTGCGGGCGATCCGCGTCGGCGCGGGCCTCGGGACGCAGGTGGTGCTCGCGACATCGCAGGCCAAGAGCGCGTGCGCGGCGCTGCCGTGCCCCGCGGACACCGTGGCGGGGCCCGACGCGACCAACCCGTCGGTGGGGATTGCCAACCCGGGCTTTCCGCGGCTCGAGGGCGGCGGCGCGTTCTGGGCGGGGTCGCTCGGCCTCGAGGTGGATCTGTGAAGAGCCACGCCGGGGTCGCAGGCTTTTTCGCGATGATTTTCGCGGTGTCGGGGGCGCGCGCCGACGCCGCGGCGGTGTTCGGTCAGGGCGCGCGCAGCGCCGGGGTGGCGCGCGCGGACACCGCAGGAGGCGGGGCGGCCGACGCGCCTCGCGTCAACGCGGCGCTCGCGGCCGAGCCCGGGACGCGCGTGCGGATCGGCTACGCCTACGCCGCGCTCGGCCTCGACTTCAACGGGCGCGATCTCGGCGTCGCCCACGTGTCGGGCGTCGATCTCGCGCTGCAGGGCGGTGGGCGCGTGAGCCGCGACGTGACGATCGGGGCCGCGCTCGCGGTGCACCTGCCCGATCCGTACCTCGCGGCGATCGCCTTTCGCCCCGCGACCGAGCCGCAGTTCGTGCTCTACGAGGCGCCGCTCAGGCGCACCACGATCGACTTCGTCGCGGCCGCCCGCGTCGGCCCGGTGGCGATCGACGGCGGCGTCGCGGCGGGCCTCGGCGTCGGCGGCGCGGGGACGGCGTTCACGCTGGGGCAAGACGGCGGCGGGACGTTCGCCGACGCGGGGCTCGACGTGGCGCTCCCGTACCGCTTCGCGCCGCTGTTCGGTCTGCGCGTGGCGCTGGGGCGCGCGGTGCTCGCGGCGTCGGTGCGCGGGTCGACGGCGATCGATCTGCGCCTCGACAACGCCGTGGCGATCCGGCTCAACGACAACCCGCTCAACGGGACGACCGAGGTGCGCGTGCGCGGATCGGCTGGCCACGATCCGACGACGATCGACATCGGCGCGCGCGTGGCGGTGGGCGGCGGCCTGAGCCTGCTCGGCGCGATCGAGTACGCGGTCTACAGCGCCGCGCCGCCGCCCAGCGCCGACGTGGGGATCGACGTTCACCTCGGCACGACGCCGGGCCTCCGGCCGGCCTTCGTTTTCGCGCCAGGCTTTCATGACACGGTTTCGCCGCGCGTCGGTGCGGAGCTGCGGCGGCCGAGCCCCGACGACGCCGCGTGGCGCTGGGCGGTGCGCGCCGGCTACGCGCGCGTGCCGTCGCCCGTGCCAGATCAGCTTGGATTCACGACATTTCTGGACTCGACCCGGCACGAGGTGGCGGTCGGCGGGGGCTATCACCTGGGGCGCGTCGCCGGGGTCGATCTGGCCGTCGAGATCGCGGCGCAGCTCCACGTGCTGACGGCGCGCGCGGAGGAGAAGCCGAGCGCGAGCTTGCCGTACGCGCGCTTCGAATCGAGCGGGACGATCGTCCACGGCGCGGCGACGCTGGAGGCCGCGTGGCGCTGACGGGGCGCGAGCGCCTGGCGCGGGCGGCGCCGATGATCGCCGTGGCCGTCGCGGCGTGCGGCCTCGGCGGACCGGGCGGCGAGCAGCGCGCGGTGCCGTCGGACGGCGTGGGCAATTTCGGGAGCTCGGCGCCGATCGAGCTCTGCCTCGGCTCGGCGCGGGTGGTCTCGCCGTCGGCCAGCACCGGCGCGGGCGCGGTCTGCGTGGGCCACGACGCGATCGCCCGGGCGTGCGTGGGCGACGCGGGCTGCGCCGGGATCGAGCGCTGCGTGTGCGGTCGCTGCATCGTCGAGGCCTGCGCGGGCGGCACGGCCTGCGGCGAGGGGCGCGTCTGCCGCGACAAGCGCTGCACGACGATCTGCGCGGCCGACGCCGACTGCGCGGCCGGCGAGCGCTGCGCGTCCGGCGGCTGCGCGCGGGCCTGCACCAGCGACGCCGCATGCCACTTCGGCGAGCGCTGCGACGACCTCGACGGCACCTGCGTGACGCAGATCTGCGGCGAGCAAATTCATTGCAGCTCAAACGATTCGTGCGAGGCCGAGCAGGTGCTGGGCGAGCTGCACGAGCCCGAGGTGGCGACGATCGACGCCGCGAGCGTGGCCTTCGTCGAGATCCGCAGCGGCGGGGCGAGCCCGACGTCGGCGGTGTACCGCGCGCGGGTCGAGGGGCGGCGATGGACGGCGGATCCGCCGACGCCGGTGCTCGGATCGGGGAGCGGCGAGTCGCTGGGCGCGCCGTCGGCCGTCGTGCGCGCGGGGCGGGTCGAGCTCTACTTCGCGACGGGCGGCGCGGCGATCGCCCGGGCCGTCTCCACCGACGGCGGCCGCACGTTCGCGCGCGACGCGGCGCCGGCGCTCACCGCGTTGCCGGGCTGGGAAAAAGGCGTGATCGGATCGCCGGCCGCCGTGATCGATCGCGACGGCGCGACGCTGCTCTTCTACGAGGGCGGCCCGCGCGCCGGCGTCGGTCTGGCGCGCGTCGACGCGAGCGGCCACGCGGTGCGCGCCTTCGATCACCCGGTGATTTCCGCGGCCGACGTCGAGGATCCGCGGTTCTGGCGCGGCATCACCGAGGTGGGGGCGCCGTACGCCGTCGTCGCCGACGACGCGGTGCGGGTGTACTTCACGGCCCGCGGGATCGAGGGGCTCGACGCGACCGCCGGCGACGCGTCGCTCCCGGCCGAGGCCAACGACTCGATCGGCCTCGTTTCGACGCGGGATCTGGTGCATTTCGACGCGCACCTCGGCGGTCCGGTGCTCGCCCGCGTCGCCAACCTGCGCGCCTATCTGGGCGAACGCGAGGCCGCGGTGCGCGTGCCGGCCGGGGGCCAGGTCGAGATCGTGTTCGTCGCCAGCGACGCGTCCGGCGCGAGCGTCAGCGGGCTCGCCGCCGCGCCCTGAGGTGACGCCGGGGCTGGTCTGGGGGGACAGCTCACGCACTCTTTTGGCCGTTGGTGCACCAGCGCCATGCTGGAGGCTGGATTCCTGGGGATCCGAATTCTATGCTGACGGTGTGCGCGCTCCGTTCACCGTGTTTGCCGCCGCTCTGGCCGTGATGGCTGCTTGCACGGCGCGTGCTCCGGTGGGCACCACGTCGTCGACCGGGACGGGCGGCGGCGGGGGCGGCGAAGGTGGCGCCTGCCCGATGGGCCCACAGGCCATGTTCAATCTCACGATCACGGCCCAGGACGGCGACGTCCCGCCGACCACGACGGTCGCGGTGTCGTGGTCGGCGGGCCAGGAGCCGACGTTCAGCCTCGATCAGCCGTCGACATGGAAGACGATCGATCAGGCGAACGTGATCTGCGACGTCGATCCGAAAAAGCCGCCGCCGGAGCACTTGCCGAAGCTGGTCTGTCACCTGTGGACGACGGGGGCGACCAACGTGATCGTGATGGCCAAGGGCTACACGTCGTTCGAGATGACGTACGCGTCGATGTTCAACGACCACTGCAAGGCGGCGATCCCCACGGCGATCGCCATCGAGCTCGCGCCCGCGCCCGAAGAGGACGCGGGCCCGGGCTAGCGCGTGGTGGTCAGTTGGGGAGCTTGGCGCTGAGGAACGACTGGAGCTTGACGAGGTTCTTCTCGTCGCGCGTGAACGTCGGCGTGGCGTAGCTCGACGCCCAGCCGGCGACCTCGGTGAGGAAGCCCTGGCGGACCTCGTCGTTCTCGAGGATGTCGTCGACCGAGCGGCCGCGCGCGGCGCCCTTCGTCAGGCCCTTCACGTAGCTCTCGAGGCGCGCGTAGTCCTTGCCCAGGAGCTCGGCCACGAGCTTGGCGTCGCCGGCGAGGCGCGCGAGGACGGGGGCCTCTTCGCGGATGGCGGGCGACTCCTGGATCGCGAGATCGGCCGCGACGCGAAGGACGAACGCGTCGTCGAGGAAGCCGAGGTCTTCAATCCCGTCGGGGATGAGGTCGAGCGACTTGAAGAGGTAGTTGAGGCCGCCCGTCACGTAGCGACGCGCCGACTCGGGAGCGGTGGGGCGCGCGAGGATCTCCGCCAGCTCGGCGGCGTCGGTGGCGAGCGTGCGCAGCCACTCGGGGAAGGTATCGAGGCAACGATTCTGAAGCTCGGTCATGGTCGTACTCCCGGAGTGGATCACCGCGGTGCGCGTTGCGCGCGCGCGAGGGTAGTCCGAGGGCATTGCCCTCGTCCATGCCGAACTGCGGTGCCGCGGGGAACGAGAAAGGGGAGGGGATCCCCGGGCGCGCCTCGAAGCCAGGTGAGGCGAGGCGCGCCGCGGGGCAGTCAGCAGGTCACTGCACGCAGAGCGTGAGCTGCACCGAGTTCAGCGTGCCGGTGTCGCCCGTCGCGCCGTCGGCCGCGGTGAACGTCCAGGTGCCGTTCGCGGGCTGACCGCTGAACGATGCGAGCGTGCCTTCGGGGTGGTAACAGCCGCTGAACGGCGCCGTGCCCGACGTGATCAGCGGCGCGCAGTTGTTGCTGAAGAGCGTGTTCGTGTAGTTGTCACCGCTCGACCCGTTGCCCGAGCTGAGGTCGATCCCGGCCGGCACCGTCGGCGACTTCAGCGTGAGGCTGAGGTCCCCGTCCCACGTGTGGTTGATGTTGACCTGGACGATGGCCTGCACGACCGTCCCGACCGCCGTCACGTTGATGGTGCTCGTCGTGGTGAGGTTGTCGTTGATCGCCAGTGGCAGGCCCGTCGCGTTGTACGTGAAGAGCTGACCGGGCATCGGGCAGTTGATGATCGCCGTGCACACGTTGGGCAGCGTCGTCGTGCAGCTGTAGCCCGGCTCGAACTGACAGGTGGACGAGCAGCCATCGCCGCTCACCGTGTTGCCGTCCTCGCACTGCTCGCCGACGCTGATGAAGTTGTCGCCGCAGGTCGGGAGGATGTCGCAGTTCGCGCTGCAGTTGGCGCCGCCGTCGCACTGCTCGGCGCCCTCGAGGATGCCGTTGCCGCAGACCGCGTTGTACGTGACGACCACGTCGTAGGCGCCGATGACGGCGCTGTCGAACCACCGCTGGACGCGCACGTAGTAGTCGCCCGGAGCGAGGTGACGCGCGCCCGGGAACGAGGCGACCACGTTCGAGTCGATGAGCGAGCAAGAGGCGATGCCGCCCTCATCGTTCGTCGCGAGCTGGGTCGTGCCGTTGGGCGCGTAGAGGTAGAGGACGGTGTCGATACCGACGCAGCTACCCGGGCCGTTGCCGTCGAACGTCTGGATCCGCAGGTCCGACGTCGCGTTGAGGTGGATGCGGTAGTAGTCGTTGTCGCCGATCGGGGTGATCGCGCCCGCCCAGAGCTGGTTCGCCGGAAAGATCGGGTTCGCCAGGGCCTGCGCCGCGGTGTTGTTCGGCTCGATCTCCGTCACGACCTCGAAGTTGCACGTCGAGCTGCA
The DNA here is from genome assembly GCA_025362495.1 of Byssovorax sp. Lineage (GTDB taxonomy): Bacteria > Myxococcota_A > Polyangia > Polyangiales > Polyangiaceae > JANYGI01. The sequence goes on along the minus strand of JANYGI010000079.1, from coordinate 71,274 downwards.
GCCGTCGCCGTTGGCCGTGTTGCCGTCGTCGCACTGCTCGCCCGGCTCCTTGGTGCCGTTGCCGCAGATGACGATCTGGATCTGGAGCGTGAGGGCGTAGCTGAACTGGGTGTTCGAGCCCGACTTGACCTCGACGAAGTAGTCGCCCGCCGTGAGGCCGACGACCTGGACCTGGGCGCAGTTGCCCGGGCCGCTGTTGTCGTCGGTGCCGAGTGACACACCGTTGACGTCGTAGACCGTCAGGTAACTGTCTTGCGTCAAGTTGACGCACGAGGAGTTGAAGCCGTCGAGCGTCGCCGCGTTGAGGACCGCGGTCTGGCCGGCGGGGATGGTGATGACGTAGTAGTCGAGGTCGCCGACGGGCTTGATCGTGCCCTTGATCGTCGTGCCGATCGCCAGGGTGGTGAAGTTGTTGGCGGTCGGGATGGCGTCGTTCGCCTCCACCTCGCAGCCGTTCTCGGCGCCGCAAGCGTTCGAGCAGCAGTCGCCGTTCACGAGGTTGCCGTCGTCGCACTGCTCGCTACCGGCGAGGATGCCGTCGCCGCAGGTGGTGATGCACATGCTCGGCTCGCCCGTGCAGGTGTAGCCGGGGATGATCGTGCAGCTCGGGCTGCAGCCCGGGCCGACGCCGCCGTTGTCGCACTGCTCGGCGCCGCCGACGATGCCGTCGCCGCACACCGTCGCGCAGACGCTGGGGAAGTTGTTGCAGACGTAGCCGTGCTCGGCCTGGCAGAAGTCGTCGCAGCCGTCGTTGGGCTTGGGCGGGCCGACGTCGCACGTCTCGGTGCCGGCCGCGTAGCCGTCGCCGCAGACCGTCTTGCAGGTCGTGGGCGCGGAGCCCGTGCACGTGAAGCCGGGCTCCACCTTGCACACGGCGTTGCAGCCGTCGCCGTTGGCCGTGTTGCCGTCGTCGCAGGCCTCGACGCCCGCGATCGCGACGCCGTCGCCGCAGGTCGTGACGCACTTGCTCGGCATGCCGGTGCAGGTGTAGCCGGGCTCGGGCTTGCACGCGGTGTTGCAGCCGTCGCCGCTCGCCGTGTTGCCGTCGTCGCAGACCTCGGTGCCCGAGAGGAAGCCGTCGCCGCACGGGGTCGTGCAGACGCTCGGCTCGCCGGTGCACATCCAGTGCAGCTCGACCTGGCAGGTGTCGTCGCAGCCGTCGCCGGGCATGAAGTTGTGGTCGTCGCAGACCTCGGCGCCGGCCAGGATGCCATCGCCGCAGCTCGTCATGCAGGTGCTCGGCTGGCCGACGCAGGTCCAGCCCTTCTCGACCTTGCACACGTCCGAGCAGCCGTCGGCCGTCGTGACGTTGCTGTCGTCACACTGTTCTTTGCCCGCGAGGATCCCGTCGCCGCAGACGGTCGCGCACGCGCTCGGGGCGCCGGTGCAGGCGTAGCCGTTGTCGACCGTGCAGGTGTCGCTGCAGCCGTCCGACTTCGTGCTGTTGCCGTCGTCGCAGGCCTCTTTGCCGACCAGGAACCCGTCGCCGCACTTCGCGACGCAGACCGTGGGGGCGCCGGAGCAATCCCAGCCCTTTTCGAACTCGCAGGCCGCGCTGCAGCCGTCGCCGTCGGCCTTGTTGCCGTCGTCGCAGATCTCGGAGGTGTCGATGATGCCGTCTCCGCAGACGACCGCCTTGCCTCCCGAGCCGCCGGTTCCCGTCGCCGCGGTGCTCGTGCCGCTGCCGCCGCCGGCGTCGCCTCCGCCTGCCGCGGTCCCGCTGCCGGACGTCGCCGTCGTCGGCTCGTTGCTCGTGGCGCAAGCTGGAAGAGCTGCAAACGCCAGGAGCGTGGCCATCGCCATCCACGCTTTTCTCACGACCATGATGCCTCCGTTAAGGATCCGGCTGAAGCTGCGCCGATCGTGCGCCGTCCACGCGCTCGTCGAAGAACCGCTGCTCACCCGACATTTACGCATACCGTTCCCGACGTGCCGCGGCAATCCTGGTGGACTGCAAGCGCGCGCATGACGGGGCGCGGGGCGCCGGGCGTCGAGTGCGGCCCGCGTTCGCGCGTCGAGGTCAGCGCGTTTCGACGGGCGCCGCGGGCGCGATGGGCCGCCAGCCGAGCACGCGGAGCGCGTTCTGCGAGAAGATCCGGAGCACGTCGTCGTGGCTCATTCCCCTGCGGATCAAGGCTGCGGCGAGGGCGGGGAACGTCGACGCGTCCTCGAGGCCGACGGGCGGCGTGATCCCGCCGTCGAAATCGGAGCCGACGGCCACGTGCTCGATCCCGGCGATCTTCACGAGGTGCTCGACCTGCTTCACCACGTCGTCGAGCGTCGCGTCGGCGCCGCCGGTGACGAAGGGCGCGTGGAAATTCACCCCGGCCACGCCCCCCGTCGCGGCGATGATCCGCAGCTGATCGTCGGTGAGGTTGCGCGGCATCTTCGCCACGGCGCGCGCGTTGGAGTGCGTCGCGACGATGGGCGCCCCGTGCCTCGCCGCGATGATCACGATGTCGGCGAACGCGGCGTCCGACACGTGCGACACGTCGACGAGCGCGCCCTTCGCGTACACGCGCTCGCAGAACTCTTTGCCCACCGCGGTGAGGCCGAAGTCGACGCGCTCGCCCGTCGCCGACGACGAGAGCGGGCTGTTCTTCCCGTGGGCCGGGCTGACGAGGCGGAGGCCGTGATCGATGAAGCGATCGATCTGGCTGACGTCGGCGGCGAAGGCGCCGGCGCCCTCGATCGCCAGGAACGTCGAGATGCGCCCCGGCTCCGCGAAGGCCGATCCGAGCGGTAAAAAGGCTGGATTGTGGGCGATGATCTTCTCGATCGTCGCGAGCACGGCGTCGGCGTCCTCGATGTGGGCGCCGTCTTTGTGCGTCTTGTCGGGCAGGTAGATCGGGAAGACGATGCCGCCGTAGCCGCCGTCTTTCAGCGCCGCGAGGCGGGCGTGGCCCTCGGTCAGGTCGGGCGAGCGCCCCTTGAAATGAACCTGCCACGGCAGATCGACGTGGAGATCGACCACCATGATCGGCGGCTCGATCCGGGCGTCCCCGCCGAGCGAGGCGTGCGGGGCGCCGAGGAGCGTGAGCGCGAAGAAGCCGGCCGCGAGCGCGGCGGCGCGGAGGCGACCGAGCGGCGGGCGCGGCGAAGGGATCATCGATCAGTTCAGGATCAGGCCGAGCGTGAGGCCCAGCCCGAAGGCCACGACGCCCACGACGCCGACGATCCACCACGCGGCGCCCGTCGCCCGCGCAGCCACGGGAGGCGGCTGGATGATCTCGACGTTCGGCGCCGGAGCGGCCACGTACGTCGGCGCTCCGGCGGGCTTGAGCGCGCTCACGTGCGTGGGGTTCGCGCTGCCGGCGGGGCCGCTCATCGGCATGGGCTGCATCTGCATCGACATCGGCGGCGGCGGCTGCGACGCGATCGTCCGGTTGTGCCCGCCGGCCTGCTGATGCTGCGGCGCCTGATGCTGCTGCGGCGGGGCCGGCGTGTACTGCTGCTGCTGCGGCGCCTGCGACTGCGGGCCCGGGTGCGCCTGCATCGCGACCGCGGTGCCGAACTGGCCGGCGCGCTGCTGGTTGCCGGGCGCCGCGGTGGGCGGCGCGGCCTGCTGCGCGCCCGGCGGCGTGTACGCGCCGGTGTGGGCCATCGTCGAGAGCGCCTGCGCCATCTCGTCGGCCGTCTGGAAGCGCTGCGACGGCTCCTTCGCGAGGGCGCGCGTGAAGAACGGCGCCCACGCGGCGAGCTGCGGCGCGACCTTCTCGATCGGCACCACGTCTTCCGTCAGCACGCTGGTCAGCCGCGCGAACTCGTTGTCGGCGGGGAACGGCTGCTTCGCCGTGAGCATCTCGTAAAGGATGATGCCGACCGACCACAGATCGGTGCGCGGATCGACGCCCTTGGAGTTCTTGATCTGCTCGGGGCTCATGTACCCCGGCGTGCCGAGGAGCACGCCGGTGCGCGTCTTCTGGCCCATGCCGCCCGCGACATCCATCACCTTGGCGATGCCGAAATCGAGCACCTTCACCACCATCGCGTTGCGCGCGTCGCGCACCAGGAAGAGGTTGTCGGGCTTGAGATCGCGGTGAACGAGCCGCTGGTTGTGCGCGACCGTGAGGGCCTGGAGCACGCCGTAGATGATCGGGATCGCGTGCGATGGTGGGATGGGGTTGCCCGACTCCATGTAATTCGCGAGCGGCGTGCCCACGAGCAGCTCCATCACCAGGTAGGGCGTCCCGTCCTCGGCCGTGGCCGAGTCGAGCACCTGGGCGATGTTGGGGTGGATCAGCGCGCGCGTGGCCTGGGCCTCGGCGTAGAAGCGCTGGAGGATCTGGTCCTCTTTCACGAACTCCTGGTGCAGGAGCTTGATCGCGCGCTTGCCTTCGCCCTGGGTGCTATCGGCCTCGTAGACGGCGCCCATTCCGCCTTCGCCGAGCAAGCGCAGGAGGCGCCAGCGCCCGTTGAGGATCGCGCCAACGAGCTGCCCTGCCTGACTCGAATCGCTCACGCGGGCACTCTATCAAAAGCGGGCGCGTCGCGCGCCGCGAGCAGCATCGCGGTGAGCCGTGGCCGGGCGGCTCACCGAAATCGCGGCGCAGCGGCCGCCGTCGTGTCGGAAAGATGACCGAAAAGCCCCCGGCGCGGCCCGATCTCGGGCTTGCACGGTAGCAGCACGCCACCTACCGTCGCGCGATGGCCCAGATCCCGTCGTTCCTCCGCGTCCTCTTCGGGCTACTGGTCCTCGCGACGTCGGCCACCGTCTGCTTCACGCTCGCGCTCCTGCTGCTCCCGTCGCGCCTCGCGCGGATCAAGCTCGGTAACTACTACGGGAAATTCATCGGCGGCACGGTGGTCTGGCTCTCCGGCGCGAAGCCCGAGATCATCCATTCAGAGCGCCTGAACGGGAGCTTTCCGGCCATCTACATCGCCAACCACGCCTCGTCGCTCGACGCCTTCCTGTCGATCTGGCTCTGCCCCGTCGGCGGCTGTGGCGTGATGAAGAAAGAGATCGTGAAGATCCCCTTCTTCGGCTGGGCCTACCTGCTCTCCGGTCACCTGCGCATCGATCGGAGCAAGCACGCCAAGGCCGTGGCGGGGATGGCGGACATGGCCCGCGTGGTGAAGAAGCACGGCCTCGGTATCTGGATCATGCCCGAGGGCACGCGGAGCCTCACCGGCCGCCTTTTGCCGCTCAAATCGGGGTTCGTGCACATGGCCATCGCCACGGGGCTCCCGGTGGTGCCGGTGATCTTGCACAACGTGCATCACGTGTGGCCCCTCGGCGGCCTCCGCGTCACGGGCGGCCCGATCAAGATCGAGGTGCTCGCGCCCATCGCCACCGGCGCGTGGAAGGCCGAGACGGCCTCGCGCCACGCCGAGGAGGTTCATGCGGTGATGGCCGCGGCGCTGTCGCCCGAGCAGCGGCCTTTGCCCGTCGCCGTCGCTGCCTGAGCCTGGCCGGAGACTGCCAGTTAGCGAGAGTCCGAGTCTGCGAAGCTACGCTGTCGATCGAGGGATGTCCAGGGGAGGCACATGGCGAAGAACGACGAGCTGGATCAGGCGCGCGCGCGACAGTTTGCCTGGGGGGCGACTCCGCCCGAGCCTGTTGAGGAGGTCGCGGAGAGCGAAGCGCCCCCGGACGGCGCCGATCAAGCCGCGGACGACGACGCGGCCAGGGGAGACGGGCTCGACGACTGGCGCTCGAAGGCGCGGGAGGCGTGCGGCCTCCTCGCCGACGGGGTCGCGCGCGTCTGGGCGATGACCGATCTCGCGAAGCAGGCGGCGGGGACCGCGGAGCTGGCCCGGCGCGCCGCGGAGCTCAGCCTCGGCGCCGTCGGGATGCAAAACCACCCCGAGGCGAGCATCCGCTTGCTGCGCCTCGTCGCGCGCCATCGCGAGCGCCTGCCGCCCGACGCGATCGAGGCCTCGCGAGCCGCGGCGCCGTGGCTCGATTTCTCGCACCCCGAGGTGGCCGAGCTCGTGCTCGATCAGGCGCGCGCAGGCGATCGCTCGATGGAGATCAGCATGATGCTCGCGTTCGGCTTCGGCGAAGAGCGCGAGGCGATGCCGCAGCCGCCGACGTTTGGCACTGATCTCGGTGAGATCATCGACCATGGAGCCACCTGGAAGGCGCGCGCCGCCGCGGTCCGCGCCGTTCGCTACGCGGAGGGCACGGCGTTCATTCCGGCGCTGCTGCGCGCCATTCGCGCCCCGCACGCCGCCTTGCGGTGGATCGCCCTCACCACGCTCGAGGAGAGCTTCCCCGAGGCCATGCGCGAAGAAGACGCGCTCTTCTTGCTCGAGGACGCGGTGCTGCACCCGCTGCCGACCGAGTGGGGCGGCATCGAGGATGTCAGTCGAGCGCTCTGCTACTACCCCGATCTCGTCAAGGCGGCCGCGGCGCGGGTGAGGCCGAGCGGCGGAGCGCGACCGCTCGAGCGGATCATCACGTACGACTGCGTCGAGCAGGGGTATCGCTGGTCGCTCGACGCGAGCTGGGCGCTCGAGGTCCTGGCCTGTGCGTACCCGGATCGCGCCGAGGTGCTGATCGATCAGCGCCTGACGGACCCGTACACCAGGACCCGCGCGGCGGCGGCGGGCGCTGCCGGGAGCTTGCCTGTCGAGAGCGCGCGGCCAAGGCTCCAGCGCGCCGCCACCGACGGCGCGCCCAGCGTGAGCGAGCCGGCGCGCGAGCACTGGATGCGACTTTTTGGCGTGAGCTGCCCGGACAACGAGCTCACTCCTTTTGCCCATCTCCTCGACGGCCCGCCCAGCGACCGGCTCCTCGCGCGCGTGCTCGGCCTGCGTGGCCCTCTGGAGGCGAGGCAAAAGCTCGCTTCGGTCCTGCTCGCCGAGGCGCCGGATCCCGAAGCGCTGGTCGCGATCCTGATCGCGCTCTCCGATCGCGAGGCGTTCACCTCGATCAAGCTCGCGGGGGTGCCGAGCAATTGCAAAGAGTGGCTCACGGCGCTGATCGCCCGCTTCGGTAGCCGGGGGATCGACGGGCTCTGCGCCCTCGCCGCACGCAACGAGAGCGAGGTTTCATTCGGCTGGTTCCAGGATCTCGCGGACATGATCGACAAGCATGCTCTGCCGGAGAACGATCTCGCGAAGCTCCGCGCCGTCGCTGCCGCTCGCGTCGCCTCGCGCGCGTTCGGAGCGAGCTACGCGGCGCTCGTCATCCTGACGAAGACGGGCTTTCCACCCGAGCTCCACGATCGACTCTGGGAGCTCGTGTGGGGCACGGACGAGAGCTGGATTGTCCCCAGCGCAGCGTCCAAGGCACTGGCGCGCTGGGCTGATCCGGCGCGGCTGGAGGCCGACGTGCTCGGGGCGCTGCTTGCCGGGCTCGCCGCGGGCGATCACGAAAAGGCGTTGAAGGTGGCCGAGGTTGCCCTCGAAGGGCCGATCGCCCCCGCGGTCCCGCTCGTCCGACGGGTGTTCGACGAGCTCACGATGCGGACCCATCTCGATGAAGCGCTCGCCGACGCGCTCTGCTTCCGCTCGCAGGAGATGGTCGCGGCCGGCGGCCTCGAGGCCGGCTGGCTCTACGAAGCGCTCGCCGCGCCGGAGACGAGCCGGTTCACCGTCGCCGCGATGCTGATGCCCCACGAGCTAGCCTTGAAGAAGGCGCCGCCGGAAGCGAAACCACGCCTCCTGCGCGCGCTCGACTCGGACGCTCGCGACGGCGTCGCCGCGGCGGAGGCCGCGCTGGCGTTGCTCAAAGCGAAGGCGATCGGCGTGCGCAACCCGCGCCTGTTCGCGGTCTTCGCGCGGGCGCCGCACGCCGCCCGGGCCACGCTCTTCGGCGAGTTTCTCTTTCGCGAGGTGCCGCTCGGCCGCGCGTGGCCAGCGATCGAGGAGCTGTTCACCACCACCGATCCCGTGGCGCTGGCGACGCTGCGCGACGACGCCTCCCAGCTCCCGTGGCGCGGCCACCAGAAGCGCTTGCTCGCGCTGTACCCGCGCCTCGTCGATCCGGAGCTGAAGGAGACGTTCCGGCGCTACCTCGACGCGCTGAAGGACGAGTCCGCCTACTGGCAGGACTCGGAGAGCGACGAGTGATGGGCGATCTGGCGTGCGGGGTCGCGCGCCACGCCGCAGCGCTCGTCAGCGTCGGTGGTCGGTCGGCGCAACGGAGAGCCGGCGATGATCAGCCTGGAAGTCACCTGGAAGTGGGATCCGGTGCAGAAGAAATACCTGAGCAAGCAGCTCCGCTCCCCGCTCCCCGCGGGGCTGAAGGCGCCAACCGCGGTGAAGGGTCGCGGCGTGAAGTGATCCCGGGCGTCACTCGGGGGAGATGAACATCTCGTCAGCGCGGAACGTCTCCGGGCTCTTCAGGTAGATCTGGAAGCGGAGAGTGGCAGTCTTCGCGTCGAGCGTGGCCTCGCCGCTGGCGGTCGCGTAGGCGCTGGTCGGCGTCACCGGGAACGAGTGCTGGGCCACGACGGCGCTGTCCGCGCCGAGCTCGAAGAGGGCGATCTCGATCGATCCCGAGGTGGCCTCGACCGCGAACTTGCCTCCATAGGCCACCTTCGTACCGCCGAGGCCGCTGACGGGCACGTCCTGATAGACGCTCTGCCCGGGCGCGCACGACGCCGCCCCGCAGTTGGTGGCGAGATAGCAGTTCGCGTCCGACGCATTGTTCGGCAACCGATAGACGACGAGGTTGGTCGGCCCGCCCGGAAACGCCTTCCAGCTCTCGGGGCTGCACTTCCAGAGATCGCCGTTGTCGAGCAGGTTGTCCCGCGGCACGAGGCGGAGCAGGAAGATCCCGTCGTGCGCCGGATCGGTGCTCAGCCGCGTGTAATGGAGGTACGTCGTCCCGCTGGCAGGATCCTTGAAGAGCTTGCCATAAGCAGGGTTGCACGGCTGCGACTGCCCGTTGAGCTCGGGCGCCTTGCCCGAGTACAGGATGGGATTCCCGGCCGGGAGCGGATTCCAGTGCGTGGCCGTGAGCGAGGTCGAGCGGAAGAGCCCGAGATCCCAGTTCTGCCCCGGAATGCAGCCCAGGCTGATGTCCCCCGCCTCGTTGAGCGAGTAGTAATTGGCCCCCTCGCGAACGATGCTGCCGGCGCCGATACCGATGTTTCCGCCCTGCCAGGCCTCGCGCCAGCCGTCGGCATCCTTGCTGTCGAGCATCGCGTCGGAGGGCACGCCCTGCGCCGGGTCCCCCGCGACCCAGGTGACGAAGTCCGTCGTCTTCGCGATCCCGCGATACCCGTGCTTGCCGTCGTACCCGTGAAAACCCACGTAGATCCACGGCGGATCGCTGTGGAAGATATCGAATGTGCCCTCGTCGGCGACGGAGCCCGGCGAGGCCATGGACACGCACTCGTCCGTGGGTTTGTCGCAGATCTTCGACCAGAGCGAGCCCGGGGTGATCACCGGGTTGACGGCGCCGGCCACGAAGGGCCCCCTCGGATCGGCGGCGACGCGGGTGGCGTGGCACCCTTGCCAGGCGCTGCCCGGCGAGAGGCATTGAAAGAGGTAATGCCACGTGCCAGTCGCGGTGTCGTGGTAGGCGTCACCGTCGGTCGCGGCGCACTCCCACGGGGTCCCCGGCGTGGGCGGGATGATCTCGAATGGCAGGCTCCAGGTAGCGCCTTGATCGGTCGAGGCGCGGACCTCGGTCCCCATCGTGGCGCCGAGGGCGGCGCACCCGGGCGTGACATCGTGTTGCTTGCGCGAGAACAGATACCAGGTGTTCCCGGCGATCTCGACGTGCGTGCCCGCGCCGTAGCCATAAGGCCACCCCGTGCCCGCGAGCGAATAGGTGCGCGCGAGCTCCCACCGCGCCGTGCCGTTCCAGTAGTCGTCGAGCGTGGGAGGAGGGGGCGCCGGCGGCGCGCCTCCGGTGCCGGAGCCCGAGCTGGACGACGACGTTGACGATGTGGTCGCCGCGGCGCCGCCGTTGCCGCCCGCGCCTCCGGCGCTCGCCGTCGAGGTCGCCGCCGTGCCGCCCGCGCCGCCGCTGCTCGACGTGACCGGGGTCGATCCACACGCCGCGAGGAACAGGCTGGCAAAGGGCAGCAGGGCGAGAGCCTTCATGCGCCGCAGCCTAGAGCACCGAACAGGTTGAAGAGTCGGAGAATTCACAGGGAGGCGAGGAGGACTGGGAGACCCGAGGGGAAATCCTTCCCACTCTTCCTCTCACCTCCCCGTCTCCTCGCCTCCCTGTTAAATTTCCGGTGTTTTTTTTGGCATTTCAAGCTGATCGGCGCCCTAGCGGAAGCGGGGCCCGCGCAGATCGCCGCCGACGCTCACACCGAGAGCAAGACCGCCTGCGCGGGCTCGCCGGTCGCGGCGACGATGGCCTTCACGTAGAGCAGGATCTGCGTCTCGTACTTGTCCTTGCGCTCCGAGAGCTCGACGTCGGTCTTGAAGTCCACGACCGTCCACGCCGAGCCCACGCCCATAGCGGAGGGCTCGCGGAAGGCGAGATCGATCACGCCCTCGATCACCGTGCCGTCGGCGAGCGGCAGCAGGATCGGGGCCTCGCGGCGGCACTCGCCGCGCTTCATGCTCGCGGCGGCGCGGCGCATGATCGGGTGCAGGAGGGCGGCGTTCGCGGCGGTGATGCCGGCGTCGATCTCGGCTGTCGTGGCGCCGACGACGCGGCCCTGCGCGGCGGCGACGAGGGACACGGCGGCGGCGTCGGCGTCGAGCTCGACCTCGGCGAGGATGGCGTGGACGAGGGTGCCGAAGCGCTTGCCACGCGGGCGATCGACGCGGCTCGTCTCGGTGCGCTCGACGCCGACGGGCGCGCGCGGCACGCCCTCGAACCCGGCGAGCTGGCCCTCGGCGACGGCCGTCGCGGTGACGACGGGCAACGTCGGCAACGCGCCTTTTCGCAGGGTTTCATCGCGGTCGCGCTTCCACTCGCGGTGATCGACGACGCCCTTCTCGGAGACGACGCCGCTCTCGTCGGCCTGGAGGATGCGCTGCTGGCGGAGGCCGCCCTCGGCCTGCTTGTCGAGGCGGAGCACGAACGGATCCCACCAGACGACGCGGTGCTTTCCGGCGCGCGGCGCGTGCGAGCCGGGCATCACCGAGTCGCGCGGCTCGCGCTCGGCGCGGAGCGGGCGCTCGAGGACGCTGTCTTTCCCGAAGCGCGGGCAGCCCGCGGCGACGTCGGCCTGGCGCTTGCGGTTCGGCTCCGGGTAGAGCGCGGGGTGGAGCACGTCGAGCCAGCCTTCGAGCGGGCCGTCGCCGACCGCGGGGATCACCAGCAGATCGCGCGCGCGCGTGGCCGCGACGTAGGCGAGGCGGACGTTCTCTTCGTCGTCGCGGCGGAGCACGTCGTCGCGCTGCTCGAGGAGCTCGACCGGCATGCAGCCCGCGAGCGGCTCGGCCCAGAGGCGCGCGGCCTGATCGACGTGGCGCGTCGGCGTGGTGAACGTGGCGGGCGCGGTGGGATCGGCGAGGATCACCACGGGAAATTCGAGGCCTTTCGCGCGGTGAACGGTCATGATCCGCACGCCCTCGGTGCCCTCTTCGACAACGGGCGCCTCGCCGGCCTGGCCGGAGATCGCCTCGGCTTCGAGGCGCTCGACGAAGGCGCGGAACGAGGTGGCCGAGCCGGCCTCGAAGCGGCGGGCGTGGTCCATGACGCGGAGCACGTTGGCGAGGGCCTGCTCGCCCGTGGGCCAGATGGCGATGCCAGCGTGGGCGCGCGTGGCCTCGAGGAGGCGCGCGACAGAGTCGGCGATCGGGCGGCGGTTGCGCTCTACGTGGAGCTCGCGCAGCACGGTGAGCGCCACGGTGACCTCGCGCGTCTCGTCGGTCTCGCGCGGTGAGCCGATGAACGCCTCGGCGCCCGCTCGCAGTGGATGGAGCAAGCCGAGGTGCTCGCCGTCGCCGGCGGCGGCGCGGTAGGCGAGCAAGGCCTCGTCGGAGAGCGCGAAGAACGGGCCGCGCAGCGTGGCGTAGACGCTGAGCTCGTCGTCGGGCCACTCGATCGCCGTGAGCGCGCGGAGCACGGCCTGCACCTCTTCGCGATCGTGAAAGCTGCGCCCGCCGACGAGCACGTGGGGGACGCGCCGCGCTTCGAGGGCGCGGACGTAGCTGCGGGTGAGATCGTCGCCGTAGCTTTGAAAGCGCTTGAAAAGAAGGCAAATGTGGCGTGCTTCGAGGGGGACGCGCTGGCCGTCGGGGCCGGCTCCGCGCTCGCTCACCGTCCACCCGCTCTCGTGAATCAGCCAGTCGACGAAGGCGCCCACGGTGTCGGGGAGCGAGCGCTGGACGGCGTACGCGGTGACCTTGCCCCACTCGCTGTACGGCCGCGGGACCGAGAGCGCGACGATGGCGGGCTGCTCGACGACCTCGTCGCGGAAGTGCTCGAGGGCGACGTAGCGCGCCTGCGTTGACGACGTTGACGGCCTGTTTTTGTGGGTCCCCGTCATCGCGACCGAGAACGCGGCGTTGACGGCGTCCTGGATCGCGGGGGCGCCGCGGAAGCTCGTCGTCAGGTAGAGCAGCTCGGCGCCCTGGCCGAGGAGGCGCTCTTTCACCGTCTCGTAGAGGGCGACGTCGGCGCGGCGGAAGCGGTAGATCGACTGCTTCGGATCGCCGACGAGGAAGAGCTTGCCGGGCACGGGTCGCGCGAGCGTCCAGTCGGTGACGGCGGCGTCGTCGGCCGCGAGCAGCAGGAGGATCTCGGCCTGGAGCGGATCGGTGTCCTGGAACTCGTCGACGAAGATCCGATCGAAGCGCGCCTGGAGCTCGCGGCGGACCTCGGTGCTCTTGGCGACGAGGTCGCGCGCGGACAGCAGCAGATCGAGGAAATCGAGCTTGCCGGCGCGGGTTTTCAGCGCGAGGTAGCGCGCGGCGGGCGGGCGCAGCTCGTCGTGGAGGCAGGCGGCGAGGTCGGCGTTGGCGCTCTCGAGGAGCGCGTCGAGCGTGGCCTTGGCGCCGTCGCGCAGGGCGACGACGTCGGCGCGGAGGAGGCCGCGCGCGTAGCTGTAGCCGCCGCCCTTCCACTTCCAGTCCTTCCAGCGGGCCATCTCGGCGAGCTCGGCCTCGAGGCCGTCGTCGTCGCGCCCGCGGACGAGGCTCTTGCGATCGAGATCGGCGAGGAAGCGGCCGATGTGATCGAGGTTCTGCGCGAGGAAGTCGCCCTTGCGCTCGGCGCGCGCGGCGAGGGGCGCGACGGCGCGGAGCTCGGCGAGGACCTGATCCATCGCCGCGCGACGATCGAAGCGCGGCGGCTTCTTCCACGGGGCGTCGAAGTCGCGGTGGCCGACGAGCTTCCACGCGGCCTCGCGCAGCGCCTCGCGCGGGCCGCCGCGATCGCCGCCGCGGCGACGACGGAGCACGCGGCGCACGCCCTCGGGAGGGTCGCGCAGCGCCTCCTGGAACCAGCCCTCGAAGGCCTGATCGAAGAGCCGCTCGGCCTCGTCCTCGGCGCAGACTTCGAAGAGCGGATCGACGCCGGCCTCGACGGGGCGCTCGCGCAGGAGGTCGGAGCAGAGCGAGTGGATCGTGCCGATGCGCGCGACCTCGAGGTGGGCGAGGGCGCGATCGAGGCGCTCGCGCTGGGCGGGCGTCGCCCCGGGATCGATGCGGGCCTTCTCGATGCCGGAGCGCAGGCGGAGCTTCATCTCGCCGGCGGCCTTCTCGGTGAAGGTCACGGAGACGACGCGATCGAGCGTGTCGCGCGCGGGATCTTTCGTGTCACGGAGGACTGCCACGATCCGGCCGACGAGCTCGGTCGTCTTGCCGGTGCCGGCGGCGGCCTCGACGATCAGCGTCGCGTCGAGGCGCTCGGCGATGGAGCGGCGGGCCGCGGCGTCGACGAGCGCGCGAGGTACTCCGCCGCTCGCGGGGAAGACACCCGACGACGGAGGAGCCTCTTCGCTTTCGCTCGAGATGGCGGCCTCCGTCGCGGGATCAGGCGTGAGATCAGAACTGGACGCGGACGCCCGACATCGGCCCGAAGAGCGGCGTGATCGAGGCCTTCGGCGCGGGCGGCGAGTGCCGCGGATCGAGGAGCGCGGCGTCTTGCTCGACGGGGACCTTCTTGCCGCCGATGACCGTCATCACGATCCCGCCGACGAGCATCAGGCTGCCGACGGCGAGGACGCCCGCGCCGGTGCCGCTGGCGCTGCCCGTGTCGGTGGTGAAGCCCGAGCTATCGGTGAAGCTGCTCGTCGCCGAGCTGCTCGCGAGAATGATGCCGCCGGCGATCGCGGTGATCGCGCCGATGGGGATGAGGATGATGCCGGTGACGAAGAGGCCCGTGCTCCGGCGCTTCATCGCGGGGGGCGGCGGGACGCTGCCCGGCGGGTACATCATCACGACGGGCTGCTGGCCGGCGCCGGGAGGCGGCGCGTAGTACGCCGCGTTGGGCCTGCCGAGGGGCGCCTTGAGGACGACGCGCACCGAGTCGGACTCGTGGAGCGTGAAGTCCTGGTTCGCGCTCGCGCCGCCGCGCGAGACGGCGACGCTGTGCTTGCCCGGATCGATGGGGCGCTTGATGCCGACCATCGCCGCGGGGACTTCTTTGCCGTCGAGCATCACCTGCGCGTCGGGCGCCGGCGGATCGAGGGCGAGCTCGACCGACGGGATGCGCGGCATCAGCGCGGTGCGGGCCTTGTCGGCCTCGGTTTGCGCGGACTTCTGCGCGGCCGAAGCGCCGGGCTCGAGCGGGGCGCGCGAGGCCTCGAGGTACTTCTCCGAGGCCTCGACGAGGCGCCCGAGCTTCTCGAGGCAACGCGCCGTGAGCAGCGCCATCGTCGGCGCATGCACGAGCTCGTTGGCGCGGTTGGCCTTCTCGTAGGCGCCCGCGTAGTCGCCCTTGTCGTAGAGCTTCAGCGCCTCCTCGGCGACGCCGCGCGCGGCCGACTTGGTCGCCGCGTCGACGGGTTGAGCGCTCGCGCTCGAGGGCGCGGCGAGGAGGAGAGCGAAGGGAAACGTGAGTGCAATGAGGGAAGAAGTGCGCATCGGGCCCCCGATCGAGGATTCGAGCCTTGTACCAGAAACGGCGCGCGAACGGGCGCGAGGCTGCCTCGTCGCTAGAAACCCACGCGATCCGGCTTCGTCACGGTCGTCGGAGGCGGGGGAGGCGGCGGGGGCGGGGGCGGCGGCGGCGTCGTGACGACCGTCGTCGGGTGGCCCTTCACGGGCACCGTCGGGTGCGTCGGCGCGGCGGTGGCCGTCACGAGGGGCGTCGGCACCGGGGAGACGTCGGGCGGGGGCGGCGTGGGGATCACCGTGAGCGGCGTCGCGGTCGCGGTGGCGGTCGCGGTCTGCGCGGTGCCCTGCGCGTGATGACCGTTGTGCCCGCCGCCGTCGCGTCCGAGCACGAGCCACACGCCGACGCCGCTCAGCACCGTGGCGACGACCACGCCGACGGCGATCAGCGGCACGCGCGAGGGCTGCTGCGGCTGGAGGACGTTGACCGCGGCGCCCGGCGCGGTCGTGTAGTGCGGCCCTGGCGGCTGCGACGGGTAGTGCTGTCCCGATGGCTGCGAGGGGTGGTGGCTCGGGTGCGACTGATGCGACTGATGCGACTGATGTGACGGGTGCGACTGCGCCGACTGCATCGTCGCAGGTTGCTGCCCGTAGGCGCCCGGCGGCGGCGTCGGCGTGTACCCGCCCGCGGGCCCGTACTGCCCCGGCGGCGGCGTGAACGCGCCCCCCGGCGTGTACGGTCCCGACGGCGTGAAGGCCGACACGTGGAGCGGCGTCGCGCCGACGGTGGACCCGCCCATCACGGCGACGGCGGGCGACATCGGCCCCGAGCTGTTGGCGTTGCCGACGTCGGGCGTCAGCACCTGGCGGAGCGCTTCGGCCAGGTCTTTTCCGCTCTGGAAGCGCAGGTTGGGATCGCGGTTCGAGGCCCTCGCCCACCATGCGTCGAAGCCCGGCGGCACCATCGCCATCTGCGAGGGGACGGGGATCGGGTGGATGCAGATCTTGATCAGCAGATCGCCGAGCGCCTCGCTCTGGAACGGGACCTGGCCGACGACGCACTCGAACGCGATCACCGCGAGCGACCAGAGATCGCTGCGGCCGTCGATGGTCTTCGTGCCCTGCGCTTGCTCGGGGCTCATGTAGCTCGGCGTCCCGAGGATCGATCCCGTGCGCGTGGCGTTGCTGCCCTTGGCGCTGCCCGGCCCGTTGCCGGTGATCTTGGCGATGCCGAAGTCGAGGACCTTGGCGATCTCCTTGTCGTCGTTCTTCACCAGGAAGACGTTATCGGGCTTGAGATCCCGGTGGATCACGTTGCCCTCGTGGGCCTTGGCGAGCGCGCGGCCGATGTGCGCGACGATGCGGACCGTGTCGCCGAACGGGAGCTTGCCGACGCGCGCGATGCGCCCCGCGAGGCTCTCGCCCTCGAGCATTTCCATCGCGATGAAGGGCACGCCATCGTCGACGCCGTAGTCGAGGATCTGCACCACGTGCGGGCTGCGCAGCGCCGCCGACGACTGCGCTTCGCGCTGGAAGCGCTCGAGCATCTCGGGGCGGCGGGCGATCTCGGGATCGATGAGCTTGATCGCGACCGGCGACGACAGCGACATGTGGTCCGCGCGCCACACGGAGCCCATCCCGCCTTGCCCGAGCTGCGAGACCAGGCGGTAACGTCCGGCGATCACGCGGCCGGGTCCCCAGGTCATCTCCATCGGTTCAACGCGATCCTTTCCGCCGAGCCGCGCCACCGCAGCCCGCTCCGAATGGAACGCGAGCGCGGGCGACCCGTCAAGCCATGGTCACAACCCGGCGATCCTGGATCAGTCGGCGCCGCGAAGCGAATTCTTCGTCGCGGCGCCTCCGCGGGCTCGCCCGCGCTCGATCACTTCCCCGCGAAATTCAGTCGCAGAGCGGGTTCTGCGCCAGCGCGTCGAGCGCCTGCTCGCAGGTGACCGCGAGCTTCTCGCGCCCGCCCACCGTCGCGCCGGCGGCCCACCAGCCGTCGCGCGTCGCGTGGAGCGAGCTCGACAGCGAGTCGCGCACGCCTGGCTCGAGGCGGCTCAGGCAGAGCTCGACGCGGAACAGGTACTCGTCGCAGGCCACCACGCCGGTCGTCGTCCGCGGCTCGATCGCGTGACGCCCGGAGCCCCCCTCCGCGCGCGGCCGCATCCCGCGGAACACGAGGGCGTTCGCGCCGACGAGGAGCGCCATCGCCCCCGCCAGGATTGGCCACAAGCGCCGCGGCGCGGGCCCCTCCGGCTGCAAGCGCCCGACCTGCGCGCCGAGCTCGCGAAGCTCGGCGTCCCGCGCCTCGAGGGCCGCGTCGCGCTCGGCGAGCTTGGCTTCGAGAGTGGCAATCCGGAGCCGCGCTGCCTCGCCTTCGTCGCGATACATGCGCCCGAGCATAGCGCATTTCCGCGACGCGTCGCGGCGGCAGCTGGGCGCGTGCGGGCCGCGTTTCCGAGCTTTACAAAGCGCGAGAAGTCGATAGTGCATCTCCGAGGAGCAACGGCGCCCCCGCCCGGAGCGCACCGAGGATCGAGAGCATGGTCGAGGAACACGAACCGCACGAGCTCACCCGCGACGACGCCCACGCCAGGGCCATCGAGGCCCTCACCGACGCCTTCTTCTGGGACGCGGGCGACCTCGGTTCCCCGCTCGGCGGCGACACCGGTCGCGACATCCTCGAGGCGCTCCGCGACGCGCGCGAGGTCGATCCGCGCGGCCGCGTCGTCGCCGTGCTCGACGAGATCCTCGCCCGCTGGGAGGTCGCCAACGACAGCTGGGACGTGGTGAGCGAGGCCGAGGTCCAGGCCATCGGCGAGGACGACGAGTTCAGCCTGCTCACGCGCGACGAGGCCATCCTCGCGCTGGCCTTCGCGCAGATCTTCGTCGAGGGAAGGGTCGAGTCCGAGGTGCGCCGCCGCGCCCTGCTCGCGCTCACGCGCCAGGCCTTGCCCGCGCTCCTCCATGGCTGGGGCGACAAGCGCCTCGAGCGCGCTCTCCGCGTCGAGCGGATGCGCGAGATCCTCGCGCGCCGCTGGGATTGAGCGACCGCGGCGTCGCCCGCGTACGCCCGCGATCGACGCTGCTACGCTGCGGCCGATGATCGTCCCGTCCGCCTCCGACTTCCTCGCGATGACGCAGAACGCGTGGGGTGGCGCGCCGCTGTGGCGCCGTCGCGAAGAGCGCCTCGCCCGCCTCCTCGCCGAGCGCGCGCCCGCGGTCCTCGGCATGCAGGAGATCCGCGCGGCCTCGCCCTCTGGCCTCGAAGGCCAGGCGCACTCGCTCGCCCGGCGCGCAGGCGGCTACCAGCCCTTCTTCTGGCCATCGCACGTCGGCGCGGACGGCGCTTGTGAAGGCGTGGCGCTCCTCTGCCGCGACGATCTCGAGGTGATCGATCACGCCACCGAGCGGCTCTCGCTCGATCCCGACGACGCCCTCGACCGCGTCACGCAGCGCTTGGTCGCGAGGACGCAAGTCCGGTTCCGGGGCGCGGTGATCGACGTCTTCGTGACCCATCTCCCCATCTCGAAGCGAGCCCGCGCGCGCACCGTCCACGAGGTGCTCACCTTCGCCGAAGAGGGCCGCAAAGCCTCTGGAAGCGCCGGCGCGGTGCTCCTCGGCGACTTCAACGCCACGCCGCGCGAGGAGCCGATCCGCGCCATCCAGGCCACCTGGACCGACGCGTGGAGCGCCCTTCATCCAGGTGAGGCCGGCGCAACCTGGCCCTCGGTCGCGCCGGTGACGCGGATTGACTATGTCTTCGTGCAGCTCGGCGAAGGGTGGCAGATCGTGGAGGCCATACGAGCGCCCTTTGCCGGATCGGATCACGCCGGCGTCCTGGCGCGGATCCGGCTGCCGCCCGGCTGAATCGCCGGTCGCCCGTTCAAACCAGCTTCCGCAGCGCTCTCAGATCGTGGAGCCGCTCCGGGCTCTTCCTCCCGGTCCGCAGCTCCTCGTACGGCCCGCACACGCTCCGGTATTCGCAGTACTCGCAGGCTCCCGCGTCGGGCGCCGCGGGCAA
This sequence comes from Byssovorax sp., assembly GCA_025362495.1. Lineage (GTDB taxonomy): Bacteria > Myxococcota_A > Polyangia > Polyangiales > Polyangiaceae > JANYGI01. The sequence continues at coordinate 52,379 of JANYGI010000079.1, read as the reverse complement.
GAAGCCCTCCGAGAGCGCCTTGCCGATCACCTTGGCCACCGTATCCGCCGCTCGCCGCGCCGGCTCGTCCAGCGTTATCGGCGTGGCCTCGAAGCCGCCGGCCGACGTGCAGTAATAGAGCCTCCCGGCCTCGACTCGCGCCTCGGGGAACAGCTTCTCCAGCGCCAGCGCGTACAGCACCGGCTGCAGTGTTCGCCCCCCATTCACGATGGCGGCGCCGCCGCTCACCTGGGCGGGGCCGGTCCTGTAGTCGGTCGCGCGGAGCGCCCCGCTCGCGTCCTCCTCGACGAGGTCAATCGAGCCGCGCAGGCGGATACCGCAGTCGAGGTCGACCGAGGCCTCCGTGCTCGACGGATCCCGCGATTCACGGTCGCGCAGGCCGAACGAGAGCTCGAATCGGCGCGGCGTCCAGGCGCCGTCGTCCGCGGCGCGACGCAGCCACTCGCGCAGATCAGCGAGCACCGAGTCGATACCGTCCTTCCAGACGCGCTCGATCGCCGGCGCCAGCTCGTCCCTGTAGCGTTCTGCGGTTCGCGCCAGCACCGTATCGAGGCGGCGCCTCGCCACGTCGAGGTTCTCCCGCGTGATCGGGAGCGCCCCCTCGGCGCGGAGCGCGTCGAGCACCTCGTGGAGCACCTCGTGGACGAGAGCGCCCCTCTCGCGCGGCCCCAGCTCTTCGATCGGCTCCGGCGCCTCGCGCGGCGTCAGCCGGTGAACGGCGTAGAGCAGGAATTTGTAAGGACACGTCGAGAACGTCTGGAGGGCAGTCGCCGAATAAGCCCTGTTCGCGAGCGAATGCCGGCTCAGCGCGGCTCTGGCCGCCGCGCCCGGATCAATCAGGCCATCGGAGCTCATCCACTTCTTCACGTTCCAGCGGCGCGCCCGGAAGCGGAGAGCGCGCGCCAGGTGCGGATTGGCGCCGAGGAGATAATGAGCGCTCCCCACCGTCTCGGCCTCGGGGCGGTGAAACAGCGTCTCCAGGAGCGCCAGATCGTACTCGGCATCATCGATCGCGTCATGCAGCCGCGCCGGCGCGGGCCAGCCGATGCGCGCCGCGCCGCCGTGGAGCTCGGCGCGACGCGCCAGCTCGTCGAAGCCGGGGAGCTTCCCCTCGGCCGCGCGGATCACCTCGAGCCCGTAGAACGACGGCACGCGCGGGCGCGACTGATCCATGTCGACGCGCGGGTACGAGAGCACGATCCGCTCGCGCGCCGCGCCGACCGCGAGGCGCAGCGAAAGGCGCTCTTGCTCGACGCGCTGCTCGTTGGTGGCGAGCCCGAGCGCGCGGCGCGCGCGATCGAGCAGGATCGGATCCTCGCTGACCTTCTGCGGGAAGATCTTCTCCGCGAGGCCGGGCACGAACACCACGTCGAACGTCAGGCCGCGCGCCGCGTCGACGGGCGCGACGAAGATGTGGCCCGCCGCGCGCGCCTCTGGCAGCACCACGAGATCGGTCAACCTGCGGCCTAAAACACGCCTGATCTCGTCGAGCGTCACCGGCCCCACCGCGGCCATCGGGCCGAGCTCGGCCAGCGCGGCGAGCACGCGATCGGGCTTGCGCAGCGCCCGCGTCGCCAGCCCCGTGAGCCGCGTCGTCCACTCGCCCCACGTCGCGCGCGCGGGCAAGAGCGCGAGCTCCTGCAGCAGCGGCAGCGCGAAGCGACGCAGCGCCCCGAGATCGACGAGGCTCTTGCGCACCCGATCTTGCAGCGGCTCGTTGCCGTCGAGGCCCTCGAGCTCTTTCGTCAGCTTCCGGTGCAGGCCGTCGAGGCGCGCGCTCCAGCGGTCGAGCCCGCCGAGCACCGCCGACTCGATCAAGAGCTGCTCCCAGCGGCGCGGCGCGGCCACGCTGCCCGTCATCGTCACCGGCGCGAGCGACGGCGGCCCCGCGGCGACGAAGCGCTCTTCCTCGGCGATCGGCCCGTCGAGCGCGTCGAACGAGGCGCCGCGCACCACGGCCGTGCGGACGATCTCGTCGTCGGGCGGCACCCACCTGTCGACCTCGGGGATCGCCTGCGGAGGCGCGCCTTCGATCGTCGGATCGGGGAGCTGGCCGAGCGAGAGATACTCGGCGAAGCGCCGCGCCGAGAGCTTCTCCGCGCCGCACGCGAGCAGCGCCACGAAGGCCCGACCGCCGGCGTCGGGCCGCACGCTCCCTCGCGCGAAATGGGCCGGAATCCCCGCGCGGCGCAGCGATTCTTCCAGGTGCGCGCGGTAGGGCTGCGGCGCGCGCAGCAGGATGGCCATCCGATCGAACGGCACGCCGCGCGCGGCCTCCTGCTGCGCCAGGCGCGAAAGCTCCACGCACTCGCGGCTCTCGCCCGGCGCCGAGAGGAACGTGACCTCGCGATCGAGCGTGCCAATCGGCGCCGGCCCCTCGGCGAACAGGTACGTTTGCAGGCGCCGCAGCGACGGCGCGCGCGCCGGATCGTCGATGGTAATCGACGCCGCCTCCGCCGCCACGCCCAGCGCCTCGCGCAGGTACCGCAGCGATTGCTCGTCGCCGGCGGGCACCGTCGCGAGCACGTCGGGCGCGCGCCGCGACAGCGCCGCCACGAGCTCGCGCTCCAGCGCCGTCGTCACCGCCACGTCGACGATCAGGAGCGGATGCCCCACGATCGGCCCCAGCCCCGAGGCCGCGCCGAGCGTTCGTGTCCTATCGTCAACACCGTTGACGCCGTTGACCACGTCGGTCGCGAGCCGCAAAATCAAGGCGCGATCGGCGATCTTCGCGAGCCCGAGCTCGGCCTCGTACGCCGCGTGGATGCGCGCGAGCCCTTCTGTTCCCTCGCCGCGCAGGCGCGCTGGATCGAGCCCGGCGAGGCGTATCTCGCCGATCGTCCGCGCCAGCGCGCGTGGCAAGTTGGGGAAATCAGCCGCCGCCGCGAGCCGCCCGAGCTCGCCGCTGCGGCTCAACCTGTCGACCACGCGCGCGCAGATCGCCTCGAGCGCGAGCGCCCCTGCCGCCGCGATCCCGCGCGCCGCCAGCTCGGGCGCCGCGAGCGCCGCCGCCGCGCGCCCCAGCGTCGCGCGATACCACCCGAACGAAGGCCCGTGCTGCTTCGCCACGCGCCGCGTGAGATCCGTCGCGGATTCCTGCGACGCCCCGAGGATCAATACCTCTTCGCCCCGGGGCCGCGCCGCGAGCCACGCCTCGGCCCGCGCGAGGCGCTCCGAAGCGATGGGCGAGGTGAGAAGCAGGCGAGGCACGGGAGGCACGGGGGGCGGGGAGGATACGGGAGATCGACCGCCCGTGATCACGCTATCTGGCCACCTATTGCGGAGGCGGAGCCGCCGGGATCTTGAAGATGTCCCACGCCGGAGTGTGGTTATTCTCCATTTCGGGCTGATTCCACAGGTAGAGGGCCGAGTACGTCGACACCTTGCCGGCCTCGGTCACCACGCCCGTCACGTAGAGCTGCGGATTGCCCATCGGGCCTCGGGTCGAGGAAAAAATCAGCCAGTAATACGTCTTCCCGTTGACGGTAGTGCCCTCGGGGGCCCACTTCGGCCAGCTGTTGGTGACGCCAGGGCTCTTCGCGCCGACGCACTCTGCAGGATCGTTGGCGGCGATGCGCGTCGCCGTCCCGCCGGCGGCCGGGATCACGAAGACCTCGGCCTTCACGGCGTTGTACATGTTGGTTTTGCTCGGGATCCGGTTGAAGGCGAGCATGGCGTCGTCGGGCGAGAAGGCCGGATAGTACTCTTCCAGGTTGGGATCCGACGCGCCGGGCACGGGGACGGCGGTGCCGCCCGCGCGATCGTTGTAGGGGACGGCGTAGAGATCGGCGTCGCCGTTGTCGAGGCGGCCTGTCGTCTCGGCGTTGGTGGAGACGTAAACCACCGTCTTGCCATCGTGGCTCCAGGTCGGCGCGCCTACGCCGCGCGGGTCACCGTCGCGCTTCAGGAAGCCATAGGCCTGGCCCTCGGCGCTGCTCTGGCCCTGGAGATCGAACCAGGCCAGCTTGGCGCTGGTGCCCTTGTCGAACGGCGTCACCATCGTGTAATCGCCGTTCTTCCAGTGGGCCTTGGAGTACGTCTGGATGCCGAGCTCACCGAAGGTCGTCAGCGCCGAGAGGGCGCCCACGCTCAGGAACGGGGGTTGCGCGCCCACCGTGCCTTGCTCGATCGAGGCCAGCGCGTTGCCCCACGGGGCCTGCGCCGTGAAGGCCGCATAGAGGCCGTCCGGCGTCGAGGTGTGACAACCAATGCAGGTGACCGTGCCGCCGACCGTCGGCATCTTCGCCTGCTGCGGTGTCAGCGTCGGACCGACCGACTCGTCCCCGATCTGGAAGCCTTTCAGCGCCGATCCACCCGACGTCGTCCAGTACACGATGGCGCCCGAGGCCTCGGCCGGGGCGATTGTCATCGGGCCGCTCGTGCCGACGGCGGGCGCCCCGTCGAGCGTCGTGCCGTTGTAGTGCGCGCCGCGGACCGTCATGGTGATTGGCCCGCCCGTCGCGTGCTGCGCCAGGGAGAGCCACATGGGCTTGGGCATCGTCCACGAGGTGCCGGCCGTGTAGACCACGAGATCGTCGATCTCGTCTGGAGTGTGGAGCCGGATCTCGAAGAGGTTCTCGTTCGGACCGGCGTTGAAGCGGAAGCGCGGACGGAGCCAGTTGCTCGGGAAGAGCGTGCCGGGCTCGGGCTCGAACAGGCACGGTCCGCCCATCGGATCACCCGAGCCGGCGGGGCCGAAGAGCCCGGCGGCGCCCGCGGGGGCCGAGAGATCGACCACGGGATCCTTGGGAAAATCGTTGAAAGGACCGGTGTTGGAGCCTGTCCCCGAGGTGAACAGGGTGCCACCCGAGCCGCCCTGACCGGTGGTGGCGCTGCTCGTCGCCGGCGCCCCGCCCGTCCCGGTCGGGCCGGTGGCGCCGGTCGTCGTCGAGGCCGTCGAGCCCCCGGATCCACACGAAATCCCGGCCCCGGCGGAGGCCGCGCAGAGGGCGCCGAGGAGAGCTGTCCGACGGAGCGCGGTGGTCATGAGGTTGTTCTCCAGCCGAAATGAGCCGGGCCCAGAGTGACCGGTTCACAGGGCAAACGTCAAGGCGCGCGCTCGCGACCGGCGTCGCTTCCTTGCTCGCGCGGTGACGCCCGTCACCGGTTTTCGCTCGGGGCGCCTCGGTGATCTCGATTTGATGATACGGCGCTTTGCCGTCCCCCGCCTCTGGTGTTCCCATCGTCGCAGACGTCGAAGCCGCGCACCTGGGTGTCGCCGCAGAGGCCGGGAGAGCCGGAGCACGCGTATCCAGACTCGATCGCACAGGCCGCGTCGCCGCCATCTCCCTCCTTGACATTGCCGTCGGCGCAGGCTTCCCCCGCGGTGATCGCGCCGTCGCCGCAGCGCGGTTCAGCGGGGCCGCGGCCCTCGCCGCCGCCGGAGCTCGATCTCGCGGTCGCGCCGGTGCTCGCCGAGACCGCTCGGATCGCCGGTGAGATCGAGCACGCACCCGCCGGACGCAGCGAGCGCAAATGCCGAGAAACCAAGGGGAAGTGCGCATCGAAGGCGAGGAGAGAGGCGCATCGCCAGGCAGGCCACGGCGCCGCGGAAGCGCAGCGGCGGTGAGTCGGATGGGTGCCGTCGCGGAACCCGCATCGGGGGTATCCAGCAATCCGAACGGCGGCATCGAACTTATCGATTGGACGCCAGGACGGATTTCAAGGCATCATCGTGCGCATGAACGTTCTCGGTCGACTTGGTGGTTTCAGTATCGTTGCATTTTTCGCGCTGAGCGCGAGCCTCGGGTGTGGTCCGGCGACGCCGGACGTCAAGGCCGCGCCCCCGGCGGACACCGGCGCCCCCGCGGCGAGCGGCGCTCCGGCGGCCGGCGCCGACAAGGCGCCCGCGGCCGACACCGTCGGCTGGGAAAAGATGAGTCACGAGCAGAAGATGACTCACATGAAGACGGTCATCCAGCCGAAGATGTCGGCCCTCTTCCAGTCGTTCAGCGCCGAGCAGTACAAGGACATGAACTGTGGCACCTGCCACGGTCCGGGCGCGAAGCAGGGCAAGTTCGCCATGCCGAGCGACTCGATCGTCAAGCTCAACCCGGCGGATCACTTCGCCAAGCACATGGGCAAGACGGCCGCCGCGACCAAGTTCATGATGGAGAAGGTCGTCCCCGAGATGGCGAAGCTGCAGGGCGAGGCGCCCTACGATCCGGCCACGCAGAAGGGCTTCGGCTGCTTCGAGTGCCACATGATGGACAAGTAGCAGACTGGTGCTTTTCGCCGATGCGGGCGCGCCGGGCGCCACCCACCTCGACGAAATCACCGACAGCTCCCTGGAGGATGTCAGTCGACGTCAAACGGGCAACCGGGTGTGGATTACCACCCCGCGTTGCCCGCTCCTTTTTGCAGGGTGACGTGATCAGCCGAACGTCGCCGAGTCGCTGGCCTTCTGGATCGTCTCGAGGGCCTTGCCCTTGAAGCGGTCCTGATCGCCGCCGGCCTCGACGAAGAACACCCGGCTCTCGGTGACGAACACCGTGATCCAGTAACGGAACGTGCGGCCCTGGTTTTCCCGCGTGTACTTCATCCGGCGGCCGGGGACGCCGGACGCCGACTTCACGTCTTCGGGCTTGCCATCGGGCTTGTAGGCCACCTGCTGGAGCTGGCGATCGAGCACGTCGGCCCAGAAGTCGAGGTTGCCTGTCGGCTTGTTGTCCGCGACGCGGACGGCGAGCACCACGCCGTTGGCGCTGGCGGCGCGGTAGAGATACTCTGTCTGCTTCGGCAGCACGGCGAAGCCGGGCGGCGCCTGCAGGGCGACGCTGGGCCCGCAGGCCGTGGCGAGCAGGGACGCGGCGAGGATGACGATCGAGAGCGGTGTTCCGAGCTTCATGATGGCCTCGTTCAGCGCAGGTTGAGGAGCGAGTCGAGGCCCACGCGAGAGAGCCAGTCGATCGGGAGCGCGAGCTCGCGCGGAGGCGGGGGCGGCAGATCGGTCTTCGCGACCACGACGGCCTGCTTGGGCCGGACAGCCAGGTTGACCGTGACCACGGAGAACGCCGCGCGCGAGCGGAGGAAGCGCATTTTCCCCTCGATCGCCTCGATCTCGCCGGAGACGCGCTCGAGCTCGTTCCCGATGGTGAGCATGTCGGCGATGGTGCCCGACTTGGCCAGGAACTCGTGCAATCGCTTCTGGGTGGCCTTGAGGTTGGTCAAGCGCACTTCGAGATCGCTGTACTGCTCGGAGACGTCGTCCGCGGTCACCGATCGATGGGTGACCTCGCCGATCTTCTCGAGCAGCTGGAGGCTCTCGCGGAAGCGGGACGAGGGTACGCGCACCTGGACGCTGGTGTCTTTGCGACCGGCGAGGTAGCCGCCGAGCGACTCGGCGGTGTCGATGATGGTGTCAATCGTCTTCGGCAAGACGATCTCGTCGGCGACCATCATCGAGAGATCGCCCACGTAGATGAGGAGCGGGGCCGCGGGGCCGGCGGCCCTCTCGGCGTCGGCAGCGGCCTTGTCGCCGGCGCCCGGCGCTCCGGCCGTCTTTGCCGGCGGAGGGGCCTTTGCGGGCGAAGATCCCTTTGCGGGGGGCGGCGGCGGGCGCGCGGGCGCGGGCCCCCTCTTCGCGGTGGCCCCGGCGCTGGAGGGCGCTCTCGACGCGGGCCGGCCGGGGCTCGGCGCGGAGGGCGCCATGTCGTACATGGCCTCGGCGTTCGGCGACGGGGCCATCGGCGGCGGGGCCATCGCGGCGGGCGCCGGCATCGACGGCTGCGTGGGGGCGCCCATGGACGCCTGAGGCATCGACGGCGCCTCCGCCGGCATGGTCGCCGCGCCGCAGCCCGTGACGAGCTGGAGCGCGGCCAGGTGCGCCAGCGCCGCGGCGAAGCGGCGCATGGCGGGTGATCGTGGATGAAGGAACGACATATCCATTGGGCCCCCTGGAACGGATCAGAAGCGAGGACCTTACTACCGTCGGGCGTTCCGGTGATACAAAGGGGAGATGCGTCGTTCCTCCTTCGCTCGGTTGGTCCTCCCGGCGGTCGCCTCGCTCACGTTCGGGTGCTCGAGCGGCGAGACGACCGCGCCGCCCGTCGACGCGGGGCCCAGCACCATCGCCTGGCCCGCGATGGGCAGCACCTCGGCGATGTCGGGCAAAGGCAGCTTCCGCTTCGGGGCGTCGACGGCGGCGACCCAGATCGAGGACAGTAACCCCGCGACGGACTGGTACCTGTGGACGGCGCCTGCGCCTCAGGGGCTCGGCAAAGGCACCTTTGTCGGCGACGCCTCGAAGGGCTACTCGCTCTCGATCGCCGACATCGATCTGCTGGCCGAGATGCACCTCGACTCGTACCGCTTCAGCATGGAATGGGCCCGGATCGAGCCGGTGCGCGACCAGATCGACGAGGCGGCGCTCGACCATTACAGCAAGCTCCTCGACGCCCTCGTGGCCCACCACATCCGGCCGATGGTCACCATTCATCACTTCTCCAACCCGGTGTGGATCGACGATCCGCGCGACCGCGCCTGCGCCGGCGGCCCCGGCGACAAGAACCTCTGCGGCCTCGACAACGCGGTGGGCGGCCCGCTCGTGGTGAAGGAGCTGGCCGATCACGCGCGGCTGCTGGCTGCGCGCTTCGGCGACCGGGTCGACGAGTGGTGCACCGTGAACGAGCCGGTGAACTACCTGCTCGCGTCGTACGGTGTCGGATCGAGCCCGCCCGGGAAATCGGCGATCATCGACGACAAGGTGCAGGAGCACCTCGGCCTGGCGATGAAGAACTACATCGCGGCTCATGCGGCGATGTACAAGGCCATCAAGGAGGCCGACACCATCGACGCCGACGGCGACGGCGTGGCGGCGAGCGTCGGCTTCACCCACGGAGCGCAGGAGTGGGTCCCCGCCCGCAGCGGCAAGGTCAGCGAGGTCAAGGTCGATGTCGCCGCGCGCGATCGGCTGCTCTGGGTGTACGAGTACCTGTTCGTGGAGGCCCTCCGTCAGGGCTCCTTCGACAGCGATCTCGACGGCAAGCTCGACGAGCCGCACCCGGAGTGGAAAGGCACGCTCGACTGGCTCGGCGTGCAGTACTATTTCCGCGCCGGCGTGACGGCGGCGACGCCGCTCATCCCGGTGTTGAACCTGACGCCCTGTTACGACATCTTCGATTTCGGCGCCTGCGTCCCGCCAATCGATCCCACGTTCCGCGTCCCGGCGATGAACTACGAGTATCACCCCGAGGGCCTCTACACGGTGCTCGCCGACTTCGGGAAGCGCTGGCCCGATCTCCCGCTGGCGGTGACCGAGGCCGGTATCGCCACGACGGTGGGCACGCGCCGCGCCGAGGCGATCGTGCGAGCGCTGGAGTCGATCGACAAGGCCCGTCAGGAGGGCGTCGACGTGCGCGGCTATTACCACTGGAGCACCTACGACAACTTCGAGTGGGCGTCGGGCTACACGCCGCGATTCGGCCTCTACAGCGTGGATTTCAAGACCTACGCGCGCACCGCGACGGAGGGGGCGACGGTGCTCGGCCAGATCGCCGGCGCCCACAGCCTCACGGCCGAGCAGCGGAACAAGTACGGTGGGAGCGGGCCTATGACGGCGGAGACGGCGCAGTGACGCAGTGAGCTGAAAGGCCGGGCTCGCTCAGCCCTCGGCGTCCGCAGAGAGCTTGACGTCGCGCAGCTCGGCGCCGAGGAGCTCTATCGCCGCCGCCACCAGCGGATGCTCGGCCACGCCGCGGCGCTGCGCGTCGAGCTTGGCCTTCTTCTCGGCGCTCAGCACCTGAGAGATGGTGCCGCTCTTGGCGGTCGTCGTGCTGAAGACCAGCTCCGGCGCGCGGCCGAAGTGGGCGCGGAGGGCCGCGCCGAGGGTGTCTCTCGCGGAGGCCTCGGTGACGAGATCGATGACGTGGAACTCGTGGGCTTCGTAGGTCAGCTCGACGCGATCGGCCGTGAAATGAAGCACGCCGACGAGCTCGAGCGTCACGGCGAGGTTCCCGTTGAGGGGGCGGACACGGTCGAGGACGCCGCGCCAGGCTTCCACGTTGAAGTTGAAGCTCGGTCGCAGCGACGGTGGGGGCGCGGCGTCCGGCTTCGTCATGAAGGCCGGCGGCGGAGGCGCCGAGGGGCGCCGGGGCGCCTGCTGGTTGGTCGGCGCGATGAACTGCGATGCGGGGATACCGCCGCTCACGTTGGGTCGCCCCGCCGGCGCCGTCGAGGTCGGTTGAGCGAGCGGTGTGGCCGGGCGCGCCGAGGGCGGCGCCGCAAACGCAGGTGCGTTTGCGGGAGCGGCAGGTGCCGTGAAGACCGCAGGGGCAGGAGCTGGAGCGGGCGTGGGCGCCACGAACACCGCCGCTTTCGCGGTGATGGGCGCCGGAGCCGGTGGTGGGGTTACCGGCGCAGGTGGAGGTTCGATTGGCGCCGAAGGAGCCGCCTCGTTGGTCGCGCCCGCGCCGCCGTACTGACGTCGTTGACCGCCGGGGGCCGGACCACCGCCGCCGCCCGGCGACTGACCACCTCCGCCACCGGGCGCGGGGCCGCGGTTCTGCGGAGCGCCTGCGCCGCCGGGCGGACCACCACCGCCGCTGCCGCCGAGCCGTCGCTCGAGATCGCCGAGGCGCCGCAAGAGCTCGTCGACGGGGAGCAGCGGCGGGCGCCGCGCGAGACGCACCAGCGTCATCTCGAGCGCGGCGCGGGGCTGTCCGCTGCGCACGACGTCGTCGAACGACTTCGAGAAGCCCTGGTGGAGCCGCGTGAGATCATCGACGCTCGATCGCGCCGCGAGGGCCTTCACGTCGCCGATCTCTTCGTCGGCCAGATCGAGCAGCGGCGCCGGGTTGTCGGAGACCTTGGCGATCACCAGATCGCGCAGGTGCGAGAGGAAATCGCGCGCCACGTGGGGCAGATCGTAGCCCTCGCGCGCCAGGTCGCCGACGATGCGCACGGCCTCGCCCGCGTTGCCGTCGAGCACGGCCTCGGCGAGGCGGTGGAGCACGACGCGATCGGCCACGCCGAGCACCCGCGCGACCCCTTCGGCCGTGAGCTTCTCGCCGCCCGGGCCGACCCAGGCGATGACTTGATCGAGCAAGCTCATCGCGTCGCGCATGCTGCCCGCCGCCTCGCGCGCGATGGCGGCGATGGCGGGATCCTCGGCGCCGACGCCCTCTTGATCGAGCACGTAACGCAGGCGCCCCGCGATCATCTGCGCGGTGATCATCTTGAAGTCGTAGCGCTGGCAGCGGCTCAAGATCGTGACCGGGACCTTGTGGACCTCGGTCGTCGCGAAGATGAATTTCACGTGCGGCGGGGGCTCTTCCAGCGTCTTCAGGAAGGCGTTCCAGGCCGGCACGGAGAGCATGTGGACCTCGTCCACGATGTAGATCTTGAAGCGATCGCGCGCGGGCCGGTACGGCAAGCTCGACTGGAGATCGCGCACCTGGTCGATGCCGTTGTAGCTGGCGCCGTCGATCTCCTGGACGTCGACGTCGGCGCCGATGGTGATCTCGGTGCACTGCGGGCACACCTGGCAGGGCGTGGCCGTGGGGCCGTTCGCGCAGTTGAGCGCTTTGGCCAGGATGCGCGCGCTCGTCGTCTTGCCGACGCCGCGGACGCCGGTGAACAGGAAGGCATGAGCCACCCGGTTCTGGGCGATCGCGTTGCCGATCGTGGTGGAGACGTGCTCCTGCCCGATCAGGTCCTGGAACGATTGCGGACGCCACTTGCGCGCGAGAACGACGTAGCTCACGGGCGTGGACCTAGCAGATCCACGAGGGGGCGTCTGGGTCCGCGGCCGGCGGGCTGGAACCGATGTCCTACCTCGTCGCTGATGGACCGGGGATCCCCCTGGACGGTCCGTGAACCAGGGGCCCTCGTCGGCGAATTGTCTGGCTATCCAGTGGATCCCGGGTGGCACGCCGCCTGCTCAGAGGGACGCCATGCGAGTCCAGGCCTTCCTCTCCCTCACCTCCTTGGTTGCACTGTCCTCGATCGCGGCTCTCGGTTCGGTCGGCTGCGCGCCGACGGCTCCCGACGAGCTCGAGAGCGCCGCCACGCCCGAGACCGACGGTCCCGAGCCCGACGAGGCGACCGCGCAAGGCAGCGACGCCGTCACCGGCGGCACGGTCGCTCAGGCGGTCTCCAATAGCTGCAGCACGACGAGCGTGAGGGGCTTGAGCGAGCAGATCATCGCCGAGGGCAACTGCCTCTCTGCCGGCGCCTACGCCAAGATCCCCTCGCGCGGCAACCTCAGCCTCGGTAGCGCGGTGTTCCCCTTCCTGGAGAAGCCCGCTCGCGATCAGCTGGTGGCCTCGCTCGACGCGCACAAGGGCACGCACATGACGATCAACTCGGCCCTTCGCACCATCGCGCAGCAGTACCTGCTGTACAAGTGGGGCGCGGCCGGCCGCTGCGGCATCAACGTGGTGGCGAAGCCCGGCAACAGCAACCACGAGACCGGCCTGGCGATGGATATCGGCGAGACGGCGACCTGGCGCAGCTCGCTCTCGAACCATGGATTCAAGTGGTTCGGCAGCTCCGACTCGATGCACTACGACTTCACGGGCTCGGGCTCCGTCAACCACAAGGGCCTCGACGTGAAGGCCTTCCAGCACCTCTGGAACGCCAATCACCCCGGCGACAAGATCGCGACCGACGGTGAGTGGGGCCCGAACACCGAGGCGCGCATGAAGGCCTCGCCCGCCGGCGGCTTCGCCAACGGCCCGAGCTGCGGTGGCTCGGCGATGATCGAGATGACCGAAGGCGACGACGACCCCTCGTGATCGAGTGAAGAGAGGGTCTTTCAGGGGCCTTTGACGAACCCCTCGTGGCTCCGGACAAGGAGCGGCGAGGGGTTCTGTCGTTTCCGGTGGAGCGCGCTGAGCAGGACGGCGCCGGCGGTGGCCGGGTGGTGCCTGCGATCGCAGGACGTTGCTGGGCGACCTCGAGCGCGCTCGGCCGATCACCCCGCGACGCTTGCCTCCCCCCTCCGCCGGACGTAGGACAATCGCACGTCATGCCTGCACGAGATCGCCTCCACAACGCCGCGAGGAACGCGCTGGTTCGTGATGGGTGGACGATCACGCACGATCCCCTCCGGCTGACCTCGGGCCGCCGCAGCCTCTACGTCGATCTCGGCGCAGAGCGGCTGCTCGCCGCAGAAAAGGGGTCGCTGCGCATCGCGGTGGAAGTGAAGACGTTCAGCGGTCCGTCCGACGTCGACGCCCTGGAGCAGGCCATGGGCCAGCACGTGCTCTACCGCGCGCTGCTCGCCGGTCAGGATCCCGGCCGCCTGCTCTTCCTGGCCGTGCCCGACGACGTGTGGAATACGCTGTTTCAGGAGCCGATCGGAGAGACGGCGCTCGCGCACGCGCTGGACCGCGTGATTCTGCTTCGACCCCGCAGAAGAAAGGATCATCCTGTGGACACCCCCGCTGAGTGGCGAGACCTGATCGAAGGCATTCTGACCGAGGAGACCCGCGTGCCCGTGTCGTACGGGGAAGTCGCGCTCTACACCGTGTTCGACCGCGCGCAGGATCATTATCTGCTCATGGCGGTGGGGTGGGACGGGCACAAGCGTGTTCACGCGCCGCTCCTCCACGTCGACATCCTCGATGGCAAGATCTGGATTCAACACGACGGCACGGAGCGAGGCGTGGCGCGCGACCTCGAAGCGGCCGGAATTCCGAAGGACCATATCGTCCTCGCGTTTCAGCACATCAACCGCCGACGGTACGGGGACTATGCAGCGGCATGAGCCCGCACGTCGTCGCCCGCTCCGCGCTGTGCAGCGGCCAGGAGCTCCGGCGCTGGACCGCGGCCGCAGGAGCTGACCGACGCCAACGGGGCTAGAGCTCCATCGGCAGGCCGAGGTGCTCGCGATAGATGAAGTCGCGGTGCTCCAGCAGCTCCGGCGTGACGGCGGCGCGCAGATCGGGCTCGACGCTCTCGAACGCGGCGCGCAGGGCGGGGCGCATGGGGCAGAGATCGTGGGGGAGCGGAGCGAAGGTGTTGAGCGCGGCGGCGATGTAGATATCGAGCGCGGTGAGCCTGTCGAAGGCGAGGTAGCGATGACCGGCTTCGCGCGCGGCGCGGGCGAGGCGGGAGAGGTGGGTGAGGATGGCGAGCACGCGTTGCCGCGCGAGCGTCGTCCGCTCGGGGGCGTAACCGTACTTCGGGGCGAGGTACTGCGCGACCGGCAGCGCGAAGCCGGTGCGGCCTTCGGTGGTGAGCCCGGCGTGGATGAGCAGGAGTCGGCCGCACCAGACGAGGCCGGATTCGCCGAGGATTTCGTGGGAGAGGCCGAGGACCATGGCGCGATCGGCGATGGCCTCCGGGAGGAGCGATGTCGACCCGCCGAGGCGCTCGCTCAGCGCGAGGATCTCGGCCCAGCCGCTGCGCGCCGGTGTGTCGCCGGCGCGTGACCTCCGTCGATGCGCCACGGGAGGCTTGACTCGCCTCGCGCGCTCGCGTCTGAGTACCGGATCTCGTCCAGCCCAATTGGCCTGGTAAGGTCGCCCTTCTCCAGGGGGGTTTCAGGTGCAACTTGCGCTCCGCTCGCCGGAAGGAACTGCCACGATGAACTCTCGATCCTCTCTGCCGCTCTGGCTGGCTTCGCTGGTCGTGCTCGCCGGAGGCTGCGGACTCGACTCGTCGGGGACTGGCGCTCGCGGCGACGGGGGAGGGCGGGTTGCGAGCCCGTCGTCGGAGGTGACGGGCGAGGCGCGAGCGGCGTTGACGGTGGGAGCGGGCAGCGTGGGTGACTGCAACGGGAACCCTGCGCGCTGCGTGGCCGGGAACCTCTCGGCGGGCACCTTCCACACCATGGCGGTGAGGCTCGATGGCACGGTCGAGGGCGTGGGCGACGACGACCATGGCCAGATCGGGGACGGCGCCACGATGGTCGATCGCCACACGCCGGTGTTCGTTGGTGGCCTCGGCGGCGTCACCGCGGTGTCGGCGGGGTTTCTTCACACGGTCGCCTTGAAGTCCGATGGGACCCTGCTGGCCTGGCCGTCGCGGTGGGCGACGCCCACAGCATTGCCTTGAAGTCGGACGGCACCGTGTGGGCCTGGGGGGACAACTCCTATGGTCAGCTCGGGGACGGCACGATCATCGATCACAGCGCGCCGGCGCAAGTGAGCGGCCTTGGCGGCGTCACCGCTGTGGCGGCTGGATCGTTAGGCTGCGCGGCGTTGAAGTCGGATGGTACCGTCTGGACCTGGGGTAACAATTCTTCCGGGCAGATCGGAGACGGCACGACAACAGACCGTCATGGGCGGCGTTTATTCTCACCTCCGCCCGGCACGAAAGAGCGGGCACATTGCACACCGCGAGAGGATCCCCCATGGCATATTCTCCCCAGATACTCGAGGCAACTCCCGACCGGGCAACCCGGCTCCTGAGCGGCATCGGCGCGGTCGCCACCATCCGTACCTTGCTCTCCGACGCAGGGATGACCGATCAAGCCATCGTCGAAGGTCGCACCCTTCTCTTTGCCTGTCTGGCTGCGCCGAGAGGGCTCACCGCTGCGCAAGACACGGGTGACGCGAGGGCGCAGCGCGCCGCAAAGGCCGAGCTCGACCAGTGGGACGAGCCGGCCTTTGGCCGGTTCGGCGCCACGCTCAAGCGCCACCACCCTGGGGCCGGGATGTACGTCTTCAACGACCTATCACCCTCCACCGGGGATGCCGCAGTGCACGGGGTCGCCACGTTCTTGACGCGCATCGACGCGCTCGAAGGCGGTACCGATCCCGATCGGAGCGGCACCAAGAAGGACGACAAGAAGGCCGTCGAGCTGCTCGCCACGCGGGGGCTCGACAAGGCGGAGCGGGCGCGGTTGCAGAAGCTCGTCGAGGTGGCGCTGGGCCCGACGGAGACGCTTCCGGAGCAACCCGCGACCCAAACGCACGAGGAGCGAGTCCAGGCGCTGACCAAGCTGCGCGACTGGTATGACGAGTGGGCGGCCGCGGCGCGCGCGGTGGTGAAGAAGAAGAGCTACCGGATCCGGCTCGGGCTCGCGAACCGCAAGTCGCCCGTGAAGAAGGCCACGGGCAACGGCGAGGATCCGAAGAGCCCGAAGTAGAGGCTGCGCGGCGGCTGGCCGCGGTGATTTCCGCGAGCCGGGGAGCTTCCGTGGCCTGCCGGGAGCTTCCGTCGCCGTCTTGAAGGCCTCATTTGTCGGAAAATCGCTTCATTTGGAGCGCGCGACGTTTGAGGGCGCGCGCGGGAGGCTTGATTTGAAGGCGCTGGCGCCTCGGCGGCGGCGGCGGAAGGTTCACGGAGGCGACGGAAGGCTTCGCGGAGCTTATGGAAGCGCCCGCGACGGCGGAGGAAGGCTTCGTCGAGGCGCCCCGGGGATCTTGAGATCAACGTCGAGGATCGCCGGCTGCTCGCAGGTCGGCGCGAAGCGTCCGGGGTTGCGCGACCGGCGTCGGCAGGGCGAACGCCAAGCGCAATCATCCAATGGGCACGTCGTCGACATGAATGCGCCCGAGAGCGACCGCTTCGTCTCCACTCGCCAGTTGTGGGATGCGCGGTCCTGCTGCGGTTTCCTCTGGGACCGCCATGTGGTAGTCGTTCCCGATGCCGATCCGCGAAGAACTGACCGCCAACCCCGCCACGCTGGCCGACATACTGAGCAACGGCAAGCGCTACACCGTCCCGATGTTCCAGCGCGACTACGCATGGGACGAGACCGAATGGTCCGAGTTGTGGGCCGACATTCGCGAGCTCGGAACGTCGAGCGGAGAGCCGGGCAACCATTACCTCGGAGCGCTCGTGCTGCAGCCGACTCGCGAACGGGGGTTGATGAACATCATTGATGGACAGCAGAGGCTCGTCACCCTCAGCCTGCTGTCGCTCGCGATCATCATTCGAGTCGAGCAGTTGGCGAAGACCGGCGCTGTCGACGCCAAAGACAACCTCGAGCGAGCCAGGTTGCTCCGAGAGAGATTTGTCAGCACGAAGGACTCAGCCTCGCTCCAGCACCGGAGCCGCCTCGAGCTGAACGCGACGGATAACGCGTTCTACCAAACCTACCTCGTTCAAGGTGTTTCTCCCCCGCGCCCCGCGGCACTGAAGGGGTCCGAAAAACGCCTTTATCGCGCGTTTGTCTTCTTCGACAATGCCGTGCGTAAGCATCTAGGGGAGAACGCTGACGGCCCCGAGCTTGCTCGCTTTCTGGAAGAGGTCATCGCTCCCCGCCTCCGATTCATCTCGATCACCGTTCAAGACGACGAAACCGCGTTCGCAGTCTTCGAGACTCTCAATGCGCGTGGGGTCGCGCTTGGCACCGCGGATTTGCTGAAGAACTTCGTCTTCGCGATGGCCGCAAAGGGAGGGAGCAGCGATCTCGACCAGGCTCGCTTGTTGTGGGAGCAGATCCTCCGCTTGGTCCCGATGCCCCAGGTTGCTTCCTTGCTCTTTCACAAACTCGCGGCAACAGTCCCCGAACTGCGTGAAAAGCGTGTTTTCTCCGAAGTGAAACGCTTGGTTCCTCACGAGCAGTCCGTATTCGACTTCCTTCGCGAGCTGCGCGCCGCTGCGGACGTCTACTCCGCGCTCGACGATCCGAATGACGAGTTCTGGGTCGACTTCCCAGAAGCCCGAAAGAGCGTTTTTGTACTCGATATCCTGGGTGCTCACCAGTATCGTCCGGTGATTCTCGCAGCTTACCAGCAGCTTGCGGATCGGCCCGAAAAGCTCTCGCGCTTGCTCGGGAACCTGGTGATGATCTCCGTTCGGGCCACTGTCGTTCGAGTCAACACGGGAGACGTGCAACGCGCCAATCAGTCGACCGCAATTCGTATCGCGAACGGCGAGCTCAAGAGTCCACACTCGATCGCCCGTGCTCTCGCCGACATCACGCCCTCTGACGACGAGTTCCGTGCCCAGTTCGCCGTGCTGAGCATCGACCCGAAGGGCTCGCGAAAGCGGTGGCTCCGGTATCTCATGGGCGAACTCGAAGCGGCAGCGGGTGGGCAGACAATCAACTTCGAGCTTGGCGATGTCACCATGGAGCACATTCTCCCGGAAAATCCTGGCCCGGAATGGGAAACATTCTCCCCCGAAGATCGACTGCGCGATACGACGCGTCTGGGAAACCTCACGCCCATGGAGCATTCCTTGAACGCCGGGTTGGGGGCAGCGGGCTACGACCGAAAACGAGCAGTCTATCGAAAAAGTAGGTATTCACTGACTCGCCGCATCGTCGCGAAAGAGTGGACCCCCGCAACGCTTCGAAGCCGTCAAGAGGCTCTCGCCAACCTCGCCGTCGGTGTCTGGCGTGTAGAAAGCCGAGAGCCCAAATCCAAGGAGTAAGCGTGCCTTGATTTGCCCATTCAGGGCACGACATACCCGAGCGACCCTTCGTCGATCTGCCCCTCGCAGCCCGCCGGCCCCACGAAATGGTCGACGCCCGGGCCTATCCTGCAACGGTGCAGATCCACGCTCCCGGGCTGCGCCGCGGTGTACGCATAGCCCACAGGCCCCATCGGCTGCTGGCCTTCGCAGTTCACATCCTTGGCGATGAAATTGTGCTGCCCGACGGCGCACTCATACAGCATCACCGTTTGCGCGGCCGGGTCGCGGAGCAGCTTCCACGACTGCTCCAGCGTGAAGCCCGGCGGCGGCACGCGCGAAGAGGCCCAGTGGCCGCGAGAGGCCTTGTAGCTGCGCGTCAGGCGCGTGTACGGCAGATCCTCGAAGCCGCACGAGAGCTGCGGCGGGTTGAGATCGTTGCGGTTCGCGAGGGCCCACGTAGTCCAGGCGGGCTTGGGCATGCCGTTCTCGTCGTGGAGGCCGAGGCCGAGGCCGGACGCCGTCTCGACCGGGTGATCCTTCATGCGATGGTAGATGTAGCTCTCGATTCCAGGCGTTCCGAGCACGTTGTGGAACGAGTTGCAGAGGCCCGTGACCTGGCCGGCCGGCGTGGATCCAGGAGCGAGGGAGTTGACGCCGCTCTCGGTGAGCTGGATCTCCCAGGCCGAGGGGGTGTTCGGAAACGTCTTGCGAAGCCAGCCGGCGAGGACGCCGAGGTTGCCGTAGGTGACCTTCGGGAGATCGTCGGGCGAGAACTGCGGGGCGAGCAGGTTGGGCGGGTACGGGTGGTAGGCGACGCGCCAGGCGCGATTGCCAATCTTCGCCGCGAAGCCGGTGAGCAGCGTGGAGCCCGACAGGAGCGGGTTCTGCGCGGCGGGCGTGTCGAAGACGGCGCCGAAGTGGTGATCGAGCGAGACCAGGACCTTGGCCGTGGACTGCTCTTTGGCGATGGCGTCGTAGGCCGCCGAGTAGCTGGCCGCGTAGGCGGTGATCCAGGCGTTGGTGTCGCAGGGGGTGCCCTGGCCACAGCCGATGTCGAACCAGTCGTTGGCGTTGACCTCGTTGTGAATCACGAAGTCGGCGATGCGGCCGTGGCCGTGCTTGCCGTCGTAGCGGCGGGCCAGCATGCCGGCGAAGCGGCCGTAATCGGCGGCGTCTTTCGGGGCGCAGAAGATCTCGAATCCAGGGGAAACCGGGGAGCAATTATCGATCCGGGACCAGGCCGGGACTCCGTACGTCACCGAGGTGACGACGACGCCCTTGGCCGTGTACTCGGCGATCGACGCATCGACGTTGGCGTCGACCGTGTAGCAGTGGCCGGAGTATTCCTCTTCTGTCGCAGCGCAGGGAGGGGCCTTGACGGTGCCCTCCCAGCTCGCCCAGACGAGATTCATCGAGACGCCGCCGGCGTTGTTGCCCGCGACCTCGTCCTTGTTGGCCCAGAAGTCCGGCTGGAGGCCCTTGATGCGATAGGCCGTTCGCGTGGGGTAGGGGAGCGGGAGATCCGGGCCGCCGCCCGCGCCCGTGGAGGACGAGGAAGCGCCCGAGGCCGAGGCGCTCGCAGCGTCAGAGCCAGTCGTCGAGGCGCCTCCGGCTCCGGTGGTGGTCGCCGCGGAGCCACCGAGTCCGCCGGTGGTCGCGCCGCCGTTTCCAGCGGTGCTCGGCGCGCCGCCGGAGCCGGTGGCGGCCGTGGGTTGCGCGTTGCCGCCGCAGCCGGCGAGGAGCGCGAGCGCCCAGGGAGCGCCGAGGAGCGTTGAGAGCGCGCGTGATCGGGATCCACGAATCATGGTGCCATCCTGTCCAGAGCAGTTTGCGCGCGCGGCCGCCGCGGACCTTCCCGCGGCGGCGCGCTCACTCCCGATCTCGCTCGCTCGTGATTCCGTATCTCGCTCAGGGCCCAGTGCTGCTGCTGCTGCCGCTGGCGCTGCCGCTGCCGCTGCTGCCGCTGCTGGCGCTGCTGCTGCCACCGCTGCTGCTGCTCGTGCCGCCGCCGCACGCCGACGGCGCGCCGCCATCCATGAACGTGGCGCCGTTGACGCAGCCGAAGTCGAGGCCCGGGGCGAACATCGTGAAGTCGACCGTGTTGCCACAGAGCATGTCCGGACGGCAGCAGCCCGGCAGAGTGACCATCTGGCCCATGGCCGCGATCATCTGGTCGGGGCAGCCCTTGTCGGGACCGCCGGGTTGATTGAGCTCGACGCAGCCGAGTGCGACGCCGATGAAGCTCTGGACGGGCGTCAGATCGAGGCCGCACTTGTCCGGCGGCGCCTTGTCGGGGCAGCAGGCCGAAAGGGTGATCACGCCGGCCAGATCGGCGTCCGCGCAGGACGACGCGCCGCACATCAGCCCCACCACGCCGGTGGAGCTCGAGGACGCGACGCTGGAGCTCACCGACGTGGTCGAGGCCGCGCTGGTCGACGTGACGCTCGCAGACGCCGTCTCGCCGCTGGTCGTGCCGGTGGCGCCGCCTCCGGCGCCGGTGGTGCCGCTGCTGTTCTGCAGGACCGGATCGCTCGAGCAGGCCTCGACGCCTCCGACCGCGGCCGCGGTGATCAAGGTCAACCAAGCAAACGTGTTCACGCGCATCGCTGTCTCCTCGGGCTGGAAATCGAGATCATGGTTGGGGTCATATCTCCTTCGATGCAAGCCTTTTCGCGCGCTCCAGTGCCGCCGCTGCGTCGCGACGACGGCGCCGGGGGCGCGCCGAGCCCGGCGATTGCGCCGCGCGTTCGCCGGCTGGTAGCGTGCGCCGACCATGCGCTTGCTCTTCTTTGCTCTGGCCTCGACGCTGTGCGCGGGGTGCGCCGTCTCCATCCCGGATCGCCTGCGCGAAGGCCGGTTCAACGACGCATGGGACGCGACGTGCAGCCACCTGGGGCGCGGCTCGACGACGCCGCTCACCGCCGCGGATCGCGATCTGATGCGGGCGGCGCTGCTGGCCCGGACGCGCGTCTCGCTCACCGCCACCGCGCGGACCCCGGCGCAGCTCGTGAAGACGCTGGGTGAGCCGATCTTTCCGCCGGACGCCGCGCTCGTGACCTGGAAGCTCGAAGCCGTCGAGTACCCGGGCGTCGCCGTGAAATTCGAGCCGCGCGCCGACATAGGCAAGGCGCCGATCGCCGCGTGGCACGAAGATCAGGTGTGGCGCCTCGCCGGCGTCGAGGCGCCGCGAAACCCCACGTACGATCCGAAGTTCAGCCGGCCCGGAGCCCTCCTCGACGCGCTGGTCCTGGTCGCGACCGGAGGCGTCGCCGGAGGCTTCGTGAAGGACCTCAGCCCCCGGTTTCGCGGCACGCCCGAGTGGCAACCGAAGCAGCTCTCGCCGGGCAGCGACGGCACGGGCACCCGCGTTCAAACCGAGGTCCTGGCGCTGGTGGAGAAGCTCGACGGCGCCACCTGCGAGGCGACCCTCGAGGCGCCCTGTGAACGGATGATGGCGATGGGCCTGACGGAGCCCGCCGGCCGGCCCGTCCTCCGGCGCAATGCAAAGATCGCAGCGCCTGCGCTGGGCGGCGCCGATCCCCACGGCGACGCGCTCATCGTCCGGCTCGAGCACCGGCGTTACCAGAGCGATGGATACGTGTGCCCGCTCGACTACGAGGTCGCCGTGCCGCTCCCGGACGGAGCCTCGTTTGCCGAGCGGGTGAACAAGCTATTCGCGAGCGGCCCTGTGTGGCTGGGAGGCGCCGACCGATGAGCACGGGATCGAGGAGGTGGGCTGTCGCGCTCGCCGCGGCAGGGTGCTTGTCGTCGGCGCTCGGCTGCGCCGCCCCGCAGAGACCAGCGCTGGAGTCGCTGATCGCTTCGGACCAGGCGGTGAAGGCCTGCGCGCAGTTCGCCTACGCCGGTGGCTTCAACGCGACGCCGGCCGAGATCCGCGCGCGCCGCGCCGGCACCAGGCTCGTCGGCGCTCGTTACCACGCCACGCTGACCCTCTCGGTCGAGACGCTCGACGCGGCCAACGCCCGGCTCGGGGCGCCGATGCTCTTCGGCGATCTGGTCCCGCTCACGGTACACATCGTCTCCGAGGGGCCTCACAGCGAGATGACGATACTGGCACTCTCGGTGCGCGAGGACGGCACGCGCTGGGAGAGCATCGCCGGGCACCGGACGCTCCACGACACGCTGGGTCGGGTGTTCGGCGATCGGCCCCGTCCGGCCGAGAGCGGCGAGGAGCGTACCGCCGCCGATAGCCTGCTCAGCCTCCACCCCAGCGTCGACGAGAGCCGGCACGCTCAGCGTACCTTCGAGTCGATGGAGGAGAGCTGTCGTAGCCTGTCGAAGATGCCGTGTACCGCCTGGGTGCCTCTCGCGCGGACGGCGCCGAGCGTGGGAGCCGAAGAGATCGTGTTCGATCTCCGGCTCTGGCTGAAGGACGGCGACGAGTCGTGTCCGCTCGAGCTGCGTCACACGGTCCCGCTGCCGGCGGGCCCCACGCTGGCGGCGAAGCTCACGGCGCTCGCCGCGCGCGGGCCGATCGTGGTGAGCTGGTCGGAGTGAAACGGCCAGGATCGCGGCGCCCGAGACGGTATTCTTCAGACGCTCTGAGCACATGCCCGACGCCCTTTTGCGGTTCGGTCGCGCCCCGGAGAGCCGCTATCCTCGCTCGACCAGCCGACCTCGCAGCGCCGATTCACCGCTTGGAAGAGACCTCATGACCAGCATCCTCCAGAAGGCACTCAAGGCCATCGCGACCATCCGCACCCTCGGCGACGAGGACGAGTGGATCACCGAGACGACCGGCGTGCGCTTCGGCGTCCGCTACACCGACGAGGCCCACGCCGACGGCCTGGTCGACGAGGGATGGACCGAAAGGGCCCCGGCGCGAGCGCGACGCGACGCGCTGAAGGCGAGCGGGGCCGCGAACGTGTACCTGGTGAAGATCACGACGCGCTGGCGGCGAAAGCCGCGGGCCGCCGCGCTCGCCAAGGTCGAGCCGACGCCCCCGATCGCCGAGCCGGCGGCGGGGACCTGACGACGGTCCTCCGCTCGATTCGCGCCGACGCTTGTGACGGCACGGAGGGCCCTTCAGGTCGACGTTGCGCCCCGCGCCAGTTCGCGGCATACGCCCGACCCACCATGCAGTTTCGCGGCGGAATGAACGAGCTCGTGCGCCAGGCAGCCCGGATGCAGCGCAAGATCGACGACGTCAAGAAGGGCCTGAAGGACCACGAGGTGACGGCGACCTCGGCGGGCGACAAGATCAGCGTCGTGGTGACGTGCGAGGGCCGCGTGCGGCGGATCAACATCGATCCGGAGTTCCTCGCGGCCGAAGGGGCCGAGATGGCGCTCGACGCCGTCGTCGCGGCCACCAACAGCGCGCTCGAGCTGGCGGACAAGAAGGTCGAAGCCGAGATCACCAAGGTCACCGGGGGGATGAAGATCCCGGGAATGCACACCTGATGGGGATCCAGCGACCTTCGCCGGGACGAGGGTTTCAGGCCCGCACGCCGGCGGGGATGCCGGAGCGGCTCGCGCGCGTGGTGCAGATGCTCGGCCGGCTGCCCGGCGTGGGCGAGAAGACGGCGCTGCGCTACGCGCTCTTCCTGGTGACCGGGGACGAGACGGCGTCGCGCGATCTCGGGCGCGAGCTGGCCGAGCTGCGCGACTTCGTGCGGCCGTGCGAGCGCTGCGGCAACATCGCCGAGGCCGGCCCGGGCGTGGCGACGATCTGCTCGATCTGCTCGGATTCGCGGCGCGATCCGGCGCTTTTGTGCATCGTGGCGCGGGTGCAGGATCTGCTGGCGATCGAGCGGAGCGGGGCGATGCGCGGGCGGTACTTCGTGCTCGGCAAGCTGCTGTCGCCGCTCGAAGGCGTGGGGGCCGACGAGCTGCCGATAGACGCGCTGAAGGCCCGTGTGAAGGCCACGGAGTACCCGGTGCGCGAGGTCCTGGTCGCGACGCCACCCTCGGTCGACGGGGAAGCGACGGCCCTGCTCATCGCCCGGGAGCTCGGCGCCCTGGGGGTCAACGTGACGCGAATCGCGAGCGGCGTGCCCCACGGAGGCGACCTCGAGTTCGCCGATCAAGTGACCCTGGGGCGGGCGATCGAGGGCCGGAAGAGCTTCGGCTGACGCAACGACCGGCCGTTCGGCCGTGATTTTGAGTCACGCCGGGCGGAAAAAGCCATTATAGATGCCCGCTCTCCGAGGTTCGCGTCCGCGAGCCCGGGCGCGGAGGCCTCGATGTCCAAGATCGCCATCTCCAGCAGCAACGCTCCCGCCGCCATCGGCGCGTACTCGCAGGCCGTCCGCGTCGGTGATTTCCTGTTCACGAGCGGACAGATCGCGCTCAGCCCCGCGACCGGCGAGCTCGTGAAGGGCGGCATCGAGGCCGAGACGCGCCTCGTGCTGAAGAACCTGACCGAGGTCCTCTCGGCCGGGGGCGCGACCTGGGCCGACGTCGCCAAAACGACCATTTTTCTCGCCGATCTCGCGGACGTGACCATCGTGAACCGGCTCTACGGGGAGGTCGCGGTCACGCCCGCGCCCGCTCGCTCCACCGTGCAAGTCGCCGCGTTGCCGCGGGGCGCGCGCGTGGAGATCGAGGCCGTCGCCTACCTCGGAAAGACTTCTGCTCCGGCGACCTGACGGTCGCCACCAACCACCCGCCCGGCCGAGCGGCCGGGATCATTCGTCCCGAGAGGGACGTCTCTCTCCACCCCTCGAGAGCCCCGATATGACGAAGGACGACGACACCTCGGACAAGCCCACGGACGCCACGGCGCCCGCCGCCGCGAAGACGCGCAAGATCGTGCGCCGATCCGCGAGCACGCGTGAGCAGCCGGGGTTCACCCCCGGCGAAGAGAACGCCGCCGCGCCGGCCGCCGAGGGCGCCGAGGCTGCTCCGGCCGCCGCCGCTGCCGGCGCCACGACCGAGGGCAGCAGCGATGCCCCCGCGGCTCGCCCGCGCGCGACGTTCGATGCGCGCGCGCCGCGCCGCACGCCGGCCCCGAACGATCACCGATCGAACCGCGGCGGGGGCGATTACCGCGCTCCGCAAGCGCGTCCGATGGGCGCTCGCCCGCTCCCCGGCGGCCCGCGCGCTCCGGCGCCCGAGGCCCCCGTCGATGGGCCGCACGGCTGGGGAACCCCCGGCGATTACAGCGGTCCCGCGGCGCGTCCGATGGGCGCTCGGCCGCTCCCCGGCGGCCCGCGCGGGCCGTCGCGTGACTTCGGCGATCGCCCGCGTGGTCCGCGCCCCGACGGCGCCGCGCCGCACGCTTCGCACGCCGACGGTGACCGGCCGCGTGGTCCGCGCCCCGAAGGCGGAGCGCCGCGCCGCGACGATCGCCCGCGTGGTCCGCGTCCCGACGGCGCCCCGATGGGCGCTCGGCCCGCGATGCCCGCGGCGCGTCCGGCGGCTCCCCCGGCGAGGCCCGTCGCTCCCGCGGCGCCCGCGAAGCAGCTCCCCAAGGCGCTGACGCCGATCCCGGTGTTCGTTCCCAAGCGCCCCGCCCAGGGGAAAGTGAAGCCCGCGCTCACGCCGAAGGAGGCGCTCGCGGCTCGCACCAAGGCGATGACCGACGCCGCCGCGAAGCCGAAGGCGGCCGCGAAGGCCGAGGGCGGCGCGACGTTCGATCCGGCGCTCGTGAGCGTCGACCAGACGGGCGCGAAGGCCGCGCTCGTGTCGGCGGGCGAAGGCGCCGCGGCACTCGTGGACGCGTGGCTCGCGGCCTCCAACGTCGGCGCGATCGTCGAGGCCGTCGAGAGCGACGACGTCGCCGGCCCGGCCCGCAAGGCGGCTCGCCGCGCCCTCAACGTGCTGCGCTCGCGCGGCGTCGCGATCCCGGAGCGCCGCCACGTCGTGAAGATGGACGACCGCGCCGAGGTCTCGATCGAAGCGACGATGATCCCGCCCGACGGCTCGGGCACCTTCTCGCTGTCGATCACCAGCAAGGACGCCTCGGGGCGCTACCACATCGCCGAGGTGATCATCCGCGAGCCGCTCGGCATCATCCAGGCCGGCAGCGGCTGGCTCAGCGGCTCGCAGATCAAGGAAGGCCGCACGCGCGCGATGGAGGGCCTCGGCGTCGCTCCCGTGGCCGTGCCGGTCGAGTGGGCGCGTCACCGGATCGCCCAGTCGCGCAAGCTCAACGCGACCTCGCGCCAGGTGCTCCCGCTCGGGCTCGAAGCCTGCCGCGAGCTGATCGAGACGACGGCGACCGAGTGCGCGCACCCGCTCGCCGAGCTCGACGCGGCGATCACGGTCGAGCAGGCGGCGGCAGCGGGGCTGGTCTCGGGCGCGCTCCACCAGGAGCCCGAGATGCGCGCGTGGCTCCCCGATCGCGGGGCGCTCGACGAGATGCTGGCCAAGGTCGGCGAGCGCCTCGGCTCCGAGGGCGTGAGCGATCCCGACAAGGTCAACGAGGCGCTCCGCGAGGAGATCGACGCCGCGACCGATCGCTTCTTCTCCCCCGAGGTGCGCGACATCGTGTCGCGTCGCCTCTCGGACGCGGCGATCTCGGTGCGCTCGCGCAAGGGCCAGGACCGCGCGATCGAGGTGCTCTCGGTGGCCCGCGCGATCCGCGAGGCCGGCCTGATCACCGCGCCGCCGCGCGAGATCCCGTTCCTCACGGGCTTCTTCCAGAAGGCGCTCGGCATCCTCGCACAGCAGAGCGGCGGGCAGCTCCGCGTGCCGGTCGCGCAGGGTACCCCCGGCAGCGCGCCGGCCGAGCAGTCGGCCACCTGAGCTCAGGCTCGTCGCTCCCTCCTCGCGATTCCCTTCACATCACGGGCTGATAGGCTCTCTCGTCGGTGGCGCTGTCGCGCTGCCGGCGAGAAGGTGCGATCATGTCTTGCCCTCGGTGCGGCGCTTTTGTCCCTGACTCGAGGCCTTGCTCGAACTGCGGCTTCAACCCGCGCGCGGAGGGCGCGGCGCCCTCGCTGACCGTCACCGACGACGCGCTCGCGCGCAGCCTCGGCGAGGACATCCTCCTGGGGAAGGCGTTCGCGTTCCTCGGCAAGAGCGCGTTTCAGAAGCCCGGGATGGGCTGGATCCAGCGGCTGCTCGGCGGTGGCCGCGCGCCGCGTCCGCAGGTGATCTCGCTCTTCGATCGCGATCCGGTGCTCCTCCCCGGCGCGACGATGAGCCCGCCCGCGCTGCCGATGCTCTCGCTCGCGGCCGTGACGAGCGACAAGGCCCTGTATCGCGAAGGGCGCGACGAAGTGAACCTGCTCGCCCTCGATCCGTTCGCCGCGGGCGCGGAGGCGGTGCTTGAAATCACGGTGAATGGCGCTGATTTCGCGAAGCACGCGGCGCGGCTCGACGACCGCGGGGCGGCCTCGATCACGCTCCGCGATCTCCCGGCGGGGGACTACGAGGCGCGGCTCCGCGGCGCGCCCGTGAGCTCGCCCGCGTGCGCGTTCACCGTCGCCGCGTACCGCCTCGCGCCGCTCGTGGCCTCGCTCGTCGATCGGCGCTTCGACATCTCGCAGCTCCACGTGACGCTGCGCCTCGAAAGCTTCGGCGTGCCCATCGACGGTCAGGTGCAGCTCGAGCTCGCCGATCGCGGGGCGCGCCTCGCGAGCGTCATCGCGGAGGCGGGCGCGGGCGTGGTGACGGCGAGCTTCACGCTCACCGGCGCCGGGCCGCACGCGATCAACGTGCAGCTCGTGAGCGATCCCGGGCGCACCGCGACCGTGCCGATCGTGGGGAGCCGCGCGGCGGAGCGATCGCGCACGGTGTTCTCGCCGCTCGGCGCCGAGGTGACGGGATCGCTGCTGCCGGGCGAGCAATCCGTGCCGGTGCGAGGCATCTACCTCGACGAGGGCGCGACGCGATCGACGCCGTTTCGCCTCGATCGTGTCGACGTCGATCGCGCGCGCGTCACCGCGATGACCGCCGCGGAGACGGTGCGGATCGTGATCGTCGATCCGACGCGGCCGCTGCGGCGACCGGGCGCCGTGGATCCCGCGACGGCGCCGCATCCGTCGTACGTCGACGAGGGCTACCGGCGCGGCGAGGCGCTGTTCCTGGAGGGCAAGATCGCCGAGGCGCGATCGACGTTCGAGGCGGCGATCGCCGAGCAGGCGAACCCGCACCCGAACTACGCGTACTACCTCGCGTGCTGCCACGCGCGGAGCGGCGACGTCGCGCGCGGCCTCGCGTCGCTCGAAGCGGCGGTCCGCGACGGCTGGATCGACCTCGCGTTCCTGCGCAACGACGAGGATCTCGCGGCGCTGCGTGGCCACCCGCGCTTCGCGGCGCTGTTCGACGGGCCGCGCGAGATCGCGCTCGACGACGTCGCCGCTGGGCAGGTGATCGAGCTCGACGTGCCCGGGCCGATGGCGCTGATCGCGATCGGCGCGTGGATCGAAGGCGAAGCGTGGGAGGGCTGGGCGACGGTGATCACGCGCGCGACGATCACGCCGCGCCTCACCGTCCCCGAGCGCATCGAGCCCGGCGGGGACACGGTGATCGTGATCGAGACCGGGCGCGCGACGGACGACGCGTCGGTCTACGTGGTGATCAAGGACGCGCGCTTGCTGACGCCGGACACCCCGACGAGCCGCCTCGCGGGTGGGCTCAAAGCCTTCGCGGAGGCCGCGGGAAAGGTCCTCGTCGTGGGCGCGCCGACGCGGACGCTGGCGCAGGCGATCCCCGCGCCGCCGCCGCCGATGATGCGAAGCTACGGTGGCCCGATCCCCTCGATGCCCATGTTCGGCGGGCCGCCTCCGGCACCGTACCCGCTGAGCGCGTCGCCCGCGTCGCCTCCGAGCTACGGCCCGCCTCCCGGGATGAGCCCTCCGCCGAGCCCGCCGATGCCGGGGTCGCCCGCTGTGGATGGCGCGCGACGGCCCAGCATCGGCGCGCCGATGGCGTCGCCGAGCCCCGTCGCCGCGAGCCCGTACCGCGAGGCCGCCACGCCGCCGCCGCCATCCGTCGACGAGCCCGAGGTGCTCTTCGCGGGCCTCGTGCCGACCGAGGGCGGACGCGCGACGATCACCGCGCACCTCGGCGGCGACTTCGCCGAGTACCTCGTCGAGGCGTTCGTGATCGCCGGCGTCGACTGGGCGCCGATCGAGGCTCGTTTTCGCGCTCAGAAAGAGGTGTTCGTCTCGCTCGATCTGCCGGCGTTCGTGCACCCGCTCGACGGCGCTGTCGGGCGCGTCCACGTCGGAGCGCGCGGCGCTGGCGCTCGC
The DNA here is from genome assembly GCA_025362495.1 of Byssovorax sp. Lineage (GTDB taxonomy): Bacteria > Myxococcota_A > Polyangia > Polyangiales > Polyangiaceae > JANYGI01. Next base: position 22,962 of record JANYGI010000079.1, on the reverse strand, counting down.
GTCCGCGTCACGCGCGACGGCGCCGCGGTGCCGCTCTTCCTCGATGGCCGCGCGCTCGCGAGCGACGCGCCGCTCGCGGGTGGGCTCGCCGAGCTCACGTTCGTCGCGGGGCCGGGCCGCTGGGAGGCCGTGATCGATGACGCGTCGGGCGCGCGGGATCACGCCGAGAAAGACGTCGAGATCCCCGGTAAAATGAGGCAAATCGCGCGTGCTGTGCGCTTCCTCCAGCCGGGCGAGAGCGCGACGCGTGACGCCGACGTGATCGGCCTGCGGGTGCTCCCCGGCCTCGACAAACCGTTCCGCGCGCTGGTCGACGCGACCGCGGACTACGGCCACGCGTGCTGCGAGCAGACCGCGGCGAAGATGCTCGCCGCCGCCGCGATGTACGTGATGGCCGACGACCCGTGGACCCGCTCTCACGCGGAGTCGATCCTCGTGGCCGGCGTGCGGCGCGAGGCGACGATGTGGCTCCCGGGGCGGGGCTTCAAGATGTACCCGGAGTCGTCGCCCGAGCCGAACGAGTACTGGGGCAAGCTCGCGTCGCGGCACCTGTGGAGCGTCGGCCTGCTCCGCGATCTGCGCGGCCCCGCGGCGCCCGGGCGCGCGCTGGCGAAGGCGATCGACGAGGCGCTGCGGATGGCCGACGACACCACGCGCGCGCAGGGAATTTCGTGGCCGCCGAACCCGCCACGAAACTGCGAGGAGGCCTACGCCACGATCGCCCACGGCCCCGAGGGCGCGCGGGCGAGCGCGATCACGCTGGTGCAGCGCCTGGCGAGCGGCAGCCGGGGGTCGACGGGCGGCGGCGCGGTCGGGCTGCGCGCCGAGGCCGCGTACGCCGCGGCGGCGCTGCTGCGCGCGGGCGGCGCCTCGTCGACCGCGCTCGCGCTTTCGCTCGCCAACACGGTGATCGGGAGCCTCGGCGAGAACGGGCGCCTCTACTCGACGGTGGACTCGGTCGCGGCGATCGCGCTGATGGTCGAGCTCGGCGCGGCGAACATCGTCGGCGGTGCGGGCGTCGTCGAGCTCGACGGCGTGCGCCTTTCGACGCGCGAGGCGCTCGATCACGTCGGCGTGATCGGCGAGGTGCGCGCGATCGAGGGCGTGATCGCCGTCGAGGTGACGCGCGTGGTCGAGGAGGACTGGGAGGCGTTCAACGCCAGGCTCCCGCTGCGCGTGGCGATCGAGAAGAACGGCGGCCCGACGCGGCGCCTCTCGGCTCTCGCCTCCGTCGACCTCGTCGTGAAGATCGAGACCGGGTACGTGCCGGGAGATCTCTGCTGGGTGTGCTTGCCGGACGCCCTGTCGCGCGTCGTCGGCGGCGGGCAAGTGAAGCGATTCTCCGTGGATTTCTGCGGTAAAGACGAGGTCCGGATCCCGCTCGCGGCGACGGGGATCACCGTGAGCCGCGACGGTCACGAGGCGCCGGCGCGCTTCGCGGTGTGCGTGCGCAACATGTTCGAGGAGGAGCGCGGAGGGAACCCGGGGCTGATGGAGGTGACGGTGACGGCGGCGACGAAGTAGTGGCCGAGCGGGCGCTGCGGGCTCCCTGGCACCCCGGAAGCGACGGAGCAGTTGAACCTGATTGACGGAGTCATCGTTGGCCTCACGCGCGACGCGCGAAAGTCGGCGCGAGCGGCCGCAAAGGAGCTGGGCGAGCCGGCGATGGCGGCAGCGTTCGAGCTGACGAAGCTATATGGCAGCCCGAAAGGGAAGAGAGCCGTGGATGCGCCGGCCGATCCCTCTCCACCGGTGCCCGCCAAGCCGGCGTCGTCGGTTGCCCGCTCTCCGATGCGAGTAGACTCTCGCCGCATGCCGCGCCGCTTCAACACCGCAGGCCCGTGCGATCCGGCCGACCACTACATGGTACCGGTCGCGACGCGACTCCCGATCGTGGGCGACCTCGTGGACCAGAAGGCCTACTTCGTCGTCCACGCGCCGCGGCAGATCGGCAAAACGACCACCCTGCTCACGCTCGCTCAAGACCTCGCCAGGGCAGGCAAATATGCCGCCTTGCTCGTCTCCATGGAGGCCGGCGCCGCGTTCCCCCACGACATCGGCGCCGCGGAGCTCGTGCTCCTCGACGAGCTTCGCACCGCTGCCGCATGGCAGCTCCCGCCGGAGCTGCAGCCGCCGCCGTTTCCTGATGCGCCTCCTGGCAGGCGCCTCGGCGCGGCGCTCGCGGCCTGGTCGCACGCGACGATACGTCCGCTCGTCGTGTTTCTCGACGAGATCGACGCGCTCCGCGATGACACGTTGATCTCGGTGCTCCGTCAGCTCCGCTCCGGGTTCACGGCGCGTCCTCGGCGGTTCCCGCACTCGCTCGCGCTCATCGGCCTGCGCGACGTGCGCGACTACAAGGTCGCTGCGGGCGGCAGCGATCGACTCGGCACGGCGAGCCCGTTCAACATCAAGGCCGAGTCGCTGACGCTGCTGAACTTCACGCACGACGAGGTCGCCGCGCTGTACGCGCAGCACACCGGCGAGACGGGACAGGTATTCCTTCCCGACGCCGTGGACCGGGCCTTTGCGCTCACGCAGGGGCAGCCCTGGCTCGTGAACGCGCTCGCGCGTCAGCTCGTCGAGGTCCTGGTGAAAGACCGGTCGACGCCGATCACGCGCGCCGACGTCGACCGCGCCAAGGACATCCTCATCGAGCGGCAAGATACCCACCTCGACAGCCTGGCCGAGCGGCTGCGCGAGCCGCGCGTGCGCGCCATCATCGAGCCGATGCTCGCTGGTACCACGCCGGATGAATTGCCGACCGACGACATCCGCTTCGCCATCGATCTCGGCCTCGTCCGGATGACCACGAGCGGCGGCCTCGATGTGGCGAACCCGATCTATCGCGAGATCATCGTCCGTCAGCTGACGCTGTCGTCACGCGCCGCGCTGCCCGCGATCCAGCCGACCTGGCTCACGCCCGCGGGGCGCCTCGATCCCGATCGGCTGCTCTCGGCCTTTCTCGACTTCTGGAGGCAACACGGTCAGCCACTCCTGGGCACGGCGCCGTATCACGAGGTCGCCGCGCAGCTCGTGTTCATGGCCTTCCTGCGGCGGGTGGTGAACGGCGGAGGCTCGGTCGAGCGCGAGTATGCGATCGGGCGTGGCCGCATGGATCTTTGCGTGCGCTATGCCGGCGAGACGCTCGGGATCGAGCTCAAGGTGTGGCGCGACGGGCGGAAGGATCCTCTCGACGAGGGGCTCGTTCAGCTCGATACCTACCTGACGGGGCTGGGGCTCTCGTCGGGGTGGCTGGTGATCTTCGATCGCCGCAGCGCGAGCCCGCCGATCGCGGAGCGGACGAGCCGGGAGCCCGCGAAGACAGCCGGCGGGCGCGATGTCGTGGTGATCCGCGCCTGACCTCGGCGGCTGATCACGCGCGGAGCAGGCGCCCGGCGATCATCGCCTCGAGCTCGTTGAGCTGGAACGGCTTGTCGAAGCGCTGATCGGCGTGCGCTTCGAGGAAGTCGGCCGCGCGCTGGGTGACGGCGCCCCCACAGAGGAAGACGAAGTCCGACGCCTGGTCGGGCACGAGCGCCACGACGTTCTTGTAGAGCTCCATCCCGTTCATCCGCGGCATCATCAGATCGCACAGGATCAGATCGATGAGCGCGTGGTGCTGGGTGTGGTGCGAGCTGAGCCGGATGGCCGACTCCAGCGCGTCCCAGAGATCGACAGGCTCGCGATCCGTGGTCTTGGCGTGCGCGAAGCGGCTGACTTCGGCCACGATCTTTCGCACCCGATCCGCGCCGATGACGGCGTCGTCGATCGCCGCGCTCGCGCCGCGCAGGCGGTCGAGCGGCGGCTCCCCGTCCGCGGGCGGAGGCGGGGGCGCGGCGAGGTCCGCCGTCGCCGCGGCCACGGCCTTGGCCGCGAAATCGAGGTTGGCGATCACGTACGCGAGCGGGTTGTTGATCTCGTGGGCGATGCCCGCGGCCATCGTGCCGATCGAGGCCATGCGATCGCTGTGGCGGAGCCGCGCCTCGGCGTCGTGCTTGTAGAGCGCGACCTCGAGCATGCTGCGGAGCTCGCGCTCGTTGAAGGGCTTGAGGAGATAGCCGAAGGGCTCGGTGTCGCGGGCGCGCTCGACGGTGTCGTCGTCGGCGTAGGCCGTGAGGTAAATGACGGGGATGTTCATCTCGCTGCGCAGGCGCCGCGCCGCCGTGATCCCGTCGACCTCGCCGTGGAGGTGGATGTCCATCAGCACGAGATCGGGCCGGAATTGCCCGGCCTTCCGCAGCGCGTCGTCCGCCGACGACGCCGTCGCTGGCACGGCGTAGCCGAGGCGCCTCAGCGTCATCTCGAGGTCCTTGGCGACGATGCTCTCGTCTTCGACGACCATGATCTTCGCCATCGGGCGCGTGGTGTTCATGAGTTTGCAGCCGTGAATTTCACGGAAAAGGCCACGCCTCGCGCGCGGCGCTCGACGCCGACGGCGCCGCCGATTTGCTCGCTCAGCGTCTGCACGAGCTGGAGGCCGAGCGAGTCGAGCGCCGTGAGATCGAAGCTCGAGGGTAGCCCGACGCCGTCGTCGGCCACGCGCAGGACGAGGTGCTCGTCGGTCCGCTGGAAGGTGACGCTGATCGTGCCGTGGCCGCCGGGGAAGGCGTGCTTGAAGGCGTTGGTGATCAGCTCGTTGGCGATGAGGCCGCAGGGGATCGCCACGTCGGCGCTGAGCGCGACCGAGGCGGCGTCGACCGTCACGCTCACGCCGTCGCCGGTGAGCCCGTACGTCGCGCGGAGGCCGCGCAGCAGGTCGCCGATGTAGCGGGCCATGTCGACGTGCGCGAGATCGCTCGCCTGGTAGACGCCCTCGTGGAACGCGGCGATCGATCGCACGCGCGTCTGGCTCTTGCGGAAGGCGGTGACGGCCTCGGGGTTGGTCATGCGGCCAGCCTCGATGTTGAGCAGGCTGGAGATGACCTGGAGGTTGTTCTTCACCCGGTGGTGGACCTCTTCGAGCAGGACCTCTTTCTCCTGGAGCGAGGCCTTGAGGCGGCGCTCGGCCTCCTTCGACGCGGTGATGTCGCGCGCGATCGCCGAGACGCCGGTGACGGCGCCGGCGTCGTCGCAAATCGGCGAGAGGCGGATCGAGACGTCGATCAAGCTGCCGTCCTTGCGCTGACGGATGGCTTCGCAGTCCTCGACGCGCTCGCCGCGGACGAGGCGGTCGACGAGCACCACCACCGGATCGACGTGGTCGGGCGGCACGGCGAGGGTGCGGGCCTGGCCGATCGCCTCCTCGGCGCTGTAGCCATAGAGGCGCTCGGCGCCGACGTTCCAGCTCTCGATGATCCCCGAGGTGGACTGGGCAATGATCGCGTCGTTCGAGGAGGCGACGATGGAAGCGACGAGCCGCGCGTGCTCGTCGCGCTTGCGCCGCGAGATGTCGCGCAGCGTGACGGCGACGCCGTCGCCCACGGGCACGGCCTGATGATGGAACCAGGTCGGCCCGAGCACGGGCCGGTGGAGGACGGTCTCCTCGTCGATCAGGCCGCGCGTGTCCGTCACCGCGCGGTGCTTGGAGACCAGCTCCGGGTGCCTGGCGAAGCGGCCGCGCTGCGACTCGCGCGGCAGCGCCGCCATGGGCTGCGCGATGAGGTTCGCACCGACGGAGTTCATCTCGACGACGTTGAAGTCGGTGATGGCGCCGGACGCGTCGCGCACGGCCTCTATCACTTAGAACGCGTCGAGGCCGGCCTCGATGGCCGCGCGGAAGCGGGCCTCGCTCACGCGGAGCGCGTCCGAGGCGCGGCGCATGTCGTGCGGCGTGGGCAGCGCGACGGCAGCCGGGACCAGCCGCACGAGCCGCACGGCGGTGAGCAGCGACGCGAGCGCGGTGACGGCCTTCACCGCGCCGGAGAGCCAGTACCAGGGCTTCCAGAGCGTGAGGATCTCGAGGTAGTGCGTCGCGCCGCACGCGACGATGAAGACCCCGAAGCAGAGGAACATCCAGTCGTACGGCAGGTCGCGTCGGCGCCGTACGATGTAGAGCAACGTGAACGGGATTGACGTGTAGGCGAGCGCGATGATCGCGTCGGAGACGACGTGGAGCCACACGATCCCTGGCTGCCAGAGGTAACAGTGCCCGTGCGGCATGAACTCGTCGGACGAGAACAGAGGCGCGAGGAAGTCGAGCATGGGGGTTCGCGAGGCGCGGCACGGCGGGGTAGCGACGCTTCGATTTGTGACGTTACGTTATCTCGACAGCGTCGAGGCGTCACCGCTCGATCCAGGGGATTCCCAGGGCATCAGCTCGGCGCCGAGGCCGACGCGGCGCCGAAATGCGGTGTGCACTGCGCGGGTGACCGGCCCGGGTCGCGCGTCACCGAGGACATTGGCGTCGATCTGTACGAGCGGCATCAGCTCGCGCAGGCTCGACGTGAGGAAGGCCTCTTGAGCGGCGATTGCAGGGGCAAACGTCGCAAAGCGCACCGGGATGCCGAGCTCTCCCGCGATGTCGAGCACCTGCGCACGGGTGATGCCGGCGAGGAGGCCCGCGTCCTCCGGCGGCGTGACGAGGACGCCGCCCTGCACGAGGAACACGTTCGACGTCGTGCCTTCGATCACCTCGCCGCGCGCGTCGAGGAGCAGCGCCTCGTGGGCGCCCGCGGCCTTGGCGATCTGGAGGGCGAGGAGGCTCGCGAGGTAGTTGGTGATCTTGGCGCCGGGCGCGGCGTCGGCGGGGCGATCGAGGCGCGTGGTCACCGCGCGGACGCCGTCGCGATACAGCGCGGCAGGCGGTGGCGTGAAGGGCTCGACGAGGATCACGCGGAGGGGATCGCGCGCGAGGCCGGGATCGAGGCCGAGGGCGCCCGTGCCGCGCGTGATCGTGACGCGCACGTAGCTCTCGTCGTCGCGCGCGGCGCGCACCGCGAGGCGCACCTCGATCGCGAGATCGGCGGCGGTGATCGGCATCGTGATCCCGATCATCGCGGCGGAGCGGGCGAGCCGCGCGAGGTGGTCGGCGAGCGCGAAGGGTTCGCCGCCGTAGGTGCGGAGCGTCTCGAAGACGCTGTCGCCATAGAGGAACCCGCGATCGTAGACCGAGACCCTGGCGTCGTCGGGCGCGTGGATCACGCCGTCGATCGAGGCGACGCGGCTCATGCCGTCGGCCCCGTCGCGGCCAGCGCGCGCGGCTGCGCGAGCGTGGCGACGGCGACGGCGCGCGCCGCATCGATCGCCGCGGCGAGGTGATCGGGCGTGGCGTTCTCGGGATCGATCGGCGCGCCGAGGACGACGACGACGCGCGAGAACGGGAGCGGCAGCTCGAAGCGATCCCAGGTGCGCGCGAGGACGCGGAGCCGGCCACACGCCGAGGCCATCGGGACGACGACGCCGCCGGCGAGGCGCGCCGCGAGCGCCGCGCCGACAGATCCTGACTCACTCCTGACAACGCCGCGCGGGCCCTTCGGTCCATCGACGGCGAAGGCCGCGTCGAGCCCCTCGCGGCGCAGGCGCCGCACGATGGCCTTGAGGCCGGAGACGCCGCCGCGCGATGACGAGCCGCGCTCGATCGCCATGCCCACGCGAGGCAGCGCGGAGGCCTGAATTTCCCCGTCGCGCGAGAGGCTCACGAGCGCGACGGTGGCGCGCCGCCTCCGCCAGCGCAAGAGAGCGAACTGCTGCCCGTGCCAGAAGGCGAGCGACCACGGCCGCGTCGTGGACGCGTCGAGCGCAGGGTCGAGGATGAGGGTGAGTCGAAGCGTGGCGAGCCAGGCGCGCGCCGTGATCCCGATCAGGATCCCCAGCGCGCGCCGCAGCAGCATCGAGCGCTACTTCTTGAGCTTGGCGAGGAGCTCCTTCGCGGGTGCGAGCTCCTTGTTGCTGTCGAGGGCGCGCTCGACCATCTGGATGGCCTTCTTGTCGTCGCCCTGCCGGTGGCTGATCTCGGCGAGGTAGTAGAAGACCTCGCCCTTGGTGATCGGCGACGAGTCGTCGAGCTTCTGGAGGAGCAGCGCCTTGAACGTCTTCTGGGCGCGATCGATGTTCGCGTCCTTGTTCTTCTCGTCGCCCGTCGCCGAGAGATCGAGCGAGAGGACGCCGAGATCGCGGAGCACGGCGATCGATCCGGGATCGACCTTGAACGCGACGTCGAGCTGCTCGAGCGCCTTCTCCTTCTCGCCCTCGGCGAGGTACGCCCTGGCGAGGCGGTGGAGGATCGGGGCCAGCTCCTTCGAGCGGCGGCCACCGTACGACTCGACGATCTTCTGCAGCACCTCGGCAGCCTGACGGCCGCGTCCCGAGGCGCTGTAGGCGTCGCAGAGCAGGAGGAGCAGCTCGCGATCGGTGGGCGCGAGCTCGGACGCCTTGACGAGCAGCACCGCCGCGGCAGCGGGATCGCTGCGCTTCGCCTGGTGGATCTCGGCGGCCTTGCGGTAGAGGCGGACCTTCTCGGCGACGTCGCTCGCGAGCTCGGCGTCGCCGGAGATCAGATCCGCGAGCTCGCTCCAGGCCTTCTGCTTCTCGTAGAGGCCGAGGAGGCGCTTGCGGATGTCGGCGGTGAGCGCCGTCGGCGTGCCCTCGCCGGCCTTGAGGCCGAGCTCGAGCACGCGGCGAACGTCGTCTTCGCGCTTCTGCGCGACGTAGAGATCGGCGAGGCGGAGCGCCGTCTTCACGGCCTCTTCGCCCGTCGCGCCGCCGAGGTACTTCTCGAGGACCTCGGCCGCGTGCTCCTTGTCGCCCTTCTGCTCGAAGAGGCGCGCGAGCGAGAGCAGCGCGCCCTTGTGGCCCGCGTCGCGCTCGGTGACGGCCTGGTAGGTCTCGATCGCCTTGGCGACGTCGTTGAGGCGCGTCTCGTAGACCTCGCCGAGGCGGACGCGGAAAGTGAGCTCCTTGCTCACGTCCTTCTGCTCGGCCGCGAGATCGATCTGCGAGAGCAGCAGCTCGGCCAGCTCCTGATCGCGCCCGGTCTTTTCGAGGAGCTGCGACAGCAGGAGCGTCGCCTTCTCGTTGCCCGCGTCCTCGTCGAGGACGGCGCGCAGGTGCTCGGTCGCCTCGGTGACGGCGTCGAGCTTGTCGAGGCAGATCGCCGCCATTTCGAGGCGGATCGCGATGCGCGAGCCGGGCGAGTCGGCGAGATCGATCAGGCGCGAGAGGAGCTGGAGCAGATCCTTGTGGTGCGCGCCCTTGGCGTAGAGCTCGCGGAGCGCGGTGCTCGCTCGCTCGTCACCCGGCTCGTCCTCGAAGATCTGGCTGTACAGATCGATGGCGCGGGCGTCGTCGCCCAGCTTTTCGCGGGCCACGGCCGCCGCCTCGTGGCGGAGATCGCGGATCGCGGAGCCGTCGGCCGCGAGCTCGGCCTGGCGCACGAGGAGATCGAAGACCTCCTTGAAATCGCCGGCCTTCTCGCGAACCTTGGTCAGCTCGGCGACGGCCCAGGCGTCGCTCTCGTCGGCGGCGAGCATCTCGCGGAGGATCGCTTCGACGAGCTCGGCGTCCTTGAGCACCGTCTCGGCCAGCGTCTTCGCCTCGCGGCGGAGATCCGACGACGAGCCCTGGAGCCCGTCGAGCGCGGCCAGCCGCCGCAGGGTGGCGACGAGCTCGCGCTCGCGGCCCGGCGATCGCTGGAGGACCTCGATCTCGCGGAGGATGAAATCGCTCTGCGGATCGTGCTTGAGGGCCTCTTCGAGCGCGCGCTCGGCCAGGGCGTGGTCGCCGACCTTGTCCTTGCGCCAGGCGGCGATCCGCATCCACAGGTCGCGCGCCGTCTCGGTGCCGAGATCGGTCGAGGCGCGCACGGCCTTGTCGAGCGCGTCGGCCGCGCCCGCCCAGCCATTGGTGACGGGGGCGAGGCGCTCGATCTCGGCGAGGACGTCAGCGTCCGACGGATCGTCGCTGAACGCGGCCTCGAGAGCGGCCTGCGCCGCCTTCGGATCGTTCGATCGCTCCTCGAGCACGCGGGCGAGATCGAGGCGCATCCGCACCCGATCGCTCGCGGCGGAGGCGTACGAAATCCGCTTCTCGTAGAGGCGCGCGAGCGACGCGTGATCGTTGCGGATCTTGTAGACGTTCTCGAGGGCCTCGGCGGCCTCCTCGAAGAGGTCCTTGCTGTCGGTAAGGGCCTCGAGCGCCTTGCCGGCGGCCTCGTGCTCGGGCGATCGCTCGAGCGCCTGGCGCAGCGTGGCGAGGCCGGTGGGCTTGTCGCCGAAGCTCTCGATCTGGATCACCGCGAGGCGGTGGAACAGGTCGGCCTGGTCGCGCTCGCTGTCGACGAGCGGGACGCGGCGCTCGAGCACGTCGGCGAGGGCCTTCATGTCACCGAGGCGCGCGTAGAGACGGTCGAGCGCGGAGAGCAGCTCGGGCGTGTCGCCCGCGTGCTCCACGGCCTTGGCGTAGGCGTCGACGCTGCGGCGATCGTCCTTGAGCTTCTCCTCGGCGACCGTTCCGAGCCGCAAAAACAAGTCTTTTGCGATGGTGGCGTCGAAGATCGATCCCGCGCGGGCTGCGAGGGTGTCCGCGTAGCGGGCGTACCCGTTGCGCTCGGCGAGGCGCTCGATCTCCGCGTGGAGCGAGGCGTCGTCGGGGGTGTCTTCGAGGGCGCGGAGCAGCGCGGCTTCGGCCTCGATCGGGCGGTTGCGGCCCTGGTCCTCGACGGCGGCGATCGCCCGCAGCGTCTTCGCTCGGTCGTCGGCGTCGGTCTGCGCGCGGAGGCGCAGCTCGAGGATGGCGACGAGATCTTCGTGGCGAGCCGCGCCGCGGAGCACGGGCTCGAGGATGTCGGCCGCGTCGAGCCGGAGCTCCTCGCGGGACTCGCCGATCGCGCGGGCCGAGCGGATCGCGTGATCGTTGGTCGCGTCCTCGTCGAGCACGAGGCGGTACTGCTCGAGCGCATCGCTCGGGCTCTCGAGCTGCCCTCCGTAGAGATCGCCGATGGCCGTGCGCAGCTTGACGCGGGCCTCCTTCGTCTCGGCCGCGCTGGCCTGGAGCTGGAGGTTCCCGAGCAGCTCGTCCCAGAGCGACTCGGCGCGGTAGAGGCGCTCGAGCCCGCCGAGCACGGCGGCGTCGCCGGCGCGCGCGTCGAGGGCGGCGTTGAGCGCCGTGATCGCCTCGCGGCGGTCGTCGAGCTTCTTCTCGAAGACCTCGGCGGCGCGCACGTTGAGGTCGTAGCGGAGGTCGCCCTCTTCGCTGTCGGCGAGCTCCACGCGGCGCGTGTAAAGCTCGACCAAGCGTCGCGGCGCGCCGCCGGCGGGCGACGGCGCGTTCTCCGCGACCGCGTCGCTCGCGGCGACGGGCTCGTAGAGATCGATCAGCGCGTCGACGGTCATCGTGCTGTCGGGGTTCAGCTCCAGCGCGCGCTCGTAGGCGACGGCGGCGCCGGCAGGATCCTCCAGCATGTCGAGCTTCGTCTCGGCGATCCGTCGCCAGATCGAGGCGTTCTCGTCGTCGCTGGCGATCTGGCTCTTCTTCTCGAGCACGCTGATCAAGGTCGCCCAGTCGCTGAGGAGCACGGCGAGCGTGTCCATGGCTTCGAGCGGCTCGGTGTCGGTGGGATCGATGGCCGAGATCCGGCTGTAGGCCGCGAGCGCGCGGCGCGGATCGTCGATCTTGCCGTCGTAGACCTGGGCGAGCTGGAGCAGCAGCTCGCGCTTGGTCACGTCGTCGGTCGTCTGGGTGACGCCGTGCTCGTAGCTCTCGCTCAGCTCTTCCCAGGCGCCGAGCGCCTCGGTCAGCCGCTCGAGATCGGCCCGCGTCTCGCTGTCCTCGGGGTCGAGCTCGAAGGCCGCGCGCGTGGCCTGGAAGGCGCGGAGCTCGTCGGCGCCGCGGGTCTCCCAGAGGCGCGCCGTCTCGCGGAGCACGGCCACCTTTTCGTGGGTGTCCTGCGCGAGGCCGAAGCGCTCCTCGTTGAGGCGGATGAGCAAGCGCCAGTCGTCGGAGCGCTCGTAGAGCGGGCGGAGGATCTCCACCACGCGCGCCTTGTGCTCCTCTTCGCGGGTCAGGGCCTCCAGCTCCTTGATCGCCTCGGCGTGCCACGGCACCTCGGTGACGATCGCTTCCAGCTGATCGATCGCGCCGCTCTCGTCGCCGAGCTTGCTGCGGAGCAAGCGCGCGAGGGCGAGGCGGTACGGCGCGGCCTGCTCGCCGTTGGGCGCGGTCTCGGCGCGGCGCAGGTACAGATCGGCGAGATCGCGATCCTTGCCCAGCTCGCCGTAGAGCTCGGTGAGCGCGTCGAGCGCCCTCGGATCGTTGTCGTCGACGTCGAGCGCGGCGCGGTAGGTATCGATGGCCTTCTCGGGCTCCTTCAGCTCGGAGCGCTCGAGGTGCGCGATGGTGTGGAGCGCGTCGAGCCGCTCCTTGTCGGTGCGGTAATCGAGCGCGGCGCGGTGGAGCGCGACGCGCTCGGCGTGGCGCCCGCCCTTCACGAGCAGAGCGTCGATCGCCGTGAACAGCTCGCGCGACTCGGGCTCGAACTCGTGGGCGCGGCGGAGCCACTTGAGGGCGCTCTCCACCTCGCCGAGATCGGCGTAAATCTCGCCCGTGCGACGCGAAAGCTTGGCGCTCCCGGCGTCGTCGGCCGACAGCGCAGACAGCTCCGCGGCGTACACGGCGGCGAGGCGCCGCTCGGCGCTCGCGACCTTGGCGAGGCGCTCCAGCTCGGCCCAGACGCTCTCGTCGCCGAGCTCTTCGTGGAGCAGCATCGCCACCGTCTCGAGCGCGGCGCCGTAGTCTTCGAGCTGCTCCTCGTGGAGCGTCGCGAGGCGCTGCAAGAGATCGCGGCGCTCGCCGGGATCCTGGCTCGCCGCGAGGCGCGCATCGAGCGCGAGCTTGACCTTCGCCCAGTCGGCGCGACGCAGGTAGACCGGCTCCAGCATCTCGCCGGCGCGGGCCTTGTGCTCGGGATCGTCCGACGTCGAGAGCAGCGCCTCGAGCTCGGCCACGGCGCCCTCGTGCGACGGATCGCCCGCGAGCGCTTCGCCCAGCTCGTCGAACGCGCGCTGCGTATCGCCGGTGTGATGCCTCGCTATCTTCGCCACGTTGACGCGCAGGTCGGCCGCGACGCCGAGCTTGCCGTCGAGCTGCCGCTCCAGCAGCGCGATCAGATCGTTCCAGCGCTCGGCGGCCCGGTAGAGCGCGTCGAGCGAGGCGATCGCCCTGGGCTCCAGCGCCACGTCGAGGATCGCCTCGTAGGTGACGATCGCGCCGTCGCGATCCGAGAGCGACCCTTGCGAGAGCTCGGCCTGGCGGAAGAGCAGCTGCTTCTTCTCGTCGTCGCTCTCGGCGTTCTCGACGCGGAGCTTCAAGATCTCGAGCAGGTGGGGCGAGTCGTTGGCCTCTGCGTACAGCTCTTCGAGGGCCACGAGCGCGCTGCGATCGCCGCTGTGCGCCTCGAGGGCCTTCTTGTACTCGGTGACGGCCAGCGCCGCGTCGTCGAGCTTGTGGCGCGCGAGCTCGCCCATGCGCAGGCGGAGGCTCTGCTGCACGTCGCCGTCGAGGATCTGATCGACGATGGCCTGGTAGGCGTCGAACACTTCCTTCCAGCGGTTGGTCGTCTCGCCGAGGCGCTCGACCGTGGCGATCCACGACGAGACCTCTTTCTCGCCGGCGGCGAGCTGGAGGCCGCGCAGCGCGTAGCGGAAGGCGCGCGCCGAGTCGCCCAGCGGGCCCTCGGCGGTGCGGAGCGCGGTCTGCAACGTCTCCAGGCGCTCGGTGGGATCGTCGGTCGTTTCGACCTGGATTTCGAGCACCTTCAGGAGCTTCTCGGCGTCGCCGTCGGCCTCGTAGAGAGGCCGCAGCGTCTCGGCGGCGTCGCGTCGTGCGTCAGCGATGTCGAGCATCGCCTCGAGCGCGGTGCGGCAGCGCTCGCTCGTCGGATCGAGGCCCAGCGCCTGCCGGTACGCGTCGAGCGCGCCGGAGAGGTTCTGCTGATGGAGGCGTCGCACGTCGCCGAGGCGAGCGTAGAGGCCGAGGCGATCCGCCGTCTCTTCGGCGAGCGAGAGATCGACCTCGAGCGTCTCCTCGAGATCGGTCCAGCGCTCGGCCTTCTCGTAGAGGGTCTCGAGAGCGGCGAGCGTCGCGTGCTCGGGGCCGAAGCCGTCGAGCACCGCGCGCCAGCCGGTGATGGCCTCGGGCACGTCGCCGATCTTGTCGGCGAGCGTCTCGGCGGCCTTCACCATGGTGCGGCGCCGCTCGGACTCCGTCGACTCGGCCTGCTCGCGCGCGTGGAGCACGCCGACGAGATCGCGCCACGCCGAGGTGCGCTCGTAGAGGCGCTCCAGCGCCGAGAGCGCCGTCGCGTCGGCCGGATCGTCGCCGAGGCGCGATCGCCAGGCTCCGATGGCCTTGTCGGCGTCTTCCAGCACGGTCTCGTAGAGGCCGCCGATGCGCTCGTAGAGCTCGCGGCGCTTCTCGATGTCGGCCTCGAGCTTGACCTCGATGCCGAGATCTTCCGCGAGGGCGTCGTGGCGACCCTTGCTTGCGTGGATGCGCCCGAGGGCCTGCGCCGCGGGGATCACCAGCAGAGGATCGTTGCGATCGATCTCGATGACGCGCTGGTACACCTTCTCGGCGCGGGCCTCGTCCTCGAGCAAATCCTCGCAAATACGAGCGACTTCCATGAGAATTTCGCCCCGCGTCGACGAGGTGGTCGAGGCGTCGGCGGCGGCGGTGAGCACCGTCGCGACCTTCTCGTGATCGGCGAGGCGGCGGCCGATCTCCACGAAGCGACCGCGCACCTGCGCGTCTTCGGGCTCGAGCGGCACCAGCTCGGCGAGGGCGGCGAACGCCCCGTGATCGTCGCGCAGCCGCTCGTCGCGGAGCACGCTCATGCGGCGCAGCAGCTCGCGGCGCTCGCCCTCGTCGGTCGCGCCTTCACGGCGGATCTCGAGGACGCGCACCAGCTGGCGGATCTCGTCGCGGGCCTCGTAGACGTGCTCGAGGATCCGCGCCGCGCGGTGGCGGAGGGCGCCGATCTCCAGCAGCCGCTCGACGAGCTGGCGGGCCTCGCCGTCGTTCTCGCGGAGGCGGAGCACGTCTTCGAGGTGGCCGAGCGCCTGCGACGGCTCGTGCAGCCGATCGAGGTAGATGCGCCCGAGCGCGAGCTTGATGTCGACGGCCTCCTGCTGCGTCGCCGTATCGAGGCGACCTTCGAGCAGCGCCGCGAGATCCTTCCAGCGCTCCTCGCGCTCGTAGAGCTTCTCCAGCGAGTCGAGCGCCGCCGTATAGAGCGGATCGAGCACGAGGATCCGCTCGTAGTAGCCGATGGCCTTGGCCGCATCGCCGATGATCTCCTCGGCGATGAGGGCGACCTCGTTGAGCAGCTCGATCCGATCCTTCTCGTCGGTGGTGCTCTTGGCGGCGCGATCGTAGAGCTCTTCCAGCTCGGACCAGCGCTCGCTCGAGGTGAGGATCTGCTTGAGCCGGTTGAACGCGCGCGTGTTGGTGGCGTCGACGGCGAGGACGCGCTCGAGGTACGGCATCGCGCCCTCGGGATCGCCGAGCTGCTCGTCGTGCAGGCTCGCGGCCCGCTCGCACAGCTCGATCTCGACATCTTCCGGGAGCTTGTCGCCCGCGCCGCGGCCGGCGACGAGGTGGAGCCGGTAGGCCTCGGAGAGGTCGGTCGGCCGGCCCGAGCGCTGCGCGAGCTCGGCCGCGCGGCCCCACAGCTCGAGGTTGCCCGGCATCTCGTTGAGGGCGCGGAGGATGACCTCGAACGCCGTCCCCGCCGCGTTGAGCTTCTGCTCCTCGATGTCGGCGAGCTTGCGGTGGAGCGCGAGGCGCACCGTCGGATCCTTCTCGGCCTCGAGCCGCACGCGAACCGCCTGCGATTCGCGGCGCGCGTCGCCGATCTCGGCGTACTCCGACTCCAGCACCGTGGCCGCGCGGACGCGGGTCTCGGGCCGATCGAGGAGCCGCCCGAGCAGCGCGATCGCCTCGGGATCGTGCTCCGCCGCCGAGAGCGCGCGCACGCACGCCTCGAACGCCGACGCCGGCTTCTCGAGCTTGTCGAGGTAGAGGCCCGCCAGCTCGACCTCGCGCCGCGCGCGCCCCTCGCCCTCGGAGAGATCGCGGTGCTGGGCCACGATCTCCGCGGCCGATTCGAACTCGCCGGCCTGCGTGAGCAGGTTCGACAGCGACTTCAGCGCCTCGCCCCGCGGCGAGATCGACACCACCTGCCGCAGCAGCGCGATGGCCTGCGCCGGCTCGCCGAAGACCTCTTCTTCGAGCGTGGCCCACTCTTCCAGCACGTCGGCGCGATCGTCGCCCTCGGCCTGCGCCGCGCGCAGCTCGAGCAGCCAGCGCAGATCGTTCTTCCGCCCGTTGGCGCGGAGGAGCGTGTCGAGCGCGTGCATCGTCTCGATGTCGCTCTTGTCGAGCTCGACGAGCTCGCGGTACGCCATGACGGCCTCGTCGAGCTTGTTGAGCTCGCGCGAGTAGACCTCGGCGATCTTGATCCGCAGCGCGCGCGCGTCGGCCGCGGGCAGCGTCTGATCCTTCTTGAGGCGCGCCTCGACGGCCTCGACGAACGGGGCCCACGCGCCGGACGCGCGCGACCACGACTCGAGCAGCTCGAGCCCGGCCTCGTCGGGGAGCAGCTCGTACGCCTTGCGGGCGTGGCCGAGCGCGGCGTTCTTGTCGGCGAGCGGGCCGCCCGTCACGCTGGCGAGCTTGCGGAGGATCGCCACCTTGTCGGCGTCGGTCTCGGCGCCCGCGAAGCGCACCTCGTAGAGCGCGGGGAGGCGCGACCACTTCTCTTCCTTCTCGTAGATCGGGACGAGGGCGGCGGCGGCTCGCGCGTCGGTCGGTGAGACCGAGAGCACCCGCTCGTACGATCGCGTCGCGCGCTCGGGCGCCTTGAGCTGCTGCTCGAAGAGGCGCGCGGCACGGAACGAGAGCTCGAGCTTCACCGCGGGCTCGGAGGCCTTGTCGGCGGCCGACGAGAGGAAGTCGACCAGGCCCTCCCAGTCATTTTGCGAGGCGTAGAGCTCTTCGAGCCCATCCCAGTCTGCCCCTGCAAAATAAGCCTCGCGCAGCACGCGCAGCGCCTTGGCGTGGCCGGGCGACAGCGTGAGCACGCGGCGCCAGGTGCGCGCGGCGGCGGCGGGATCGCGCAGCCGCTCGGCGTACACGGCGCCGACCTTCTGCAGCGCGGCGAGGCGCGCGGCGTCGTCGGTCGCGGCGTCGATGCGGCGCTCCAGCACCTCGGCCACCGTCGCGAAATCCTTCTCGCGCTCGGCCTGCTTCTCCAGCGAATCGAGCACGCCGGCGGCGTTCGGATCCAGCTCGAGGATCTGCTTCTGCAGCGTGATCGCCGCGGCCCCGCGATCGAGGCGCTCGGCCGCGAGCTTGGCCATCTCGGTCAGCAGCTCGATCTTGGCGGCGCCCTCGGCGGCCGGCAGCTGCTTCTCGTAGAGCGCGTAGAGCTGCGGGAAGCTCCGGCGCTTCACGTACAGCTCCTTCAGCTTCTGCGAGGCCTCGACGTCGTTGCCGTCGACCTCGAGCAGCGCCTCGTACGCGGTGACCGCGTTCTGCACGTTGGAGAACTGCTCGATCCAGCGGCGCGCCGCCGATCGATAGAGGTTCACCTTCTCGGCGGAGCTCTGCGAGAGCTCGGCCAGCTTCTGCTGGTACGCGAGCAGATCACGCCAGCGGCCGAGCGCCTCGTACACCCGCGTCAGCTCGCGGACCGAGTCGATGTCCGTCTCGTCGAGCTGCACGATCTGGGTCAGCACCGTGACGAGCGCCGCCTCATTCTTGACGCGATCGCGGTACACCGTCGCGATCTCGCGGAGCACGGCCGCGCGCTGCAAAGGCTCGGTCTGGGGCGTGCGCTCGAGGTCCTGCCGCAGCAGCTCGACCAGCGCGTTCCAGCCTTCCGTGGCCGTGTAGAGGCGCTTCAGCGCCTCGCGCGCGTCGCGGTTGTCAGGGTCGGTGCGGAGCACCGTCTTGTACTGCTCGATGGCCTTCTGCGCGTTCTCCTGCGACTCGGCGAGGCGGGCGATCTCGGTCGCCAGCGCGCGTTTGTCCGGCCCGTCGGCCATGGCGCGCTGCGCGTCGGTGAGGATGGTCGCGAGGCGGGCCTTGTCGTTCTTGCCGGTGCAGAGCTCGCGGAAGAACGAGAGCATCCCCGCGTGGGCGGCGTCGGCGCGGCGCACGCGATCGAAGTAGGGCTCGGCCGCGGCGACGTTGCCGCGCATGCGCCAGTGCACCATCGCGATCTGGATCAAGATCCCGAGCTCTTCGCCCGATTTCACGCCGCCGCCGCGGAGCTGATCTTCGTAGAGCGAGACGAGGTGGTCCCACTGCTCGCTCGCGGAGTACGCTTCGGCGAGGTAGCTCAGCGCGTCGGGCTGGCCCGGCACGAGGTCGAGCACCTGCTGGTACGCGTCCATCGCCAGCGCCGGATCCGAGAGCTTCTTCGAGGCGGTGCGGCCGAGGCGCAGGCCGGCCGCGAGGCGGTCTTCCTTCGCGGTCGCGTCGTCGCGGAGAAGCTTCTGGATGCGGGCGACGCCGGCCCAGTCTTCGCTGCGCGCGTACGCGAGCTCGGCGAGCACCGCGGCGCGGCGGTTCTTGCGATCGAGCTCGAGGGCCTTCTCGACGTGCTCGATCACCTGCGCGCGGGCCTCTTCGCCGCCGTAGCGGTAGCCCACGTCGGCGGCGCTCGCGTAGAGCGACGAGCGGAAGCCGGCCTCGCCCGCCTCGCCCTCGGCGGTGTAGCGCGCGACGAGATCGCGCCACTTCTCGCGCTTGGCGGCGTCGTTCTCGATCGCCTCCTCGGCGGTCGCGTCGCCGGGGCGGAGCGTCATCAGCCGCCGGTACGCGGCGATCGACTTCTCCGCGTCGACGAGCTCTTCCTGGTACACGCGCGCCAGCTCGGCCTGCATCGGCGCTTCCACCGGCGAGCCGCTGACGAACTGAATCTCGAGCTCGAGGAGCCGGGCCACGGCGCCCCACTCTCGCCGCTGCTCGTGGCGCCCGCGCGCGGAGCCGAGCAAGCGCTCGATGTCCGCGCCCGACACGTCCGACGCCGGGGCCGTCACGACCTCGGTGACGACGTCGCTCAGCTCGCCGTAAGCGGCTTCGTTTTCCGGATCATCTTGCAGCCGCCCAAGGGCAACCCGAATTGTCTCGACGCTCATCAATTACCCCGGTCACCGACACGACTACCCGGGGCGCGGCGCCCTCGGCCCGACTCGCGTTGCGAATCGACCTCGGATGCCTGACGACGCGCCACGTCTCCTGCGAGGGAGACACGGATGTCTTGCGGATTGCTTTACATCGCTCGCTTGGCCCCGTTCGAGCTACTGCGCAGCCTCGAAATCCCGACGGGTCGCGCGAATGTACGCGCCTCGCCGATCGTGTTTCAAGGCTCGCGACGCGTTGAGCAATCCCTCGCCCGGCCAGACCCCGCTTCAGCGCAGGAAGCGGGGGTGCGACACCGGACCCAGGAGCGCAGCCGTTTCGCGGAATCCGGCGACCCGCCCCACGACCAGGACGTCAGGAACACGTTCTCCGCGCCCGCGGCTTCGAGTATCAACGCGGAATGAGCGGAGCGAATCGTCGGCGTTTCGGGGTGATCGGCGCGGGACAGATGGGCCGGGGCATCGCCCAGGTAGCCGCGGGCACAGGGTTTTCGGTTGTCCTGTGCGACGCGACCAAGGCTCTGGCCGAGGCCGGTAAATCGACAATTGGCGCCTCCCTCGCGAAGCTGGTGGACAAAGGAAAAATGTCCGCGGACGACCGCGCGGCGCTCCTCGATCGCATCACCGCGAGCGACGGCCTCGCCGGTCTCGCCGAGGTCGACATCGCCGTCGAGGCCGCGACCGAGAACGTCGACATCAAGCTCGGCCTCTTCCGCGAGGCCGATCGGCTGATGCCGAAGGAGGCGATCCTCTCTTCGAACACCTCGTCGATCTCCATCACCCGCCTCGCCGGCGCGACCTCGCGCCCCGCGCAGGTGATCGGCATGCACTTCATGAACCCCGTCCCGTTGATGAAGCTCGTGGAGATCGTGCGCGGCGTGCAGACCTCGGACGCGACCTACGACGCGGTGAAGGAGCTCTCGATCCAGCTCGGCAAGACGGTGATCACCTCGAAGGACGCGCCAGGCTTCCTCGTCAACCGGATGCTGATCCCGTTCCTCAACGAGGCCTGCTTCGCCCTCGAGCAGAACCTCGGCACGCCCGAGGACATCGACGCCGGCGCGCGCCTCGGCCTCAACCACCCGATGGGCCCGCTCGAGCTCGCCGATCTGATCGGCCTCGACACGACGCTCTTCATCGCCGAGGTCCTCCACCGCGAGTTCGGCGACTCGAAGTACCGCCCCGCGACGATCCTCAAGAACCTCGTCGCCGCCGGCTGGTACGGGAAAAAGACGGGTCGCGGCTTCTACGTTTACGACGACAAGGGCCAGAAGACGGGCCGCTCGCTCTAGCGAGTCCTCCAACCGGCCTTGACCTTCGAGTCGCCGACGGCAGAGCATGTGAGCTTCCAATGAAGTCGGGCGAGGTAATCCAGGGCAAGTACCGGCTCGACAAGCGGATCGGCATCGGGGGCATGGGCGAGGTGTGGCGCGCGACGCACACCGGGACGGGCCGCGAGTTCGCGGTGAAGTTCATGCACGCGCACGTCGCGGCCTCCTCCGTCTCGCGCGACCGCTTCGCCCGCGAGGCGCGGGCGTCGGCGCAGATCAACCACCCGAGCATCATCGACATCTTCGACGTCGGCGAGCACGAGGAGAGCCTCTACCTCGTGATGGAGCTGCTCTCGGGCATGCTCCTCGTCGACGCCCTCGCGGGCGATCCGCGGCTCAGCGTCCGCGACTTCCTGGCGGTGATGCACGACGTGGCCGAGGCGCTCGGCGCAGCGCACGCGGCGGGTATCGTCCACCGCGACATCAAGCCCGAAAACATCTTCCTCCACCTCGATCGGATCTCGGGCGTCTCGCTCCCCAAGGTGCTCGATTTCGGCATCGGCAAGTTCGCGGACAGCGAGGGCGCGAGCGCGACGGTCACCGGCGCCGTCCTGGGATCGCCCCGGTACATGAGCCCCGAGCAGTCGCGATCGGTGCCGAACCTCGACGGCCGCTCCGACATCTGGTCGTGCGGCGTCATCCTCTACGAGGCGCTCACGGGCACGTTCCCGCACGAGGGCGACAGCTTCAGCAGCCTGATCATCTCCATCTGCACCGAGCCGCCGGAGTCGATCGACGCCGTCGCGCCGACCCTGCCCGAGTCGGTGCGATCGATCGTCCGCGACTGCCTCAAGCCCGTGAACGAGCGCATCGCCGACGCGAGCGAGCTCGTGGCGCGGCTGACGATCGCCATCGAGGATCCGGCGGTGAGCGGGCTCCTCCTGGCGCGGCAGCTCCACGGCGACGGGCCCTGCTCGAACACCGCGGGCATGCGCTTCCGCGAGATCGGCGCCGGCCCGCTCTCGATGGCGCAGCCCAGCCGCGCGGCGCTCCCGGGGCCGACCTCGTCGAGCCGCGCCGTCGCGCCGCCGCCGGTGATCCTCCCGGCGTCGCCCGGCGTCGCGCCGTTCAAGGCCGTCGCGCGCACGATGCCGATCACCGCCGAGGATCGCGCCCGCCTCAGCGCGTACATGGACTCGGCGAGCGTCAAGGCGAGCACCGCGGCCTTCGTCCCCACGGCGCACACCGCCAAGGTCGATCCGGCGATCCTCGCCGAGGCCGCGCGGATCCTCGAGGCCAAGCGCGTCGCGCGCGCCGCGCTGCTCGCGGAGCCGGTCGCGCAGGGATCGTTGCAGCAGCAACCGTTGCAGCAGCAACCATCGTCGCAGCCGGAGTCGCCGCCCCCGCCGCTCGCGCCGCCGAAGCCTCCGGCGATCGGGCCGCAGCCCACGCTCCGCTCGCAGGTCGACGCGCCCGCCGAGCCGCCGCCGCCCGAGCTCGACCTTCCGCCCGCGCCGGCGCTCGCCGCCGAACCCGAGGCCGCGGTCGCGCCCGCCTCCTCGGGGCGCGGCCTCAAGATCGTCGCGGGGCTCCTCACGCTCGCGCTCGGTGCCGTCCTCGCCACGCTCTTCGCGACGATGCGATCGCCCGCGCCCCCGATGCCCTCCACGTCGCCCGCGCCCCCCGCGACGCTGTCGGCGCCGCCCGTCGCCACGGCCGCGGCCACGCCGGTCCTCACGGCCGCGGACCCGGCTCCCGTCGCGTCGGCTGCTCCGGCGCTCTCGGCCTCCGCGGCGCCGTCCACGTCGGCGCCACCGAAGGCCGCGCCCTGGCCGTCGTCGCACTACCGCGCGCTCGGCAGCGCCGCCCCGGCCGCCCCGCCGGCTCCCTGAAGCGAAGCCGCTTCCCGTCGCGCGGGGGCCTTGCTAACCCGGGCGTATGACCACGTTCGAGTTCCTCACCGTCGAGCGCACCGGGGCTGTCGCCGTCGTCACGATCCAGCGCCCCGACAAGCTCAACGCGCTCAACGCGCGCGTTATCGCCGAGCTCACCGCGGCCTTCCAGGGCCTGATCGCCGCGACGGGCGACGACGCCGTGCGCGCCGCGATCCTCACCGGCGCGGGCAAGGCCTTCGTGGCCGGCGCCGACATCGCCGAGATGGCGAGCATGACGACCCTCGAAGCGAAGCGCTTCGCCGACGCCGGCCACGCCCTCGGCGTCCTGATCGAGACCGCGCCGTTCCCGGTCATCGCCGCGGTCAACGGCTTCGCCCTCGGCGGCGGCTGCGAGCTCGCCCTCGCCTGCGACTTCATCCTCGCCGCCGACAACGCCAAGCTCGGCCAGCCCGAGGTCAACCTCGGCATCATCCCCGGCTTCGGCGGCACGCAGCGCCTCGTCCGCCGCGTCGGCGCCGCCCGCGCCCGCGAGCTCGTCTACACCGGCGACATGATCAACGCCGAGCAAGCCCTGGCAATTGGCCTCGTCAACACCGTGGTACCGGGCGCCGAGCTGCTCCTCCGCGCGCGCGATGTCGCGCTCAAGATCGCCTCGCGCGGCCCCGTCGCCGTCGCCGCCGCCAAGCGCGTCATGCTCCGCGGCGAGTCGCTCGA
>JANYGI010000076.1 GCA_025362495.1 Byssovorax sp. | reverse complement strand
CTGGGAGACGACGATGAACCCCGACGCGCGCACGCTGCTCCAGGTGCGCATCGACGACGCCGTGAAGACCGATGAGCTCTTCACGATCTTGATGGGCGATCAGGTCGAGCCGCGGCGGAACTTCATCGAGCAGAACGCGCTCAACGTGAAGAACCTCGATATTTAGAGCCACAGGCTCGCTCTCGAAGGTCCATGCGGCGGGCACGTAGGCCCGCCCCACATCAGAAGCGGATCTGATTGGGGGGCGGGTTTTCGTTTGTGGTCGGGCCTTTGTGTTTGGTCGTGGCAGGCCCCTTGCTTGCGCTCAGGTCCGACTTATCTCCGAGGTGCCATGCGACCTGACAAAATGACCACGAAGGCCCAAGAGGCCGTCCGGGCGGCGGCTGATCTCGCCAGCCGGCGAGGAAACCCCGAACTCTATCCCGAGCACTTGATTCGAGCGATCCTCGAACAGGACGATGGGATCGGTGGGCCTCTCATCCAGAAGGCCGGCGCAGATCCTGCGGAGCTTTTGCGCCTCGTGAACGCAAAAATCGACGCGTTCCCGCGAGTGAGCGGCGGGGCCGAGCCCAACCTGGCGAGGCGAACGCTCACGCTCCTGCAGAAGGCCGACGACGAGATGCGGGCCTTGAAGGACGACTTCATCTCGACCGAACACCTGCTCCTCGCGGGCGGCAAGGCCGACAAAGAGGTCCAGTCGCTCTTCGACAAGGTCGGCCTCACGCACGACAAATTGCTCGCCGCGCTCGCCACCGTGCGTGGCAATCAGCGCGTCACCGATCAGAACCCGGAGGGGAAATTCCAGGCCCTCGACAAGTACACGCGCGATCTGACGGACATGGCCAGGAAGGGAAAGATCGATCCCGTGATCGGCCGTGACGAGGAGATCCGTCGCACCATCCAGGTGCTCTCGCGGCGCACCAAGAACAACCCCGTGCTCATCGGCGAGCCCGGCGTCGGCAAGACGGCGATCGTCGAGGGCATCGCTCATCGCATCGTGCGCGGCGATGTGCCGGAGTCGCTCAAGGACAAAAGGCTCGTCGCGCTCGACCTCGCCGCCATGGTCGCCGGATCGAAGTTCCGCGGCGAGTTCGAGGACCGCTTGAAGGCCGTGATCAAGGAGATCGAGGCCGCGCAGGGGAAGATCATCCTCTTCATTGACGAGCTCCACACCCTGGTCGGCGCGGGGGCGTCCGAGGGATCGATGGATGCGGCCAACATGCTCAAGCCGGCGCTCGCGCGCGGCGAGCTGCGCTGCATCGGCGCGACGACGCTGGATGAATATCGCAAGCGGATCGAGAAGGACGCGGCCCTCGAGCGGCGATTCCAGCAGGTGCTGGTGAGCGAGCCGAGCGTCGAGGACACGATCTCGATCCTCCGAGGATTGAAGGAGAAGTACGAGGTCCACCACGGCATTCGCATCCAGGACTCGGCTTTGGTCGCGGCGGCGGTGCTCTCCAATCGGTACATCACCGAGCGGTTCTTGCCGGACAAGGCCATCGATCTCGTGGACGAGGCGGCCTCGAAGATCCGGATGGAGATCGAGAGCCTGCCGACGCCGATCGATCAGGTCGATAGGCAGGTGATGAAGCTCCAGATCGAGGAGCAGGCGCTGAAGCGCGAGACCGACAAGCCGAGCCGGGCGCGGCTCGACGATCTGAAGCGCGAGGTGGCCGAGCTGCTCGAGAAGCGCGACGCGATGCGGGCCCAGTGGATGCGCGAGAAGGAGCTGATCAAGGAGCTGCGCGATCTGCAGGAGAACCTCGAAGAGCTGCGGCAAGAGGAGGAGAAGGCCAAGCGCATCGGCGATCTGGGCAAGGCCGCCGAGATCTTCTACGGCAAGATGCCCGAGGTGCAGAAGAAGCTCGAGGCCATCCGCGGCACGCTCGGGCAGGTGCAGTCGAAGCAGAGCTATCTTAAGGAGGAGGTGACCGAGGAGGACATCGCCGCCATCATCTCGAAGTGGACGGGGATCCCCGTCTCCAAGATGCTGCAGAGCGAGATGCAGAAGCTCTTGCAGCTCGAGACGGCGCTGAGCCAGCGCGTCGTCGGGCAGCAAGATGCCATTCGCGCGGTCTCCAACGCCATCCGGCGCTCGCGCGCGGGGCTCGGCGACGAGCGGCGGCCGATTGGCTCGTTCCTGTTCCTGGGACCCACGGGCGTCGGGAAGACGGAGCTGGCGCGGGCGCTGGCCGAGTTCCTCTTCGATGACGAGAAGGCCATCGTGCGGCTCGACATGAGCGAGTACGGCGAGCGTCACGCGGTGGCGCGCCTCATCGGTGCTCCGCCTGGCTACGTGGGCTACGAGGAAGGTGGTCAGTTGACGGAGCCGGTGCGCCGGCGGCCGTACAGCGTGGTGCTCTTCGACGAGATCGAGAAGGCGCACCCGGACATCTGGAACACGCTGCTCCAGGTGCTCGACGACGGGCGGTTGACCGACGGGCAAGGGCACACGGTCGACTTCAAGAACACGATCATCATCCTGACGTCGAACCTCGGGACGCCGGCGGCGGCGGCGATCGAGGAGAGCACCAAGATAGCTCCGGAGGACAGGGCCGATCTGGTGCGGACCGCGGTGCTCGACGAGGTGCGCAAGCACTTCCGGCCGGAGTTCCTGAATCGGCTCGACGACCTGACGGTGTTCCGCCGGCTGTCGCGCGAGCAGATGATGACCATCGTCGACATCCAGCTGAAGCTGTTCGAGAAGCGGCTCCACCGGCGCGGGCTCGGCTTGACGATGACGCCCCAAGCGAAGGAGTTCCTCGTGGAACAAGGGTGGGATCCGCAGTACGGCGCGAGGCCGCTGAAGCGCGCGATCCAGCGCTTCGTCGAGGACGAGCTGGCGAAGAAGATCCTCGGCGGCGAGCTGGTGCAGGGCGACGTGGTCGCCATTGGCAAGAGCGGAGATGCGCTGACGTTCGGGAAGGCGCAGCTCAACTGAGCACGAGGCGAGTGGGGCTATCGCTCGGGTAGCCCCGCTGCCGTGCGGCGCAGGAGATCGAGGCCGGCGTAGGCCGCGGCGAGCTGCACCTCGTCGCGGCTGCCCACGAAGATGCGATCGCGCACGATGGTGCCGCCCGGGTGCGCGACGCCCCAGTAGACGAGGCCAACGGGCTTTGTCGCGGTGCCGCCCGTGGGGCCGGCGATGCCGGTGATGGAGAGGGCGACCTCGCACTCGCAGAGGCGGCGCGCGCCCTCGGCCATCTCGGCGGCGACCTCGGTGGAGACGGCGCCGTGGCCGCGCAGCGTGTCTTCGAAGACGCCGAGGAGGCGGCTCTTCGCGCTGTTGGCGTAGGTGACCGCGCCGCCGATCAGGTAGTCGCTCGCGGGGAACGACGTGAGCAGGTGCATGACGAGGCCGCCCGTGCACGACTCGGCGACGGCGAGGCGCCAGCCGCGAGCGCGGAGGGCGCGGCCGACGATCTCCGGGAACGACTCGTCGCCCGTGCCGTAGACGACGTCGCCGAGGCGCGACTTGACCTCTTCGGCGGCGCGCATCGCGGCCTCGCGCGCGGTCGACTGCGAGGTCGCGCGCGCGTGGACCTTCACGTCGACCTCGGGGAACTGGATGCGGTAGCCGAGCGTGACGCCGGGGTGCGCGGCCTCGATGCCTTCGAGAGCCTGGCCGATGGAGGACTCGCCGAGGCCGTAGGTGCGGAGGCGAACCTGGAAGGTGTTGTTCGGGGCCTGCGGGCGCACGCGCGGGAGGACCTGCTCGGTGAACATGCGCTTCATTTCCCGGGGGACGCCGGGGAGGAAGAAGACGGGCGTGTCGCCGAGCTGGATCGAGAAGCCGGGCGCGGTGCCGTTCGAGTTCGGCAGCGTCTCGGCGCCGGCGGGGAAGTCGGCCTGCTTCTCGAGGCCGGCGTTCATCGTCTTGCCGAAGGACTCGACGCGGCGGCGGACGGCGAGCATCGCGCTCTCGTCGCGCACGAGCTCGACGCCCGCGGCGCGCGCGGCGGCGGCGGCCGTGAGATCGTCCGTCGTGGGGCCGAGACCGCCGGTGACGATCACGAGGCGGTACGTCTGCGCCAGGCGCTTGAGCGCGCCGGCGACGACCTCGAGATCGTCGGGCAACGCCTCGGCGGCGAGCACGTTGAAGCCGGAGGCGGAGAGCTCGGAGGCCAGCCACGAGGCGTTCGTGTTGACGATCTCGCCACGGGTGAGCTCGGTCCCGATCGACAGAAGCGCGACGGTCATGGGACGACGGACTTTAGTGGATTTCGATCGCGATACGAGCGCGATCCGGTGGATTCGAGGTGATTTCGCGGCGATCGATGACGCGAGGGTGACCGGATCAGGGCAGGACCTGGTAGGCGCAGCGGAAGCCGATCTCCGGGGAGCGCGTGTCGACGGGGACGACGCGGCGCTGCCAGGTGCGGAGGCTGCTCGCGGCGCTGTCGGCGAAGGAGCCGCCGCGGACCTCGGTCTCGTGCGCTGCGGGGCCGGCGGGGAGCGTCCATTCGGCGACGTTCCCCGCGAGATCGAGGGCACCTTCGGGCGAGGCGCCGTCGGGGTGCGAGCCGGCGAGCTCGGGGCCGCGTGCCCCGGAGGCGCACGGTCCGTCGACGAGGCCCCAGGTCGCGCGGCGGCACACGGCGCCGGTGTCGCCCCACGCGTAACGGCGGCCAGCGCGTCCCGAGGCCGCAAACGTGAGCTGATCGCGCGTGGGGAGCGCGCCTTGCGCGAAGCGGCAGAAGGCGCCGGCCTCGGCGAGCGTGACGTTGATGACGGGGCGACCCGGCTCGCCCGAGAGCGGCAGCGCAGCGCAGGCGCCGGCGATCGTGCACGACGTCCAGCGCTGCTCGGTGACCTCGAGGGCGTCGATCGCGAAGGGCGCGACCGCTGTTTCGTAGGGGGTGACGACGCCCTGCGCTTCCCAGTCGCCGGTGCCGACGCGGAGGGTGCCGCCCGCGATGGGCACCGGGAATGTGACGCGGATGCAGCCCGCGGCCGTGACGCGCATGCCCGTGGCGCAGGCGCGCGGAGGGCCGATGCAGCGATCGCCGTCGAGGCGCTGGCCGTCGCCGCAGCAGCGCGGTCCGAGGGCCACCATGCCCGGTGCGCAGCGCGCTGGCGGCTCGGCGCGAGAGGCCGCGAGGACGACGACGCCAGCGATGAGCGCGACCGCGGCGAGGGTGACGGCGGCGATCGTGAGGCGCGCGCGACGGGGGGAAGCGGCCGCGGACGGCGTGGGTGCCGGGGCGGCGGGTTCGACCGGCGGCTCGACGCTCACGGACCGGCGACGACCGAGGTGCGCAGCGTCCCGATCTCGGCGATCGAGATTTCCAGCGCGTCGCCGGCGACGAGCGGGCCCACGCCCGACGGGGTGCCCGTGACGAGGAGATCGCCCACCTCGAGCGTCATCACCCGGCTGGCGTAGGCGATGAGATCGGCGACGGTGAAGATCATGTCCGACGTGGCGCCGTGTTGACGCTGTTGTCCATTCACGCAGCAGGTGATGGTGAGGGCCTGCGCGTCGAGGCCGGTGACGACGATGGGGCCGACCGGGCAGAAGGTGTCCATGCCCTTGGCGCGGGTCCACTGGCCGTCTTTTTTCTGGAGATCGCGCGCGGTGATGTCGCCGACGAGCGTGAAGCCGAAGACGTGCGCGGCGGCGTCGTCGCGGCTGACGCGGCGGGCGCGCTTGCCGATGATCACGCCGAGCTCGGCCTCGTGATCGACGCGCTCCGCGATCGAGCGGGGCGGGAGCTCGATCGCGCCGTCGGGATCGAGGATCGAGGACGAGGGTTTGAGGAAGAGGAGCGGCTCGACGGGCACGTCGTTGCCGAGCTCGCTCGCGTGGGCCTTGTAGTTGCGGCCGACGCAGAGGATCTTCGCGGGATCGACCGGCGCGATCCTTCGCGCGCCCGTCTCTCTGGCGGGGAAGCCGTGGGCGTCGACGTGGTCGAGCGCCTCGCCGGTGGGGCTGCCGCCGCGCCACGGGGCGCGGTCGAGGTAGAGGGCGCGGCCGCCCTCGAGCTCGACGAAGACGCGGCGGCCGTCCGGCAGCGCGAGGCGACCGAAGTGGCGACGCGTTGCGCTCATGAGGCTTCGTTCGCAGGGCGCGGATCGCGGCGGCGCCTGGTGCCCGCGGCCCTGGCGTCGCGCGCGGCGTCGAGCTGGGCGACGATGCGCGCGAGCGCGTCGAGGAGCGAGGCGCGCACGCGGGCGTACGTCTTCGGGCCGATCTCGCCGCTGGTGCGCGCGCGCTCGAGGGCGACCATCTCCGAGAGCAGGGCCTCGCGGGCCTCGATCAAGTCGTTGCGGGTGTCGTCGTCGATCTCGGTCTCGTCGCGGTGGCGCACGACGTAGACGATGCCGGAGACGCCGGCGACGATCGCCAGGAGCACCGCGATCCAGCGGCCGGGACCCTGCACGGGCAGGCCCGTCAGCGTGATCTCGACCATCTGCGCGCCGCTCTCGCTGCGCGCGAACTGGCGCTCCGTGACGAGCAGGCGCTTGCCTTCGCGGGTGATCTTCTGCGGATCGGGGAAGCTCGCGACCTTGAGCGCCATGGCGCGCGAGGACTCGGCCATCACCCGCATCTGGGCGACGCGAGGCGGGAGCTCGACGAGGAGGGTCTGCTTCTCGCTACCGTCGAGGGGCACCTGATAGCGGAAGTCCATGTCGTTGCGGCCAGGGCCGTAGGTGCCGCGGAGGGCGGCGCCGTGGTCTTTGACCTCTTCGAGGCGGGCCTCGTTCGCCGAGTCTTGCTTGTTGAAGGCCTTGAAGCCGACGGGGAGCTTGAAGGCCACGTCGGGCACCCACGCGACCTCGCCGAGGTTGAAGACGGTGAGGAGCTGCTCGACCTGGATCACGTCTTCCTTGAGCGAGACGTAGACGACGCCCTGGATGCCCGCGGAGAGCTCTTCGATGTTCGACGACGTGTCGAAGACGTGGAGGACGGCGCGCTTGCCGGCCTTGTCGGTGAGGGGGAAGCGGGCGATGCCGTAGCGGCCGCCGGCGCGCGCGCTGCTCACGCGGTAGGTGGTGCTGGTGCCGATGGTGAGGTTGTCGATGCGCGCGGTGCCGTCGTCGCCGACCTCGCGCTCGGTGATGCGCTCGGGCTTCTCGCCCTTGGCGACGGTGTTGAAGAGCTCGCTCAGCGAGAACTTCGCGTGCGGGATCGGGCGGTCCTGCGAGTCGCGCAGGCTGACGACGAGGGTGCCGATGGGGAGCGAGGGATCGTCTTGCGAGCCGTCGGGCGGAGCCTGGTAAAAGCGGGGATCGGCGCCGTGCGCGTTCCCGCCGGCGTGCGGATCGGGCGCGTCTTCTCCGTCGTCGCCGGCCTCGTTGGGCACGTCGGGCACGGCAGGGTGGCCGCTAGGGAGCGCGCCGGTATCGGGGTGGCCCGCCGGCAGCGCGCTCGCAGCGCCGCTCGGGCTGGCGGGCGGCGTCGCGCCCTTCGCGTCGGCCGGCTTGTCGCCTGGCTTGGCCGACTTCGGTGCGACCTTCGCGCTCGCCGCGGGCGCGCCCGCCTGGCCCAGCGCTGCGCCCGGCATCGCCGCGCCGATGAGCGCGGCGGTGGCCAGCGACAAGAGTGCTGTGGATGCGCGCCTCACGAGCTCTCCTCCGTGTCGTCGGAAACCGCCGGCGTGGCCGGCTTCGCCTCGGCTGCTGCGACCTGACGCGCTCCGCACTTCTTGCAGAACACGGCGTCAGGATCGTTCTTCGTGCTGCACTCGGCGCAGGTGCGCGTCGCCGGTTCGCTCGCGGCTGCGGCGTCCGGCGCCTGCTTGCGCTTCTTGCCCTTGGCGGGCTTCACGGTGGAAGCCGCGCCTTTGACGCCGGTGGTGGCCAGAGCGGCGACGTCGTTGACGTCGTTGACGTCGTCCTCGTCCGTGGCGGCGGGCTTGCTCGGCGCATCGTCGCTGTCGCTGTCGGACTTCGGATCGCGGTAGCCGCTGGCGTCGGCGTCGCCGAGGCCCTCGCGGCGCAGGCGCTTCGCGAGGAGCGTCTCGGCGCGCTCGTGGCGGGGCTGTGCTTCGGCGTCGATCTCGCGGAGCAGGCGCTTGGCCTCGGCGCGGTAACGGGCGACCAGCTCGGCGTAGTCGGCCTCGCTGATCTTGCCGACGCTGCGCTCGAACTCGAGGTCCTTCAGGGCGCGGAGGACGGCGCGCTTGCGCTCCTCTTCGGCGCGGGGCGCGGCCAGCGCGTAGGCGTCGGCGCCGGAGAGCGGCGTCTCGCCGAGGAGGGTGCGAACGCTGGCCCAGAAGATGGCGATCACGCCGATGAGCGCGCCGCCCGCCAGCACCAGGATCGCCGAGGCCGGCCCCTGGATGAACCCGGCCGTGAGGGCGATGAGCACCGTCAGCGCGGGCAGGCCGTAGCGCGCGTACTCGGCGAGCTTCTTCTCGAGATCGTTCGGCTCGTTGCGCGGCGACTCGCGCTCGGGGACATCGCGGGAGGGTGTGCTCATTCGTCGTTCTGGTCGTCGAGCTGCTTGAGCTCTTCGTCGAGCTTCGCGTCGTACGCGTCCACGGTCGCGCCGGTGGGCGTCGTGGCCGCGGCCGCGCGCGCTCCGGCGCTGACGCCGCGGCTGCGGAAGCGGCGCAGCACCGTCACGGCGAAGGCCGCCATGCCCATGATCATCACCAGCGGAGCGATGTAGAGAAAGCGGTTCGCGCCCTCGTTGGTGGGGACCATCATCGCGCCGGGGCCGTGCTGGCGGACCCACTCGGTCTTGATCTCCTCGAGGGTCATGCCCTTCGCCATCATCGCCCGGACCTCGATCCGGAAGTCGTGAGCGAAGCCGCACGTGCAGGTGGCGATCGACTCGCGCGGGCAGCCGCACGTGCACTGGAGCGCGGTGAAGACGCGCTTCTCGTCGGCGCTGCGGATGTCGAGCTCGCCCGAGCGATCCATGCCCTTGCCCATGTCGCCCACGTCCTGCGCGAACGCCGGCGTGGCGAAGCGAAGCGACGTGAGCGCCGCGCAGAGGGCGGCGGCGAGGACGACGGAGCGGACGATGCGGCGGCGTTGAATCATGAGGATCGTCACGGGTCGGTGGCCCCGACGGTGAGCGGGGCTGGAGCCGCCTGGACGACGTCGCCGACCGGCGGAGGCTGCGCACCGTAGGCCTGGGCCGACCCGCCCGCCAGAAGCAGCCCGAACACGACAGCCGTCGTCACCGACGCCGCGGCGCGGACGTAGCCGAAGGCGCCGACCTCTTCCATCGCGACGTCGGGCCACATCGCGACCAGGGCGCCGAGCGCGAGCACGATCGCTCCGAACCAGATGAACGAGATCAGCATGTTCACGTGGATCTGGAACGCGGCGACCTTGGACTGCGGGTTGACCATGCCGATGATCATGTAGAGGTCGTTCTTGGCGGTGATGTAGCGGCCGACGATCGTCGCGGGGGCCTCGGGCATCGTCTTGTAGATGAACTTGGCGGGGCTGATCCGCCCGGCGGCCTTGCCGTTTCGGACGACGTCGACGTCGGCGAAGATCATCCGCTTCTCGCTGTCGACCTCCATGCGCGGGCCGGCGTAGGTGATCGTGTACTCCTCGATCGACGTCGACTGCCCGGGCATCAGGCTCGCTTCCTTGTCGACGCTCCAGGCGCGGCCGGTGAAGCCGATGAACATCAGCGCGATGCCGACGTGCACGATGTACCCGCCGTAGCGGCGGCGCGATTTGGCGACGAGGTGGAGGAGCGATCCGATCACGCCCTCGTCCACGGCGTTCTTCTGGCGGGCGGTGACGCCGCGGGCGAACTCTTGCACCACGACCACGAGGTTGAACGCCACGATCGCGATCGTGAAGAACGGGTACGTGCCCGACACGCGCGAGAGCACGTCGCCGAGGAGGCCGGGGTAGATCGGATCGACGCTGATGAACGCCGGGAACCCGAAGTGCTTGCCGAGCGTGACGTGGAGCACGGCGACGATCACCATGCCGAGGACGGGCCAGCGGAAGCTCTTCTTGAAGAGCTCGGGCGAGGTCTTGCGCCAGCCGAGGAGCGGGGCAACGCCCATCAGCGCGAGGACCGTGAGCACCAGCGGCGGCAGCCACGCGTTGTAGAACGTGGGCCCGAGCGTCGACTTCTGATCGAGCAGCCACTCGCTGATGCGCGGCCAGGTCGTCGCGACGGCGATGAAGACCATGAGGCTGAGGAAGCCCCAGTTGTTGCCGACGAACGCAGCCTCACGCGAGAGGAGCGAGTCGAGCTCGCCCTCGTTCCGGAGCTTGGGGAGGCGGTAGATCGTCAGCGCGATGCAGACCGCGGCGACGACGCCCATCATGTAGACGAACCAGATGCCGATGCCCGACTGCGCGAACGAGTGGACGCTGGCGATGAGGCCAGAGCGCGTGAGGAACGTGCCGAAGAGCGTGAGCCAGAACGTCAGGCAGATGAGGAAGACGTTCCACACCTTCATCATCCCGCGGCGCTCCTGGATCATGATCGAGTGGAGGAACGCGGAGGCCGTGAGCCAGGGCAAGAAGGCCGCGTTCTCGACGGGATCCCAGGCCCAGGGGCCGCCCCAGCCGAGCGTGTCGTAGGCCCACAGCATCCCGAGCGAGTTGCCGATCGAGAGGAAGAGCCACGAGAAGAGCATCCATTTGCGCGAGGCGACGATCCACTCGTTGTCGAGGCGGCCCGTGGCGAGCGCGGCGACCGCGAAGGCGAAGGGAACCGCCGACGACGTGAAGCCGATGTAGAGGCTCGGCGGGTGGATGATCATGTAGAAATTGCGGAGCTGGTAGTTCAGCCCCTGGCCCTCGATCGGCGCGCCGGCGAGGCTCGTCGCGAACGGGTTGGCCTCGAACACCATCAGCAAGCCGAAGAACAGGATGATGCTCATCAGCGTCGCGATCACGTACGGCTGGAGCTCCAGGTACTTGCGCTTGAGCCAGAGCACGCACGCGCCCGAGAAGAGCGACGTCAGGAAGAGCCACCACAGAAGCGAGCCGTCTTGCCCGCCCCACAGCGCCGCGATCAGGAACGGCGTGCTCATCGCGCGATCGCTGTAGTGCGCGACGTACGTGATGCGGAAATCGTGGCTGACGAAGGCGTACGCGAGCACGAGGACCGCGAGGCCGACCATCGACACGGTGCCGATCGCGCCGAGCCGCGCCGCCTGCAGCAGCCGAGGTCGCCCGCGCCCGGCCGCGATCGCCACGGCGAACGTGTACGCCGCGGCGACGAGGATCGCGTACAGGACCGCGGTGCCGAACTCGGGGAGCGAGACCGGCAGCAGCTTGGCGACTTGTTGAAGCGCTTGCAGCATGGTGGTCGCGGAGCTTAGGCCGGCAGCGCAAGGCGGTCGACCCTTCCCGGCAGCCTGGATCACGGTCCGCGCCGCAAGAATTACCGGGCGCGCGCGCAGCTCGGCCCACGGCGAAGCGTTTCAGCGCATTGCGTCGCGATCACGGCCAGTTCGCCGGGTGGATGAACGTGGGTATACTCAGCGGCGTATGGGTCAGCCGCTCCCCAACCCGCCCGCGACCGAGCTCATCTACGACTGGAACGAAGTCGGCCGACGAGGTCGGCTCATCCCGAAGGACGTGACGTTCTTCGACGAGACGCTGCGGGACGGCCTGCAGAACCCCTCGGTCGCCGATCCCCACATCGAGTCGAAGCTCGAGCTGCTCCACCTGATGGCGAAGGTGGGGATCCACGTCGCCGACATCGGCCTGCCGGGCAGCTCGCCGCGCGCCTTCGCCGACGTGCTCCGCATGTGCCGCGAGATCTCCGACCACAAGCTCCCGCTCCGCGTCGCCTGCGCGGGCCGCACCGTCGTGAGTGACATCACGCCGATGATCGAGATCTCCCAGCGCGCGGGCATGCCGATCGAGGTCTACGCCTTCATCGGATCGAGCCCGATCCGCCAGCTCGCCGAGGACTGGGATCTCGATCGGATCGAGCGCATGAGCGCCGAGGCGATCGACGTCGGCGTCAAGGCCGGGCTCTCCGTCTGTTACGTCACCGAGGACACGACGCGCTCGCGCCCCGAGGTGCTCGCGCGCCTCTTCAAGATGGCGATCGATCACGGCGCCTCGCGGCTCTGCCTCTGCGACACCGTCGGCCACGCGACGCCCGACGGCGTGCGCAACCTCATCGGCTTCACGAAGAGCATCATCGCCGGCTCGGGCGCCAAGGTCGGCGTCGACTGGCACGGCCACAACGATCGCGGCCTCGCCCTCGAGAACGCGCTCTGGGCCTTCGAGTTCGGCGCCGACCGCGTTCACGGCACGGCGCTCGGCATCGGCGAGCGCGTCGGCAACGCGCAGATGGAGCTGATCCTGCTGAACCTCAAGCTCCTCGGCTTGCTCGAAGATCAAGATCTCACCCACCTGCTCGAGTACTGCAACGTCGCCGCCAAGGCCGTCGGGTGGAGCGTGCCGATCAACTACCCGCTCGTCGGCCACGACGCGTTCCGCACGGCGACGGGCGTGCACGCCGCGGCGATCATCAAGGCCGAGGCCAAGGGCGACTCGTGGCTCGCCGACCGGATCTACTCCGGCGTCCCCGCGGGCATGTTCGGCCGCAAGCAGGAGATCTGCATCGGGTACATGTCGGGCGCCTCGAACGTGAACTACTGGCTGCGGCAGCGGAAGATCGAGACCTCGAAGGAGCTGGTCGAGGCCATCCTCGCCGTGGCCAAGGGCGCCGATCACATCCTCGCCGACAGCGAGATCCAGGCCGTCGTCGACAAGGTCCGCGCGCCGCGCTGACGCGTGCGCCCGCGGATCTGTCCGGCGCGCCTCGCGCTCCTCGGCGCGCTGGTGATCGCCGGCTGCGCGGCGAAGCCCGCCCCGGGCGGGTGCCCGGCCGTGACGTCGAGCGCCTCGATCGTTGCAGCTCCAACCATTGCTGCTCCAACGACTGCCGCGGGGCCGATCAGGACGCAGGCTCCCGGCGAGAGCGCGCTCGCGAGCGGCACCCTCGTCGCGCTGACGCCGGCCGCGGGGGCCGGCGCGAGCGCGGGGATCTTCGCGGCCACGCTCGCGGAGCCCGCGGGGAGCGCGACCGTGACGCTGGCGCTCACCAGCGCGCCGACCGCGTACCGCCGGCCGCTCGCGTTCGCGCGGCTCGCGGCGGCCCTCGGCATGCACGTCGTCCCCGCGGCGGCGGAGCGTCACGTCAGCGCCGGCGAGATCGCGGCGCTGCTCGAGCCGCAGCGAGAGATCGCGGCGCTCGTCGGCGCGCGGCTGCGCGTGCTCAACGACGGCACCGTGACGGCGCTGCTGGTCGCGTCGGCGCCGAGCGCGCTCGCGCCCGGGTGGGATCCCCGGCTGGCCCGGCGCGTCGAGGCGCGGGCCTCGTACGAGGTGCGGACGTGGGAGCGATGGGCGTCGTCGCCGGATCTTGCGGCCGGCGAGGACTCGCGCGTCACCCGCGATTTCGTGGAGATGCTGGTGCTCGATTACCTCTCCGCCAACGCGACGCGGAGGACGCTGCTCACCTCCGCGCGCGGCGACGCGCTGGTGCTCGACGACAACCGCGAGGCGTTCCCCGTCACGGCACCGCCCGCTGCGGTCGACCAGCTCCTGCGGAGGCTCAAGCCCGTCGCGCGGTTTCCTCGCGGGCTGCGCGCCGCGCTCCTGGCGTTCGATCGCGAGAGCGCGCGCGAGGCCCTCGCGCCGCCGGGCTCGTTCGAGGAGTGGCTGGTCTCGCCGCGCGGCCTGATCGAGCTCGACGAGCGCCGCGCGGGGCTGCTTTCGCTGGTCGAAGCGCGCGTCGCCGAGCGGGGCGAAGCCGCGGTGCTGTCGCTGTAGTACGCTCGCCCGCGTGATCGACACGGCGACAGTGCAAGGGTGGATCGAGAAGCTCGGCTACGACACGGCGCTCGACGGCGCGTCGACGCTCCGGTTGACACCCCGCGAGGGCGAGCCGCTGCCTTCGTTCTTCGTGCAGTGCACGGAGAACTGGGTGCTGCTGTCGATCCTCGGGCTGCTCGAGGAAGGCGCGTTTCGCCCCGACGATCTCAACCGCCGCCTGCTCGCGGCCAACCGCGAGATGCGCGTCGCCAAGTTCGCCCTCGACGAGAACGGCGAGATCGTCCTCTGCGCCGAGCTCCCGACCGAGTCGCTCGATCCCTCGGAGCTCGCCGACGCCGTGAGCCGATTGGACTCCCTGGCGCGGCGATTCCGGGGCGATTTCCTCGGCGAGTGAAGGGGATTCAGCGCTGCGGCGTCGCGCCCAGCGAGACCAGGCCCTTCTCGGCCTCGCTCACGTATGGGCTGTCGTGCGGGGCGAGCTCGAGGAAGCGCCGGTAGCTCTCGATCGCGCGGGCCTTGTTGCTGCCGCGCACGGCCTCGGCGAGCAGCAGGTGCGCGTCGTAGAGCCAGCCCGGCACGGGGTGATCGGGCAGATCGGCGAGCTTGACGGCCTGCTCGAGCTCGGGGCCCGAGGCGGCGACGCTGCCGTGGCTCGCGAGGATTTTCCCGAGGCGATAGTGCCACTCGGCGATGCTCGGGTTGCCGGCGATCGCGCTGCGCCACGCGGCCTCGGCTTCGGCCCAGCGGCTGAGATCCTGGTAGCAGAAGCCCATCGTCGCATAGGCCTCGTAGCGCGACGGTCGCTTCTCGAGCGCGGTCTTCAAGTCTTCGAGCGCGTCGGCGGCGCTGCCGCTCTTCTGCCGGAGGATGCCGCGCTGCCAGTAGGCGTCGCCGAGGCCCTTGTCGAGCTCGAGGGCCTTCTTCAGGGCCGTCTCGGCGCGCGCGGGCTGGCCCGTGTCGTTGGCGCCCCAGCCGACGTAGAGGTGGTACTCGGCGCGGTTACCGTCGATGTTCACCGCGGCCTCGAGGTACTTCATCGCCTCGGTGAGGTTCGTCCCCTTGGTGAGCAGCGCGCGGCCGAGGAAGTGGTTGGCCTCGGCCGAGCCGGGGCGCTCTTTCACGACCTGACGGAGGATCGCCTCGGCCTGATCGGCGTGCCCCGCGATGACCTGCGTCGAGCCGACGCGGAGCTTGAGATCGACGTCGTTCGGCGCCTTGCGGAGCGCGTCGGAGTACGACTCGAGGGCCTTGTCGCTCTGGCCCGTCTCCTCGAACATCAGGCCGCGCTCGAGCGCGAGGCCGGGGTAGTCCTTGTCGATCGCGGAGATGGCGTCGAACACCGCGGCGGCCTCGGCGAACGCGCGCAGCCGCCGCTGGGCGACGCCGAGCTTGAAGCGCGTGCCGAGATCGTCGTCGTTGACGAGCGCCGCCTTCAGCTCGTCGCGGGCCTCTTCGTAGCGGCCCGTCTGGAGCGCGACGTCGCCCTTCGCGCGGTGCAGCGCGGGCAGCTCCGGGAACTTCTGCGAGGCCTCCGCGAGCTTCTGCGCGGCCTCGTCGGTGCGGCCCGAGCCGCTGAGCAAGCGCGCG
Source organism: Byssovorax sp. (assembly GCA_025362495.1). Lineage (GTDB taxonomy): Bacteria > Myxococcota_A > Polyangia > Polyangiales > Polyangiaceae > JANYGI01. Next base: position 30,348 of record JANYGI010000076.1, on the reverse strand, counting down.
AGCGACACGTACGCGTCGACCACCTCGGGCTTGCCGCCGCCGAGCTTGATCGCCTCGCCGTACATCGTCTCGGCGTCCTTCTTGTCGCCGAGGGCCTCCTCGGTGCGGCCGAGCCAGTACGAGACGAGCGAGTCGCCCGGGTGGGTTTCGCGCTGCTTTTTCAGCAGATCTTTCGACTCTTTCATCCGCTCGAGAGCGAGCCACGTCTTGGCCACGCCCACCTTCGCGGGGACGTTCTCGGCGTCGGAGCGCGTCGCCGCCTCGAAGCGCGCGAGGGCCTCGGAGTAGCGGCCCGATCGGTAGAACAGCTCCCCGTTGCCGATCAGGGCCTGCACGGCCTGCGGATCGAGCTTCAGCGCCGCGGCGAAGGCCTGCTCGGCCGCGGAGATGCGCGAGCGCGTGAGGTGCACGCGCCCGAGCAGCGTGTAGGCCTCGATCAGCTCGACGTCGCTCGCGGCGCCGCGCACGGCGGCGTCGTCGGTCACGGCCTTGAGCAGCGTCAGGGCCTCGGCCTCGTGATCGGGCGCTTGCCACAGCAGCGACGCGAGCAGCGTGCGCGCGCCGGCGTGGAGCTTGGAGGCGACCATCGCCGCGCGCGCCGCGGCCTCGGCGCCGGCGGTGTCGCCCGCGGCGACCTCGGCCCGCGCGAGGCCGAAGAGGGCGCGGGCGCTCTTCCGGTCGCCGCGCGCCGCGACGGCCTGCTTCCAGGCCTTCACCGCGTCGGCCGGAGCCTTCGCGGCGAGCTCGATCTCGCCGGCGAGATCGAGCGCGTCGACGTCCTTCGGCGCGCGCTGCAGCACCTCGGCGAGGGCCTGCCGCGCCTGCGGGAGCTGGGCTTTGCCGGCGGCCTGCGCCGCGACCGCGAGCGAGCGCGCGTCGCTAGGCTCGACGCCCGCAGCGGCGAGGAGCTGCTCGCCGCGCGTGTCGTCCTCGGTGCGGTGGCCGAAGCGGAGCCCGCGCGCGAGGGCCACGTACGACGCGTACGCCGCCGTCGCGCGGTGGCGCGGCACCGCGGCCTGCGCCGCCAGCGCCGATCCGAACGCGTGCTTCGCGGCGGCGGCCGTGTCCTCGTCGAAGTCGGCTTGCACGCTCGTGCGCAGATCGTCGAGCTTGGCCGTGTTGGCCTTCGCGTTGACGCGATCGCCGATGAAGTTGATGCCGAACGGCCCGATCGAAGGCTCGAGCGTGAGCGCGCCGCCGCCGACCGCGAGCGCGACCGCAGCGAGGATCGCGACGCGCCGGCTCCGGGCCGCGCGCGCCGCCTTCGGCGCGGGGCGCGGCGTCGCGGGTCGCACCACGCCGGCGCCGTCGACCGACGTCTGGCCCGTGATGTCGGCCTCGTCGCCCACCGGAGCACCGCCGGGGCCGTCGTCGAGGCCGACCGCGCCGTCCATGTTCGGGCCGGCCGTGGTGGAGATCGCGCGATCGGAGTCGTCGAACGCGCCGAGCGGTGAATCACCGCCGAGATCGGCCTCGCCGTCGTAACCACCGCCGAGCGCCGCGGGCAAGCCGCCGCCGGGCATCACCATGGGGAGCGAAGGGCCGCTCGCCGACGAGGGCAAGCCCGACGCCGTCGCGGACGCGGGGAAGCCCGCGGCCATCGCGGAGATGGGCAACCCCGAGCCGCTCGCCGGGGCCGGGAGGCCCGACGCCGTCGCCGGCATCGGCAAGCCGGATCCACCCTGCGACGGCATCGGCAAGCCCGATCCCATCGCGGGGGCAGGCAGGCCGTACGCCGCCACCGAGGGCAACGAGTCGCGGCCCGACAGCGCGGGCAACGAATCGCGGCCCGACAGCGCGGGCAGCGAGGCCTCACCGAACGTGAGCGGCAGATCGATGTGACCGAACGAAGGCTCGGGGCTGCGGCTCGCGGGGAGACCGGTCTCGTCGTGGGCGGAGGGAAGATCGATCTCCCCGAAGGCGCCGCCGCTCCCGGCGCGCGGCGGCGCAGGGAGATCGAGCTCGCCAAAGCCGAGCGCGCCGGGCGGCGCCGAGGGGGCGCGCGGGGCCCCATGGAACGGAGCCTGGCCGCCGCGGGCCCGCGGAAAGTCGATCACGCCGCCGGGGAGGCTCGGCAGCTCCGCGTCGGGCTGAACGGCGGGCAGATCGACGTCGCCGAAGTCGGCCTCGAGGCTGGGGGCCTCGTCGAGCAGATCGGACGCGTCCTCGAAATCGGTCTCGCCCAGATCCATCGTGCGGTTGCGGGTGACAGCGCGCCCGAACGGGGCCTTCGCCGCCAGCGCGCCGTGGACCACGGGCAGGTCCTGGGCGCCGAAATCAGCGTCGAGCTCGCTCGTCTCGAAGCCCGTGGGGGCGGGGAGATCGATCATCAAGTCGATCTCGCCGAAGCCGCCGCGCGGCGCGGGCGCTGCGGGGCGAGGGGCCGGCGGGCCAAAGCCGATGCCGGTGCGCGGGCCGCCGAAGTCCGGCGCGGCGCGCGTGGCGCTCGGTAAATCGAGCAGATCGTCTTCGAGCGACGAAGCCTGGGCCTTCGCGGCGGGGCGCGGCGGCGCGGCGGGCGCGGGCCGCGGCGGGGGGCCCGCTGGGCGCGGCGCTCCGCCCGCGAACGGGCTCTGCTTGACGGGCGCGGGCGCGGGCAAATCGGCCTCGCTCGCCCCGCTCTCCGGCTTCATCACGACGAGATTCGTCCCGCACTTGGGGCAGCGCATCTTCAGGCCTGCCGGCGGAATGCGCTTCTCGTCGATCTGGTAGGGCGCTTTGCACCCGTCGCACTCGACCTTGACCATGCTCAACCCACACGCCTCGAAATCAAGCCCCTGATCTAGCAGGGAACAGCTCACCGCGGACTTTTCTGTCGTGTCTCGCCGACAAAGCCAGGCTTCGGGCCCACGTTTCGTGGCCGTGACCCGGGGATCTGTGGTAACGCCACGCCGCCCTATGCAAAGGTGGACGGCGTTGATGTTCGCTGCGCTGACGGCGGCCTTCGTGGTGGCCGTCGTTCTCGGGCGAGGTGCGGGCAAGGGCCCGTCCGTCGGCCTCGATGCCGGCGTCGACGCGGCGACCGACGCCGCTCAGGATGCGGCCTTGGCCCTCGACGGCGGCGAGCCTGGCGACGCGGGTGACACGCTCGACGATCCGATGGCGGGCGATCCCACGCTCACCGGCGCGAGCGACGCCGGCGCGCGGCTGCTCACCGGCGAGCCCGCTCCGGCGCTCGCGGCCGAGGCCCCGAAGTCGATCGTCTTCGGCGTCATCCTGGTCACGTACAAGGGCGCCCAGGGCGCGCCCGCCACCGCGCGCAGCCGCGACGCGGCGCTCGAGCTGGCCAAGCAGCTCGCCACCGACGCCAAGGCCGATTTCAAGGCCACCGTCGCCAAGGGCGACAAGGGCTCGATGGAAAACGCCGGCCGCATGCCCCGCGGCATGCTGGAACCGGCGCCCGAGTTCGTGCTCTTCAGCCTACCGAAGGACGGCGTGAGCGATCCTGTCGACACGCCGCGCGGCTTCTGGATCGTCCGGCGCATCGAGTAACCCGAGACCTCTCACCAGCATCAGAGCAAGACCATGGCGACGATCGACATCAAGCGGGCCCACACCCTCGACCTCGCGGAGGCCAAGACGCGCGCCGCGGCCCTCGCGACGAGCATGCAAGAGAAGCTCGGCATCCGCTGGAGCTGGGACGGCGACACGATCAAGTTCGACGCCCCGAGCGGCGCCGCCAAGGGCGCGACCGGCACGGTGAAGGTCGATACGAGCCAGGTGCGCGTGGAGATCGATCTCCCGTTCCTGCTCCGCGCCGTGAAGGGCACCATCGAGGGCAAGGTCACCGAGAAGCTCGACAAGCTGATCGCCCAGGCCTGATCGATCGCGAGCCAGCTTTCCATCCGGGTGCGGCAGGCCGCCGCGCCCGTCGCATGGATGTTCGAGCGCGCTTGAACCGATTGGCTCGCGCTCTAGACGTCGTTCTCGCGGAAGCCCCGCGAGCCGTGGAAGATGGTCGATATCTCGATGATGCCGCGTCGGTAGCGGTAGACGACGCGGTACGGCCGACGACGATTTCGCGGACTTCTGGATTGTGCAGCTCGGGGACGACACGGCCGATCTCTGGAGACTCGGCGAGCGTCTCGATGGCGGCCACGATGCGCTGCACGACGAGCCTGGCGTAGTGAGCTGAGTCGCGCGCGATGAAGTTCCTGATCCCCTCGAGGTCGTCAGCGGCCCCGGGTGACCAGCGGATCGCGGTCACAACCCGACTCGGCGCTTCACCTCGTCGTGGTCGACGCTCTGACCTGCATCGAGCTCCGCAAATCCTTTCTCGACCTTGGCGAGAAAGTAGAGGCGTTCGATGGCGTCCTCGACGCTCGCGTCTTCCGGGAGATCGTCGAGGGCGTTCAGGATCCGCTGCTTGTTGGCCACAGCTTGCATCTGGAGACGATAGCGCGAACCCGTGCGTCGGGGAACGCGGCGAAGCCGGACGAGCGCGTGCACGCGGCCCGGGAACCGCGTGGCCCGCGGTTTCGTGGCTTCGTGGCAGCCCGATTACTCCGATCGAGTGGCCTTCAAGGCGGCCGCGCTTTCATTTCGGCCGGACCACCAGGCGGAAGTCCAATTTCTTCGCGAGGCCTCCGACGAGCGTTCGAACATCCCGCTATCTCCGCAGAAAAAGCAGGTCGGAGGCCTCCCGGAAGGTCTCCGACCTGCTTTCAACCGAGCGCTGGACCTCCCGGAAGGTCTCTCCGCTGGTCCACGAGCCGTGGTGCAGCCTCCCGCCATCAAGAGGGAGCTGGTTGCAAGCAGGTCACCCCGCCTCCCGGAACGTCGAGGAGCGGGTCTGTGCGCTGCCGAGGCGGCTCCTGGGACGTCGCTTGGCTGGGCCACGACGAGCCTGCGAAGGTGCTTGAAGCTCACTGGCTCGGATCGAACCAGGTTCCGCCAGCCACCCGCGGCTACCTCAGCTCGGCTCGACCTTTTTCGGATCGACGATCGGCTCTGCGACAGCCACCGGAGCCGGGCGCTGCGCCGCCGCGGCCGCCTCGCGGTGGTTCACGATCGGCAGCAACGCCACGCGCGCCGCCTCGGCCGTCGCCGGATCGTCGTGCTCGACGGAGCCCACGACCTTGCTCGCATAATTCACGATCGCGTTCTGAATCGTCCGCACCCGCTCCGTCAGGTTCTGCCCCGAGGCCGTGTCGCGGCGCAATCGCTCCTTCACCATCGCCTCGTAGCGCGGCTGCACGTCGCGGATCGCCGTCAAGAAATCGGGACCGACGACAGCGTTGATGTCTTTCTCCAGCTTGTCGTCGTCGATCATCTGCAGCAGTACAGCCATGCTGCTGCTCTGCGAGGCGTACTCGGCCTTGAGGAACTCGGTGCCTTGCGCGAAGAGCTTGGCGTCGAGCTCGGCGGCGAGCCTGGCCTTCGGATAGAGGTCCTGGCGCAGCATCGCTCTTCCCTGGATGCCGAGGCGGAACCCGCCCCAGCAGCGGTCAGCCTCGTTATCGAGAGCGCGTGAGTCCTCGTCCGGAAACGTACCCAGCGCGCGATTGCGGTCCGCCAGATCGGTGCGCGCGAGATCGGCAATCGATTTGAGGTAGACAGCAGCCTTCTTGACGTTGGCTGGCGCATTCTTCGGGCAAGCATCGACGAGAGCGTGGGCGAGCGTGATCCCGGTGGATACAGTGATCGACGGAGCGTGAGCGTAGGTGACCGGATCGAGCGAGATGGCCATGCGACGACGGTACGCGGACCCACGTTCATGGTTCAACCAAGAAAGCGACAGCGGGCCCACGTGGTCGAGTTCATCCGGAAATTGCTTCCAGTCGCTCGTCGGTTCGACCAGGTCAGCGGTCGCCCGCGGCCTCCGCTGCTGCCCGCAAGCTCGCGATCTTCTCCTGGCAAACCCGCTCAACGACCGCGGCGAACGCGCGCACCCGCTCGCTCGCGCTGCGCACGACGCGGGCGCGCATCAGCTCGAGCACGGCGACGTCGACCGTGAGCGCGAGGCCGAGGCCACGCGCGTGCTCGACGGTGAAGTGGATGACGACGCGACCGTGCTCTCTGCCGAAGGCCCGCGGCCGGCGCGCCAGCGCCAGGAAGAGCGCGGCCGGCTCGTCGATCTCGCGACCCCGGGCGAGCGCCGCGGCGTCGTCGAGGGCGTCGGCCAGGGCCGCCTCGTTGCGCTCGGCAGCGAACCGATTCCGTCGCGCGAAGAGCTCGTAGCCCGCGAGGAGGCGGGGCAGAACGGGCAGCATCCGCCCGAGCGCTACGCGGCGGTCTTGACGCGGCAGAGCGGGTGCGTGCCGTCTTCGAGCGCAGCGATCCAGGCGTCGCCGTCCTCGTCGCCGTAGAGGGCGTGGCCCTCTTCGTAGGCGGCCCCGACGGCCAGCATCTCGGGCGTCGGATCGGCGAAGTACTCGAAAGGCTCGGGAGAGGCCTCCGCGGGCGGGGGTGCCTCTGCCTCGGGCGCCTCGGCGGCGGCCGTGACCAGCGCCTCCCAGGCGGGATCATCTGCCAGCGCCGGAGCCGTGAAATCGAGCTTTGGGGCGGCGCCGCTCATGAAGGCGACCGTAGCATGAAAGCGTTTGGTGGGGCTTTCTGGAAGGTGAGCCGCCAGGGCAGGGAGGCCCCGAAGGCGAAGCCTGCGCGCCCGCGGGAGGCGCCTGCTCGCAGGGACGGGATCGATGGCATGACAACGGCGTCGCCCTTGGTCTAGTCTTCGGTCCCGCATCACGAGGAAATGGCTTCGGAGGCCCGCCCACCGACATGACAGTCCAGACCCCCGACGGCGCCGCCGGCGCTCTCGTCGCACGGCTTCGCGCCGAGCATGCCGCCCACCCGGACAAGAGCGCCCAGGCGCTGCTGCTGCACGAGTGCGGCGTGCTCGAAGAAACCAGCGGCGAAGAGCCCGTCGCTGCGCGCGATTTCCTGGCCGCCTTCAACGCCGACCCGCAGTTCCGCGAGCCCCTCGAGGCGCTCGTGCGGATCTTGTCGCGGCGCAAATCGATCAAGAACCTCGGCAAGCTGCTCGACGCGCTCACCCGCGCCGCGGCCACGCCGGAGGAGCGAGCGCGCGCGTTCTGGGAGCGCGCCTCGTACCTGCAGACGCACGAGAACAACGTGCCCGGCGCGAAGGAGCTGCTCGAGGAAGCCATCGGCGGCAGCCCCGAAGATCCGGCGCTGTGGCTCGAGCTCGAGCTCTGCGCGGCCAAGGTCGGCGACGCGGACGGCCGCCTCCGGGCCCTCGAAGCGCGCGCCGAGCTCGCGACGGATCCGACGTGGCAGGCGCTGCTCTTCATCGATCTCGCCGAGCTCTCGGCCGCCGCGGGCGACGCGCCGCGGGCCTACCAGCTCCTCGGCGCCGCGGCGGCGCTCGAAGGCAAGGCGCGCTTCCGCACGCAGATCGTGGTCGAGCAGGTCGCCGCCAAGGAAGAGAACCACGAGGCCCTCGCGCGGGCGCTCGAAGGCCAGGCCGATCTGATCGAGGAAGCGATCGACGACGCCGAGCGCGGGGATGCGACCGGCGTTCCGCGCCACATGCGCAAGGCGGAGTTCGCGGCCGACGCCTGGCTGCGCGCGGCTGCGGCGCACACGCGCATGGGCGACAGCAGCGGCGCCGGGATGATCGAGCGCGCCGCGCAGCGGCTGCCCGACTCGGCGGTGATCGGGCGGGCGCGGCTCGCGACGCTGGAAGCCGCGGGCGACGTGGCCGGCGCGGCCGAGCTCGCCAGGCAAGAGCTGGCGCGCGGCGCGACGGGCCCGAGCGCGGCCTCGCTGTGGGTCCGCGTCGCCGAGGCGGCCGGCAAGGCCGGCGATCGCGACGGCGCGCTCGACGCGCTCCGCAACGCTCTCCAGTTCGATCGCGACTCGATCCCCGCGCGCGCGCTGGAGATCGATCGCCTCAGCGACAGCGCCGACGCCGCGGGCCTCGCCGCGGCCTACGAGGCGCTCGCCGATTCGTTCACCGCGCCGGCGCCGAAGGGCCGCGCGTACCTCTTCGCCGCGCACGTGTGGGCGGTACAAGCCGGCGAGACGTCGGCCGCAAAGAAGGCGCTGGCGCAAGCCGGGCAGAACGGCGTCCCCGCGACGACGATCGCCCGCGTCGCGCGCACGCTCGCGGCGCTGCGAAAAGACGCCGTCTGGTACACCGAGGCCACCGAGGCGCTGATCGCCGCGGGTGTCGACGCCGCCGAGCAGCCGAGCCTGTGGTTCGAGCTCGGTCGAAGCAAGCTCCTCCGCGGCGACGAGGCGGGCGCCGCGGCGGCGTTCGAGCGGCTCGCCGCGTCGGGCGGCGAAGAGGCGAACGGATCGGCGTGGCTCGGGCGCGCGCTCGGCGCGTACGCCATCGGGCTCGCCGGCGCCGATGAGGTCGCCCCGGCCGATCGCAAGCCGCGCTCGCCGTCGGCGATCGAGGCCCTCGCCCAGGTCGAGACCGACGCGGGCATGGCGCGGGCGCTCTGGATCGTCGCCGCGCTCCGCCGCGTGAAGGCCGCCGACGTCGAGGGGGCGCGCCAGGGGCTGCGCGAGCTTCACACGCAATCGCCGGGCGATCCGGTTGCGGCGATCTTCCTCGCCGAGCTCGAGCGTCGCGCCGGCGATCCTCGCGCTGCGGCCGCGGCGCTCTCGGCGTGCGCGGGCGAGAGCGAGGACGCCGATCTCGGCGCCGCGCTCCGCCTCGAAGCCGCGCTCTTGCTGTTCCGCGCGGGCGATAGGCAGAAGGCCGTCGAGGAGCTCGAGGCCACGCGCGCGAGCGTGCCCCGCGCCGGCGCGACGATGCTCACGTGGGCGCTCCGCGGCGCCGACGCCGACACGGTGGAAGGCCGACGCCGCGCCCTCGAGGTCGCCGCCGACGCCGGCGAAGCTGCGGACGTGGTGGCGATCGAGCGCTTCGGCCTCGAGAGCGCCATGGGCGACGCGGTCGAGGCGCTCTCGGCGCTGGAGACGCTGGAGCACGACAGCTCGGGCGATCTCGAGCTCGCCGCGGCTCTCGGGCGCGTGCTCTGGCCGGCGGCGCTCGAAGCGCGTGGCCCGGTCGATCGCGCGCTCGACGTGCTCGACGATCGCGGCGGCGAAGCCTCGGCGATCGCCGCGGCCGAGCGCTTCCGCCTCGCGCGCACGCTCGACCAGGATCGCATGGTGACGACGACGCGCGCCGCCGCGTGGGCCGCCGCCGATCCGCAGCTCCATGCCGCTCTCGAGTGGATCGGCGCGGCGATCGCCGCCGAAGATCGCGACGCCGAGATCGCCGCGCGGCGTTCCGCCGCGACGCATTTCACCGGCGCCGCGCGCGCCGCGATGCTCGCGAGCGCGGCCCTGGTCGAACTCCTCGATCAGCCGACGATCCCGCAGGGCTTCATCCAGGGCGACGAGGCCCCGGCGCAGCTCATGAACCTCGAGCTGGCGTTCCCCGGCTGCGATCCGCGCCGTCGCTCCGCCGCGCTCCACGGCCTCGGCCTCGCGCTCGGCGAGGACTCGCAGATCGACGCGATCGGCCTCGCGGGCTGGTCGGATCTCGCCGCCTCGAACTTCGACGCGGCGCGCGCCGCGTTCCGGACGGTGATCGAGCATCGCCCCGAAGATCTCGCGGCCTGGGAGGGTGTGCGCAGCGCCTCGACGGGCCTCGGCGATCACGTGCAGGCCGCCCTCGCGACGGCGCAGCTCGGCGCGCTCTGCAAGGACGACGAGCGTGGCGCCGAGTTCTGGGAGGCCGCCGGGGTGATCCTCCTCGAGCACACCGACGCCAAGGACGACGCCGAGATCGCCTTCTCGCGCGCCTTCGATCGCGATCCTCGTCGCGCGATCGCCTTCGACAAGTTCTTCCGCGCCGTGCGCTCGCGCAGCGAGGACGACAAGCTCCTCGCCATCATCGAGAAGCGGCTCGACGTGTCGGAGGACGACCAGGAGATCGGCAAGCTCTACTGGGAGCGCGCCCGCGTACTCCGCAAGAAGGGCGATCTCGACGGCGCGCTCGCGGCGCTCGAGAACGTGACGATGCTCGAGCCCGACCACGTCGGCGCGCTCGCGCTGCTCGGCGAGGTGCAGATGAAGAAGGGCGCCTTCGCCGAGGCCGCTCCGTTCCTCGCCCGCCTCTCCGTGACGCAGGACGCGCCGAATCAGCAGCGGCTGATGTCGGGGATCATGGCCGTCGACATCTACGAGAACAAGCTCGGGCAGCCCGACAAGGCCCTCGAGGTGCTGACGAAGCTGCACCAGGCGGGGCTCTCGACGCTGCCCGTGCGCGAGCGCCTCGCCCGCGTGGCGGCCCGCGCCGGCGCCTGGGGCGAAGCGACGAGCATCCTCGAATCGCTGATGAACGAGCGTGACAAGAGCGAGGGCCGCATCGAGGCGGCGCGGCTCGGGATGACGTTCTGGCGCGACAAGCTCAACGTCCCCGTGCGCGCGCAGGCCGCGGTGGAGAAGCTCCTCGAAGAGGCGCCCGACGACGGCGAGGCGATCGATTTCGTCCTGGCGACGGGCTTCGACGCCTCGTTCAAGGTCCGCGTCCTCGGTCGCGCGCGGCAGACGCTCATTGCCGCGCTCGCGAGCAACCCGTGCGACGCCGATCGGGTGCTGCTCCTCGCGAAGCTCGCCGCGTTCGGCAACGACGCGGGGCTGCGTCAGGCCACGGTCGGCGCGCTCGTGGCGCTCGGCCGCAACACCCAGGCGCTCACGGACGAGCTCGCGCAGCTCGATCGCCGCGTCGCCGCGCAGCCGCCGCAAGCGCTCGACGACCGCATGCTCGCGGAGATCGCCGATCCCCAGGACGGCGGCCCGATCGCCGAGCTGTTCCCGGCCATGGCCGAGACCGTGATGCTGGCCCTCGGGCCCTCGCTCTCGTCGCTCGGCGTCACCAAGAAAGACAAGATCGATCCGCGCGGCGGCCACCCGCTCCGCGTCGCCGTGGTCGAGTGGATGGGCGCGATCGGCCTCACGGGCGACTTCGACCTCTACATCGGCGGGCCCGATGCTCGCGGCGTCCACGCCATCGCGGGCGAGCAGCCGGCGATCGTGCTCGGCAGCGGGATCACCAAGCCCTTCGACGCCGCCACGCGATCGGCGGTCGCGCGCGAGGTCTTTGCGCTCCGCCGCGGCATCACCGCGGTGCGCACCCGCGACGACAACACCATCGCCTCGCTGGTGATCGCGGCCAGCCAAGAGGCGGGCCTCAACGTGCCGAGCCCGCAGTACGCCGTCTTCGGCGAGGTCTCGCGCGCCGTGAAGAAGGAGATCCCGCGCAAGGTCCGCAAGGCCATCCCCGACATCTGCCAGCGGATCATGGCCAGCGGCCAGGATCCCCGGCAATGGGCGGCCATCGCGCGTCGCAGCATCGATCGCCTCGCGGTCATCGCCGCCGGTGATGTTTCCATCGTGCTCGCCGAGATCCTCGGCGCGCCTCGTACCGAGCTCGGCGGCCTCTGCGCCGACAACGAGCGGGCCCGTCGCCTGCTCGGGTTTGTTCTTTCTCCCAGCTATCTCGAGCTTCGCAAGAAGCTCGGCATGGGGGTCCGGTGAGTAGCAGCGACGTGCACGACGAAGGTTCCGAGGAAGAGTTCGTGGATCCCGAGGCCACCCGCCCGGCTCAGCCGGCGACGGTGCCGCCGCCCGAGGATCACGACCTCTACGACTCCGACTACGAGGGCGAAGAAGCGACGGTGATGGCCCGCATCCCCGACGAGCTCCTCGCCGAGGCGCATCGCCAGAAGGAAGAGCCGACCAAGGGCGGCCTCCGGCAGATGTTCTCGCGCGACGCGGCGCCGGCGCGAGCGCCGTCGCCCTCCGCCAGCGAGGGCGACGCGCTGCTCGACATGCTCTTCGAAGACGCCCGCGACCAACCGAAGGTCGAGGTCGACGTGTCCGCCGAGGCCGACGAGATCGTCGAAGAGATCGCGCCCGCCGCGCCCGTGAGGACGCGCGGGATGCCGCCGCCGCGGCCCGCTGCGGGCGCCCCCGCGCGCGCGGCGCTCGACACGATCGACGGCCACGTCGAGAGCGAGCCCGAGCCCGACGTCGACATCGCTGCGATGATCGCGGCGCCGCCGGTCGTCGACAAGGACGCCGCGACGATGGACATGGATCCGGCCGATCTGCCCGGGTTCGTGGCCGCCGAGGACGCTCTGAGGGTCGCTGACGTCGCCGATGTCGATGACGTCGATGACGTCGCCCAGGTCGCCGACGTCGCGCCGAGCGAGCCGCCGCGGGTGAGCGCGCCGATCCCGTCGCGTCGCCCGCCGCCGGTCGCCTTCGAGCGCGAGGAAGACGCGAGCGCGCTCCTGCTCCGCGCCCAGCAGCGTGACGCGTGGGTCAACCGCTCCGAGTGGCTCCGCGCCGAGGCGGGCGCGCTCTCCGACTTCAACGGGCGAGCCCGCGCGCTGCTCGTCGTGTCCGAGCTCTACGCCATGGCCGGCGAAGAGGCGACGGCGCGTGCCGTGGCCGACGAGGCGCGCGAGATCGCGCCGGGCCTGCCTCTGCCGCACCGGCAGACCCGCGGGCTCCTCGCGCGCGACGGCGACTGGCCCGCCGTCCTCGAGGTCCTCGAGGCCGAGTCGAAGTCGATTCCCACGCCCGAAGCGCGCGCTCACGGCGCGCTGTTCGGCGCGGAGATCGCGCGCATCTGCCAGGCCGACGACGAGGCCTCGAAGAAGCGCCTCGACGGCGCGCAGCGCATCGCCCCCGCCGATCCGCGCGCCTACGTGCAGCGCTTCTGCGAGGCGCTCGCCGCGGCCGATCCCGAGGCCTCCGCGCCGTCCCCGCTCGGCAAGGTGCGCATCCCCGATGCGCCCGAGCTCGCGCCGCTCGCCGACGCGGCGGTGCTCGTCGCCGCGCACCGTGGCGTCGCCGGCACGACCTCGCGCATCGCGGGATCGACCTACGAATCGCTGCTCGACGTGCGCACCGCGATCGCCGCGGGCGATCACGCGCGCACCGTCACCGGCCTCGAAGGCCTGGCGCGCGTCGCGCCGCTCGCGGGCGGCGCCGGCTGGCTCGCGGCCGTGCTCGCGGCCCCGCTGAAGGACACACGCGCGCGCGCTGTCACGGCGCTGCGCGGCGTCCTCGACGGCTCCCATGGCTCGGCGGCGCGCCGCGCTCTCGCGGCGCGCGCCATCGAGATCGGCGACGCCGACGCGGCCCGATCGGCGATGGACTCCACCAGCGAAGGTGCGTTCAGCCCCGCCGATCGCATCGCGCTCGCGGCCCTCACGGGGGGCGAGCGATCCGACGTCGATCCCTGGATCGACACGCTGCTCGGCGATCCCGAGCTCGCGCCGATCGCAGCCGCCGCCAGCGCCGCTCTCGGCGATCCGGCGTCGCCCGATCGCCTCGTTTACCCGGCGGGCGGGCTGCTCGCGCGCACCGCGTCGACCCTCGGCCGCGCCATGGCGGCGACGGGCGAAGGCACGGCGGGCTTGCTCCGCGGCGCTGTGCTCGCCTTCGCCGACGCCGCGCCCGAGCACGGGACGGCGCGCGCGCTGGCGCTCGAGCTCGACGTCGACGAGGGCAACGGCGGCAAGGTCGCCCGCGCCGTCTCGTCGTGGCGCGAGGACACCGACGGCGAGCGCGAGCGCGCCCTCGCCGGAGCTTTGATCGCCGAGGTTTCTGGAGAAATCGAGCGCGCCAAGGCCGAGTACGATCACGCCCGCACGCTCGACCTGACGGGCGAGGCGGCGACCCGCGCCTCCGCGGCCCACGCCGACGGCGACACCGCCGCGGCGCGGATCGCCGAGCACGCGCAGGCCCTCGAAGGCGGCAGCCGCGCCGCGATCTTGCTGGGCGAGGCCGCCGTGCGCCTCGCCGACGCCGGCGACGAAGCCGAGAGCGAAGGGCTCCTCCGCCGCGCCGCCGAGCTCGATCCGACGCTGCCGTTCGCGCTCAGCCTGGGCGAGCGCGCGTCGCGCGCCGGGGCCGATCGCAACGGCGTCGTCGAGTGGGTCCGCACGCGCCGCGAGGCCTCGTCCGATCCGCTCGAGCAAGCGTACGATCTCGTGCGCGAGGCGTTGATCCTCGCCGAAGGAGAGGGCGCCGCCGCGGTGCCGCTGCTGGAGCAAGCCCTGCGCGCTCGCCCGAAGGACGCCGCGCTCCGCGATCTCTACGAGCGCCTGTCCCCCGAGCCGCTCGCCGATCGCGCCGCCTGGCGTGAAGAGCGCGCCGCCGAAGCGCCGCCGGCCGAGGCCGCCCGCCTCGCGCTGGAGGCCGCGTTCGAGCTCGAGCGCAGCGGCGATCTGGAGGGCGCAGCGCGCTGCGCTCGCCTCGCCATCGCCGCGGGCGAGACGCAGCTCGCGCCGATCGTCATGTACCGCGCGGCCCTCGCCGGCCACGGCACGGGCGACCTGATCGACTCGCTCATGCCCCGCGCTCGCGAGGCCACCGATCCGGTCGAGCGCCTCGAGACCTACGAGCGCCTCGCCGAGCTCGACGAGCGCGGCCGCGGCGACTCCGCGAGCGCGCTGCTCTGGCGCCGCACCATCCTCGAAGACACGCCGGGGCACCTGCCCACGCTCCGCCTCGTCGCCAGCTCGCTCATCGGATCGGGCCGCGACGACGAGCTCGAGCCCGTCACCTTCGAGCTCGCCAAGGCCCTCGACGGCGCCTCGGCGATCGCTCACGCCATGCTCTCGGCGCGGCTCCGCATGCGCACGGGCTCGTGGGACGACACGCGCGATCCGGTGGAGATCGCCTACCGCCACGAGCCGCGCGGCATCTGGGCGCTCCGCCAGACCGCGGCGCACGCTCGCGCGCAGGGCCAGCACATGCTGGCGCTCGAGGCCGATCGCCAGCTGATCGAGCGCACGCAGCGCCCGTCGGAGGCGGCGACGCTCTCGCTCCGCGCCGCGCAGAGCGCGGTGAAGGCCGGCCTCATGGACGACGCGCTGGCCTTCCTCGGCCACGCGATCGAGCTCGCGCCGACGCACCTCGCGATCCACATCGAAATGGCTTCGGTCCTCGAGCAGACCGGCAACCTCGCCGGCGCTGCCGCGGCCCTCGAAGCCGCCGCCGAGGCCTCGGTCTCCGACGCCGAGCGCGCCCACAACCTCTACAAGGCGGCGATCCTCTGGCAGGACAAAGCGGGCGACAGCGCCCGCGCGCGCGCCGCGTTCGAGAGCGTGGTCGAGCTCGATCCGAGCTACGGCGACGTCTTCCCCCGCCTGCAAGCCATCTACGTGGCCGAGGGCGCGCGGGCCGAGCTCGCGGCGCTGCTCAAGAAGCGCCTCGACGCCGTCACCGATCCCGCCGAGCGCGTGGAGATGGAAGTGCTCCGCGGCCGCGCGCTCGCCGACGTCGGCGACGCCGCCGCCGCGAAGCGCGCGCTCGCCGCCGCGCTCGAGGCCAACCCCGATCACGTCGAGGCGCTCTCGGCGTTCGGCGACGTGGCCGCGGCTGAAGCAGACTGGTCCGGCGCCGAGCAGGCCTGGATCCGTCTCGCGCGCCTCGTCCCCGATCCCGCGCGCCAGGCGGCGATTTACCTGCGCCTCGGCGAGATCTACGACGAGCACCTCCCGAACCCCGAGCGCGCCGAGCTCGCCTACCAGGAGATCTTGAAGCGCGATCCGGGTGACCTCGCCGCGCGCGAGCGGCTCGTCGCGCTCTTCCAGCGCCAGGGCGACGCGCCCCGCGCCGTCGAGCAGCAGACGCTGCTGATCAACGCCGCCGAGGCCCCCGAGGCCAAGTGCCTGCGCACCATCGAGCTCGCCAGGATCCACGAGGTCACGGGCGACTCGAAGAAGGCCGAAGCGACGCTGCTCCAGGCGCGCAAGACCTGGCCGAAAGACGAGATCGCCCTCGGCGCCCTCGCGCGCTTCTACCAGCGCGGCGGTCAGGGCCCTGCGGCCAACATGCTGCTCGAGCGCGCCGTCGCCGACGCGCGCCGCGCCCTCGGGACGGGGCGCTTCGAGCCTTATCTCTTCGGCACGATCGCCACCGTCGCCGACCTCCGCTCGCGGCCCGACGCCGCGCGCGTGGCGCAGGCCGCGGTCGCCGCCCTCGACGGCGCTCCCGCCGAGCTCGAGGGCGCGGGCGTCGCCGCATCCGACGTGAAGCTCGACGATCTCCTCGCCCCCGAGGTGATGACGCCGGCCTTCCGCGATCTGCTCAAGCTCACGGGCCCGCTCCTCGACAGCGCCGTGCCGTTCGATCTCGGCGCGGTCCGCGGCGCCCCGCTGCCGCTCAACCTCAGCAGCCTCGGCGATGCGATCCGCGACATCGCCACGGGCTACGGCGTGCACAACCTGCAGGTCTTCGTCTCCAGCGCCGTCGGCTCGGTGTGCGTCCCCGTGAGCGCGCACCCGCCGGTGCTGCTCCTCGGGCAGGCGCTCGTCGCCTCCGATCGCGACGACGTGCGTGGCTTCCTCGTCCACCGCGCGCTCAAGATCTTGCAGTCCAACACGGCGGCGATCTCGCGCACGGCGCCAATCGATCTCTGGCCGCTCCTCGCCGCGTACCTGAAGGCGCACAGCCCGGGGTGGGCGCCGCAGGGCGTCGACGCCGGCAAGCTCACCGACTTCTACGGAAAGATCTCGCGCTCCACCGGCCAGCGCGCGACCGATCCGCAGGTCGCGCTGCTCGCGTCGGAGGTCATCGGCTCCATCGGTAACCGCGCCTCGACGCTCAACACGGTCATCAACGGCTGGGGCAACCGCGCGGGGCTCCTCGCCGTGGGCGACCTCAACGTCGCCATCACCGGCATCGCCTGGGCCGGCGGCCACGCCAACGCGCCTCCCGCCACCGGCAAAGATCGCATGACGTGGATCGGTCGCAACGCCGAGGCGCGCGAGCTCGTCGTCTTCTCGGTCTCCGACGCCTACGCCGACGCGCGCGGACAGCTCGGCCTCAGCGGCTCGTAAAACTCCAGAACATCGAAAAGGGGGGCGCTCCATGAGCGAGTCCTGGCAAGCGACCGCGTGCATTCTCTGCAGCCAGAACTGCGGGATCGAGGTGCAGCGCGACGGGCGCAAGCTCGCGCGCTTCCGTGGCGATCGCGCCCACCCGATGTCGCAGGGCTACACCTGCGAGAAGGCCCTCCGGCTCGACTACTACCAGAATGGCAAGGACCGCCTGACCTCGCCGCTGCGGCGCCAGGCCGACGGCACGTTCGAAGAGATCGACTGGGACACCGCCATCCGCGAGATCGCCGCGCGCCTCGCGAACGTGCGCGACACCCATGGCGGCGAGTCGATTTTTTATTACGGCGGCGGCGGCCAGGGCAACCACCTCGGCGGCGCCTACGCGCGCGCCACCCGCGCGGCGCTCGGATCGATCTACACGTCGAACGCTCTCGCGCAGGAGAAGACGGGCGAGTTCTGGGTCGACGGCCAGCTCTTCGGTCGCCCGCGCTGCCACACCAGCGGCGACTTCGAGCACGCCGAGGTCGCCGTCTTCGTCGGCAAGAACCCCTGGCAATCCCATGGATTTCCGCGGGCTCGCGTCGCGCTCAAGGCCCTCTCGACCGATCCGGAGCGCGCGCTCATCGTGATCGATCCGCGCCGCACCGAGACGGCCGACCTCGCCGATTTTCACCTCCAGGTTCGCCCCGGCACCGACGCCTTCTGCCTGAGCGCGCTGCTCGGCGTCCTCGTGCAGGAAGACCTCGTCGATCACGCGTTCCTCGAAGGTCGTACGAGCGCGTACGAGCCCGTGCGCGAGGCCTTCGCGGCGATCCCCGTGGCCGACTACTGCGCGCGCTCCGGCGTGGCCGAGAGCCTCCTGCGCGAGGCCGCGCGCCGCATCGCCCGCGCCAGGAGCGTCGCCACGTTCGAGGATCTCGGCATCCAGCAGTCGCGTCACAGCACGCTCTCGTCGTACCTCGAGAAGCTCGTCTACCTGCTCACCGGCAACTTTGCCAAGCGCGGGACGATGAACATCCACACCAGGATGGCGAGCCTCGCCGGCGGGCGCGAAGGAGGGCGCACCAGCCCCGTCACCGGGCATCGCATCATCACCGGGCTCATCCCCGCGAACATCATCCCCGACGAGATCCTCACCGATCACCCGAAGCGCTTCCGCGCGATGATCGTCGAGAGCGCCAACCCCGCGCACTCGCTCGCCGACAGCCCGCGCATGCGCGAGGCCCTCGCCGCGCTCGACACCGTGGTCGTGATCGACGTCGCGATGACCGAGACCGCGCGGCTCGCCGACTACGTCCTCCCCGCCTCGTCGCAGTACGAGAAATGGGAGGCCACGTTCTTCAACCTCGAGTTCCCGCGCAACGTGTTCCAGCTCCGCGCGCCGATCCTGGAGCCGCTCCCCGGGACGCTGCCCGAGCCCGAGATTCATCGCCGCCTCGTGCGCGCGCTCGGGGCGGTGAAAGACGGCGATCTGGTGTACCTGCACGCCGCCGCCGCGCGCATCGCGGCCGAGGGGCGCGACGCTTTCGCCGACGCGTTCTTCCAGGTCACCGCGGCCAACCCGGCGCTGCTGCCGCTCGCGCCCGTCCTGCTCTACGAGACGCTCGGGCCCACGCTCCCCGACGGCGCCGCGTCGGCTGCGGTGCTCTGGGGCGCGGCGCACCTCTGCGCGATGAGCTACTCGGAGTCGCTCCGTCGCGCCGGCTTCACGGGCGAGGTGCGCGAGCTGGGCGAGCAGCTCTTCGACGCCATGCTCACCCATCGATCGGGCATCACCTTCACCGTCGACGAGTACGAGGAGACGTGGAAACGCCTTGATACGAAGGACAAACGCGTCAACCTCGCCATCCCCGAGCTGCTCACCGAGCTCCGCGGCCTCGCCTCGGAAGACCCGTCGGCGCGCGATCCCGACTTCCCCTTCATCCTCGCCGCGGGCGAGCGGCGATCGGGTACGGCGAACACCATCTTCCGCGATCCGGCCTGGCGAAAGAAGCCCGCGGACGGCGCGCTCCGCCTCTCGCCGACCGACGCCGAGCGCCTCGGCATCGTCGTCGGCGGCAGCGCCCGCGTGACGACCCGCCGCGGGAGCGCCGTCGTCCCCGTGGAGATCACCGACACGCTCCAGCCCGGCCACGCGAGCTTGCCCAACGGCCTCGGCGTCACCTACCCCGACGGCGATCGCGCGAGCGTCGCGTCCGGCGTCGCGCCCAACGAGCTCACCGCGTCCGCCGATCGCGACTGGCTCGCGGGGACGCCGTGGCACAAGCACGTCCCCGCGCGGATCGAGGCGGCGTAGAGCGGCAAACGTCGCGCTGTCGACGCGGCCCGTCAGGGCCCACCATCCGTCTGCGGCGCGCTCCTCCCGCCTTCGGGAAATGCCTTCGAGAGATCGGGGAGGAGGAGAGGGGATTCGAACCCCTGGATGGTTTCCCATCGGCGGTTTTCAAAACCGCTGCCTTAGACCACTCGGCCACTCCTCCAGGCGTTCAGAACAGCTGCATTTTGCTGGCGATCCGTGCGACGTTCCTCGAGGCGCGACACGACGCCGTTCCCCGCTGTTACCCCGCCGCGGCGGCGTCGTCCAGCCATCGCGCAGCCTCCCCGGGATCGACCTCGCGGAAATGCGCGTCGCGCTGGGTCGTCGTCAGGTCCCGCGGCGCGCGCATTGTCTCGACGACAGGGACCGGGATGCCGTTCCACGACCGAGCGCACGCGGCCGGGGCGCGATCGCCAGGCGAGGGAGCACCAGCGCGAGCGACACCGCGGCGAGCGGCGCGACGATCCACGCCGCCCGGCGGACGCGTGAAGGGGGCGAGAGCCATCGTCGTGACCTCGGCCGCGACGCCCCTGGGTTTCGAGGCGAGATCGAGATCGAGATCGAAGTCGATTGGCTGCGCGAGAGTCAGTGATGATGAAGAGCTGAAGTCCCCCGCGCTACCGCCCTTCAGAGCTTGCTGGCGAAGACGACGCGCGCCTGGCCGACGGCGTCACGCCGCATCTCGACGGCGCCGTAGCTGCCTGTTCGACGGAACAGCATCTCCACCTGGCGCTCCTGGCGGAGGCCGATCTCGAAGAACAGCACGCCTCCGGGGCGAAGGAACGCCTGCGCCTCGCTCACGACCCGCTGGTGGATGGACAGGCCGTAGGGCCCGCCGTCGAACGCCTCGCGCGGCTCGTGGACGAGCAGCGTATTGCGCTCGTTCTCGAGGCGGCGTGTCGAGATATACGGTGGATTGCATGTGATGAGGTCAATCGTCCCTTCGAGGCCAATCCCGTCGAAGCTCGCGAAGAGGTCGCCCTGGCCGACGTGAACGGAGGCCTCGAGTCCGAGTCGCATCACGTTTCGCCGCGCGACGGCGACGGCGCCGTCGGTGAGATCGCTGGCCCAGATCTGCGCCCCTTGCGCGTACGAGCCCAGCGCACATGCGAGGTTGCCCGAACCACAGCACATGTCGACGACGCGGTGCCCCGCGCCGCGCGGCCGGGCCCGAAGCGCTTCGAGGGCAGTCTCGCCGAGGAGCTCTGTCTCGGTGCGCGGGACGAACGCGCCCGGCCCGACCTCGAGCTCGAGCCCCATGAACGTCGTACTCCGCCTCTCGTAGGCTCGGCCGACGCGAGCCTGGCTCGCCGGGGCGTCTCGCGCCTCACCGTGGGTATCGCGTCCCGGATGCTCTTGCCGTTGAAGGCTACCTCGTCTCTGGCTGGGACGAACGCTTCGCCGACTCGGCCGGAGATCATCATCCATCGGAACGACGATGTCCCCGGCGGGGTTGATCGTCAGCGGCAGACCCAGATTCACCGTATCGACGCGCAACGACATCTGTCCCTCATCCGGGCGGGAACTGGCGAGGGCGGTCGCCGTGACGCGCCGCCCAACCCTCGACCGGTACCCAGACATAGCAAGATAGATCAGACGGTGCGCCGGGGTGCTCCATCGAGTGGGCCCTAGGGAGTCCCCGCAAACTGCGTAGGACTCCACATCACACCCGGGAAACCGGCGCATCCGGCGATGATATCTCGCCACGACGCTCCCTCACGAGGCCGTTCCCGCCAGACGCGTTGACGGCAATCGAGCTCGCCGATGGCCAGGGCGCTCGCCCGGCGCGAAGGCGCGCACGGGGTGCGCCACCGCGCCGCGGCTCCTCGTCGTCGAGTGCGGCTCAGGGCTTCGCGGCGGCGAGCATCGCGCGGGGCCAGCCAGCGATCGCCTTGCAGGTGCTCGCGCTCGCCGGCGGCGCGCCGGCCGCGCGCCTCTCGAACGGACCGCCGGCGATCGCCACGTCGCGCCCCTTCGACGCCCAGGCGATCGGACCGAGCAGATCGCGCTCCTTGCAGGCCTTTCCGAAGCGTTTCTCGAGCACCGCGGCCATCTCGTGGGCGTCCTTGTCGGTGTCGAACACCAGGTGCCAGCCGAGCGCGATCTCGTGCTGCCCGCCCGCGTCGCGCCGCGCCACGACGTAGCGATCGCCGCCCCAGCCGGCGGCCGCCGGGATCGCCGCCGCGCGCCCCGCCCACGCCTCGATCGCGATGCGCAGGCTCTGCTCGCCCATCACGTCGTCGAGCACCGCGTGGAAGCCCGCGCCGAGCGCGTCGGTCGCGGGCACGGGGACGACGATCGCCGGCTCGCGCGCGAGGTATTTCTCGATGTGGAGGAGCTGCTCGGTGGTCTCGGGGAGCGCGCGCCAGGCCTGATCGACCGCGGGCCAACCGCCCTTCAGCCGCAGCGCCTGCACGAAGCTGAAGCCGTCCGAGTACGGCGCGATCAGCGACGCCTGCAGCACGTACGGCGCCGCCGATCCCTGGGCCGAGAGCGCCGTCGAGGCCGTCGCCAGGCCTTGAAAGAGCTTGTCGTTGACGTTGAACGCCGAGCCCGCGACCACGTCGTACATCGCGCTCATCGCGTCGCCCTCGACGAGCGCGTGCGCCGCTCCGAGGCGATCGGACTGGCCCGGCGCGTACTTCATCATCGGCGCCAGCGGGTACGTCTGGTCTTGCAGCGCGTGGTCGAGCTCGTGCGCCAGCGTCTCCTCGGCCTCGTCGTCGTCGAGATCGTCGACGAGGTACATCGTCCCGTCCGCGGGCTCGTAAAAGCCGGCGATCCGGCCCTGGATCAGCTTGTACGAGCCCTCCAGGAAGTCGTACGACGGGGGCACCAGCTCGAGCGCGGCGAGGGCCTCGCCCTCGTCGACGATCGACTCTTTCGGGACGTCGTCGTCCACGTGGGCCTTGATCCGCGCGAGGATCTCGTCGCGGTTCAGGACCTTGATCGGCACCTCGCGCAGCGCCGGCAGACCGCGCGCGCGCGCGACCCGCGCGATCATCGCGCGCACCTTCTTGCGGCTCTCGATCTCGGCCTGCGCCGTCTCCGCGGGCGTGGCCCGAGGCGCGTCGGCGCTCGGCGCGGGCGGCGTCGCCGGCACGGGCACCGTCACCGTGGGCGGCAGGATCGGCGGCGCCGCGGGGCTGCACGCCGCGAGCAGCAGGCCCGCCCCGACGATCGCTCGCGCGAGCCTCAACGGGCCGGCCCGGACGCGTCGCGGTAGCCGTCGCGGATCTTCACGATCGCCGCCGCATAGCGCTTCACGCGCTCCTCGTACGTCGGCGTCTCACCGGGCTTCACCGCGCCGAACACCGCGGATCCCGCGACCAGCACGCGCGCTCCCGCGGCCACCACGTCGCCCGACGTCGCGTGGCTCACGCCGCCGTCGACCTCGAGGGCCACGTCGCGGCCCGAGGCGTCGATCATCGCGCGGAGAGCGCGCAGCTTCGGCAGCGCCGCGGGGATGAACGACTGCCCGCCGAAGCCGGGGTTGACGCTCATCACGAGCACCAGATCGACGTCGGCGATCACGTGGCGGATCGACTCTTCCGGCGTGTGCGGGTTGAGCACCACGCCGGCCTTCGCGCCGAGCGCCTTGATCTGCTGCACCGTGCGGTGCAGGTGCGGCGAAGCCTCGACGTGGACCGAGATCGAATCGGCGCCGGCCTTGCGGAACTCGTCCACGTAGCGCTCGGGCTCGACGATCATCAGGTGCACATCGATCGGGAGCTTCGTCGCGCGGCGCACGGCGCTGACGATCAGCGGGCCTACCGTGATGTTGGGAACGAAGCGCCCATCCATCACGTCGACGTGGATCCAGTCGGCTCCGGCCTCCTCGACGGCGCGCACATCCTCGGCGAGACGGCCGAAGTCGGCGGAGAGGATCGAGGGCGCGATCAGCGTCGTTTGCACGGTGCAGCGCCTAGCACGGCGTCGCGGCCGATGCTCGCGTCCGCGCCCGCCTCGGCCGACGCAAGATCCCGCGCGCCGGAGAACGTCCGCTCTGCGGGAGAAACCGCGGCGCCGCCGTGCACATAACCTGCTAGCGTCGGATTTTGAACGGCAGCGGACGGCCAGCGCCGCCGCAGCATCTCGGAGGAAGGATGGGAATGGACACTCGCCCCCTTGCCAAGGCGGACTACGACCAGATAGTGCGCGTGATCGACCGCTGGTGGGGTGGCCCGACCAGCGCTCTGGCGCACCCGATGTTCTTCTACGAGCTCGGGCGCCTCGCTCGCGTCGTCGAGAGCGACGGCATCCTCGTTGGCTTCCTGCTCGGGTTCAACTGCCCCGATGCTTCGGTGGGTTACGTACACCTGGTGGGGATTCACCCGGATTACCGTCGTCGCGGCGTCGCCAGGCTGCTCTACACGGCCTTCGAGCGTGACTGCGCTCACGAGGGTTGCCGCAGCCTCAAGGCGATCACCACGCTCGGCAACGAGGGCAGCGTCCGCTTCCATCAAGACCTCGGCTGGGCGATGAGCGAGGTCGAGGACTACGCTGGCCCCGGTCGCCTGCGGATCGTGTTCACGAAGGATCTCGCAGAACGTTGACCTTTGAGGTGACAGGCGTAGCCTCCGGCACACGCTTTTTCTCGTTCGCGAGGTGCCCCATGCGACCGCGATCGCTCCTTCTTTTCAGCAGCTTGCTCGTGCTCCTCTCCGCGTGTGCCAAGGCCTCCACCACCGGCGGTGTAGGCGGCGATTCCAGCGGTCCCGGCAGCGGAGGCAACCCGACGGGCAACCCCACGACGGGCAGCGCGACGACGAGCGGCAACCCCACGACCAGCAGCACGGGCGGCGTCGGCGGCGACGCGACGTCGGGCTCGACGAGCTCGACCACCTCGACGAGCAACGCCGCGTCCTCGACGAGCTCCGGGCCCGCCTGCGTGGACAGCCCGTGCAAGCTCACCGTCCCGCAATGCGGCTGCGCTGCGGGCCAGCAGTGCACCGTCGACTCGACGGGCGTCACCTGCGGCACGACGGGCAACACCGGCCTGGGCCAGGTGTGCACTGGCCCGGACTGCGCCGCGGGCCTCCTCTGCGTCAACACCGCGCCGACGGTCAGCACCTGCAGCCGGTTCTGCGACAGCGACAGCGACTGCACCGCGCCCGGCGGCCTCTGCATCATCGGCCTCAACGACAGCAACATGATGCCCATCCCCGGCGTCTCGCTCTGCACCGAGAACTGCGATCCCACGACGAACACCGGCTGTCCCGCGGCCGGCACCGCCTGCGAGGTCGCGCAAGAGTCCAAGGGGCAGATGCGCTTCCTCACCCACTGCACCGGCTCCGGCGCCGGGCAACAAGGCGCCACGTGTGTCACGGGCGCCGACTGCGCCCCCACGTTCGGCTGCTTCAACACCACCAACCCCACCGCGGTGAAGTGCCTGAAGAACTGCAAAGCCAGCGCGCCGAACGCTTGCCCCGCGGGCACCAAGTGCCTCTTTTTCGCGACGCCCGAGCTGGTCGGCAACGAAGAGTACGGGGCATGTCTCTAGCCCCGCCCCCCAACCTGACGCCTCCCCCGACCGTGGGGCGCCTGCGCGAGATTGGCCTCTTCGGCGGCCTGAGCGACGAGATCCTCGAGACGTTCGTCGCGGCCCTCGCCCGGCTCGAGCTCTCGTCCGGCGTCGACGTCTTTCACGAGGGCGAGGCCGGCCGCGATCTCTTCGTGATCCTCGACGGCGAGGTCGAGGTGCTGCGTCGGTCCAAGCGCGGCCACGAGACGCGCGTCGCCCTCCTCGGCCCCGGCGACTGGTTCGGCGAGATGTCGATCCTCGACGTCCTGCCGCGCTCGGCGACGATGCGGGTGGTCGCGCCGGCGCAGCTCCTCCGCTTCACGGCACACGATCTCGACGTGCTGTATCGCCGCGATCTGCGATCCTATTCGCTCCTGGTGCTCAACGTCGCGCGGGAGCTCTCGCGCCGCCTGCGCGTCGCCGACGGCCTGCTCTCCGAGCTGGTCGGCAACATGATGGACCAGTTCACCCGGCGCCCGTGAGAGGCCGTTGAAGCGGCGCTGACGCGCTGTGGAGAGTCGATGTCATCGACCGCCACAGCGCATCTCCAGCGTGCCAGTCGAGCCCGCTTCGTGAAGCGTGGAGGGGGCCTGTCGCGCAGGCCCCGCTCCGCTCGTCGTCAGTGCCCGCCCGCGCCGCCGTCGCCCGCGCCGCCGGCCCCGCCCGTGCTTCCGCTGCTGCCCGTGGCGGCCGTGGAGCTGCTCGTCGTCGTGCCGCTGGAGCTGCTCGTGGCGCTGCTCGTCGTGCCCGTCGACGTGCTCGTCGCGCCCGTCGACGTCGCCTCGGCCGCGCCGCCGGCCCCGCCTGCGCCCGTCGCCGAACCGCCCGCGCCCACCGTGACCGTGCCTGTTGCGCCGCCGGTGCTCGTGATCGAGTCGCCACCGCCCGCGCCCGAGCCGCTCGACGGCGCCTCGTCGGCGGCTCCCGGCGGATCGGGCTGCGGGTTGAACACGCAGCTCGCCACGATGACCAGGCCAAGAATGGAGTATTTTCGCATCGTCAGCCTCGCTTCAATCGCACGCTACCACGAGGCGCACAGGCCTCGTCCGTCGTCGCGATCAGCAGCCGCCTCCGGCTCCACCGGCGCCGTTCGTGCCGCTGCTCGTCGCTCCCGAGGTGCCCGTGCCGAGCGGGTTGCAGTCGCCGCCCGCGCCGGCCCCGCCGCCGCCGCCCGCGCCGCTCGTCCCCGTGCCGCTCGAGGTGCTGCCTCCACCGGTCGCGCCCGTCGAGGTCCCCGACGTGCCGGATGTGCCCGGCGCGCTCGATCCGCCGCTCCCGCCCGACGTGCCCGCGCCGACGCTCGTCGATCCGGCGAACCCGCCGCCGGAACCCTTCGTCGGATCCCCTCCCGGAGGATCGGGCTGCGGATTGAAGATGCAGCCGGCCACCAGCGTGAGGGCGGCGAAGGCGACGAGGGCAAGGTTTCGCATGGTCGGGGAAACCCCGTCGCTGCAACGGCCGCGCCACAGCAAAGCGCCATGATTCCCGCGGTTCTCGCGTCGCCCTCGCGCCGGGGCTCGGCACAGGCTGGCACGGGTTCGGACGTCGCGATCGGTTGGTGCTCTGCCGCCCAGGCTCTATGGTGCGCGCGTGACCATCGATCCGAGCGACGCGACAGGCATCTCCGGGCGCCTCGCCGGGGTGAAACGGACCATCGACGAGGCGACCGCGAAGGCGGGGCGCGCCCCTGGATCCGCGCGCCTCGTCGCCGTCTCCAAGCACAAGCCCGCCGAGGACATCCGCGCCGCCCACGCCGCAGGGCAGCGCGATTTCGGCGAGAACTACGCGCAAGAGCTCGCCGAGAAGGCCGCCGCGCTGCGCGATCTCCCGGACCTCGTGTGGCACTTCATCGGCCAGCTCCAGCGCAACAAGGTCAAGCTGATCGTCCCGCACGCGCGCTTCATCCACGCGGTGGATCGAGCCGATCTCGCGATCGAGATCGACAGGCGCGCCGCCGCCGCGGGCGTCGTCGTCAGCGTGCTGATCGAGGTCAACCTCGAAGGTGAAGCGAGCAAGGGCGGCTGCGCTCCGGCCGATCTCGGCGCGCTGCTCGCCGCGACAGCAAAGCTCGCGCACCTGCGCGCCGTCGGGCTGATGAGCATCCCTCCCGCCGAGGACGACGCCGAGCTCACGCGCCCGCGTTTTCAGGCGCTGCGCGCGCTCCGCGACGCGCACGGCGGCGCCGCGGCGCTGCCCGAGCTATCGATGGGCATGTCCCACGATTTCCCCGTCGCCATCGCCGAGGGCGCGACGCTGGTGCGCGTGGGGACAGCGATCTTCGGGGCCCGCGCGTGACCCGCCGTCGTATGCTCGCGGCCGCCATGCCCTTCGCGCGCGCCTCGCTCCTCGCCGTCTCGATTGGCCTCCTCGGCGGCTGCACCGGCGCGATGCCGCCCTCGATCGGCCACTCGATGATCGGCAATCCCGCGCCCGAGTTCCACGAGATGGCCACCGCCGATCGCGACGTCGGCCTCCCCGGGAGCCCGCGCACGCGCGTCACCGTGGTCGATTTCTGGGCCTCGTGGTGCGTCGGTTGTCAGGAGTCGATCCCCGCGCTCAACGATCTCTACAACGACAAGCGCGACGACGGCGTGATGGTCATCGGCGTCAGCGTCGACGAGTCGGCCGACGACGCGCTCCTCCTCGCGCAGCACCTCCACGCGAAGTTCCCCATCGTCCTCGATCCGCACATGCGCATCGCGGGCAATTACCGCGTCGGCAACATCCCGCTCACGTTCGTGATCGATCGGCACGGGATCGTGCGCTGGATTGGCCGCGACACGGGCGATGTTCGCCGCGCCGTCAACGTCGTCCTCGCGGAGTGACCATGGCGCGACGAGCGCAACCACCGCGCCTCGGCGCCGAGAATCCCACGCTCTTTCAGGCCGCCACGCGCCACGATACCGAGCTCCGGGGCACCGTCCCGCTCGCCGAGCGGATGCGCCCGGCCACGCTGTCCGAGGTCATCGGGCAAGACCACCTCCTCGCGCCGGGGAAGCTCCTCGCCCGGGCCATCGCCGCCGATCGCGTGCCCTCGATGATCCTCTGGGGGCCGCCCGGCGCCGGCAAGACCACGCTCGCTCGCGTCATCACGCACACCACCAACGCGCGCTTCGTGCCCTTCAACGCGGTGCTCGGGGGCCTCCCGGAGCTGCGCGAGATCCTCGGTGAAGCGAAGAAGATCCGGGCCTACGAGGGCAAACGGACCATCCTCTTCGTCGACGAGATCCACCGCTTCAACAAGGCCCAGCAAGACGCCTTTCTGCCGCACGTGGAGGACGGGACGATAACGCTGGTCGGGGCCACCACCGAGAACCCGTCGTTCGCCGTCAACGCGCCTCTGCTCTCGCGCTGCAAGGTGTTTCGCCTCCAGCTCCTCGATCCAGGGCAGCTCATTGACATCCTCCGCCGCGCGCTCACCTCGCCGCAGGGGCTCGACGGCGCGTTCACGGCCGAGGACGACGCCCTCCAGGCCATCGCCGCGCTGGCGCAGGGCGACGCGCGCCGGGCGCTGACGACCCTGGAAATCGCGGCCGCCGAGATCGAGCGCAGCGGAGAGACGGTGATCACGCGCGAGGTCGTCGCCGGCTCGGGCGAGCAGAAGACGCTGCTCTACGACAAGTCCGGGGAAGAGCATTTCAACGTCATCAGCGCCTTCATCAAATCGATGCGCGGCTCGGATCCCGACGGGGCGATCTACTGGCTGATGCGGATGATCGAGGCCGGCGACGATCCCCTGTTCCTGCTGCGACGAATGATGATCTTCGCCAGCGAGGACGTGGGGAACGCCGATCCACGGGCCCTCGAGCTCACCGTCGCCGCCGACGCCGCGTTCCGCAGGATGGGTATGCCCGAGGGCATGTATCCCATCGCGCAGGCCGCTCTTTACCTCGCCACGGCGCCGAAATCGAACGCGTGCAATATCGCCTGGCACAAGGCACAAGAGGCCGTCCAGGCGCATGGCGCGCTCCCGGTGCCGATGAAGCTACGCAACGCCGTGACGAAGCTGATGGGCGCCGAGGGCTACGGGGAAGGCTATCGCTACGCTCACGACGAAGAGGGCGGCGTGGCGACGGGCGAGGTGTACTTGCCCGAGGAGATCAAAGGAGAGCGCTTCTACGAGCCCACCGAGCGTGGCTACGAAAAGCAGATCGCGGAGCGCGTCCGGCGCGTCCGCGGCGAGGGATGACTGGATGGATATCGACGAGACTCTTGCCCTTCGGCGAAACACCGTGCGGATCCGCCGCTCCGAGATCGGCGACGCCCCTCGCGTCCTCGAGGCGGTGCGCGCCTCGGTCGCCGAGCTCGCGACCTGGATGCCCTGGGCTCACGCGGGCTATTCGCTCGAAGACACGGTGACGTGGCTCGAGCTCTGCCAGGGTGGATGGTCGAAGGGGACGCAGTACTCGTTCGTCGCCGTCGACGTCGCGAGTGGTGACGTGCTCGCCGACTGCAGCATCAGCCAGATCAACCGGATGCACGGCTTCGCCAACCTCGGTTACTGGGTCCGATCGACGGCGACGGGCCAGGGGCTCGGCTCGGCGCTGGCGCGGCGGGTGGCGCGGTTCGGCGTCGAGGAGCTGCGGTTGAACCGCCTCGAGATCCTCACGGCGCCTGGAAACATCGGGAGCCAGCGCGTCGCCGAGAAGGCCGGGGCCACGCGTGAGGGCCTGATGCGGAGCCGCCTCATCCTCCGTGACGAGGTGATCGACGCGGCGCTCTTCTCGCTCACCACGGCGGATTTCGGCCGAGAGCCCTCCTGATCAGGGGCTGCAGGTCGCGGCCTTGCAGGCCCCGAGCTCGCCCTTGCACTTCTCGTCGAGGCACTCGGAGCAGTGCTTGCCGGGGCATTTCTCGGGACAGCGATTGTCCCCGCAGTTGTTGACGTCGTCGTAGGCCGCGGAAGAGGCCTGGCAGACGTCGATGACGCACGCCTCCTGCTCGAACGAGTCGTCGTCCATCTTCGTCGTCGCGCACTTCAAGGCGTCTTTGCAGGTGGTCTTTCCCTCGTGGAGCGGGCCCGAGCCCGCCAGGGTGCACCACTCTGCTGCCGGGGGGAGGCGGGGATAATAGCTCCCGAGGATCATGCACATCTCGGCCTTCGTGGTCGACGAGCCCGCGAGCAGCCCGGTCGAGCCGTCGTTCTGGAAGTCGCACTCGAAGTCGAGGGCTTGCCCGGCCTTGACCGCGATCGGCGCGTCGTCGAAATATCGAGTCTCCAGATCGCCATACCCTTTCGAGCCGACCAGGAGCTTCGGCGGATTGACGCCCTTGCCGCTCAGGTAGATTCGCTCTCCCGTCCCGTGGGCGTGGACGTGAGGGAGGATGGACGTGATGGCGATGTCGCTCGGGACCTCGCAGTGCATCCGCGTCGTCGCTTTGCCGTGCGGGGGGACGGCGATGTCGTGATCGTACATGAACAAGCTGCCCGCCTCGGCGGTGAGCGGGGCTCCGGCGAACCAGAGGTTGAGCCGCAGCTCGGCGTCCGCCGCGGCTTCGCCGGTGTTGAGATAGTGCAGCTCGAGCCGGACGACCTCGCCCTTCGCGAATTTGACGCCGACCCCCGGCTGAAACCGGGTCGACTCGACCTCTTTCTGGGCCGTGTAGAGGAGCGGCCCGGCCAGATCGCCGCAGTCGAAGACGTCGGGAGATACCTTGTCGGGCGGGGTGCTCGTCCGGTACGCATGCACATGATGCGTGCCCGGGCTGGACGC
>JANYGI010000061.1 GCA_025362495.1 Byssovorax sp. | reverse complement strand
CTGGGAGCACTCGGCCGGCAACGCGTTCTTCCTCGAAGAGCTGCTGCGCGCGGCCGTCGCGGGGCGGGGCGGCGACGCGCCCCCCACGGTGCTGGCGATGGTGCAAACGCGGATCGAGGGCCTGGGCCCGGAGTCGCGGCGGGTCCTGCGCGCGGCGAGCGTCTTCGGCCAGCGCTTCTGGCGGGGCGGGATCGCCGCGCTCCTCGGCGGCGCACCTCTCGACGGCGCGCTCGGGGCGCTCGTCGAAGCCGAGATCATCACCCGCTCGCGCGAGGCGAAATTCCCGGGCGAGACGGAGTACGCGTTCCGTCACGCGCTGGTGCGGGAGGCCGCGTACGGCATGCTGACGGAAGCCGATCGCGAGGTCGGCCACCGGCTCGCGGCCGGGTGGCTCACGGGCGCGGGCGAGGGTGACGCGAAGGTCCTCGCGGAGTGCTTCGAGCGAGGCGGCCTGCGCGGCGACGCGGCGGTCTGGTATCGACGCGCCGCCGAGCACGCGTTCGAGGGCAATGATCTCGCGCTGGTGCTCGCCCTGGCCGCGCGCGCGATCACCTGCGCGGCGGACGATCCCGCGGGCGACGCGCGGTGGCACGGCGAGGTGTATCTGCTCCAGGCGAGCGCCAACCGCTTCCTCGGTCAGCCTCGCGAGATGCAGCGGTGCGCGCTCGAGGCGCTCGCGCGGCTGCCGCGAGGCACGGCCCCCTTCTGTCGCGCGGTCGAGGCGGTGGCGCACGCGAGCTGCCTCCTCCACGATCTCGAGCGGCTCGAGGTAGCGAGCCGTTCGCTCCTGGCGACGGATCTCGGCCCGGATCCAGGGGATTTCGAGCGCGACGCCACGCGCGAGCTCGGCGTCGCGTACGCCGTCTCGCTGGCGCGCACAGCCGGTCACGGGCTCCTCTCGGGCCAGCCGGCGCTGGCGGCGGTGCTCCTCCGCCGGAGCGAGGACGTCGCCCGCCTGATCCCCGACTACCCCGTCGTCACCGCCGCCGTGGAGCGCGCTCAGGCGCTCGAGGCGCACTGCGCGGGCGATCTGGGACGCGCGCTCGGTCTGCACCTCTCGGCGCACGCCGGCTTCCAGGCGGCCGGCGACCTCCGCAACGCTTGTATCGAGGCCGGCAACATCGGCTGCGCGTACATCCTGCTCGGCGTGGCCGCGGAGGCCGAACGAGCCCTGCGCGGGGCGCTCGCGGAGGCCGATCGGCTGGGCCTCGCGGGGGTTCGCATGATCGCGCAGCACACGCTCGGGCTCACCCTGGCGATCCAGGGAAAGTTCGCGGAGGGGATCGCCCTCACGGAGGAAACAGTCGCGCTGGCTCGCGAGAGCGGCACGCGCAGCGCCGAGATGTCGTCGCGGTTCTACCTCGCGTGGATCGCGCTCATGGAAGGCGATGCCGGCCGCGCGGAGCGAGAGAGCCAGTCGCTGCTGGAGGAGCCGGCCGCGCTCGCCGGTGATCGCGCGCAAGCCTTCGCGGTGCTCTCGGCGGCCACGGCCGCGCAGGGACGGCCGGCCGAGGCGCTCGCAGCGGCGCGGCAGGCCATGACTATCCTCGCCGCGGAGGGCGACATCGAAGAGGGCGAGTCGCTGATCCGCCTGGCCCACGTCGAGGCCCTCCGCGCGACTGGCGACGCCGCCGAGGCGATGGCCGCCCTCGACGCGGCTCACGCCGAGCTCCTCGCCCGCGCTGGCAAGATCGCCGACCACGAGCTCCGGCGGAGCTTCCTCGAGCGCGTGCCGGAGAACGCCCGCATCCTCGCGCTGGCAGAGGAGCGACTGGCTCCGCGGGCCACTCGCGGTCGCTAGCCGGCGCAGTTTCGCGAGGGCGCGGAGCGAGCTCGGAGCGCGTCGCGGACCGGCGCGGACGATTTCCTTGTTACAGCGCGCTCCGACGAGCGTCCTCCCGACGGACCGGCGCAGTGCCGGATCGCGGAGCCGCTGGCGCGTCCCGCTCGAGGAGATCATGAATCATCACGTCGTCGCTCGCTGGTTGCTCGCGTTCGCTCTGCTCGTCTCGCTCTGCACGGCGGGGTGCGCCGGCAAGAAGACCTACCTCCACGCCGAGGCCGTGACGTCGGGCGGCGTGCGCGTCTCGCCCGCGGACGTGTTCTCCAATGGCTCGGTCCTGGTGGTGAAGATCAACGTGCTCAACCTGGCGAAGTCGGCGATCGTCGTCGACAAGGACGCCATGCGGCTCGTGCTCGCGGACGGCCGCATCCTCGCGCCGGTGTCGCACGCCGAGAAGGCCAAGACGCTCGATCCGCAGGCGTCGGAGCTGCTCCGCGTCGACTTTCGCTCCGACGGTTTCAAATGGAAGGAGGTCACTCACGCGCAGCTCCGGACGTCGGACGCGGTGATCCTTCGCGGCGCCGCGGCGCCGATCCCGCCGATGGAGCTCGTGCTCGGCGATCTCCACGGCGCGCCGCTCGCGCAGCTCGAGCAGAACCAGATCACCATCTACGAGCAGATCCAGTTTCGCACCGGCAGCGCGGAGATCTTGCCCGAGAGCGCGCCCATCGTCGTCGCCGTCGCGGAGATCCTCACCAGTACGCCGAAGATCGGCCGGCTCCGCGTCGAGGGGCACACCGACAACAAGGGCGCGGCGGTGGCCAACCTCGATCTGAGCCGGCGGCGCGCCGTCGCGGTGGTCACGGCCCTGATCGCTCGGGGCGTGAGCCGCGATCGTTTGCTGAGCGCGGGGCTCGGTGACACGCAGCCTCTCGAGACCAACGCGACCGAGGACGGGCGGCAGAGCAACCGACGGGTCGAGTTCCACATCGAGCGGTGATCGTGGCTCGCGGCGCCGCGGTCGCCCGGGCCCGAGGCCCCGCGACGACCGCCCGGTTCGACCGGCTTCTTTTCGGCACATTTCCGCCGCGGGGGAGCCACCCGGAAAAAAACGACGAGAGCCGACGGGCGGCGTACCATCGCCCGCGACTTGAACGGCACTCTGCTGGCTTCCCGGTATCGACTGCAGGCGCTCCTCGGCCAGGGCGGCATGGGCGTCGTCCATGAAGCGATCGACGAGACCACCGGCGCGCGGGTCGCCGTGAAGCTCGTGCACTCGGAGATGATCCGCGAGGCGTCGAGCAAGGACGACTCGTCGAAGCTGACGCGCTTCATGCGCGAGGCCAAGGCCGCCGCCGCGATCCAGGGCGAGCACGTCGCGCGGACGCTCGATTACGGTACCGACGAGCGCACCGGGCAGCCGTACATCGTGATGGAATTCCTCGCCGGCGAGGACCTGAGCGAGGCGCTGAAGCGGGTGCACATCCTGCCGCCGGACGTGGCGCTGCGCATCGCCGCGCAGGCCTGCGAGGGCCTGTTGCAAGCGCACCTGGCGCGGGTCACGCACCGGGACATCAAGCCGGCGAACCTGTTCCTCGCGCGCTCGGCGTCGGGCGAGATCACCGTGAAGATCCTCGATTTCGGCATCGCCAAGATCCGGCCCGAGAGCGAGGCCGACGGCGAGACGACCGGGCTGACGCGCACCGGGAGCATGCTCGGATCGCCGAAGTACATGTCGCCCGAGCAGGCCCGCGGGGTGCGCGCGCTCGATCATCGGACCGATCTGTGGTCGCTCGGCGTGGTGCTGTTCCGGTGCCTCACCGGGCACATGCCCCACGAGGACGTCACCGCGATCGGCGAGTTCATCATCATGCTCTGCTCCGAGGCGCCGGTGCCGGTGCAGAGCCTCTCGCCGTGGGTGCCGGCCGAGATCGCGGAGATCGTCGAGGACGCGCTGCGGATCGATCGCGATCAGCGCTACGCGAGCGCCGAGGTGATGCTCGCGGTGATGCGGGCGCGGCTGCCCGGCGGCGACGGTTTGCGGATCGAGGACATCACGAGCTTCGACGAGGCCGCGCAGGCCGGAGCGCCGCCGCAGCGGTACAGCGTGCGGCCGCCGGGCACGCGCACCGGCGACTCGTCGGCCGACCGCTCGCGCCCCGAGCTCACGTCGAGCGGCGACGCGACCTCGCAGATGCCGGGTCGATCGTCGCTGCGCATGCTCGGCGGCGCGCCGCGCGAGGACAGCGCGACAGCGAGCTCGACCGCGCACCGACCCGTCGCGCGATCGACGGTGCCGCCGAAGCGCGCCGCGCCCCTGGCGATCGGCCTCGGCGTGGCCGGCGTGCTGGCGGCCGCCGCGGTGGCGTTCGGGCTGTCACGCGGCGGCGCGCGCGGATCGGATCACCCCGCGACAGCGACCAGCGCGGCGCCGGCGCCGCTCGCGTCGGGGAGCGCGGACCGCCAGGCGAACCTGGTGATCTTGCCGGACGACGCGCGGGTCGAGATCGACGGCGCGGCGACGTCTCCGGTCGACGGCGTCGTCAAGGTCGTCGGCGCCGTCGGGACCACGCACCGGGTTCACATCAGCAAGGATGGCCAGGAGAAGATCGCCGACGTGCTGATCGGGCCCGGCGGCGCCGAGCCGCCGAAGGTGGAGCTGGTGCTCGTCGCCGCGGCGCCGAGCGGCAGCCCCTCGACATCGCGGCCCATCGGCGGGCGGCCGCCGACGAAGAAGTTCGCCACGCCGGGCACGCCGCCTCCGCCCACGCCTCGGAACCCGCTGATCCCGGAGCGCTTCGAGTGATTCGCGCCGAGGCACCGCGCCCCGCGCGACGGGCGCGCGTCGTCGCGGGGCTGATCGCGCTGGCCATCGCGCTGCCGCCGGTGGTCGCGCGGGCCGACGAGCCAGCGCCCGCCGCGCAAGATCCCAAGGCCGACGCGCGCACCCATTTCGACAAGGGAAAGCGGCTCTCCACCGACGGGGCCTGGCCCGCCGCGCTGGCCGAGTTCCTCGCGTCGCGCGAGCTCTACGCGACCTGGGGCAACACGCTCGGCGCCGCGTCGGCGCTGCGCAAGCTCGCGCGCTTCGACGAGGCGCTCGACATGTTCGAGATCCTGCTGCGCGACTTCGCCGCCGCGGTGCCCGCCGACGTGCGCGTGGCCGCCCAGCGCGAGGTGATCGAGCTGCGCGATCTCGTCGGCACGATCGAGATCGAGCAAGCGGAGATCGGCGCGGCGATCACCGTCGACGCGCGGAGCCGGGGGGAGTACCCCGCGCCGAGCCCGCTCCGCGTCGGCGCCGGGACGCACCTCGTCCGCGTGTCGAAGGAAGGCTTCGAGCCCTTCGAGGCCCGCGTCGACGTCGCGGGCAAGCAGACCGCGCGCGTGACCGCGAAGCTCCGCGCGCTCGTGGCCTCGGGGCGCCTCCGCGTCGCCGAGCAGAGCGGCGCCGCGCTCCAGGTGATCGTCGACGGCGATCGCGTGGGCCGCACGCCGTGGGAGGGCGTGCTCGCGCTCGGCGAGCACGTGGCGCTGCTGCAAGGCGACGACGATCTCGGCACCGCCCCGGTGCCCGTCCAGGTGAAGCGCGACGCGACCACGCGGCTCACGCTCGCCGCGGAGAAGCTGACGGCGCGCGTCGTCATCGAGCCCGTGCCCGCCAACGCCAGCGTGGCGATCGACGCGGTGGCCGTCGGCCTGGGCCGCTGGGAAGGCCGGCTGCGAAAGGGCCCGCACCGCATCGAGGTCGCCGCGCCCGGCTTCTTGCCGAGCGTGCGCGAGGTGTCGCTCGACGCCGGCGCGCGCACCGAGGTCGCCGTCCCGCTCGCGCGCGATCCGGCCTCGCCGTTCTGGCGCAAGCCGCCGGCTCCGGCGCGTTTCCTGATCGAGATCGGCGGCGCGGCGGCCATCCTCCCGAGCTTCCTCGGGGACATCGCCGGCGACTGCGTGGGCTCGTGCAATGCGGCGCCGGGCATCGGCGGCTACGCGACGTTGCACGGCGGCTACGAGCGCTCGTCGGGCTTCGGCTTCGGCCTCGCGGCGGGCTACCTGGTCGCCGAGCAAGCGGTGACGGGGCGGCCCGCGACGCTCCAGCCCGTGGGCCTGATGGGCAAAGCGAAGGGCACCCTCGACGACTCGCTCGCCATCCGCCGCGGGATCCTCGTGGGACCGTGGCTCGGCTTCTCGTACGGCGAGCGCTTCCCGGTGCACGCGCGCCTGGGGGCGGGGCCGATGTTCGCGTGGGTCGGCGATACGCGCACCGGCTCGTTCACGCCCGTGAAGGCCGGTCCGGCGTACGCCGTGGGGCCGCTCTCGGTCTCGACGTTCACGCCGTTCGTACAGATCACACCCGACGTGCATTTCGGCTTCCGCGTCACGCCGCACTTCGAGGTCGGCCTCGGCGTCGACGCCCTGATCCTCGTCGCGCTCGCCGAGCCGTCGTGGGACGCGAAGCGCCAGATCAACGCCGGCATCGACGGCATCGGCACGTTCCCGAGCGAGCGCTTCGTCGGTCGTGTCCTCTTCGGCGTCGCCCCCGGGTTGAGCGCTCGCTACGACTTTTTCTGATCTCGACTCGATCGGAGGACCGCGATGATCTTGCACCCACCGCGAGCACCCGGGCGAGACGCCACGCCGTCGCGCCGCGGCCCCTGGATCGGCGCCGTCGTCGCGCTCGCCGCCGCCGGTTGCGCGCCGGAGGCGAGCCCGATCGAGCGCGCCGCGCAGAGCCGGCAAGCCCTCGACGACACGCCGACGTGGACGGCGACCGGGGCCATGAGCGTCGCGCGCCAGGACGCCACCGCGACGCGCCTCGGCGACGGTCGCGTGCTGATCGCGGGAGGCCAGCGCTTCGGCTCGGTCGACGTCGGCGATGTGTACTTCGAGACGGTCGAGCTCTTCGATCCGAAGGCCGCCGCGTTCTCGGTCGCCCCCGCGAAGATGGCGACGAAGCGCTCGCAGCACGCGGCGCTCGCGCTCGACGGCGGGAGGGTCCTCGTCGCGGGCGGCATGGGCAGCGCCGAGAGCGCGGCGACCGCGGAGATCTTCGATCCGAAGACCGGCACGTGGAAGGCGACGCCCCCGCTCGCGCACCCGCACTGGGGGGCCACGCTCACCGCGCTGCCCGGCGGCCGCGCGCTGCTCGTGGGCGGCGATCCCGGCGCGCCCGGCGGCGCCACGGAGCTCTTCGATCCCGCCCTCGGCGCCTGGAAAGACGTCGCGCCGATGAGCACGCCGCGGCGCTACCACACGGCGACGCTGCTCGCGAACGGGCGCGTCCTCGTCACCGGCGGACAGCGCCCCGACGATCCGTCGAGCCTCACCTCCAGCGTCGAGATCTTCAACCCGGCGACCAGCGCGTGGACCACCGTCGCGCCGCTCTCGGTCGCGCGCACCACGCACACCGCGACGCTGCTCGCCGACGGCCTCGTGCTCGTCGTCGGCGGCGCGACGACAGCCGGGATCGTCGGCGCGGTCGAGCGCTACAACCCCGCGCAGGACACCTGGACGAAGCTGCCGGATCTGGCGATCCCGCGAGCGCTGCACTCGGCGACGCGCCTCGACAATGGCGCGGTGCTGATCGCGGGCGGCCTTGACGCGAGCTCGTCGACGGTGCGCAGCTCGGAGCTCTTCGATCCCGGAGCGACGCGCTGGGTCGTGAACGGCCTGCTCGGTCACGGGCGGCTCGGTCACGCCGCCGAGGCGCTGGCCAACGGCGAGGTGCTCGTCTCCGGCGGCGAGCACCAGAGCTCCGCCGAGATCTACCGGCCGGCCGCGGGCGGTCAGCCGTGCGAGGTCGGCACGCAGTGCGGGACGGGCCACTGCGTCGACCACGTCTGCTGCGACACGGCGTGCGACAGCCCGTGCCAGACGTGCGGGCTCGCCGGCGCGCGGGGGACGTGCTCGCCCGCGGCGGCGGGCACCGATCCGCACCTCGACTGCGGTGACGGCGGCGAGTGCGACAGCGTCTGCGACGCGGCCGGCGCGTGCGTCGATCGCCTCGGCAAAGCGTGCCTCGAGACGACGTGCCTCGAGGACGGCACGCAGGCGATCGAGGGCTCTGCGTGCACGGCGATCGGCGGCGCATGCACGCCGATCCTGGTCCCGTGCGCCCCGTACCGCTGCGGCGCGCAGGTCGGCGCGGCGGCGTTCGGCTGCCTCGCGCAGTGCCACTCGATCGACGACTGCGCCGACGGCTACGCGTGCGACTCGGAGGGACGCTGCCGCTCTCGACCCGACGTCGCGGCGACGGACGCCGACACCTGCGCCGCCCGCGCGCGCCCGCCCGGTCAGGCCGACACGATCGCGGCGTGGCTCGCGGGCCTCGCCCTCGTTGCCGCGGCGCGACGCGCGTCGAGGAGGGCATCGTGAGCGCTCGCAACGTCGGTGGCTCGCGGCTCGTCGGCGCGGCCGCCGTGCTCGCGGGGCTCACGATCTGGTCGCGCGCGCCCTCGGCCGACGATCCGCGCGGTCGCCCCGCGGCCCCCGTGACGACGACGCTCTCGGCGCTCGTCACGTCGTCGATGAGCACCGTGCGCTGGCTGCACATCGCGGCGCGGCTCGCCGATGGACGCGTGCTCGTGGCCGGCGGATCGCCGGGCGAGGCCGCCTTCAAGACCGGGGAGATCTACGATCCCGCCGTGGGCACGTGGACGCCGACGGGCACGCCGATGCTCTACGCGCACGAGTGGCCCGTCGCCGCGGCGCTCTGCGATGGCCGCGTCTTCGTGGCCGGCCGCCCCAGCACGGCCGATCGCGACGCCGAGATCTACGATCCCGCGAGCAACGCCTGGCTCCCGGCCGGCAAGATGAAGACGTCGCACCTCTACGGCGCGGCGACGCTGCTCCCGGACTGCCGCTTGCTGCTCTCCGGCGGCTACAACGCCAACACCCAGGCCGAGATCTACGACCCCGTCGCGAAGACGTTCAAGTCGATCGGCGCGATGAGCAGCGAGCGCTTCTTTCACACCGCGACGGCGCTCGCCGACGGCCGGGTGCTCGCGGTGGGCGGCGGCGTCGACATCAGCGGCCAGTGGTACACCTACGGCTCAGCCGATCTCCTCGATCCCGCGACGGGGCTCTGGAAGAAGGCCGCGAAGCTCCACCACGCGCGGCGCGCGCACACCGCGACGCTGCTCCCCGACGGCACGGTGCTCGTCGCCGGCGGCACGACGGGCGGCAAGGACGACGGCACCGAAGCGGGCACGCAGCTCGACACCGCGGAGATCTACGATCCGCTCACCGACACATGGCGCGTGCTCGCTTCGCACCTCGTGACGGCGCGCACGTTCCACACCGCCGCGCTCGTGCCGGGCGGCGCGGTGCTGCTCTTCGGCGGCCTCGACGGCAGCGGCTCGGCCTCGCGGCAGGTCGAGGGCTACTTCGAGGGCACGTGGCAGGCGCTCGATCCGCTGCTGATCGATCGCTACCAGCACGCGTCGGCGATGCTCGACGACGGCAGCGTGCTCGTGACCGGCGGCGTTCACCAGGCCACGGCCGAGGTCTATCGCCTCGCGCCGAAGGGCCAGCCGTGCACCTCCAACCTCGGCTGCGACGGCGGCCACTGCATCGACGGGATCTGCTGCAACGAGGCCTGCGACAGCGGCTGCCGGCGCTGCGACGTGCCCGGCCGCGAGGGCACGTGCTCGCTCCCGTGCGCCGACGACACCCACGCGCTCGCCTGCTCCGACGGCACCGCGACGTGCGCCAACGACGCCTGCGTCGCGCGCCCCTGCGGGCAGCTCCGTTGCGACGCGGAGGCGGGCGTCTGCCACAGCAAATGCGCGTCGGTCGCCGACTGCGCCCCGGGGTACGCGTGCGATCTCGACGGCGCGTGCGTCCCGCCTCCCGACGTGTCGAGCACCGACACCGGCACCTGCAACGCGGGCGCGCCGGATCGATCCGGGGCAGCCGGCCCGAGCGTGGCCGCTCTTTTCGCCGCGCTCGCGCTCGGACGACGCACCCGCCGCCGACGCGACGGCTGAAGGCGCGCGGGCGCCGCGAGACACGGTATCGCCGCGCACACTGCCGCTCTGGCGCAGGCATTGCTCCCCCACTCACTCATCGTCACGAGCGGCCCACGTGCGAGCGAGTCGAGCCAGCACGCGAATCGCGCCGCAGCGCGGCGACCGAAGAGAGGAAGGCCATCATGACCCGAGGAGTCGGCGGGACATCGCCCGCCAACGTGCAAGCTCACCTGAAGGGGGTCCACTATCCGGCCACCAAGAAGGATCTCACCGCCACCGCCAAGCGAAACGGCGCGTCCCCGTACATCCTGCACATCCTCGAGCGGATGCCCGAGGACGAGTTCGGTGGACCGCAGGATGTGATGAAAGCGTACGGCGAGGTCGAGGAGGAGGCCGAACCGGAGCTGAAGAGCCCGCAAAAGAAGGCGGGCTGACTCTCAGCTCGGTTTGCCCCCGCTGCCATGGGGGTACGGGCAGCCCGCCGGAGCGGGCTTGGCGGCGAGCTCGTCGGCGCGCCGCTTCGCCGCGGAGAACGGCGAGTTCCCCATCGCCACGAGCTTCGCGGCGGTGGTGAGGAGCACGCCCCACCCGATCTCCTTGCGCACGAAGGCTGCGGGGAGCTGCTCCTTGCCGAGGAACTCCCGCGCTTCCGGGATCGCGATCTCGCCGTCGCGGCGGAGCACCTCGTAGAGAATCGCCGCCTCGAAGAGGCCGAGCGCCTTGGCCTTGATCGAGACCGAGCGGCCGCCCGCGGACGACTGCGCGATCCGCAGCTGGTGCGCCGTCGCCAGATCTTCGAGAGTCAGAGTCTTGCTATCGCGGCTGAGGCCGAGGAGCTGATCGAGGAGCGGCGGACAGACCGGGCCGGCGTCGCCATCGCGGGAGTCGGGCCGGGTCAAGCTGGCGTCGTGCTCGATGACTCCATGCTTGACCAGATCGGCGAGATTGACGATGATCTCGCCGTTTTCACCTGGCTTGCCGAAGTCCTTCACCGCGGCGTCGGCCAGGATCCTGGCGATGCTCGTCGCGAGGCCGAGCCGCTCGTTGATGGCCTTGACCAGCTGGTCCCCCGTCACGAGGCCGCTGCGCGGCAAATACCCCTCATTCGCCAGGGTGTTCAGGGCCGGGCAGGGCCCGCGGTGCTCTCCAGCGCTCGGAGCGGTCGCCTTCTCTGCATTCATGGTCATGGAATCATCCTCGGCA
This sequence comes from Byssovorax sp., assembly GCA_025362495.1. Lineage (GTDB taxonomy): Bacteria > Myxococcota_A > Polyangia > Polyangiales > Polyangiaceae > JANYGI01. The sequence goes on along the minus strand of JANYGI010000061.1, from coordinate 156,791 downwards.
AAAAGGGTCGTGGACCCGGAAAATCCCTGCCCGGAGTGGGCGAGATATCCTCCTGCAGCGCAGGCTCGGCCGCAATGCAGACGTCGTGCCCGGCATGGAAAACCGATATTCCCCGGCAGATACGCCTCCAGCTCGACGCCAGAGCCGAGACAATCTGCCTCATGGGGCGCATGAGGACGAGCCCGGCGGGTGGCAGGCAGCGATTGCTCGCAATCCGCGCGCTGACCCTGGCCCGCCCCCTGCAATCCACCGAGGAAGGGAGACGATCATGAACAAGAACGCGTTGTCGGCGCCGACCTGGGTGGCGATTGTGCTCGCGGTGATTGGCGCCGTGAACTGGGGCCTCGTCGGCCTGTTCGACTTCAACGTGGTGTCGGCCATCTTCGGGCCGATGTCGACGTTGAGCCGGATCATCTATGTGCTGGTGGGGCTCGCGGGCCTCTATCTGGTCTTCGCGGCGGCGACGCTGGAGAGCCGGTCACGCCCCCGCACCACCCTGTAGCCCCCGGAACGCCGAGGGCCAGAGTTGCTCACTGCAGCGCGCCGGCCACGACGAAGGGGTGATTCGGTGCCATGCCGAGCTTCTGACGGAGCTGGCCGGCCGCAATGGAGAGCCTCCCCGTCACGGCCGAGCGCACCCACGAGCGCCCCATTTTCTCGCTGATGAAGGCGCGCGCCCGGCCGAGATCCTGCATTGCCGGCGTGAGCAGCGTGGGATCGTCGAAGTTCTCGGCGAAGGCGTCGGCGATCGATTGCCGGGGCCCGTCGACGACGCCGCGCGCGCCGTACTGGGCAATCAAGATCTCCTTGCCAGCGTCGGAGATCGGCTCGAGCAGGAGGTTGTTGAAGGTGTAAATCGCCTTTCCCTGCGCCTCCCAGTAGCGATTGAAGGTGTCCGTCATCCAGGCGGCGTCGAAGGGCTCGTCGCCGCGCGCGATGATCGCCGCGGAGAGCTGGCGCGCCATCTTGGTGCAGTTGTTGGCGCCCTGCCCGCCGATCGGATCGAGCGACATGACCGTGTCGCCCAGCGCCATGACGGCGCGGCCCGAAGGCAACGTGGCCACGGGCTTACGGATCGTCGGCGTCACCGTGCCCACCAGCCAGGCCAGATCGTCCGAGACCTCCATGTCGCGGGCCCACGCGTGGTCCCAGGGGAACACGGCCTTGATCACCTCTTTGCTGATGCGGAGCACGTCGGCCGCGCTCTTTGCGCCGTCGAACCTGTCGAGCGGGCCACCGGCCTTGGCCTCGAAGACCAGGCTCCACGACGGGCCGTGGTCCTTGTGGAAATAAGGCACCCAGAAGGCCTCCCCCGAGCTGGCGACCAGGTTGAATTTCACCGGCAGGAACGGGACGCCGTCGAAGCCCATGGGCGCGTTCCGGGTCATCAGCATGGCGAGCTTGCGCTGAGGCGTGGAGTACACGCTGCGTGCGGCGTCGCGCTCGAACAGGCCGCAGAGATCGGCGCGACCGGCGGCCACGATCGTGAGATCGAATCCGGCCGCGATGGCGTCGAGGCGCTCGGGGGTGACCTTCTCGATCACGATCGTGCCGCCGCGCGCGGTGAGATCGTTCATCCATCGATGGCTCTGGAGGCGCACGTCGACGGCCATGCCCGGCTTCTTCAGGCGGCATGCCGCGGTGAGCAGGCGATTGCCGACGTCGGGACAGACGGTGAGGTACGCGCCCTGGACCTTCGGCGCCTCGGCCTCCCAGCAGGCCAGGCCGAGCTCGCGCTCGAACGCGACCGCGGTGTCGAATCGCCCGGCGATCCCCGTGGGCCGCGACTCGTTCAGCCACTGATCGGCCGTGCGATCCGAGAACAGCGTCACCGCATGACCGGCCTTGACGAGCGCGTGCGCGCAGAGAAGACCGGCCACGCCCGAACCGATGATGGCAACCTGTCGCATCGTGTCGTTCCCTCCTCCGTGTCACGACGACGATAACCGATTTCCCCGGCGACCGGGCGATCTTGAGCGCGGCCCCGAGAACGGGTATCCCTCGTCGGCATGAAGCCGAGCCCGACCATCAGCCCCCTCGTCGCCGCCCTCCGCGCCCGCTTCGACTCCAGCGACGAAGGGCTGAACGCTGTCGTGGATCTGGCGGTGATCGTGGCCCTCGCCGACGGGACGATCGACGAGGCCGAGATGGCCGCTCTGGCCGAGTCGATCGGCACCCTCGTCGGCGGGATGCTCGATCCGCGGATGACCCGCCACGTGATCCGCGAGAGCCGCGCGAAGATCGAGGCCACCGGCACCGAGGCCCGCGCGAAAGCCATCGGCGAGAGCCTCTGCGCGCACGGCGCCGGCGAGGACGGCGTCCGCCTCGCGCTGGCGATCGGCCTCGCGAGCGAGGGCCTGTCGGACGTCGAGCGCGCGCGGATCGAGCTCGTGGCCGCCGCCGCCGGCGTGACGTCGGAGCGGCTCACCGGGCTCGTTCAATCGATCGAGACCGGCGCCTGATCCCGCCGCGACTCCCGATCACATGGGAGCAGCTTCGCCGGTGATCGCCGTCCAGAACAGGGCCCGGAGCTGGTTGTGGCCAGCCGTGTTGGGGTGGATGCAGTCCTTGTAGAACCACCCATCGGCCTTGTTGCTGAGGCTGTGGGCGTAGAAGTCGTCGTGGAGGGGCTCGACGAGGCTGACTCCGTGCGTCGGGACCTCGTCCTTCACGACCGCGTTCCAGTTCATGAAGAACGGATCGGTCGGCGTGACGGGGAGGAAGCTCAGCGGGGCGGGACAACCCTCCTTGCTGAAATCGAGCAGTGAGATCTAGAGCGAGGCCATGTACCGGCGGACGTCTTCCGGCGCCACGCCCAGCGCGAGCAGCGAGGGCTCGAGCTTGCTGCGCTGGAGCGAGATCCGGGTGGGCATGCCGCCGGAGATGTCGAACAGGGTCAAGAAGTTCACCCCGCTCTCGAAGCCGGCCGCGAAGGTGACGTTGTCACCGTCGATGACGATGGAAATCTTCGCGCGCTCCTGCCCGATCAGGAGCAGCAGGGTCTTGTCGTAGCGGCCGTCGCGGACCGAGGCGTCGGCGATGATGATCCCGGGATCGAGGCGCTGGTAGCGGGAGGCGAGGCGGCGCGTCTCGACCTCGAGGGCGTTGAGCTCGGCCCCGGCGGCGTCGATCATCTCCCACAGCGATCGATCGGAGAGGCCCATGGAGAGGTGGCGTATCACCATCCCGAAGAGGGCCTGATCGCGCGGGCGGGCGCGGAGGGCGCGGTCGATCCGCACGGCGAGCGGGCCCGGCGTGCCGATGCGCGTATCGATGGCGCGCGCGTCGTCGTCGCAGCCGGGATAGGGCTCGACGCCGCCGCGGATCCATTTCGCGCCGCTGACGAGGCCGTCGAAGTCGACGTGGCAAACGATGGTGTCGACGCGCCCGGCGCGCGCGACCAGCTCGGGCGTGACCAGCTCGGGGCAGGCGCCGTGCTCGGCCTTGGTGGTGAGCGTGAAGCGCGGATCGCCTTCGTAACGCGCGTGATGCGCGCTGTCGTGGTGATCGACCCAGGCCACGAGGCGCTTCCCGAGGCCGTCGATGAACGGGAGCGTCGTCGTCTCGAAGCTGTGGCCGCCGGCCTCCGACGCGAAGGCGATGTCGAGGACCACGACATTGCCGCGGAGCTCGCGCGGCTTGGGGAGCTTGCGGGGAGAGGCGAACGCGAGATCGAAATCAGACGACTGCATTATCTGGGGCCCTGGAGCGTCCTGCCCCGCCACGGAGGCCCGTCACGGGTAGGATTACGCGATGGCACTACTAGCACGAGGGGCGAAGGGCGCCGTGGTCGCGGCGACGCTCGGGGCGCTGTTCGGGGCAGCAACGCAGCCTTTTTCGACGAACGAAGCGCGGGCGGGCGAGGTCGGCGCGCCGGCTCCCGTTGCGGCGCCGTCGGGCGTGACGGGGCCTGGATGCCTGCTCCGCGGGACAGAGCCTGCGCCGAAGGGCCTGCAGATCTTCGACGCGCCGAGCGGCGGTCGCGTGATCGGGAGCTTCGCGGGGACGTTCGTCCCGATGCGCCTCGGCGACTTTCCCGCCGATCCCACGGCGGGTCGCGCGCGCGTCAGCACCACGGTCGGAGCCGGCTCCGTGCGCCTCGACGGATGGGTCGCGCCGGCGACGATCCCCGTCTACACGGCGCGCGATCTGTCGGTGATGGGAGGCCACGTGTGGATCTCGATCGCCCAGAAAATCAAGCTCGCGCAGGCCGCGACTGGCACGCTCACCGGCGAGATATCCATCCTCGGGACGAGCGGCCAGACGGCGCGGGCGTCGGGCCCGTGCGACGCGTTCACGCTCGAGCGCGGGACGCCGGCGGCGATGGACATCCCCGGGAACGGGCGCGGCTACCTGATGAAGACCACGTCGCTCGAGCTGTTCGACGACGCGAACGGGAGCGCCGTCTTCGCGCTGAAGATGAGCGAGGGCAGCGGTCAGCTCTTCTGGAGCACCGAGTCGCGCGCCGGCTTCGTGCACGTGAAATCACGGTCGGATCTCACGCTCGACGCCTGGGCGCGGCAGCGCGATCTGGAGCCGCTGAAGAAGGGCGAGATGATGGACCAGTTCGTCCCGCCCACCACGGCGATCGTCGGCGCGCAGCTCGCGCTCGATCCGCCGCCCCGCGTCGTCAAGGCCACGAAGGAGATCCCGATCCGGATCAAGCGCGACGCGAAGGACCCGCCCGTCGGCGCGATCGAGATCGGCGCCGAGGTCTACGTGCTCGAGACGATCACCGGCTGGTCGAACATCCTGCCGAAGAGCCTCGCGCTGACGCCGCCCGACGACGGCGGCTTCTGGATCCCCTCCAGCGAAGTTCCGTAGCGGCGGCGCGCATCCTGGGCGATCGTGCGGCGACATGCTGCGCTCTCGATCGCTCGCCGCCCTCGCCCTCGCCTGCTCGTCGCTCCTCGCGCCCCGGATCGCCTCCGCCGCGGGCGCGGTCTCGTCGCCCGCCGGGCACGGGCAGCAGGCCATCGCCGTGCGGATCGAAGCCGCCGGCGTGCGCGTCAAGGTCTGCGCCTCGGGCGCCTGCGAGGCCGACGGCGGCGCGGTGATCGCCGTGCCCGACGACGTGAAGTCGGCGACGCCGAGCGCGACCGCGGGGCTGCGCGAGATCGGGAGCGGCAGGCAGATCGTTCGCGTCGATTTCCCCGTCGACAACCTCGCTCCCGGCGCGACGTGGACGGTGCTGCTCGCCGCGCCGCTCGCGGGAAAAGGCAGCGAGCCGGTCGTGGTGTGGACCGGCTTCGTCGGCGTCGCGAAGGGCGAGCACGGCGAGCAGCGGGTCAACGTGATCGGCGAGGACACGAGCGTGAAGGGCGCGCCGCGGGTGCTCGTCGGCGAGCGCCGCGAGGACGTGACGATGTGCGGGCGGCCCACGCTCGTCGCCGCGAAGGAGATCGATCCGGCGACCCTCGAGCTCACGCGAGCCGCGAGCGTGCAGAACCTCGGCGCGGCCGAGCGAGCCGCGGCCGTGAAGATCACGGCGACGCGCGTGGCCGACGGCGAGGCCGCGCCGAGCGGCGTGCGCTTGCTCCACGCGTCGGCGGCGTCGAGCGCCGTCGACCGGAATTTCGGCGGCCTCACCGACGGCGATCCCGAGACGATCTGGTCGGAGAATAAAGCCGGATCCGGCGACGGCGAGTTCGTCACGATGGCCTCCTCGGACGAGGTCGGGATCGTGTCGTTCACGCTCACGGTGAAGCCGAAGGCCGACGTGGACGGCGGCGCCGCGCCGCGCACGCTCTACCTCGCGACGCCCACGAAGCTGATCGAGGTGAAGATGCCCGAGGACGCGTGGAAGCAGCCGCCGGGCACGCGCTACGCGGTGAAGCTGCCCGAGGAGCTCCACGCGGCCTGCGTCGCGGTGGTGCTCGGCGACGCGTTTGGAGCTGCAAAGAAAGGCGATCCCGCGTCGAAGCTCCCGCGGGTGACGCTGGCCGAGATCGCCGCGACGACCACCTTCGGCGCGGCCACGCCCGAGGCGCTGGTGGGCGCGCTCGCGGGCGGCGGCGATCGCGCGCGCGCGGCAGCGGCGCTGCTGGCGCGCGGTGGATCCGCCGCGAGCCAGGCGGCGATCGTCGGGTACGAGAAGCTCGACGCGGCGGGGAAGCAGCTCGCGGTGAGCGTCGTCGATGGAGCGTCGTGCGCGGAGCAGGCGCCGTTCTTCGCGGCGCAGCTCGCGCGGCTGGTCACCGCCGCGAGGCCCCAGGAGCAGCCGCGCGGAGTGCGCGTCGAGATCGATCCCGAGCTCGCGCACGCCCGCGATCAGCTGCGGCGCTGCGGCCGCGCCTCGGCGAGCGAGCTCGGCAAGCTGATCGTCGCAGGCGCGCCCGAAGTGCGGCGGATCGCGGCCCTGGAGCTCTCGCTGGTGGCGCCCGCGGAGGCGGTGCCGATCCTCGCCGACGCGCTCGGCAAGGCCGACGACGCGGGCCGAAGCGAGCTCCGCGCCGCGCTGACCCGAGCCGCGAAGGCCCCGCGCGCGAAGGCCGCGTTCGAGGAGGAGCTCGGCCCGACGAAGCTCGCGGTGCGCGCGCCGACGACGGTGATCGATCTGCTCCGCGGGGCGGGACCGGCGCTGCCCGAGCTCGCCGGCAGCAAGCCGGCGTTCGCCGCGCTCGCCGTGCCGTCGTCGCCGATGGCCACGCGGTTCCTGCTGCTCGGGCCGGCCGCGGAGCTCGCGAGCGCCGGCGATCCCGGCGCGGAGCTGTTCCTCCGCGAGACGCTGCGCCGCGATCCCGATCCGCACCTGCGCGCGCGCGCCGCCGAGGCCGCCGGCAAGGTGAAATCGCTCTGGCCCGAGGTCGCGCTCTCGATCGACGACGCCGACGTGCGGGTGCGCGAGGCGGCGATCAACGCCTTCGCCGATCCCGGCGGCGCGCCCCTCCCGCAAGGCCTCGAGGCGGCCCTCACGCGGCGCCTCCTCACCGACGACTGGACGATCCTCCGCGCCGCCGCCGCGCACACCATCGGCTCGCTCCCGCCGAGCGCGGCGCTCGACGCGGCCCTGGCGTCGAAGGTCACCGATCTCTACCCCGAGGTGCGGGGCCGGGTGATCGACGCGCTCGGGGCCCGCAAGGCGACGCTGCACGCGCCCCTGCTCCGCGCCCGCGCGATGGTGGTCGAGGAGAGCCTCGATCTGCGCGCCCGCGCCGTCCTCGCCCTCGCCGGAATGTGCGACAAGGGCTCGGTCGATCTGTTCACGAAGCTCGCCGAGAAGGCCGTGAAGCCCGACGACGAGCGCGATCGCCGCCTCGGCGCCGCGGCCGTGGCGGCGCTCTCGGTCGTCCACCCCGACGATCTCGCCAAGCGCCTCGCGCCCCTGCTGGCAAAGGACGCTCCGCCGGGCCTGAGCGAGATGGCAAAGACCGCGATCGCCTCCGATCGCGGCTGCCCGTGATTCAGTGAACCGAGATCGTCAGTTGCAACCGCCGACCTGAGCGCCCTTGGTGCGGAAGGGCAAGCACGTCTTGCCCGCCCCGCACTCGGCGTCGTCGGTGCACATCTCGATCTCGGTCGCGGTGCACGAGGCCGCGCAGTGGGTGCCCTTGAACCCGCTCGCGAAATTGGCGCACATCGGATCCGTGTTCTTCATCAGGGTGCCAGTCCCGCAGCAGACCTGGCCGGTGGGGCAGTCGGCGATGGGATCCTCGCAGTGCCAGTCGGTGGCCTTCGGATCGGCGCACGGCGTCGCGGTGGGCTCGCAGAGTGCCTCTCCCATCTTGGGCTCGCAGCAGTGCTCGGTGCCGGGGTTGCAGTCCACGTTCGGGCCGCCGTCGGCGCCGCTGAAGGGGCAGTAGAGCGTCTGGGCGCCGGCGTCGGCCTTGGGGGGAATCAGCTTCGACGGCGGGCTGCACGGCGCGACGCCCGTGCCGCTCGACGCGCTGCTGCTCCCTCCCGCGCTGGCCGAGCTGCTGTCGGCCGCCGAGGTCGACGTCGCCGCCGCGCCGCCGAGGCCGCCCGTCGTCGCCGCCGACGTCGTCACCGCGCTCGTCCCGCCGCCGGACGTGCTGCCTCCGCCCGGGCCCGAGGTGCTCGTCGTGCCCGTCGTCGAGCTGCCACAGGCCGCCACGACCACGCCGGAGAAGCAGCCGATCGCCGCGCCGAGCACCAACCATTTTGATCTGATCATATCGAGTCGTTCCCTTCAATCGTTGTCGAGATGCAGTGTTCCGCCGGGGCGCGCGCCCCGCCGGTGATCGCCCCGAGCGACGGGCGCTCCGTCATCGGTGAGCCAGGGCGCGGAGCAGGTGCAAAAGAGCGGTACTGGCGGACCGCGCCGACCCGGCATCGCCGGGAGAGAATGAGTCGCGTGCATGATTGTTTTAACCGCGTGAAGATTATTTATCACACCCCGCGAGCCGGCCTGGCGACGAGCCTGGATCTGCGCTCGATTCGCTGTATTTGCAGGTGATTCATTCGCAAGCATCGTGCCGTGGTGGCTGGCACTGAAATCGCTCTCAAGTCGCTTTCAACGTCTGGTCCATTCTGGAACCTCATGCTAGGAGAGCACGAATGAAGCTCACCCGACTCGCGCCGCTGGCGGCGCTGGCGATCCTCGGCTGTGCCGGGGAGTCGAACGCGCCTACCTCGGCGAGCTCCGGCGGCACCGGCGCGGGCGGCGCGGCCTCGGCGTGTCCACCGTGCGTGAGCGACGCGACCTGCTCCGGCGGGGCTCTCTGCGCGCAGATCGCGGGCGACACCTACTGTGCGCCGGACTGCTCGAACGGCAAAGCCTGCTCGGCCGATCGGGCCTGCACCCCAGTCGCGGGCGCCGACGGAAAGCAACTCCAGGTCTGCGTGCCCCGCACGGATGTCTGCGGAGGTCCGCCGCAGACGTCGGGCAGCGGCTCCAGCAGCGCCGCGTCGGGCGGCCCGAGCGAGGTCTGCGGCGCGCTCCACGGGCCCGACGTGAAGGCGTGTTGCACGAGCTGCGCGCAGGGCGCTCCGGGGTGCCAGCTCAATGGTTGTTACGGCGGCTGGTGGTGCAACGTCGACACGTGCAAATGCCAGGTCGCGCCCGCCCCGTGCGACGGCTCGAGCAGCGCCGGGTCGAGCGGCTCCGGCAGCTCGGGCAGCGGCGGCAGCGAGACGGGCTCGGTCACCGGGATCAGCGGCGGCAAGCTCGATACGCTGAGCTTCGCCATCGTCGGCGACACCCGCCCTCCGGTCATCGACGACACCGCCGGTTACCCGAAGAAGGTGATCCAGACGGTGTGGCAAGACGTGGAGGCCGCCTCGCCCCGACCGGCCTTTGCGGTGACCACGGGAGACTACGTGTTCGCGAAGCCCTTCGGCGCCCAAGCGGCCCCGCAGATTGACCTCTACCTGGCGGCGCGACAGGCGTTCTCCGGGGTGATGTTCCCGGCGCTCGGCAACCACGAGTGCACCGGCGCCACGGCGTCCAACTGCGGGGCTGGCAGCGCCGACGGGGTGACGGCGAACTACACCGCGTTCCTCGACAAGATGCTCGCCCCGATCGCGGTCACGACCCCGTATTACACGGTGAACATCGGCTCGACCACCAGCGCGTGGACGGCAAAGCTGGTGTTCATCGCGGCCAACGCCTGGTCGGCGAAGCAGGCCACCTGGCTCGCGGCCGAGCTCGCCAAGCCCACGACGTACACCTTCGTCGTGCGCCACGAGTCGGCGTCGGCGAACACCGCCCCCGGCGTCACGCCGAGCCAGGCCATCATCGCGCAGCACCCGTACACGCTGCTGATCGTCGGGCACACCCACACCTACGCTCACTACGCGAGCGAGAAGCAGCTCATCGTCGGCAACGGCGGCGCTCCGCTCACCGGCGGGGTCAACTATGGATACGTGATCGCCCGGCAGCGCGCCGACGGAGCGATGGTGTTCCAGGAGCACGACTACACGACCAACCAGGTCAACGACACCTTCGCCGTGAAGCCCGACGGGACGTCCACGCCATGAGGCGACTGTCGCTCTCGCTCCTCGCGGCGGCGGTGTGGCTGGGGGGTTGTCGCAGCTCGTCGGGCAGCGCGCCCGCGCCCACGGCCTCGGCCGCCGCGGCGCTCACCCGCGGCGGGGCGGCGCTCGTGGTCCCCCGCGCCGGCGGCGCCATCAAGATCGACGGCGAGCTCGACGAGGACGACTGGCGCTCGGCGGTGCGCACCGGCGCCTTCGTCGACGCCCGAGGCGACGAGGCGCGCCCGTTCTCGGACGTTCGCTTCCTCCAGCGCGACGGGGCCCTCTACGCGGTGCTCTACGCCGCCGACGACGACATCCGCGCCACCGTGAAGGATCACGACGGCCCGGTGTGGATGGACGACGCCTTCGTCGTCACGCTCGCCTCCGACGCGCCGGGCGCGCCCACGTACGAGATCGACATCTCGGCGACGGGCGTGATCTCCGACGCGCGCCGCGTCGCGAACGGTGCTCGCGACGCCTCGTGGGAGAGCGGGATCGAGGTCGGCATCGATCGCGACGGCACGGTGAACGACGCCTCGGACGAGGATGAAGAGTGGGTGGTCGAGGCGCGGATCCCCCTTGGATCGCTGGGTATTTCGAGCGAGCCGGGGGCGCGGGTGCGCTTCGCGGCGTCGCGCTGCGACCACCCGCGCGCGGGCGGGCCGCGGCGGTGCGGGAGCCTCGGCGAAGGGCGCACGCTGGTGATCGGGGGGTGATCCGCAGCCGGCCGCTCTTGCCGGCCAGCGCGCGCCGGCGCAGATCGCGGCGATGATCCGGAGCACGACGATCCTCTCGCTCGCCCTCCTCGGCGCGAGCTGCGCGAGCGGCGCGCCGACGAGCGCCTCGTCGGGCCTCGGCGGCAGCGGCACCTCGGCCTCGAGCGCGACGTCGAGCACGGCAGGCGCGGGCGGCGCGACCGGCGCGTGCGCGGCGTGCGACGGCCTCTGCGTCGACACGCAGAACGATCCTCGCCACTGCGGCGCGTGCGATCACGCGTGCAGCGGCGCCACGCCGCTCTGCGATCACGGCGCGTGCAGCGCCGCGCCGTGCGACGTGACCGGGCCGATCTGCCCGCTCGATCACCTGTGCTGCGGCGACGCGTGCTGCCCGCCCTGGAAGATGTGCTGCAACACGCCGGGCAAGGCCGCGCCGACGTGCGAGGACCTCGACGCCGGCGCCTGCCCGACGACGTGCGCTGGTTGCCAGTAGCCGCCCGCCCATGGCAACTCCGGCGTTCGGGTTACCATTCGACCCGCGATGAACCGGCCATTTCAGGCTGATTTCACAGCGGATCCGCGCTGGCCCGTCTCCTGCTCAGAGGGTGCCTCGGAGGCACTCTCAATGGCAACTCATTCAATGCTTGGCGCCCTCGTTTCGACCCTCGTCGTCACCACCCTGATGGGCTGTGGATCCGACGTCAGCGGGGGCGGCTCGGGCGAGTCGCCGTCGCCCGTGACGCCCACGCCCGCGCCGACGACGGCGCCGGTGAGCCAGGGCCTGAAGTACCCGGGGCATGGCTTCATCGTTCACGAGTGGGGGACGAACACCATCGTCGCCGGCTCCGATGGATCGCTCCAGCGCGGGTTGCACCACGAGGAGGAGGATCTGCCGAGCTTCGTTTACGATCGCGTCAAGGCCGCGCCGGCGATCGGCGGCCCGTCGGTCGTCGTCTCGAAGATGGAGACGCCGGTCACGTACTTCTACTCGGACGTGCCGCGCTCGGTGCAGGTCGCCGTCGACTTCCCCGCGGGCGTGCTCACGCAATGGTACCCGGGCGTGGTCAAGTTCAGCCCGCCGATGCTGACGCACTGGGGCGGGCCCATCGGCGGGCAAGTCGTCGATCCGGTGCTCGATCTCGACGTGGACTTCTACATGCCGAGCTGCAAAGAGCAGTACTCGCACCCGGCGCTCGGGCGGCTCGACTGGGGGCGCGTCGACGTGCTGCCGCGCGGCGTGGTGCCGTCGCTCCCGGACGCGCCGCTCACCGCGACGACATGGTCGTACGCGCGCGACGTCGCGGCGAATCCGATCCACGTCGGCGGCGACATCGCCCCGCAGGACGAGCGTTTTCTCTTCTATCGAGGGCTCGGCAACCTCGATTTTCCGCTCCAGGTGGGCTCGGTGCCCGGCGGGAAGATCGCCCTCGCCAACCCGAGCAAGCTGGCGATGGGGCGCCTCTTCGTGATCAACGTGGGTGAGGGCAAAGGCTCCTTCACGGTGAACGAGGGCGGCGTCGCGCCCGGCGAGACGTTCGAGCCGGCGATACCGTCGCTCGACGGCGCGCCCGATCTGAAGGCGTACACCGACGCGCTCGCGGTGAAGGTGACCGAGGCGCTCGACGCGACCGGCCTCTATCACGATGAAGCGCAGGCCATGGTCAACACCTGGAAGCGCCAGTGGTTCACGACGCCGGGGGTGCGCGTGCTCTACCTGATGCCGCAGGCGTGGACCGACGCGGCGATCCCGCTGACGCTCGATCCGCCGCCGGACGAGATGCTCCGCGTGATGATGATCCGCGTCGAGGTGATCACCCCCGAGACCGAGCAGGCCGACGCCACGATGGCGAAGCTGCTCGCCGATCCGGGGACGGAGCAGCAGGGGCGCTCGCACTTCGACGCGCTCGGGCGCTTCGCCGAGCCGCGGCTGCGGCGCGCGCTCGCGGTCGTGGGTGATCCGCTGCTCGGGCAGGCCTACCTCGCGACGATCACCAGCGTGGAGACGCGCGTGGGCACGGGGGAGTAAAAGAGGCGATGCGATCCCCTCGCGCCGTGAGGCGCTCGACGAGGCCGGCCGCGTTCGAGCACGCGCGCTACGAGGCGGGCGAGGAGCTCGGGCGCGGCGCGCAGGGCGTCGTGGTGCGCGTCGTCGATCGCGAGGCGAAGGATCGCGCGCTCGTCGCCAAGGTGTGGCGCGGCGAGGCGTTCCGCGCGCAGGCGCTGCTCGGCGAGTACGCGCTGCTCTCGCGGGCGCGCATCCCCGGCCTGGTGCGCGCGCACGATCTGGCGCGGTGCGAGAGCACCGGGGCGGTGTTCCTCGTCGAGGATTTCATCGACGGCCCCGAGGCCGCGAGCTGGGTGCGCGAGGGCCCGGCGACGGCGCGCGCCGGGCGCCTGCTCGGCGTCGTGACGGGCGTGGCCGCGACGCTGGCGCTGCTGCACGACGCCGGGTTCTCGCACGGGGATCTCAAGCCGGCGCACGTGCGCGTCGTCGGCGAGGGCGCGGCGGCGCGGCCGGTGCTGCTCGATCTCGGGGCGGCCGTGGGGCGAGCGCGCGATCCCCTCGCGGCGCACGCGTTCACGCCGGCGTTCGCGGCGCCCGAGGTGCGCGCGGGCGGGGCTCCGTCGGCGCTCGCGGATCTCTACGGGCTCGGCGCGCTGGCGTGGGCCATCGCGGTGGACAGGCCGCCGAACGCCGGAGAAAACACGGCCAAACGGCTGCGCGAGCTCGCGCCGTGGGTGCCGCCGTCGGCCGCGGATCTGATCGCGGCGCTGCTCCGGGAGCACCCGCGCGATCGCCCCGAAGACGCTCGCGCGGTGCTGCTGCGCGCGGGCGAGGCGCAGCGCGCGACCGGGCTCGCGGTGGCGAGGCCGCCCGCGCCCATCGGTCGCGATCGCGAGCTCGCGGCGCTGCTCGCGCCCGGCGGCGCGGCCGTGCGCTACGTGGTCGGCCCGAGCGGCGTCGGGAAGAGCCACCTCGTGCGCGAGCTCTGCACGCGCGCGCTGCTGCAGGGGCGCGCCGCGCGGCTCCTGCGGCTGCCGGGCGAGGCGGCGCCGATCCTGGCTCGCCTGACGGCGTTCCTGCGCGATCGCGATCTCGCGCTGCCCTTCGCCGAGGCCTCGGCCGGGCCGCTCTTGCTGGTGATCGACGATCTCCACCTCGCGCCGGCCGAGCTCTTCGCGGCCGTCGATGCCTACCGCTGCCGCGGGCTCGCGCGCGGCGTGACCATCGTGGCGACGGCGCCGCGCGCGCCCGACGGCGCCGAGACGATCCCCCTCGGGCCGCTCGACGACGCCGGCTTCGCGGAGCTCTGCGGCGCGCTCGGGATCGACGATCCGGCGCGGCTGGCCGAGGCGCGCGCCGCGAGCGGGAAGCTCCCCGGGTGGCTGGTCGCCGCGGCCGCGGGCGTGCCGCTGACGCGCGACGCGGTGCTCGATCGCGTGCGCGGGATCGCGCCGAGCGCGACCGCCCTGCTCGGCGCGATCGCCCAGGCCGGGGGCGAGGCCTCCGCGGCGTTCTGCGCGCAGATCGCCGGGAACCCCTGGGAATCGAGCGTCGCCGAGCTGCTCTCGGCCTCGCTCGTCGCGCGCCGCGCCGATCCCGGGGCCGTGCGCTACGCGCTGGTCGCGCCGGGGCTCGCGCGCGATCTCGCGGCGGCGCTCGTCGATTTCGATCTCGCCGATCGCGTCGCCGAGGCCGTGCTCGTCGATCCGACGTCGACCGCGAGCGCGCTGCTCTCGGCCGCGGGGGCCGAGACGCCGCCGTCGCGGCGCGAGGATCTGCTGGCGCGCGCGGCGGATCAGGCCCGGATCGAGGAGGCGCGATCGCTGGAGATCGAGGCCCTGTTCGCGCTGCTCGCCGAGCCGCGGGCCCGCACGCGCGATCGGCTGCGTCGCCTCGAGCGGCTCGCGCGCGACGGCGGCACCGCGGCGATGCACCCGCAGGTGCTGGGCTGGCTCGACGAGGCCGCGGCGACCGACGTCGCGCTGCGCCCGCTCGCGCTGCGTCGCCACGCCGAGCAGCAGGCGCGCGCGGGCGACGTCGAGGGCGCGCGGAGCTTCGCGGCGCAGGCAATCTCCGCCGCCGCCGAAGCGCGTGATCCCGCGGCAGAAGCCCTGGCGATCGCCACGACGGGGCTCGTCGCGCTCTACCGCGCCGACTGGACCGAGGCCGCGCGCGCCATCGGCGACGCGCGCGCCCGGCTCGCGGCCCTGGCCGATCTGCCGCGCGATCCCGAGGAGGTGGCGCGCGTCGATCACAACCTCGGCGTGATCGCCCTCTATCAAGGGCGAAACGCCGAGGCGACGCTGGCCTTCGAGCGATCGCTCGCGGTGAAGCGCGGGCTCGGCGATCGCGCCGGCGTGCGCTCGTGCCTGCTCAACCTGGGCCTCGCGCTGGCGAAGACCGGGCGCTACGTCGAGGCGGATCGCGCCCTGGAAGAGTCGGGGATGCTGGCGCTCTCGCTGGGGCAAAACGCGGGGCGGGCCTGGTGCTTCGCGGCGCGCGCCGACGTGGCGGTGCGCCGCAAGGACGCGACGGCGGCGGCGGGGTGGATCGCCGAGGCCGAGGTGCTCTCGGAGGCGCTACCCGCTTCGATTAGAGCCGATCTGGTGATCCTGCGGGCCGAGGTCGCGCTGCTCGAGCGCGCGGGCGACAGAGCGATCGCCGTGATCGGCACGCTCGATCCGGCGCTGCGCGCGGCCAACGCGCTGGTCGACGCGCGCGGCCTGGCGATCGAGGCGGCGGCCCACCTCGCGACCCTGCCGGTCGACGCGCGGCGGGCAGCGTCGCTGGCGATCGCCGGGATGCGGCGCGCTCGCGGCGCCGCGCTCCCCGAGGCCGAGGCCGAGGCGCTGGCCGTGCTGCGAGCGGCGCGCGCGCGCACCGCGTTTCGCTATGCTCCGCCGATGAGCTCCGAGGAAGCGCGATCGATCCCGTCCGCCGACGAGCCGCTCTGGGGCTGGCTCGGCGCGCTCGCGGGCGGCGCGCCGCCGGGCAGCGCGGCGATCGATCTCGCGCGGATCCTCTGCGCCGCGCACGGCGCCGAGCGCTGCTTCCTCGCGGCGGTCGGCGACGACGGCGCGATCGTCGAAGCGTGGGGCGCCGATCTCGACGGGCTGCCGCTCGCGGAGGCCGGCGCGCGCCTCGACGCCGATCTGGTACGCCTCGCCCTGGGCAGCGCCACGCCGATCTACCTGCGCGACGTGACGACGCGCGGCGGCCGCGGGGCGCGCCTCGCCGTCGCCGCGCCGGCGCTCGCGAGCGGCGGACGCCGCGCCCTCGTGGTGCTGGAGCACCGCTTTTCCCCGTTCGCTTTCGATCGCGTCGGCGCCGCCGAGGCCGCGCGCTGGCTCACGCTCGCGAGCTTGCTGCTCCGCCTCGACGAGCCCACCGCCGACGACGACGTCGAGCCCCCTGCCCTCGCGGCCGCGAGCACCGGACCGCGCCGCGTGCGCGCCCTGCCCACGCCGACGCCGACGCCGGACGGCCTGACGACGGCGTTCCCCGAGATCGATCCCGACCGCGTTTTCCCCGGGATCCTCGGGCGTGGACCGGCGATGACGCGGGCGCTCGCGCGGCTCTCGGCGGCCGTCGACAGCGAGCTGCCGGTGCTCGTCCTGGGCGAGACGGGCTCGGGCAAGGAGCTCTTCGCCCGCGCCCTCCACGAGCTCGGGCGACGCGCGGCGCGGCCCTTCGTGGCGCTCAACTGCGGCGCGGTACCCGACGCCCTCTTCGAGGCCGAGCTCTTCGGTCACGCGCGCGGATCGTTCACCGGGGCGGAGCGCGCGCGCCCCGGCCTCGTCGCGCGCGCCGAGAAAGGCACGCTGTTCCTCGATGAAATCGGCGAGCTCCCGCTCCTGCGCCAGGCCGCGCTGCTGCGCGCGCTGGAGTCGCGCCGCTATCGCCCGGTCGGCAGCGACGAGGAGATCCCCTTCGACGTGCGCATCGTCGCGGCCACCAACCGCGATCTCGAGGCCTGCGTCGCCGACCGCACCTTCCGCCAGGATCTGCTCTACCGCCTCAACGCCGTGTCGATCCGCGTGCCGCCGCTGCGCGAGCGCCCCGAGGATCTGCCGGCGCTCTGCCGCACGTTCCTCGATCGCGCCGGCTCGGACGCCGAGCTGTCGACCGAGGCCGGGGCCGCGCTCGCCGGGTACGCGTGGCCGGGCAACGTGCGCGAGCTCGAGCACCTGATGCAGCGCCTCGCGAGCCTGAAAACGAAGGCGATTTCGATCGACCACCTGCCCCGCCCGCTCCGCGTTCGCGCGGCGCCGAGCCCGGCCCCGCGCGCCGCAAAAGGGCCTGGGGGCGAGCGCGCCGAGGTCGAGCGCGCCATGACGGAGAGCGGCGGCAACATCAGCCGCGCGGCGGTCGCTCTCGGCCTCACGCGGCACGGCCTGAAGAAGCGCATGGTCCGCCTCGGCATGCGCGCGGAGAAGTTGAAATGAGAGCGTCACGAGCTTCCTTTCTGATCCCGGTGCTGGGCGCGCTGATCGGCTGCGGCGACGGCGGTAGCGGCACCAGCGACGCCGGCAGCGGCGGCGCAACCAGCAGCACCGGCGCGGGCAGCAGCAGCAGCGGCGCGACGGGCGGCGGGGGCTGCTCGGCCGACGGCATCAGCGGGATCAACGTGGCCGCGATCGACTTCTACGGCGGCACACCGTACGCGCTCGGCTACCCCTCGTACGCCATCGATGGATGCCGCCTCGTGTACCTCGCGCCAGGCCCGAACGGGCTGGGCAGCGGGGCCTTGAAGCTCCGCGATCTCGTGACGGGCGACGAGCAGACGCTCGAAGAGGCCACCGAGGCGCCGCGTCGCCCGACGATCGCCGGCGAGGTGATCGCCTGGGAGGCCACGGTCGCCGGCGCGCCGGGCGTGCGCGTGAAGGGCGCGACGGGCCCCGCCGTGACGCTCGCGGGCAGCTTCGTTCACGCCGGCGAGCCGCGCGCCGCGGAAGACGCCGTGGTGTTCACCGGGTGGCTCGGGTCGGCTGACACCGACGACACGGACATCTTTCTCTATCGCCTCTCCACGAAGGCAGTCACCGCCGTGAGCCCCGCGGCGAAGCAGCAGCGCTTCGCCGACATCTCGGCGACGCACCTGACGTGGACCGATTTCAGCGGCGACGCGGCCGGATATTACAAGGATCAGGTCGGCGCCGCCGACGAGGCCGACGTGGTGCTGTTCGACCGCGCGACCAGCGTCGCCACCACGCGTCATCGCCCGGGCAAACAGGCCTTCTCGATCCTGGGTGCCAAGGGGAAGGTGGCCTATCTCGACTGGGTGGGTGTGCAGCCGGAGCCGAAGCTGGACGGGTACGCGCTCCAGATTGCCAATCTCGGCGATCCGGTGGAGAGCGACGCCCTCGTGAGCCACATCTACACCCCGTTCCTCCATGTGCGCCCGGTGGCGCGGGGGCAGTTCCTGGAGTGGGTGGGGACGTCGGAAGGTGGGCAGACCCAGATGCTCCGGCGCGCGGCCGATCTGGTGACGCCGGCCGTGCCGCTGCCCGGCCTCGCGGACACGACGCTCGTCGGGCCGACGGCGTCGGACGCCATCACGCTCGTGGGCGTGCAGAAGGGCGTCGTCGCGGTCGAGCTGCGGGCGTTCGCGCGGTGACGCGCGAGGCCGCCGAGCCCCCCTGACGCCGTCCTGCCCCTCGAAGGCAGGGTATCGAGGCGATGATCCGGTCGACCACGGGGCGATGAAGCGACAGATCGGCGCCCGTGAATGCCGGACCTCCGGGCTCACAGGTGCGCGTCGCACCGGACGGAGATGCTGTCGTTCTCCTGGTTGCAGGAGACCATGCTCGAGCAGTTGTTGCTGGTCGGGTACTGCTTCGGCGCGTCGCTCTGCGCGCAGTCGCAGCCGCTGCACCCGGACGGGAGCGCGACACACTTGGCCTCGTCGAAGGTGTTGTTGAGGTACGACTCCAGGCAGTACTGCGTGCCCGCCTCGCACTTCGAGGCGTCGCAGTCGAACGTCGTCGCGGCGCCGGTCCCCGTCGAGCCGGTGGCGCCGGTCGCGCCGGTCGCGCCGCTGGTTTCGGGGCCGCTGCTGCCGCAGCCGACGAGCATCGAGGCGCCGAGGACGAGGGACATTCCAAGAGATTTCACGAACGAAGCGAGCATGAATCGAGATCCTTCCAGCGTGAACAGCGGCCGCCGACCGCGACGACGAACGAGGCATTGTGGAGGTGACGAGCCCGCGCGCGACAGGGCGGATCGCGCGCACCCACCCCGGAGGCGGGGCGGGAAAGGGACGTCAGAGCTCGGCCGGGCAGCGGCGCCGCGGCTCTCGATCAGAAGACGCGCGCCGATCGGCCAGGTTGCGTGGCGGCTCTCGAATTTTTTTCAGGGGCCGATCGAGGGCTCGATCAGCGCGGCGCGGAGGCTCACGTCGACCTCGCTCTCGATCAGCCGCAGCGCGCTGCGCAGCTCGCTCCCGCTGAGGTGGAGCCGCTCGGCGAGCTTGAGCCGCGTGGCCTCGACCAGCGTCGCGCGGAGCCGGGTGAGCCGACGCGCGGCGCTGACCCGGTGGATGCCGTAGATCGCGCCGATGTGATCGATGTTGAGCCGGTCGACGTAGTGGTAGCGCAGGGTGTTGCGCTCCTCGCTCGTCAGCCCGACGACGGCGTCGCGGAAGGCCCGCTCGAACTCGGCGGCGTAGGTGCGGCGCAGGTGGACGAGCTCGGGATCCCTGGCTTCCCAGACGATCGGCGCGGCGTCGCCCTCGTCGCCCTCGACCGGGGGATCGCGGCGCTCGGCGCGCTTGCGGCCGATGGCCTCGCGCATGATCACCACGCGCAGGAAGGCCCGGAGCTCGCCGCGGCCGGAGTACTCGCCGATGCGCGGGGCGCGCTCGCCCTCGCGGACGAAGAGCTTGGTCCGCGCGCGCTGCTTCACCTCGTCGGCGAAGTCGGGGCTTTGGGCCATCCGCGCGAGGGCCGCGTCGCAGTCGCCGAAGAAGGCGGCGTCGAGCGCGGCCAGCGCCCGCGGATCCTCGACGCAGGCGCAGGCGAGGTAGAGGTCCGACGTGTGCAGCGCGGCGAGCGCGGGGAGGATGCCGGCGTCGGGCGCGAGGCGGGCCGCGAGGTAGCCCATGAAGCGCGCGGGCTCGACGCGCACGCCGGGCCACGCGCGCGCGGCCTCCGCCACGATCTCCGTGAGCCTCGCCTCGAGCGCGGCGTCGTCGCCTTGTGGTAGCGTCGCGCCGCGCGCCCGCAGGACCGAGGCGAGGGCGCCATGCTCCTTCATCGCGCGCGAGCGTAATACGCCGGAGCGCCCCGTTCGACGATGAAGTGTCCCGACGAAAATGCCCTGGTCGCCTGGTTCGAACGCGAGCTCGACGACGACGCGCGCGCCGCGATCGAGGCCCACGTCGAGGCCTGCGAGGACTGCCGCGCCCTGCTGATCGCGCTGGCGGCGGCCTCGTGCGAGGTGGCCGAGCCAGAGGCGCGCGACGCCGCGGCGCCGCTCACGGTCGGCGCCCGGCTGGGGCGCTACGTGGTGCTCGACTGGCTCGGCAAGGGCGGCATGGGCGCGGTCTACGCCGCGTTCGATCCCGAGCTCGATCGACGGGTGGCCATCAAGGTGCTCCACGCCGACATCGCGCCCGGGGATGGGGATGGAGCCAGCGTCGAGGACGCCGCCACCACGGGCACGCTCCTCCGCGAGGCCCAGGCGCTGGCGCGCGTCTCGCACCCGAGCGTGGTCGCGGTCTACGACGTGGGCACCCAGGATGGCCGCGTCTTTCTCTCGATGGAGTACGTGGCCGGCGGCACGCTGGAGCGCTGGCTCGGGAGCGAGCCGCGATCGTGGCGCGCCATCCTCGCGTGCTTCCTCGACGCGGGGCGCGGCCTCGCTGCGGCGCACGCGGCGGGCCTCGTGCACCATGATTTCAAGCCTTCCAACGTGCTCGTCGGGCTCGACGGCCGCGTCCGCGTCACCGACTTCGGCCTGGCGCGCTTCGCCGCCGCCGAGGGCTCGGCGCCCTCCGGCGCGCGATCGTGGAAGGGCACGCCCGGGTACATGTCGCCCGAGCAGCGCCGGGGCGAGCGCGTCGACGCCCGCAGCGATCAGTACAGCTTCTGCGTGGCGCTGCGCGAGTCGCTGCGGGGCGAGCAGGCCGAGGCGGGCGCGCCCGATCCGGCGCGCGGCGGCGTCCCCGCGTTCGTGAGCGCCGCCCTCGCGCGCGGACTCGCCGACGATCCGGCGGCGCGGTTCCCGACGATGGATGCGCTGCTCACCGCGCTCGCGCACCGGCGGCGCTCCCCGTGGCGGCTGCTCGGCGTGGCGCTCGTCGCGGCGCTCATCGGCGCCCTCGGCGTCTTCGCCTGGGCCCGCGTCGAGCGGCACGCGACGCGCCCCTGCGCCGGCGCCGAGCGCAAGCTCGTCGGCGTGTGGGACGGCGATCGCAAGCGCGCCGTCGCCGCGGCCTTCGAGGCGACCGGCGCGCTCTACGCGAAAGACACCTGGCGCGAGGTCGAGCGCGTCGGCGACGCCTACGCGGCCCGCTGGATCACCATGCACGAAGAGGCCTGCGAGGCGACGCGCGTGCGCGGCGAGCAGTCCGAGGAGCTGCTCGATCTCCGCATCGCGTGCCTCGACGGCGAGGCGCGGGAGCTCGGGGCCCTCGGCGGATCGCTCGCGCAGCCGAGCCCGCGCGCGGTCGAGCTCGCGGTCAAGGCCATCCACGATCTGCCTTCGCTCGATGCCTGCGCCGACGCCCGGGCCCTGCGCGCGCGCGTGCGCCCGTCGATGGACCCCGCCGTGCAGGCCGAGGTGGGCCGCGTGCGCGCGCTCCTCGCCGGCGCGGCGGCCCTCGACAAGGCGGGCCGCGCCGAGGCCGCGGGCGACGCGATGGCGCCGCTTCTCCCCGCGGCGCAGGCCACCCTCGATCGCGGCCTCGAGGCCGAGGTCGGCGTGGCGCTGGCGCAGGTGCGGACGCGGCTCGGTGACGTCGCCGGCTCGGACGCCGCCCTCTACGCCGCGATCGAGGCCGGCGAGGCCGCGAGCGACGACGTCGTCAAGGCGCGCGCGCTGGTGCTGCTCACCTTGAACCTCGCCTCGCAGGAAGCGAAGCCGGACGAGGCCGCCCGCGCCGGCGGCCTCGCGTCGGCCGTGCTCACGCGCTTGCCCGCGGAGATCGCGCTCCTCTCGGAAGCCGAGATCAACCTCTCGGCCGTCGACGACGCGAAGGGGCGCTACGACGGCGCGCTGGTCCGCACCGAGCATGCGCGCGCGCTGCGCGAGCGCGCCTTCGGGCCCGACGACTACCTGGTCGGGCACGCGCTCAACGCGAGCTCGGTCCAGCTCACCTACCTCGGCGAGACCGAAAAGGCGCTCGACTACCAGCAGCGAGCCCTCGTGATCTTCGAGCGCACCCTCGGGGCCCATCACCCCCAGGTGGCCATCGTCCTCCGCAACATCGGCATCTCGGAGCTCGCGCTCCAGCGCTACGACGACGCGCTCGCGCACGTCGGCCGGGCGCGCGCGATCTGGGTCGAGGTCCACGGCGAAGAGCACCCGGATCTCCCTGGATTCGACGGCGCGATCGCCGAGATCCTGCTGGGCGCGCACCGCCTCCCGGAGGCCCGGATCCAGGCCGCGCGCGCGCTCGCCCTCGGCGAGAAGCTCCACATGTCGGAGGTCGACCTGATCGACTCCGTCAACCTCGTCGGCGCGATCGACGCCAAGCTCGGTCGCTTCGACGAAGCCGTCGCCGCGTTCACCCGCGCAGCGGCGATGTGCGCGCGCCTGTCGGAGCCCGTCTTCGAGACCGCGACGACCTTCACGCTCCTCGGCGACACCTACCTGTCGATGGGCCACGCCGCCCAGGCCAGGGCGCCGCTCGAACGCGCCCTCGCGCTGCGCGAAAAATCAGGCATGCGCCCCGGCGACCTCGCGGAGACGCAGATCCTGCTCGGGCACGCGCTCTGGGACGGCGGAGGCGATCGCGCCCGGGCGCGCGCCCTGGTCACGACGGCGCGAGCCGGGCTCGCGACCAGGCCGGACGCCGAGAAAGAGCGCGCCGACGTGGATCGCTGGCTCTCGGAACATGCGAGCCCCGCGCGCCCCGTGGCCCGCTGATTCACCCGCGCACCTCACGACGGCTCCACGGGTCCGGGCGCGTCGCTACCGTGTCCGCACGGACAGGCCCGGTGTCGGTGCAAAGCCCTCTGGGTCCGGGCCTCCTTGGAGCTGCGCAGGATGGTGCCAGTCGCACAACGACGCCGGCTCGCCAGGGATTTCGCGAAGCGCGACGGTCGATCCGCAAATTCGTCAGCAACTCGCGGATTGACGCGGCGACCGCCCGAATTCCGTCACCTGCCAGGCGCCACCCTTGCGTAGACTCACCCGCATGCTCTCCCCCCGCGCCGCGACCACGGCTCTCGTATTGACGCTCTTCACCCCCGCGGCATGGGCTCAGACGACGTCGGGCGCCCCGCTCTCACCTCCCGCGGCCGCCGCTCAACCGCCTCCGGATCACGCCCCTGCGCCCGGCGGCTACGCACCTCCGCCTGGCGGCTACGCACCTCCGCCTGCGGGCTATATGTACGTCCCCGCCCCGGGCTACGGGCCGCCGCCGGGCTACAGCTATCCCGGGCTCGGGCTCGCTGGGCCGGCGATGATGCCTTACGAGGACGGCAATCCAATCCCCGACGGCTACCGACCGGCGATGCGCTATCGAACGGGGCTGATCGTCGGCGGCGCGACCCTCTTTGGCGCGATGTACCTGTCAGCGGCCCTCGACTCCACGCTCGTGAGCGGCGAGGCGTTGATGTTCGTGCCTGTCGTGGGGCCGTTCATCGAGATCGGACACGTCGACCGGGCGCCTTTCTCCGGCCTCGAGAAGTTTCTTCTCGTGTCCAACGGCCTGGCCCAGGGGGCCGGGGTGGCGATGTTGATCGGCGGCCTCGCGAGCAAGAGGCACGTGCTCGTGCGCCGCGACGTCGCCGGGACAACCACCGTGCGGGCCGTCCCGTTGACGATGGGGTACGCCGGCCTCGGCGCGGGGATCGGGCTCGTCGGCGAGATGTGAGCCGCGAGCCCCGTGGGCGCTGTCGCCGCGCCCGCGGTGTGTCCTGATACTCGTCCGCGCTCGCCAAGGTGGGTGGCGCAGAGAGGGGCGCGAACGCCCGGACGCCTTCTTGCCCGGCAAGAACGCCTCCCGACTTCCCCAGGCGCCTTCTTGCCCGGTAAGAGCGCCCCTCGACTTCCCCCAGACGCGCTCTTACCCCGCAAGAGAGGCCCCCGACTTCCCCCGGACGCCTTCCTGCCCGGCAAGAACGCGATCCAGCGCTCGCCGGTCGCGTTCTTCCCCGGCAAGAGCGCCCCCGGGCGCCCTCCCCGCCCCTTACTTGTCGCCGGTGCCCGCCGTCGGCGCTGCCGCCGCCCCCGGGTCCCCCGCGTCGCTCGCCGTCTGCCCCGGCCGCCGCGTCGACGGCTTCACCTTGGCCGCGAGATCCGCCTTGCCGGCCATCCGCAAGAGGCCCGTCAGGATCGTGGCTCC
The DNA here is from genome assembly GCA_025362495.1 of Byssovorax sp. Lineage (GTDB taxonomy): Bacteria > Myxococcota_A > Polyangia > Polyangiales > Polyangiaceae > JANYGI01. The sequence goes on along the minus strand of JANYGI010000061.1, from coordinate 132,622 downwards.
GCCGCCAAACAGCTCATCGTACGCGGCGAGCGCCTGGGTTTTCCCGGCGAGCGTGGCTTGCGCTTCACGGACCTCCCGGGCGACGTCCTTGATCTTCGCGTCGAGCGCCGCGCGCAGATCGCGCAGATCTGCCGCCGTCTCCGCGAGATCGAGCTTGGCCCCTTTGAGCCGCGGGGCCGGGAGCTTCACCCGCTCGAGCTGCGCGCCCACCTCGCCTGCAAAACGCGACAGCACGACCGGATCCTGGGGAGCCGGGCCCGGGAACACGGCGCCGGCGGTGGCGCTGCCATAGACACCGACGATGACCTCGCGGAGCTCGACCAGCCTGTCGGAGAGCGCTGTGGCGGCCTCGTCGCGCGCCCGGCGAATGGCGTCGTCGTCGCCGAGCTCGGCCTCGTGCGCGGCGTCGGCCTCGACCATCCTGGTCTTGGCCGCCTCGAGCGCGCGGGCGACGAGGATCATCACGAGTCCGATGTCCGGGAGTGACTCGCCCTTGCCGAGGTGCGGTTTCAGGAGCTCGCCCACCGCGGCTCCGGTAGCCTCGGCGTGCGTTTGCCCGGCGGCAACCACGGCGTGTGCGCTCTTCTCGCGATCGGTGACCTGCTTCGCTGCCATGCTGTCTCGTTCCTCCCTGCGTGGATGGGGGACGACGCGAGGCGCGTCAGCGTGTCCCGCGTCCCCCCGGTGCTCTCGTGGGGATACGAGCACGAGGGGCGCGGTTGAATCAAGCGGATACGAGGGAGCACAGGCGTGACGCGATGACGGGCGCCCGACGCGGGGCCACAGGCGCCTTCGCCCGCGGATAGGTGCGGGCGGAAGCGTGGGTGTCGTGTGCTGGGGAGGGAGAAGAAGCCGGGCGACCCGCGAGGGGCCGCCCGGCGAGGCGGTCAGAGGCTGACGTCCACGACCAGTCGGTAGTTGAACTGGTTGGCGTTCACCGCGGTCGTCGTGGGCGAGGTGATCCGGATGTAATAGGTGCCCGCCGCGAGGTTGTGAGCGAACGAGTTCAGCGGCGAGAAGCCGGTGCCGTCGAACTGCGAGCAGGCGCCGCGACCGACGTCACCGCCGGTCGTGCTGATCAGCGTACCGGCCGGGTTGAAGAGCGCGATCGACGAGTCGATACCGAGGCTCTCGCAGGTCTCGGTGGCGTCGCCTTCGATGGTCTCGGCGCGGATCGAGCCTCCCGCGGGCACGGGGACCGCGTAGAAGTCGGTGTCCGTCGGCGTCTGGTGGTCGCCCAGGATCTGGGTGTCGCGCCCGGGCGCCGGGGTGGCGGTGCTGACCAGGTCGTTGGGCTCGACCTCGCTGCCGAGGGCAGTCTGGAAGCGCACCTCGAGGAAGTAGGCGGCGAGGGCCGCGGTTTTATCGACCTGGATGTAGTACGTGCCCGCGTCGAGCCGGTACGCCAGCGCCGCGCAGACGCCGATGCCGGACTGGAACCCGTTGTTCGCCGCGACGTAGCCGGTCGCGGTCGAGCTCTCGAAATCGGTCACGATCGTGGTCCCGGCGCTGTTCAGGATGCGCACCGCGTGGCCCGCCATGCTGAACGGGGCCGCGGTGCGGCAGTCGACGCCGCTCGAGTCGAACGTGTCGAGGCGCACGACGGTGTTGTTCGCCGCGACGACGAGCTTGAAGACGTCCTTGTCGGCGGCGGCGCTGATGCCACCGGTGATGTTCCGATTACCGTCGACGAGGAGCAGCGGATTGCTGGCAGCGGCGGCGTCGGCCTGGGCGGTCGTGTCGTTCGGCTCGACCTCGGCCACCGTCGTCCACTGGCAGCTCGTGTTGCAGGCGGCGCCGCCGTCGCACTGCTCGGAGCCCTCGACGACGCCGTCGCCGCAGAGCGAGACGTACTTCGCCCGCACCATGTAGTTGTAGGTGTTGGTCGTTCCGAAGTTCGTCACCTTGAGGGCGTAGGTCCCCGGCGGGACGTGCTTCATGCTCGCCTGGCTGAGCGGGTTCAACCCCGAACAGTTGCCGACCCCGCCCTGGTCCTGCGAGGCGCTGAACGTCGTCACGCAGTCCGACTTGAAGAGCTGAACCACCGTGTCGATCGCCAGCGGCGAGCAGCTCCCGGGGCCGGTCGAGTCGAACGTGCTGAAGTCGAGGTCTGCGTAGCCCGTCGTCGTGAACACGAACCAGTCCACGTCCGTCGCCGGGGTCATCGAGGCCGTGATCAGCGTGCCAGTCGCACCAGACGTGATCGTGAACGGCCCGTTGGCCGTCGCGCAGGTGTTGTTCGCCTCCGTCTCGGCAACGGTCTCCAGCTGGCAGGTGGCGCTGCAGCCGTCGCCGGACACGGTGTTGCCGTCGTCGCAGGTCTCGGTGCCGGCCTTGATGCCGTCGCCGCAGGCCGTCGCCGCGCACACGCTGGGGGCGCCGGTGCAGGTGTAGCCAGGCTGCACCTGGCAGGTCGACGAGCAACCGTCGGTGTTGACGGTGTTGCCGTCGTCGCAGGTCTCGGCGCCGAGCTTGAGGCCGTCACCGCAGATCGCGGTGCAGACGTTGGGCGAGGCCGTGTTGCAGGTGAAGCCCGCCTGCACGGTGCAGGTCGACGAGCAGCCATCGCCGTTCGTCGTGTTGCCGTCGTCGCAGGCCTCACCCGTCGACCTGACGCCGTCGCCGCACACCGCGAGCAGCGTGCAGTCCGCGGCGCACGTCGGGCCGCCGTCGCACTGCTCGGAGCCCTCTTTGATGCCGTTACCGCACGACGTCACCATGGTGACGTTGAGGGTGTAGTTGAACGGCGTGGTCGCGGAGGACCACGGGATGACGTTCACGAAGTAGTTCCCGGGCGCCAGGTGCTGGACCGTGGTGAACACGCTCGGATCGAGCTTCGAGCAGTTCCCGATGCCGCCCTGGTCCTGCAGGATCGTCTGGCTCGTCGTGCAGTTCGCCTTGAACACCTGGATCTCGGTGTCGATGGCGAGCGGCGAGCAGCTCCCCGGTCCGGTGGAGTCGAACGTCTCGAACCGGACGTCGGCGTAGGTCGGCACGGTGAACCCGAACCAGTCCTGATCGCTGAGGCTGCTCAGGGTGCCACTGACCAGCTTGCCCGAGCCCGTGGCGGCGCCCAGCGCGTAGAGGCCGTTGGCCGTCACGCAGGTGTTGTTGGCCTCGGTCTCCGGCGCCGCCTCGAGCTTGCAGAGGCTCGTGCAGCCGTCGCCGCTCACCACGTTGCCGTCGTCGCACTGCTCGCCCGCGTTGAGCACGCCGTTGCCGCACACGAAGGTGCAGACGCTGGGCGTACCCGCGCAGAGGTAGCCCGGCTCGGTCTGGCAGATCGACGAGCAGCCGTCGCCGTTGGCGACGTTGCCGCCGCCCTGATCGCACTGCTCACCGGCGTCGAGGACACCGTTGCCGCACGTCGTCGTGCAGACGCTGGGCGCGCCCGTGCACGTGTACGTCGTCTCGGTCTGGCAGGTGGACGAGCAGCCGTCGCCGTTGGCGAGGTTGCCGCCGCCCTGATCGCAGGTCTCGCTGGCCTCGATGACGCCGTTGCCGCATGTCGAGACGACGCTGACCTTGAGCTGGTAGGCCGTGATCAGCGCGTCGTTGCCGTGCTTGTACATCTTGACGTAGTACGTGCCCGCCGCGAGGGCGCGCGCCGACGCGTACGTCGCCGAGGTCGGATCGATGAGCGGACACAGGCCGGGGCCGTTGTCGTCGTCGGTGCTGACCACGGTGGCGCAGTCCGCGGCGATGAGATCGAGCTGCGCATCGGACGAGCCGGTGGCGGCGGTGCACAGCCCGGCGCCGCCGATGAAGGTCTCGACCCGTACGCTCGACGGGGTCGTCAGCACGAACGAGTACCAGTCGGCGTCCGCGATCGGCTTGATGCTGCCGTTGACGGTGCCGGTGGCCGGCGAGCCGGTCAGCGGGAGCGGGTTGGCCGTGCTGCAGAGGTTGTTCGGCTCGATCTCGCAGCCGGCTTCGATCTGGCAAGCGGAGTTGCAGCAGTCGCCGTTGACGGTGTTGCCGTCGTCGCAGGCCTCGGCGCCGGTCTTGATGCCGTCGCCGCAGATGGCCGTGCAGACGCTGGGCGTCGTACCGGTGCAGGTGTAGCCCGCCTGCACGGTGCAGGTGGCGGAGCAGCCGTCACCGGCCACGGTGTTGCCGTCGTCGCAGGCCTCGGCGCCGGCCTTGATGCCGTCACCGCAGGTCGTCGCGCAGACGTTGGGCGTCGCCGTGGTGCAGGTGTAGCCTGCCTGCACGGCGCAGGTCGACGAGCAGCCGTCGCCGTTCGTCGTGTTGCCGTCGTCGCAGGTCTCGGCGCCGAGCCGCAGCCCGTCGCCGCAGATGCCGTTGCAGACGCTGGGCGCGCCGGAGCAGGTGAAGCCGCCCTCGGTCGCGCAGACCGACGAGCAGCCGTCGCCGTTCGTCACGTTGGCGTCGTCGCACATCTCGGCGCCGGCCACGATGCCGTCGCCGCAGACCGTCGCGCAGGTGCTGGGCGCGCCGAGGCAGACGTAGCCGGCCTGCACGGTGCAGACCGCGCTGCAGCCGTCGGTGTTGACGGTGTTGCCGTCGTCGCACGCCTCGCCGCCGGCCTTGATGCCGTCGCCGCAGACCGTCGAGCAGACGCTGGGCGTGCTGCCCGCGCAGACGTAGCCCGTTTGCACGGTGCACGCCGACGAGCAGCCGTCGCCGTTCGCCGTGTTGCCGTCGTCGCACTGCTCGCTGCCGGTCTTGATGCCGTCGCCGCAGGTGGTGCTGCAGGTGCTGGGGGAGCCCGCGCAGGTGTAGCCCGCCTCGGTGACGCAGGCCGCGTTGCAGCCGTCGCCGTTGCTCAGGTTGCCGTCGTCGCACTGCTCGCTGCCGGTCTTGATCCCGTCGCCGCAGCCCGCCGAGCAGACGCTCGGCTGACCGACGCAGGTGTAGCCCGGCTCGACGCCGCAGGTGCCGTTGCAGCCGTCGCCGTTGCTCAGATTGCCGTCGTCGCAGGGCTCGGTGCCGACCTTGAGGCCGTCGCCGCAGATCGCGCTGCAGACCGTCGGCTGGCCCGCGTTGCAGGTGAAGCCCGTCTCCAGCGTGCAGGTCGCCGAGCAGCCGTCGTTGGTGGCCGTGTTGCCGTCGTCGCAGGCCTCGGCGCCGTTCTTCAGGCCGTCACCGCAGATCGGCGCGCAGGTGCTGGGAGCGCCAGAGCAGGTGTAGCCGGTCTGCACGGTGCAGGTCGCCGAGCAGCCGTCGCCGGCCGTCGTGTTGCCGTCGTCGCACTGCTCGGTGCCAAGCTTGAGGCCGTCGCCGCAGATCGCGGTGCAGGTGGTGGGCGTCGTGCCGGTGCAGGTGAAGCCCGCCTGCACGGTGCAGGTCGACGAGCAGCCGTCGTTGTTCAGGAGGTTGCCGTCGTCGCAGGCCTCGGCGCCGGCCTGGACGCCGTCACCGCAGGTCGTCACGCAGACGCTCGGCGCGCCGGTGCAGGTGTAGCCGGTCTGCACGGTGCAGGTCGCCGAGCAGCCGTCACCGTTGACGGTGTTGCCGTCGTCGCAGGCCTCGGCGCCGGCCTTGATCCCGTCGCCGCAGATCGGGGCGCAGACGCTCGGCGAGCCGGCGCACGCGTAGCCGGCCTGCACGGTGCAGGTCGCCGAGCAGCCGTCGCCGGGCGTCGTGTTGCCGTCGTCGCAGGCCTCGGCGCCGACCTTGAGGCCGTCGCCGCACGTCGTCGTGCAGACGCTGGGCGACGCGCCGGTGCAGGTGAAGCCCGCCTGCACGGTGCACGTCGACGAGCAGCCGTCGCCGTTGACGGTGTTGCCGTCGTCGCAGGCCTCGAGGCCGGCCTTCTTGCCGTCGCCGCAGGTCGTCACGCAGACGCTGGGCGAGCCCGAGCAGGTGTAGCCCGTCTGCACGGTACAGGTCGACGAGCAGCCGTCGCCGTTGACGATGTTGCCGTCGTCGCAAGCCTCGGTGCCGTTGACGGTGCCGTCACCGCACGTCGCCGTCTTGCAGATGTTGCCGAGGCACACGTTGGTCGTGCAGTCCGAGGCCTGGCCGCAGACCTTGCCCGCGCCGCAGGGGCCGCAGGTGCCGCCGCCGCAGTCGATGTCGGTTTCGGCGCCGTTCTTGTTGAGATCGGTGCAGCTCGGGCTCTGGCAGATGCCGCCCGTGCACACGTGGCTCGAGCAGTCGCCGGCCACCGCGCAGAGCTTGTTCGCCGCGCAGGGCACGCAGCTCGCGCCGCCGCAGTCGATGTCGGTCTCGGTCCCGTTCTTCACCGAGTCGGTGCAGGTCGCGGACTTGCACACGCCGCCGGTGCAGACGCCGCTCGCGCAGTCCGAGCCCGCGCCGCAGGCCTTGCCCGTCACGCACTTCGTGCAGGTCGGGCCGCCGCAATCGATGTCGGTCTCGCCGCCGTTCTTCACCGTGTCGCTGCAGGTCGCGAGGCAGACGCTGCCGGAGCACTGGCCGCCCTTGCAGTCGGTGCCGACGGCGCAGGTCTGACCGGCCGCGCACTTCGGGCAGGCCGCGCCGCCGCAGTCGATATCGGTCTCCGTCCCGTTCTTGAGCAGATCGTTGCAGACCGGCGCCGCGCAGAAGCCGCCGGTGCAGATGCTGCTCACGCAGTCCGTACCGAGCGCGCAGACCTTGCCAGTCACGCAGGGAGCGCACGACCCGCCGCAGTCGACGTCCGTCTCCGTCCCGTTCTTCACGGCGTCGGTGCAGCTCTGCGGGACGCACTTGTTCGCCTGGCAATTCAGGCTCGCGCAGTCGGCGCCGACCAGGCACTCGACGCAGGCGCCGCTACCGTCGCAGAGCTTGCCGGTGGTGCCGTTGGTGCACGCCGTACCCGAGGCCGTCGGCACGTTCGTGGGCGCGCCCGCGGTGCAGAGATCGTCGGTGCAGGGGTTACCGTCATCTAGGGGATCGGCCGCGTTGATCGTCGTCGACGCGCCGGCGCCGTCGCACACGGCCGTCTTGCAATCGCCGACGAGCTGCATCGCCAGCGGCGTGCCGTTCGCCGTGAAATCGAGGCCGCACACCGTGCCCGTGCAGGTGACCGTCTGGCACTCGGTGGTGGTCCCGGGGCAGTCCGCCGCCGTCGTGCAGCCGCCGCCGCCGCCGGCGCCGCTGCTCGACGACGAGGCCGTGCTCGTGCCGGTGCCCGTGCTGGTCGAGGTCCCTCCGCCCGCGCCGCCGGTGCCCGTCGTCGCGCCGCCCGTCCCCGTCGTCGCGCCGCCTGCGCCGCCCGTCCCCGCGGCGGTGGAGCTCGCCGCCGAGGTGCCCGTCGCCGTCGAACCGCCCCCGTGCCCACCCTCTCCGATCTTGCTGCGATCGACGGTGGTGATCAGCTCGCAGCCGCCCGTGCTCGCGGCCCCGGCGCCCATGACCAGCAGCGCCGTCAACGGCGCCATCAGTTTCTTTAACAAGGATCTGTTCAGGCGTTCGTGGGACACACGAGACCTCGATTCAACCCAGCGAAACACCGGGTGGTTGAAGACATCGACGCGCACTACCCAGCCCGGACGGCCGGGCACAGGCGTGTAGAATTCTTTCAGGGAATCCAATTCCGCGCCGAACGTCAAGCATCGACCGCCGTTTCGGCGCGGCGCGCGCTATATCGCGCCGCGCGGACACGCCGAAGCGGCGACCCAGATCGAGCTGGATCGCCTTGAAATGAAGTGGATCTGGGGAGGGAGAGGTCGCCCCTCCGCAGCACGATCGCCGCAGAGGAGCGAGGGCTGTCGTCTCAGCGCACCGTGACGACGAGGCGGTAATTGAAGACGTCCGCGGGGGGCGAGACGAGGTCCGACGGCGTCACCTTCAGGTAGTACGTCCCGGCCGCCAGGTTGTGCGCGCCGGTGTACGCGGGCGTCGCGCCGGTGCCGTCGATCAGCGAGCAGAACCCGCGGCCGCTGTCGTCGTCCGTCGCCAGCGACGTCATCGCGGCGTCGTACAGCGTCAGCTTGCTGTCGATGCCGTCCGACTCGCAGGTCGTGGTCAGATCGCCCTCGACGACCTCGGCGCGGATCGACATGCCGGCCGGCACGGTGATCGCGTAGAAATCATCGTCGGTCGCGAGCGGGTGCGCGGCGAGGACGAAGGTGTCCACGCCCGCCACCGCGGTCGCCGTCGCGGGCGAGTCGTTCGGCTCGATCTCGCTGCCGCCGTTGCCCTCGAACTTCACCTGGAGCAGGTACTTCGGGATCGTCAGCGTGCCCGCGGCCTGCTCGGCCTGGATGTAGTAGGTGCCCGCGGCGAGGTAGGCGTCGATCGCCGAGCAGCTCTTGATGCCCGTCGTCGTGTCCGTGTAGAGCGTCGTCCCGCCGCTGCCGAGCAGCGTCAGCCTCGTCGCGATCGTGAGGCAGTCGAGCGCCGCGGTCTCGAACGTCTCGAAGCGCACGACGCCGGCGGTGGCGACGGTGACCTTGAAGACATCCTTGTCGCCGACCTTGCCGATCGAGGCGAGCAGGGTGTTGCTGCCGGCGAACACCGTCGGCGTCGCGTCGAGCGCGCGGGCATCGGCGAGCGCGAGGGTGCCGTTGGGCTCGACCTCGTTCTGGCCGCCCTCGAGCGCGCAGGCGCTGCTGCAGCCGTCGCCGTTGACGCTGTTGCCGTCGTCGCAGATCTCGGTGCCGCTGATGGTGCCGTCACCGCAGACGGGGATCAGCGTGCAGTCCGCGGCGCACGTGGGGCCGCCGTCGCACTGCTCGGGCGCCTCGATGATGCCGTTGCCGCAGATCTTCAGCGCGATGCTCGTCTGGAGCGTGTACGCGAACGTCGCGGGGCTCGCGAACGTGTAGGCGCGGACCTCGATGAAGTACGTGCCGGGGTTGAGCGTGCTCGAGACGATCTTCGAGCAGTGGTTGCCGCCGAAGTCGTCGTTGCTGACGAGCGAGACCGCCGGCGTCGACGAGTCGAACAGCGTCACGACAGTGTCGATGTTGTTCGACGCGCAGGTGATGCCGAGGAAGTTGTCGATGGTCTGCGCGGTGAGCACGGCCGTCGCGTTCGCGGGGACGGCGAACGAGAAGTAGTCCTTGTCGCCGCTCGGGTTGATGAACCCGTTGACCTTGTTGTTGATCGCCACGGCCGAGAGCACGTTGGTGGTCGGGATGGTGCTGTTCGCCTCGACCTCGCAGCCCGCCTCGACGTGACAGCTCGACGAGCAGCAGTCGCCGTTGGCGATGTTGCCGTCGTCGCAGGCCTCGCTGCCGGCGATGACGCCGTCGCCGCAGATCGTCGTGCAGACGCTCGGCGTCGCGCCGTTGCAGGCGTAGCCGGCCTGCACGGTGCAGGTCGCCGAGCAGCCGTCGCCGTTGACGGTGTTGCCGTCGTCGCAGCCCTCGGCGCCGGCCTTGATGCCGTCGCCGCAGATCGCCGTGCAGACGCTCGGCGCCGAGCCAGTGCAGGTGAAGCCGGCGTTGACGACGCACGCCGTGCAGCCGTCGCTGGGGATGCCGTTGCCGTCGTCGCAGGCCTCGGCGCCGGCCTTGAAGCCGTCACCGCACGTCGTCGTGCAGACGCTGGGCGCGCCGCCGCAGGTGAAGCCTTGCTCGACCACGCAGACCGCCGAGCAGCCGTCGCCCGTCGTCGCGTTGCCGTCGTCGCACTGCTCGCCGGCGACCTTGACGCCGTCGCCGCAGATCGCGGAGCAGACCGTCGGGGTGGAGCCGGCGCAGGTGAAGCCCGCCTCGACCGCGCACCCCGACGAGCAGCCATCGCCGCTCACGGGGTTACCGTCGTCGCAGGCCTCGGTGCCGTTCTTCACGCCGTCGCCGCAGATCGCCGCCTGGCAGACGCCGCCGGCGCAGACCTGGCTCACGCAGTCGCCGGCCACGAGGCACGCCTTGCTCGTGCCGCACTTCGTCGCGCACATCCCGCCGCAGTCGACGTCGGTCTCGCTGCCGTTCTTGGTGTTGTCGTTGCAGACCGCGCCCTGGCACACGTTGCCGGTGCACACGCCGGTCGCGCAGTCGGCGCCCTTGGTGCACATCTGCGTCGGGTTACAGGGGCCGCAGAGGCCGCCGCAGTCCTTGTCCGACTCGGTCCCGTTCTGCACGCCGTCGGTGCAGCTCGGGGCGACGCACACGCCCGCCGTGCAGACCTTGCTCTTGCAATCCGCGGCCGCCGCGCAGGCCTTCCCGTCCACGCACACGGTGCAGGTCGGGCCGCCGCAGTCGACGTCGGTCTCGCCGCTGTTCTTCACCTTGTCGGTGCAGGTCGGGAGGCAGATCGTGCCGGAGCACGAGCCGCCGACGCAGTCGCCGTCGATCTTGCACCCGAGCGTCGGGCCGCAGCCCTTGCAAATGCCACCGCCGCAGTCGACGTCGGTCTCGGCGCCGTTCTTCGCGGCGTCGCTGCACGTCGCCGCGGCGCAGATGCCGGCCGTGCAGATGGTGTCGACGCAGTCCGTGCCCGCGGCGCAGGCCTTCCCGGCCGCGCAGGGGTTACAGTCCGGGCCGCCGCAGTCGACGTCGGTCTCGGTGTTGTTCTTGACCTCGTCGGTGCACGAGGCCGCGATGCAGGCGTTCTTCGCGCACACGCCGCTCGCGCAGCCCGCCGCGTCGACGCACTCCACGCACGCGCTCGCGCCGTCGCAGACCTTGCCGCCGTTCGACGCGCACGTCGCGCCCGAGGCCTTCGGCTTGTTCTCCGGCGCGCCCGCGGTGCACACGTCGTCGGTGCAGTCGTTGCCGTCGTCGAGGACGTCGGTGTCGTCGTTCTGCGTGGTCGTCGCGCCCTTGCCATCGCAGACGCTCTGCTGGCAGTCGCCCGCGGTCTGATCGGTGGTCGCCGCGCCGGCCGCGGTGAACGTGACACCACAGACGCCCGCCGAGCAGCTCCGCTTCGAGCAGTCGGTGTCGACCCCGGGGCAATCGCTGGGGACCGCGCAGCCACCGCCCGTCGTCGTCGAGGACGCCGCGGTGGTGGTCGAGGTGGCGGCAGTGCCCCCTGCGCCGCCGCTGCCCGTGGGATCCGGCGTGCTGCCGCAGCCCGCGGACGACACCGTCGCGGCTCCGATCAGGGCGAGAATGCTGAACGGTGCGGCGAGCTGTTTCAGCATCGCCAGAGTGAACAGGCGGTCTTGCGACACGACGACCTCGTTCCCCGGCATGCAGAGCGCCGGGGCAGTTCGAAATGAACAGGTACACTCCGGGTCGGGTGCCACCCTGACGCGAAGTGCGGGGAAATGGGATCCGTCCCAAACAACCCAAACGGCCGCCCGCTGTCAAGCCGCACGGCGGGCCATTCCCTGCGTCTGCCGCTCGTTTCCTGCGCCAGAGTCGGCCTGCGCCAGCGGCTCCGCGACCATTTCGACCGGTGCGCGCCGCGCGGCTATGTTCCGGGCATGGAGAATGAGCGCCGCGTCACGGAGCAGATCGCGCGCGTTGGTCGCGTCCTCGGCGAGCGCCGGAACAAGGGCAAGCTCCTCGAAGAGATCGCCTGGCCTCGCGAGGTCGAGGAGGCCTTCTTCGCCTCCGGCGCGACGCGCCTGCCCACCATCGACCACGCCATCGATCGCGAGGGCATCGGCGCCCAGGTCGCGGAGCTCGCCGCCATCGAGGGCTCGATCGAGGGCGACGACTCCATCGCCGGGTGGCTTCGCGCCACGGTTCGTTCGCTCATCGACGGCAACGAGCTGCTCCTCGCCGTCGGCACGCGCGACTTCTACGAGCGCTCGCGCACGCTCTACGGCGGCGCGCGCACGGCCTTCTTCGGCGCGTCGGCGCGCAACATCGATCTGGCCGACCACCTGATCGAGCGCCTCCGCGTCCACGGCTGGGACGAGGCCCGGGACTCGCGCGCCGCGGTGATCACCGCGCCCGAGCTCGTGACGCGCCTGCAGATCCGCGCCGCGAAGCGCCGCCCGCGGCTCGAGCTGGAGATCGTCCTCGACGAGCGCGCCACGGCCAAATGCGTCGCCGGGATGAACCGCGTCCGCGTGCGCCCCGACGCGACCTTCGCGCCGTGGGAAGTCGAGGGCCTGTGGCACCACGAAATCGAGACTCACGCGCTCACGGCGCAGAACGGCGCGCTCCAGCAGAGCGCCTCGTTCCTGCGATCGGGCGGCCCGCGCACCACGCGCACGCAGGAGGGCCTCGCGGTGTTCTCCGAGCTCTACAACCGCGCTCTCTCGATTGGCCGCCTCACGCGCCTCGCCACCCGGGTCAAGCTGGTCGACATGGCCGAACAGGGCGCGAGCTTCCTCGATCTCTACCGCTTCCTCGTCGAGCGCGGCGCCGAGCCGCGCGACGCTTACTTCGACGCGCAGCGGGTCTGCCGCGGCGGCCTCGTGACGGGGGGCGCCCCGTTCACGAAGGATGCCTGTTATCTCGCTGGCCTGCTCGAGGTCCACGCCTTCCTTTCGGCCGTGATCCGCGGAGGATTTCGCGACGAGGTCGAGCTGCTCGTCTCGGGCCGCATCTGCCTCGACGACGTCGCCGTCCTCGCCGAGCTCCGCGCCAGAGGCATCCTCAGGCGGCCGAGATACCTGCCCCGCTGGCTCTCCGCGTGGGAGACACTGCTGCCCTTCTTCGCCTTCACCTCGTTCATGGACGCCGTCGATCTGCGCCCGGTCGAGGCCCACTATCACGCGCTGATCACTGTCGCCGAGACCGCGCGGCCCCGTGCAGACTGAAAGAGAGCGGCCGTTCATTGGCCGCTCCCTCACCTCCCCACTCCCTCTCAGCGTGCCTGACGACGCTTGCGGCCGAGAGCGGCCATGGCGAGGCCGAGGCCGACGAGGCCGAGAGCGCCGCTGCCCGACTCGTGCCCTGCGACCTCGCAGCCGCAACCGCCGCTCTCACCGCCGCTCGTCGCGCCGCCGCCGCCCGCGCCGCCGGAGCCCGTCGCGGCCGATCCGCTCCCGGTCCCCGCCGCGGTCGCGCCGCCCGCGCCCGTCGCCCCGCTGCCGCCGACGCCGGCCGACGTGGTGCTGCTCCCGGTCGCGCCGCCGCCGCCCATCCCGGTCACGTCGGTACCGAACTCCAGCGCTCCGATATCGAGCTTCCCATCGCTCTTGCGCATCACGCCCTTCAGCGGCTGAACGTACTCCTCGACCGGCGTGAGCGAGAAGGCGTCGGCCTTGCCGGGATCCACGCCCTTGTCGATGGCCGGCGAGCCCGCCTGGAGGTGGTAGTCGAACATCGCCTGATTGACGAACTTCGGATCGACGCCGGAGAGGTTGTCGGCCGGCAGCGCGCCCGTGGACGACACCGTGCCCGGACCGACGAAGAGGTTATTGTGCGCCACGAGATCGCCGTCAGCCAGCTTGACGAACGTCCCGTCGGCGGCGTCGTTGACGAAGGTGTTGTTGGCGAGGAAGACCCGCTTGTCGGCGTTGCTCGCGCCCTCTTCAGCGTAGCTGAGCAGGATCTTGTTGTCGCCGTTCGGCCCCTTCTCGATCAGGTTGCCGACCAGGATCGTCAGCCCGCCGTTGGGGAAATTGAGGGCGTAGCTGTCGTGCCCCATCTCGCCGGTGATCCGGTTGTAGAGGATGGTGTTCTTCGCGGCGCGCGACTTGAGCAGGTGCCCCTTGTCGGGGAAGTCGTTCGGGATGTCGTGCGACCAGTTGTACTGGAACAGCAGCTCGTCGACGTGGTTGATGTAGAGGTTGTGAGTGCAGCCGCCGACGTTGCACCCGTTGCCGAGCCCGTTGTGCGCAAACTCGGTGTATTCGATGGTGATCTTCCCGCCGTTCGGGGAGATCCCGCCGAGGATGCCATTCTGGTTGTCGTGGATGTAACAGCCATGCACGGTGAGCCCCGCCGCCTGGATGCGGATCCCGGCCCCGTTGGCCCCGTTGTCGTCGCTGATGTGGGCGCCCGTCAGCTCGAGGTTGTCGAGGGTGACGTCGTCGGCGTCGATGACGTAGATGCCTTTGTAGCCGGACGGGTGCTCGGTCGCCGAGAGATCGATCTTCGGCCGCCCGCCGACGCCGCGCACGGTGAGGCCTTTGACGCCGATGGAGCAGGTGTCGGTGTACGTGCCCGCCGCGACCTCGACGACGTCATTGGGCATCGCCGCCGCGATGGCGTCGCACGGGGTCGCGTAGGTCTTTCCGGGGCCGACCTCGAGCGTCGCTGCCTCCGCCACGCCCGCCGACGCCGCGAGTACCACGCTCACCACCATCGTCATCGTCACTGTTCGTCGCATTTCGTTGCTCCTTCACTCCGCACGAGGCTGTTCACTCCGGGTATCGCGGCGCATTAGGCGACGCCGGCCCGGCGCGGATCAAGCGAAAAAGCACCGTGCACAATTCCGCTCCACGCCGATCTCGCGCGCCGCCGGGCCGGGCCGAGGTGACTGGCCTCCTCGGAGCAAACCGATTTCTCCGCGTGGGTCGAGCGCGGCCGATGAACGGCCACTCTCTCAGCCCGCCGCGCGGATGCTCCTGCGACCAGGCGACTCGACCGCTCCCACCGCACCGGCGATGGCCAGCGCGATCTTCCGCCCGCCGGCGCCGGAGGGCTCGATCGGGTTGGCGAAGTCGCGGGCGTCGGAGGCGAGGTAGGGTGACATGAGGCGCGCGAGTCTATCACTATTGCCGCAAACTTCGTTTGCGCGCTGCGCGCCGCCGCTTTGCGGCGGGCGGTAGCGCTAGTTTTGTCTCCCCGGGGGACGAGCCCCGGACCCCACGGCGCTACGCGCCGTTCAGCACTACCGCTGCAAGTTTGCGTCAGTAGTGGTGTCCGCGCGGGATCGGGCGTCAACACGGCGCCCCGGATCAAGGCCGCCGGGCGGACGGCGCCGGAGGGATCGATTTCCAAGGCGGGCGCGCCCGCCTATCCTCGGCGCAGCGCATGATCCCGTCGTCGAACCCCTTCGCCGCCCCGAGCGGCGGCCTCACCCGCCGCCACGCGTGGGCTCTCACGCTCGTCGCCACCTTCACGATGGCGGTCAGCTACATCGATCGGCAGACGCTCTCCGTCATCGCGCCGACCGTGCAGGCGAAGCTCGGCATCGACGACGTGGCCTATGGCTGGCTCGTCTCCGCGTTCTCGATCGCCTACCTCGTCGGCGCCCCGATCGCCGGGCGGCTCATCGATCGCGTCGGCGCGCGCCGCGGCCTCCTCGTCGCGGTGCTCGTGTGGTCCGGCGTCGCCGCGCTGCACACGCTCGTGCCCGGCTTCGGCGTGCTCTTCGCGCTCCGCATCGCCCTCGGCCTCGCTGAATCGCCTTCATTTCCCGGGGCAGCGCAGACGATCCACCGCGCCCTCCCCGCGAAGGATCGGCCGCGCGCGCTCGGCGTGCTCTTCAGCGGCAGCTCGATCGGGGCGATGTTCGCGCCGCTCCTGGCGACGTCGCTCGCGGCTCGTTTCGGCTGGCGCTTCGCCTTCGCGGGCACCGCGTTCGTCGGTCTCTCGTGGGTCCCGATCTGGCTCTACGTCACGCGCGCGCCCGCTGCCCGCGCGGCCCTCGATCGCCACGACGACGACGAGGCCGGAACGCCCGCGGTGAGCGCGCACGACAGCGCGGATCCCGCGGCGCCTCGCCCGGCGCTCGGGCCGCTCGCGCTCCTCGGGCACCCGGCCGTGCTCCGGGCCATCGTCGTGGTGCTCGCGACCTCGCCCATTCTCAGCTTTTACTTCAACTGGACCGCCAAGTACCTCGTCCACGATCAGCACCTCTTGCAGGGCGATCTCGCGCGGTATCTCTGGTTTCCGCCGCTGGTCTTCGACGCCGGCGCCATCCTCTTCGGCCACGCGGCGAGCCGCGCGCGCCACGGCGGCGAGGCCTCGGTCCCGCGTCGCCTCGTCGCCATGGCGACGGCGCTGATGGCGGTGAGCTTCGTCGCCCCGTTCGCGGGAGGCCCGTATGCGGTCCTCGTCTGCGCCAGCGTCAGCCTCGCGGGCGGCGGCGGCCTCTTCGCGCTGGCGACCACCGAGATGCTGGCGCGCGTCCCCTCGCGCCAGGTCTCGGCGGCGGGCGGCCTCACGGCGGCGGCTCAGTCACTGGCGTACATCATCGCAAACCCCCTGATTGGCTGGTCAATCCAGCGCACGGGGAGCTACACGGCCGCGTTCCTCACGCTCACGTCGTGGGTCTTCCCGGGCTGCATCGCCTGGCTGCTGTGGCCGATCGCAGCGTCGCCGCGCGCCGTCGTCGCCGCGGATCGCGCACATTGACACGCGGCTCGTATCCCGCGCACGATTGAAGTCGCATGACTTCGCGCACCACCGTCTCCTCGCTCCTCGCGCTCTTCACGCTATCGATCGTCGCCGCGGCTTCGTGCGGCGGATCGGGATCGAGCTCGAGCGCTCCACCGCCGCCGAAGACGTCGACGACGAGCAGCGGCAGCGGGGCCGTCACCTCGGGCAGCGGCGAGATGAGCACCACCACCGGCATGGGCGGCTCGGGCGGCGCGGGCGGCGCGGGCGGCGCGGGCGGGGGCAGCGGGACGGGCGGCTCCGTCACCTGCACCGACATGATGATGGACGGCAAGGAGACCGACAAAGACTGCGGCGGCCCCGTCTGCGATCCCTGCAACGACAGTGGCAAATGCAAAGTCGACAAGGACTGTAAATCCAAGCACTGCGACCCGGTCAGCAAGCTCTGCGTCGCGCCCTCGTGCACCGACGGCATCGCCAACGGCACCGAGAGCGATCTCGACTGCGGCGGCCCCTGCAACGGCTGCGGCCCCGGCGAGACCTGCAACACGGGGAACGACTGCAAAGGCTCTGCCTGCAGCGTGATGACTCATACCTGCTCGCCCTCGTGCTCCGACGGCGTGAAGAACCCGGGCACCAGCGAGACCGACGTCGACTGCGGCGGCGCGTGCGCCCCGTGCGCCAACAACCTCGTTTGCAAGATCGACGCGGACTGCGCCTCCAGCATCTGCGATCCCGTCAAGAAGACCTGCGTCCCCGCGACGTGCAACGATGGCATCCAGAACGGGGCCGAGACCGACATCGACTGTGGCGGCGGGGTCTGCCCGCAGTGCTCGACCGGCCAGACGTGCGCCGTCGCGGCCAACTGCCTCAGCCAGATCTGCACGATGAACAAGTGCGCCTGTCCCCCGGGCATGGCCATCGTCCCCAAGGCCGGTGGAGGCACGTATTGCATCGACGCCGCCGAGGTGACGAACAGCGATTACAACGTGTTTCTGACGGCGGGCCAGGTCATCCAGAACCTGCCCCCGGCCTGCGCTTACAAGGCCAGCCTGCCGGGCTACGTGCCGGGCATGTGGCCGCCCGCGCCCGCGCAGATCAACCTCCCTGTGTCCTACGTCGACTGGTGCGATGCCTACGCCTACTGCGCGTACTCGAAGAAGCACCTTTGCGGGAAGATCGGCGGCGGCGCCAACAACGATCCCGGCAACGTGAACTACCTCGACACCACCAAGAGCGAGTGGTTCAACGCCTGCAGCGCCCAGGGCAACAACGACTTTCCTTACGGCGACATCTACAATCACACGTCCTGTCGCGGCGTCGATCATGCCACCACGAACGCCCCGGCCGGCGTCTGCCCCACGGCCGCCAATCCGAACCCCGTCAACTCCTGCGCGGGCGTCGTCGACGCCATCACCGACTCCACCTGTCAGGGCGGTGTGATTGGCCTCTACGGCATGAGCGGCAACCTCGCCGAGTGGGAGAACTCGTGCGACGATCCCGCCAACCCGACCGCCTGCCATGTCCGCGGCGGCTCGCACTGCGAGTCGGGGAGCGCGTCCGGCGGCGCCCTCCGCTGCGATGAGCTCATCTCGAAGCCGTACAAGTACCAGGACTGCGACGTCGGATTCCGCTGCTGCTTTTGATTCAGTCCCGGGAAAGGGCTCGCGCCCTTTCCCTCCGTCGAGCAAAGCTCGCCGGGGCCCCCCATACCCCGAACCGCACTTGACGCATTGACCAAATTTGCCGCTCGGCAAAGGCCAAAGTTCAGTGCCGGCCACTCCGCGTACCGGAATAGCCATCTCGAGTCGAATGCCGCTTGGGCACGGGCGGGCAGGATTTTCTGCCGCGTGCAGGAGCACGAACCACGCAGCGCGTGGCGGGTACCAGATGGCACCAGCCTCCACGAAGGGCGCGTTCGCGCCACGCCAGCCATCGAAAAGACGCCCTGAAGTCCATCGCGGGACGCCCCTGTCCCTCGCGGAATCAACGCAACCGCGCGGGCGCGCGACCCTGCGTGCGAATCACGGAGATTGACACGCGACTCCGCAAATGTGCACGATGTTCTCCCCATGACATCGCGTAACACCTTGACTTCGCTGCTCGTCTTGTTTGCGCTCACCACGGTCGGCGCGGCGTCGTGCGGCGGAGAGGGGACGAGCTCCAGCGCCCCACCGCCTCCAAAGACATCGACGGTGAGCAGCAGCAGCGGTGGCGACGCGACGACCACGGGGACCGGCGGCGGGACGACGGCGAGCAGCAGCGCGAGCGCGAGCTCGAGCTCGAGCTCGGCGAGCGGCAGCGGCGGCGGGATGGGCGGCTGCACGACGGCCGCAGACTGCCCCGGGACCACGACGGAGTGCCAGACAGCCACCTGCAGCGGCGGCGTGTGCGGCCTCGATTTCGTGGCCAGCGGCACGGCGGCGAAAACGCAGACCGCCGGCGACTGCAAGACGATCGTTTGCGACGGGGCCGGCGCGACCAAGTCGGTGGACGCCACCGATGATCCGTTCGACGACAAGAACCTTTGCACCACCGATGGCTGCATGGCCGGCGCGGTCGTCAACACACCGACCATGAAGGGCACGGCCTGCACCAACGCCGGCAATGGCAAGCTCTGCGATGGGACGGGCATCTGCATCGAGTGCCTCTCCAGCATCGATTGCCCGGGGGCCGTGTGCAAGGCCGGTAAATGCGTCGCGCCCACCTGCGTCGACGCGAAGCTGAACGGCACCGAGACCGACGTCGACTGCGGCGGCCCGAGCTGCCTCGGCTGCGCCACGGGGAAGGCCTGTATCGGCGGCGCGGACTGCGCGAACGGCGTCTGCGCAGGCAACGTCTGCGCGGCGCCCACGTGCAACGATGTCATCAAGAACGGCGTCGAGACCGACGTCGACTGCGGCGGCGCCGCGTGCCCCTCGTGCCCGGCCGGCGAGAAGTGCTCGATGGGCACCGACTGCGTCAGCGGTCAGTGCTCGGGCAGCGTCTGCCTCGCGACCTGCAGCGACGGGGTGAAGAACAAGAACGAGACCGACATCGACTGTGGCGGCCCGACCTGCGCGAAGTGCGCGACGGGCCTCGCCTGCCTCGTCGGCGGTGACTGCGCGACGCACGTGTGCTCGGGAGGCATCTGCAAGCCGCCCACGTGCAGCGATCTCGTCAAGAACGGCAGCGAGACCGACGTCGATTGCGGCGGAGGGACCTGCGGGGGCTGCGCGACGGGCAAGATCTGCAGCGTCGCTCTCGACTGCATCGACGGCATCTGCACCGGCGGCCTCTGCAAGGCTCCGCTCTGCACCGACAACGTCAAGAATGGCTCCGAGACGGACGTCGATTGCGGCGGCCCGACCTGCCAGAAGTGCGCGACCGGGAAGATCTGCGGCGCGGGCGCCGATTGCAGCACCGGAGTCTGCACGGCCGGCGTGTGCAAGAGCGCGACGTGCACTGACACCGTCAAGAACGCGGCCGAGACCGACATCGACTGTGGCGGTGGCACCTGCCCCGCCTGCGCCACGGCCAAGGTCTGCGCCCTCGGCACCGACTGCGCGAGCCACGTCTGCACGGGCGGCGTCTGTGCGGCGCCCACGTGCATGGATATGAACAAGAACGGCACCGAGACCGACATCGATTGTGGCGGCGGGACGTGCCCGGTCTGCGCGATCAACAAGTTCTGTCTCGTGAATGCCGACTGCTTTGCCGGCTCCTGCCAGGGCGGCCAGTGCAAGGCCGCGACGTGCTTTGACGTCGTTCAGAACGGCGCCGAGACCGACGTCGACTGCGGCGGCACCTGCAGCGCGTGCGCGACGGGCAAGGGCTGCGCGGTGGCGGCCGACTGCGCGAGCCACGTGTGCACGGGTGGCGTCTGCCAGGCTTCCACATGCAGCGATCTCGCCAAGAACGCCGCCGAGACCGACATCGACTGTGGTGGTCCGCTCTGCAGCGCCTGCGTGCCGGGCAAGGGCTGCAGCGTGAGCGCGGACTGCACGACCGGGGTTTGCGCGGGCAACCTCTGCAAGGCCGCGACGTGCTCCGATTTCGTCAAGAATGGCACCGAGACCGACACCGACTGTGGCGGCTCCTGCCAGGCCTGCGCGGTCGGGAAGGGCTGCGCCGCGGGAGCCGACTGCAGCACCGGCGTTTGCACGGGCGGCCTGTGCAAGGCCGCGACCTGCGTCGACGTCGTCAAGAATGGCACCGAGACCGACATCGACTGTGGTGGTGGCGCGTGCCCCGGCTGCGGACCCACCCTGGCGTGCAAGATTGGCAGTGACTGCAAGGGAGGGTCGTGCGTCGCCCTCACCTGCGCGCCGACCTGCACCGACGCGGTGCAGAACCCGGGCACGCCCGAGACTGACGTCGACTGCGGCGGCGGCACCTGCGCCCCGTGCGCCAACAACCTGAAGTGCAAGATCGACACGGATTGCGCCTCGATCCACTGCGATCCCACCGCCAAGACGTGCCTGCCCGCGACCTGCAGCGACGGGATCCAGAACGGGGGCGAGAGCGACATCGACTGTGGCGGCGGCGGCTGCGCCCCGTGCACGACGGGCCAGAAGTGTGCTGTCGCGCTCAACTGTGAGGGCCAGATCTGCACCGCGAACAAGTGCGCTTGCCCGTCGACGATGAAGGTCATCCCCAAGGTCGGCGGCGGCACGTACTGCATCGACGCCTCCGAGGTGACGAACAGCGAGTACGACGTCTTCCTCACGTCGGGCCAGGTCCCCGCCAATCAGCCCGCCGTTTGCGCCTACAAGTCCAATCCGCCCGGGTACGTGCCCGGCGTGTGGCCGCCCCAGCCGTCGCAGCTCCAGGTCCCCGTCGCTCATGTCGACTGGTGCGATGCCCGGGCGTACTGCGCCTACTCCCACAAGCACCTTTGCGGCAAGGTCAGCGGCGGGCTCGACATCGATCCGGCCGACGTCGAGTACGATGATTCGACGAAGAGCGAGTGGTTCAACGCCTGCACCTTCAGCGGGAACAACGACTATCCGTACAGCGACGTTTACAACCACGGGAGCTGTCGCGGCGTCGATCAGCTCAGCAGCAGCGCCGTCGCCGGCGTGTGTCCGACGGCGGCGAACCCCACCCCCACCAACGCCTGTATCGGCGCCATCGGCTCCGCGAACGCGAGCTACGCCTCGTGCCAGGGCGGCGTGATTGGCCTCTTCGCCATGAGCGGCAACGTGGCCGAGTGGGAGAACTCCTGCGACGCGGCGACTCCCACGGTCTGCCACGTCCGCGGCGGGTCGCACTGCGAGAGCGGCACCGCGCCCGGCGGGGATCTCCGCTGCGACGAGCTCGCGTCGTACCCGATCAAATACCAGGACTGCGACGTGGGATTCCGCTGCTGCCTTTGAGAGCACGCGGCGAGGGGGAACACGCCCCCTCGCCCGGCCATCGGCGCTCTCGTACGGGCGGCAGGTAATCTCGTCCGCCTTGCGACGAGCGCCGCGTCTACGCGCGTCGGGCGATCGCGTCGGCGAGGCGCGGAAACTCGGGCTTGAAGCCGAGATCTTCGCGGATGCGGCGACCGTCGAGGACCATCTCGAAGGGGCGCGCGCGCTCGGCGTCCGACCCGTCCGGCGGCGGCGCCCCCACGGACGCAAACAGCGTGGCGAGATCGGGGGCCTCGTCGTCGACCACGTTGTAGATGCGATGGGAAGGAGACGGTATATCGAGCAAGCGAGCGACGGCCTGGGCGATGTCGGCGTGGTGGCCAATCGACATGCGGAGCGCCGGCGGGAAGCTGAGCATCATCGGGATCACCTCCTCGATGTGCGGATCGCCGTCGCCGTACACGAACGGCAGGCGCAGCACGCGCACGTCGAGGCCCTCCAGCGCGAGGAGGAAGCGCTCGGCGGCGAGCTTGCTCGCCGGGTAGGCCGAGGTCGGCGCGCAGGCATCGTCCTCGCCGAGGAGGCGGCCACCGCTCGGGCCGTACACCAGGCCAGTGCTCGTGAAGATGAAACGCTTCACCGCGGCCGCGCGGGCGGCGTTCGCGAGGTGCTGGGTGCCGAGATCGTTGACGGCGTGCGCTTGCTCGGTGGTCGCGCCGCGAAAGAACGCGGCGCAGTGGACCACCGCATCGACGCCGCGCACCGCGGCAGGGAGCGAATCCACAGCGAGCAAGTCGCCCTCGACGAGCTCGATACCCGCTTCGAGCAAATCGGCTGCACGCGCTCTGTCGCGCACCAGGGCGCGCACGTGATCGCCGCGCTGCGCGAGTCGCTTGCCGAGTCGGCTTCCGACCTTTCCAGTCGCTCCGGTGACGAGGATTTTCATGCACCGACCGTAGCCCTCGGCATCCGGCGAGGATTGGAAGAAACGGACAAGCGCGCCCCGCGGCTCGCGCCGTTGATCGCGCGGCTCCGGTGAAGGCTCAGGCCCCGACGCTGACGCCGCGGGCCTGGAGCACGTCTCTCACGGCGGCGCGCGCCGGGCCGGCCAGCGTCTTCAGCTGATCGCGCGCGAGATCCACGAAGCGCAGGCCGCGCGCCTTCTTCAGGGCGTCGAGCGCGGCGCCGCGCTCCTCGGCCCCGTCGTGCTGGATGACGCCGAGGAGCATCTCCGCGGCTTCGAGAGTGTCAATCTTCGACAGGGCACGGAGCGCCGAGCAGCGCACCGCGGCGCTCTGCGACTCGCGGTAGATGCGGGCCAGCGGATCGAAGGCGTGCGGGAAACGAAGCTCTTCCAGCGCCTTGGCGCCCTCGTGGACGATGCTCGGATCGCCGTCGACGAGCGCCTCGCGCAGGGTGATGAAGGTGCGCTTGTAAAGGAAGCGTGAGAGGGCCCGCACCACGGCGACGCGCACCGGCGCCTCGGGCCGGCGGAACATGTGCTCGAGCGGCGAGAGGATCGTGTAGAGCTCGACCAGCGCGAGCTGCTCGGCCAGGCGCGCGTACGCTTCGGGGCCAGGCCCGCGCTGCCCGGCCGGCGGCGGCGCCTCGAGGGCGAGGGCGCTCAGGCGCGCCAGCATCGCGCGGCGCCGCGTCACCTCGGACCACTGGCCCGGATCGAGGATGATGTCGCCGCAGGCCTGGCTCGCGCTCCCGCCCTGCTCCCACTCCACGAGATCGACGTGCCACACCTCGGGGAAGCCCACCTCGTGCCGGAGGTGCGCGGGCAAGGGCGCGGCGTCGATGGCCAGATCCTGAGCCTCGGTGTAGCGGGTGCGAGCGCGGGTGTAATGCTTGGTCCGCGACTCTTCGAGCGGCAATCCCGACAGGGACCCATACACCGTACCTACCTGGCGGTACTGGCCCGCTTCGCCGAGGGCGATCACCGCCGCGAGCAGGGCGTTCTCGGCGATCTCGGGCGGGGATTTCCGCTTCTGCGAGGCGATGGCCACCTCTTGCCACAGGCGCGCTTGCGTGAGCGTCGCGAAGCCGGCCACGGCCGTCAGGCCCTCTTTGCGGGCGTACGCGCTCATCTCGCGCGCCAGCGTCGCCGCGGCCGACACCTCGCCTTGCTTCTCGGCGGCCGCCACCGCCTCTTCGTAGGACTGGAGCGCGTAGTAGCGCAGGTGATCTTCCCGCAGGATGCGGATCACGTTCACGAACCCCTCGAGCACGTGCTCGAACTCGCCGCTCTCGCGGCCGACGGCGATCAGCACTTGATAGCAGTCGAAGGCGCGCTCGCGCTGTCCGATGGTCTCGTAGCGATCGGCGGCCTCTTCGAGCAGGTGAACGGCGGCGACCACGGCCTCGCGCGCCGCCGCGGCGTCGCCGGTGCGCAGCGAGGTGCGAGCGAGGTTGAAGCGCGCGAGGCCGGCCGCGTAGAGGTCCGATCCCGAGGCGCTCAAGATCTGCGCGAGGCGCGACCAGAGCGCGCGCGCCCGCTGGAAATCACCCCCGCGCTCCCGCGCGATCGCGGCCTGGGCCACGAGGCCTGCCGCCTCGTACTCGTCGGCGGCCTTGGCGTAGACGCCCGCGGCGCGATCGCGATCGGTGGCGCGATCGGCCCACGCCAGCAGCGTCCGCGCGCGATCGATGGCCGGGACCTGCTGGATCAGCGCCCGCTGCGTGCGCTCGCCGCCCGAGTACCAGTCGAGGGTGAGCGCCGAGCGGTGATCGCCTACCCGCGTGTACACGTCGCGGAGCTCGGTCGTGGCGCCGACGTAGTCTTCCTCGCGGGCGACGGTGTGCTGGAGGGCGGCCTGGAGCGCGCTGACGGCGCGAGGAAAATCGCCGCGGGCGAGGGCGGCGCTGGCCTCCTGGCGGAGCTCGTGGACGGGGCGGTTGCTCATGGGGCTCGGAGGGCGCGAGCCTAGCACTACCGCCGCGGTGACGTCGCACGGGGGCGCGCGCCGGATCGGCCAGCGCGTCGCAACGCGCTCAAGCTCGCCCCGTCGCCGCCGATCCCCGCAGAGCCAATCATGGCTTCGGAGGTACGGTGCTGAACGAACGGCGGTCCCCCTATTTCGCCACCGTCGGCCTCATCGACGGCGGGACCAAGATCGGCCGCGTCGCCGGCTTCCTGCCGCGTGATCCCGAGATCTCGCTCGAGCTCGTGGGCGCGGGTGGGCAGAAGATCCGCGTCCCGCTGCCGACGGAGACCGTGGCCTACGTCGGTCTTCACCGGAGCGGTCGCACCGGCGCCAAGCTCGCCGATCGCGACCGGGTGCTGCGCAAGGTGCACTTGCCCGGGGGCCGAAGCTTCATCGTCGAGGTTCGCGCCGCCGACATCGCCTCGCGCCTCGGGTTCTACTGCCTCCCTGCCGAATCGCAGAGCCAGTTCGAGGAGATCTTCTTCTACACGCAGGGCGTGAACGCCGTCGAAGACGTCGAGCTCATCGGGACGATGCTGGTCGACGGCGGCCTAGTGAACAAGCAAGACCTCGAGCGCGGGCTCGCCGAGCACGCGGCCCGACGCAACGTGCCCATCGGCCAGATCTTGCTCGAGCAAAAGAAGATCGCTCCGGCCTCGCTCGAGGACGCGGTCGCCATCCAGGCGCGCCGCCGCATGCGCCTCGGCGAGGTGCTGATCGAGGAGAAGCTGGCGACCAAGGAGGACATTGACGCCGCCCTCGTCGAGCAGAAGAAGCGCGCCGGCAAGCGGCTCGGTGACGTGCTCGTGGAGATGAACATTGTCTCCGAGAAGGATCTCGCGATCACCCTCGCGAGAAAGTTCAACATCCCGTTCATCGATCTCGATCAGTGCGCGGTGAACCCGGCCGCGGCCACCGAGGTGAGCGCGGAGATCATCACCAAGTACTGCGTCCTCCCCGTCGACGCCGACGCCCACGCGATCACCCTCGCCATCGGCGATCCGCTGGCGATGGAGGCCGTGGATCTGCTTCGCTTCCAGGCCAACAAGCAAGTCCGCGAGGTGATCGTCGTCCCGAGTCAGCTCCGGCGCTACGTCGATCGGCACCTCGAGGCCCGTCAGATCGAGGAGCTCGGCGGCGTCGATCGGATCCTCGAAGAGCTCGCCGGCGATGAGCAGCCGGTCGTCGAAGAGCAGAATCCGCTCCAGGGCGTCGAGGTCCAGGAGAGCGACAGCGCCGTCATCAAGCTCGCGAACCAGATCATCATGGACGCGTACCGGGCCGGCGCCTCCGACATCCACATCGAGCCCAACGGGCGCGAGCGCAGCGCCGTGGTCCGCTTCCGCGTCGACGGCGACTGCGTGGCGTACCGCGACATCCCCCCGGCGTACCGGCGCTCGCTCGTGGCCCGGATCAAGATCATGGCCCAGCTCGACATCTCCGAGCGCCGCAAGCCGCAGGACGGCAAGATCCGGCTCCAGCTCAAGGACCGACCGATCGAGCTCCGCGTCGCGACGATCCCCACCGTCGGCGACAACGAGGACGTGGTGATGCGCATCCTCGCCAACGCGCGCCCGCTCCCGCTCGAGCGAATGGGGATGGGCGCGCGCAACCTCGCGGCGCTGCGATCGGTGATCGCCAAGCCCTACGGCCTCGTCCTCTGCGTCGGGCCCACCGGCTCCGGCAAGACCACGACGCTCCACTCGGCGCTCGGCGCCATCAACAACATCGACATGAAGATCTGGACCGCGGAGGATCCGGTCGAGATCACGCAAGCGGGCCTGCGCCAGGTGCAGATGAACCCCAAGATCGGCCTCACCTTCGCGACGGCGCTGCGCTCGTTTTTGCGCGCCGATCCCGACGTGATCATGATCGGCGAGATGCGCGATCACGAGACGGCGCAGATCGCCGTCGAGTCGTCGCTCACCGGCCACCTCGTCCTCTCCACGCTCCACACCAACAGCGCCTCGGAAACGATCACCCGCTTGCTCGACATGGGGCTCGATCCCTTCAACTTCGGCGACGCGCTCCTCGGCGTCCTCGCGCAGCGGCTCACGCGCACGCTCTGCAAGGCGTGCCGCGAGACGTACCCGGGCACGCGCGCGGAGTGGGACGAGATCGTGGCGCTGTACGGGGAGAAGGCGATGGAGGAGCGGCTCGGTCGGACGTTCGGCCCGAGCTTCATGCTCGCCCGCGCCAAGGGCTGCGACGAGTGCTCGGGCACCGGCTACCGCGGGCGGATGGCGATCCACGAGCTCCTGGTGAACGACGAGCGCACCAAGCCTTTGATCGCGCGGCGCGCGCCGGTGGCGGAGATCCGCAAGGCCGCGATGGAGGGCGGGATGACGACCCTGCTGGAAGACGGGATCGAGAAGGCGCTGGCCGGGCACGTCGACGTTCGTCAGGTGCTGGCCGTCGCCGCGCGATGACGAGGGCGACGGGGATCAGCCCGCCGCGTCCTCGCCCGGCACCGCCGATCGTTCGGCGGGAGGCCGAAGAGCCACGCTCATCGCCGCTTTCCCCCGAGAGAGATTACCGATCCACCCGGCGTCACCGTGACCCCGAGCCTGGGAATCGCGACGTTGCCATCGTTGCCCGCCGTCAACACCACCCGGTCGCCCGCCGCGCCGGGCACCGGCCCCACGACGAGCGGCTTCGCCCAGAGCGCTTTGCCGCGGGCATCGAAGCGCGCCGCGAGCAGGTGATCCGGCGGCGCACCCGGCCTCTCGGCGCCGGCGTTACCGGCCTGGAAGAACGTCACGGCCTTGCCCGCGTCGACGGCGATGGATATCGGCGCGTCGGCGCGCGAGGTCCACGGCAGAGCCACGCCGTCCTCGCCGGCGAAGGCCAGTGTCCCCGCGTCGGTGAGGAGCTGAACGCGCGCCGCCCCGGCCGTCGCCGCGGCGACCACGAAGCCACGAGAGGGCCAGTGGACGCCGGAGAGCGCCGCGCAGGTATCGGCGTGCACGAGCGGGAAATCCACGAGGATGCTCCCCCGAGCGTCCCAGTGGCGCGCGGCGACGATCTTCGTCGGCGGATCGTACCAGGACAGCAGCACATCCCCCTTCGCGGTGGGGACGAGGACCATCTCGGACACCCCGGGGACGATCCCCGCGAGCGGTCGCTCCTTGGTCCAGAGTGACTGTCCGGCGGCGTCGTGCACCAGGATGAACGGGTTGTGATCCTTGCCGTCGCGCTGGAACAGCAGCGCTCGCCCGCCGCCCGGGAGGGCGCCTGATTGCACCGCGAGCGGGAACGAGATCGGGTTACCGAAATGCTCCTTCAACGCCGCCTCGTGCGGGCCGAGGGCCCTGTCCTCGGCGAGCCGGTGCAGCGTCGTCCGGCGCACCTCGGCCGCGGGGACGGGCGGGCCGGGATCCTCGACGGGATCCGCCTCCTGCGCGTCCGCGTGGCGCGCGACCTCGGGCGGAGGCGCGGGCGCGGGCTCGCTCGGGGCGGGAGCGTCGACGGACGCGCTCGCGAGTGGCACCGTCCTGTGGCCGTGATCCTCCGGGTGCTTGCAGGAGAGCGCGCCGCCCCCGAGGCCGAACACCAGCGTGGAGCCGACCAGGTGCCGGAGCGCGGCGCGTGACGATCGCGAGATCAATAGTCCTCCGGGAGCCCCAGGGCGAGGCACGAGACGGTATTGGGCGCGTCCAGCGCCGAGGTCAACGCCGCGATGGCCCGTCCCCCGGATTTCTTCACGCCCTCGTCGGCGTCCCATGCGGCCTTTTCCCCGGGCCGGAGCGAGTGCGTGCCGCTCTGGACGACCCCGATGATGTGGGTGTGCCCGGCGACGCGGCACCCGAGGCGGACCGCGAGCGCCTCGGCGAACTGCTGTCCTGTCGTGTGGCCAAAGGCGCTGCAGCACCGCAGCCAGAAGAGGGACTCGGGGCCTGCGAGCGCGGCCTTGAAGGCGTCGATCGAGGCGGCCAGCGCGCTCCCCGGGCGAAGCGCGGCGCGGTCGAGCTCGGTCGCGCCGATGGCCATCGAGCCCCAGCCGCCGTGGCCCCACACCTGGAGCGAGGCAATCGGGCGCCCGAGCTCGCGCGATTTCGCGGCGGCCCACTCCAGCGCTTCGGACCAGCTCGTCGCGCCGAGCGACGCGTCGGCCGCGAACGCGAGGCGATGGAGCAGCGTCCCCGCGCGCCAGATCGGGGACAGGCCAGGCGATCCCATCGCTCGGCCGTCGGGCGAGGCGCCCGCCGCGCGCCGCCGCTCCCGCGCCGCGCGGGGCGTATCCGTCGTATCGAAGACCACCAGCTTGAGAGGACGAGGTGCCATGGAGACCGAGCCTACCACCACACTGCGGGGAGCTCGCGTCGAGACACCGAACCTGGGTCAGCGCATGCTCCCCCACCGCGCAACCGAGACCGAGCCGACGCGCCGTCTCGCCGAGCGAGCTCGATCTCACGCCACCGCCGATCGAGCCGCAGGCGATGGCCGTCGCGGTGAGCGACCTCGAGCAGCGCCGAGGGATCCTCGGCGACGTTCGCGACGGGCCCTGAATCACGCCGCAGCGCCGGACCCGAGCGGCGTTCGAACGCGTCGAAGTTTCAACAACGATTCTCGATACTTGTGAGCTGACAAGACCCGAGGTTACGCCGGGTCCTCCTCCGCTTATCCTCGCGTGACGCCACGATTGCAGAGGAGCTCGACCATGAAACCCACTCTCGTTCTCTCCAGCCTCGCCCTCATCACCGTCGCCTTTCCCCTCGGGTGTGGCGGCGGGTCCGTCGCGAATCCAGTCGGCGCGACCGGCGCCGGCGGCGCCACGAGCGGCCCCACGGTCTCCGTCGGCACCGCGAGTGGCCCCGGCGGGTCGGGCGGCACGACCAGCGCGAGCGCGACGACGGGCGCCGGAGGACAGAACGCCGGCGGCTCGGGGGGCTGCCCCGAGGAGCAATGCGAGCCGGAGCTCTTCACGTGGACCGAAGACACGGCGAGCCGAACGCACTTCAACGGGGCGCTCGAGCTGGAATGGGAGAACAACCTCGGCGACTGGCTGGACGCAAACGGCGCTCTCCAGGGAAGCTCCCCGTTCGCCTCGCTGGACGTCGTTGATGACGACAAGGAGAAGGTGGTTGCCTTCGACGTGACCTCGATGGTGCAGAGCAATGCGGCCGATTTCCGGATCAACCACGAGGGTGGTATCGCCTTCTTCTATTACAGCCGTGAAGCGAGCGACGCCGCGAAGCGGCCGGTTCTCGTCGTCGCTCGCGGCGCACAGACCACCACGCTCCAGGCCGAGGCGGACACGTTCGTCACCAAGAGCACCTCGAGCCCGCAGGGGCTCACGGACCAGCTGAACGGCACCGACGGGGTCTTGATCCGCTTCGCGCAGAGCGCTGACCCTTCGATCACGAAAGCAACGCTGCAGCTGACCGCCGCGAAGCAGTACGGCAATCAGACGCTGCAAGTGTTCAAGAATTACCCCCACCCGAAGCCGCAGGCGTGTCCCAACGTGCCTCTCGGGAGCGAAGCGGACATCATCAAGCGATGGAAGGGCGCGAGCGACTGGGATCTGCGCTCGGCAAACGACAAGGCGCACAGCGTCGTCAATCCGGACGGCACGCTGACCGGCTGGGTGCCCAAGGGCGCGGACACCGGCTCGAGCACCATCTGGTCGATCCCCGTGGGTGGCCGCGCGGTCGAGCTCTATGCGCGGTTCGTCCTCAAGCTCGACACTTCCTTCGACATGGACGGCTGGGGCGGCAAGATCCCGGGCATGACGAACACTGGAATGGGCGACGGCCGCGCCCACAAGTGCGCTTGGGGAAACTGGCAGCAATCGCCGAAGGACGGCGTTTGCTGGAGCGCGCGCACCGGGTTTTCCAGCAACCCCACCGAGCAGTTCGGCGACCAGTACGTCGGCTTTCACACGTACTCTTATGTACAGAATGGCCCCGACGTCTGGGGCCAAGTGGTCTCCTTCAACCGCCCCGTGAAGAGGAATCGATACGAGGTGATCGACCAGCGCATCAAGCTGAACTCGATCACGGGCAACGGTACTCCGAACGCCGACGGCGAGCTCTCGTACTGGAAGAACGGTACGTGCGTGCTTCAGTGGACGGGCATCGTCTGGCGCGGCAAGGCTACGCCTGACACGCTCCCTTCCGAATTCTGGGCGGACATCTACGTCGGCGGCACGGGGTACGCGGCTCCCCACGATCACAAGTTCACGTACTACTCCTTCGAGATTTCGTCGAAGCTCCTGCCGTTCGATCAGGCGTGGCTCGACCAGCTCAACGCCCCGTGACCGTCGCTTCGCGCCTTCCCGCGCCCGCGGCTACGATCGAGCGTGCCGTCGCTCGAGCCAGGCGAGGGTGAGGTCGCGAACCACCGCGCTCGTCGCTTCGACGGGCCCGGGAGGGTCGCGATAGAGCGCGCCCAGGATGGCGCCATAGCCGGCGTCGGCGACGACGCGCATCGTGACCCGGAGCTCGGCCTCGCTCACGGCCGGGAACCAGGGCGCGATCTCACGAAGGAGCTGCTCGGCGAAACGATCTCGCTCGCGCGACGTGAACCCGATGAGGCCCAGGCGGCCGATCGAGTCGATGACCGCGCGCGTTCGAGCCGGGTGCGCGAGGTAGGCCTTCGCGACAGCCGCCGCGACGTGTTCGATCTTTGCCTCCAGAGAGTCGTGGACCGCGCCGTCGAGTGGGCGTTCCACCTCTCGCACCAGCGCATCGAAGAGTCGTCGGTTGATCTCTCCGATGAACGCCCCAACGAAGGACTCTTTGCTCTCGAAGTATTCGTAGAACGAGCCGACGCCGACGCCGGCGCGAAGAATGAGGCGTTCGAGCGTGATTCGTTCGGGGAGCTCGCCCGCGACGAGCAGGGCGTTGTACGCCTCCATGACTGCGTCCACGAGCGCCCGCGAGCGCGTCTGGTGGGGCCGACGCCGGAGGAAGCGCTCAACCACGCCGAGTCGTTCGCGACTGTCATCGTCGTTCGGTTTCATGGATCGAGAACAACAGCAACGCCCGCCCCTGTCCACCCCGCGGCCGCGCCCGGCGATATCGCCACCGAGGCGCTGCACACGACGAGCGCCGCGCGAAACTTCGCCGCGCTGCTCTGCGACCCGCTCCAGCGACTCGCCGGCAGTTCAAGCTCCCGGGCGGACGCGGCCTCGCCCCGGCGCCGCTCGCTCTCGTCGAGACACCCGACCTTGGTCGGCGCATGCACCCCCACGGCGCAATCGAGGCCGAGCAGACGCCCTCACAGTCCACCGCCCCTCCGGTGACGATCGGTGATAGCCTCGGTCTCCCATCTCCGAGGTGAATCATGACTTCTCCCGTCAATGCACGTAAGTTTCATCTCCTGGCCGGCGCGACATTTTCTTTCCTCGTCGGCGCGTCCAGCGTTCATTGCGGCGGGGCCGGCTCGACCACGCTGAGCTCGGGCACCGGATCGGGGTTCGGGGGCTCGGCCTCCGCGGGGAGCGCGATGGGCGGCGCCGGCGGCACCATGTCCTCGATGACGGGCCCCTCGGGCGCCGGCGGCGACATCACCATCGATGTCCAGACCAAGGATTACTCCGCGGAAGATTTCTTCGAGAACGATCCTCCCCCGCTCTCCTGCGACGGCGGCGGCATGGCGCACCCGCCGGGCGGAACGCCCGAGTGCCCCGACGACAAGAACCTCCCGGGCTGCGGCTGTCCCTCGGGCGGCGCCAAGGCCGCTTGCTGGACGGGCCTGCGCAAGAATCGCCTCCACGGCGTCTGCAAAGACGGCCAGACCACCTGCATGCTCACCGGCGAGAACGACCTCGCCTGGGGCCCGTGCGTCGGCGAGCAGCTCCCGACCGGGACCATGGGCAAGGCCGCCTGCGGCTGCTTCTCGGGCGGCAAGTGGGCCATCGACAACCTCTCTCCCTGCTTCTTCTCGTCGGCGCAGAACGGCCCCGTCGTCGCGACGACCTCGACGTTCCTCCAGGGCGGCGCCACCCAGTGCCCCTCGGACGACACCACCGCTCCGGCCGAGCCGTGGGCCACCGACACCATCACCACCGACTGCACGGGCAGCTTCAAGCTCTGCTATTCGCTCAAGGCCGGCAAAGCCATGACGCCGCTGCCCACCGACTGCGAGATCATCAAGGTGTGCTCCGAGGCCTACTACTCGGTGGCCAACGCCGTGCAGCCGCTCCCGCCGTTGCCGGGCTGGCTCGCCGATCCCGGCTCGGTCGCCTGCGCGCAGCAGTTCGTCGATTCGGGCGGCTACGGCGAGATGAGCGTCGTCGGCCAGTCCGACGAGTGCGAGGGCATCGACAAGGTGTTCAATCGCGTCAACTACTGTCCTCTGTCGTGCAACACCAACCCGAACGGGCCGGGCTGCGCCGGCTGCATGGCGGGCGGCAGCGGCAACTTCTGAGCTTGTTCGTCCGGGGGATCGGCGCGACGCTGGTCCCCTGCCCCGCTCTCGGCTCTACGCTTCGTCGTCGCCGAAGAGCACGCCCACCTGCAGCTCCACGGCCTCGAAAGGCTCGGCCCGGACGCGATCACCGCGACGGGCCCCGAGCGCGTACAGGTAGCCGTCCCGCGTCCACCGGTACACTGCTAGCGTCTCTCGCTCCGGATCGATGATCCAGTAATGGGCCACGTTGTTCTGGTGATAAAGGCTCATCTTCGTCACCGTGTCGGTTCCAGCGTTGGTCGGCGAGAGGACCTCACCAATCCAGTCTGGAACGAGGGTGATGGGTGATTCCGTCGGCATCTCCGGCATGCGCTCGCGCCGCCACCCGGCCAGATCGGGACGCCTGATTTGCCCCGGATCCAGCTCGATCAACACCTCCGTCGCGAACCACCAGCCGCCCGGTCGATCCGGGGGACCACCGGCGCTCCGGCGGTACGGGCTGAGCAGGTGGAATGTCTCTCCTTGCGCCCGCCCGTGCGGTGCCCGCGCCGCCTCCTTGGGGACCAGCTCGCCATCGACGATCTCGTAACGATCCTCCTCCGGCATGGCCAGGAGATCGGCGATGGTGGCGGGGGCCGGTAGCTTCCGGGCGGCGACGCTCATGAGCGGCAGAGTAGCAGCAAGCTTGCCATGTCGATCACCCGCGGCGCGAATCGTGCGCCCGGACGACGAGCGACCGGCTCCGCTCGCCGCGATCGGTCTCCGGCTGGAAGCGCGCTTCACTGCGCCCAGGAGTCCGACAGTGTGCTGGCGCTGTACGCCGCGGTCCCGACCGACGCGATGCCCATCCCCGGAGGGGTGGTGACGCCTTCTTCGCGGGGATCACGAAGTGGTCAATCACCGTGGGCAGGAGCGCGGGCGCGCCGGGCGCGGGCTCGTAGCGGCCCGCTCCGCTCTTGCCCTTCGTCCACACCCAGTCGGACTTGGTGGGCACGTCCTTCAGGCCAAAGGCCCAGACGGAGAGGCCGTCGGCGTTCAAGCGCATGCGGAGGAAGTTCTTGTAGCCCTCGATCTTCAGCGACGAGAAGGCCTCGTTGCCATGGCGCCGGAAGACGACCACCGAGATGATGAGATAAATCCCCATGATCGTCGCGCCGATGAAGTACCCGCCCACGAACGTCATCAGCGAGCCGACGAAGCGCTCGAGCACCGGGTTCATCGCTTGCTCGGAGAGCAGGTGGGTGGTCACCGCGGAGATCGCCAGCGCCGCCGCCAGGTGGATCGAGCCATGGAACAGGCCCGCGAGCCACCGGTACGCCGGCTTGTGCGTGTCGGTGAAGGCCACGAACGCGAGGAGGATGCCCACCACCCAGACGAGGCCCGAGGGCGCCCCCCGGGTGGAGGCGACGCTCTCGACTCCGGACCAGATCATCCGCGGAAACGCCTCGTAGAGCGGGCCTTCACCGAGCTTGCTCGTCGGCATCACCCACGAGAGGATGGTATAGATGGCGCCTGTGGCGATCCCGAACCAGGGGTTCTTGAAGACGAAGGCGACGTTGAGGAAGCCCATCCCCCGCGAGACGGCGCGCGTGGGATACTCGGTCTCCTTGTCGAGCGCGTAGGTGGCGAGCTTGCCCGGGCTACCCACCTTGATGGTGTCGACGTCATGGGTGTGGGTCGGGTGGAGAAAGGCCCCGCCGCCGCCGGCCGTGACCAGGTGAATATCACCCTTCTTGCCGCCCTCCTCGACGAGGGTGTGACGGCGATAGTGGTGGAGATCGCCCGCGAGCTGGAGGACGATGACGGCCTTCTTCTCCTCCTGGAGGCGCGTCTCGAGCACGCTGAGGTTCTTCTTGCCCTCGTAGATGTTGCCGTAGATCCAGTCGGGCTCCGCGGTGCAGAGGATCACCCGATCTCCCTCCTTGATCGGGAGCCCGAGGAAGTAGTCGATCTGCGGGTTGTCGACGTCGGACTGGAGCTGGATGTCGACGCCGAGGAGCCAGTAGCCATGGGCGAGCTGGAGGGCGAAATAGCTGCGTTTCTGCGGGGTTTGCCACGCGCCGATGCGGTTCCCGTGGCAGAACAGGTTCATGAAGCTGCCGAGTCCGTCGTACCAGTCGTGGTTGCCGGGGATGGCGTAGAGCTCGAGCAGATCGCTTGTGTCCCTGGCATCGAGGGCGGCGGCGTAGGGGCGGACGAGGCGCTCTTGATAGGCCGCGTGGCTCGGCGTCGGATAGACCTCGTCGCCGCCCATGATCAGCACGCTGCCGCGGGGGAGCTCGTCGTCGGAGCCGGCCGGGAGCGACTCCTCGGCGAGCACGCGCGCGATGGAGTACGTGGAGTTGAAGCCGTCGCCGAGGTCGGACACGTAGTCGATCCAGATCTCGTCTTTGCTGCGGTAATCGCCGGGCTCGGGCGGCTTCTGCAGCGCCTCGATCAGGCGGTAATCGGCCCTGTCGGCGAACAGGCCGGAGAGCACCGTCTCGAAGGCGGTGAACGCCAGCTGCCGCGGATCGTACCAGCCGACCATCTTGCTGCGGATCCGGTCCTCGTCCTGCTCTGGATTGCTGGCCATGCGCCCACCCGCTCCTTTTCGCGGCCCCGCGCGGCACCCCACCCGCTCTTCGAGCGAGGCGGCGGGCGCGGCGACAGTAAGAGCAGCACCAGAGCGCGCGCCGCCTGTCAAGCGCCGAGAGCGGCGCCCGAGGTGGCCCTCCCGTTCGCGGGCGATCCCGCGTAGGCTCGGCCCCGGAGCGCGGAGAGAGCCGATGAAGATCCTGGTGGTACAGCACGACGACGAGGGCCCGGCGGGCGTCGTCGGCGAGCAGATCGACGCGGGCGGCGGAGAGCGGATCACCGTGTCACCGCACCGGGGTGAGGCGCTGCCGGCGAGCTCGGCAGGCTTTGCAGCGGCGGTGTTCCTCGGCGGCCCGATGAGCGTGGCCGACGACAATACCCATCCTCCCGATCCCCACCTGTTCGCGCTGGCGCGAGCCTTCCACGAGGAAGGCAAGCCGCTCCTCGGGATCTGCCTCGGCTCGCAGATCGTGGCCCGCGCGCTGGGGCAGCGCGTCTATCGGAACGCGACGACGGAGGTCGGGTTCTGCCTTGTGGAGATCACCGACGAGGGGCGAGCCGATCCGCTCTTCGCGGGGCTCGGGCCGCTGCTCCACCCGATGCAATGGCACGAAGACACCTTCGACTTGCCCGCGGGCGCGGCGCTCCTCGCCACCAGCGCGGCCTGCCGCCACCAGGCGTACCGCGCCTCCGCGACCACGTATGGAATGCAGTTTCACCCCGAGGTCGATCGCCGGATAGTCGAGGCGTGGGCGGCGCTGCCCGAGGCGCAGGAGGCCATGGGAACACCGGATCTCGCGGCCCTCTGGCGACGGCACATGAACGAGCACCTCGCGGCGGCAGAGGCCGTGGGCCGGACGCTCGCCGATCGGTGGATGAAGCTCGTGATTGCGAGGAAGAACGAGCAGGAGAGGCGTTGAGGCCGGGCGGCGCCGCGAGGGGCGCGCCCGGGCCTCAGGCCAGAGAGGCAATCAGGGGCAGGTGCCCGGGACAGGGACCTTCTTCGGGCCGACGCCGCCGAGCTGGGCCTCTTTCATCGTGAAGCCGAAGCCGATCGAGATGCCGTTGCAGGTCTTGGTCTTGTCCTGCGAGCCGTCGTTCATGATGTCCGAGCTCTGGCGGATCTTGCTCTCGACCGTGCTGATCAGCGCGCAGTAGTTCGGGTTGATGGCGAAGATCGCCTTCTTGACCTGCGTCACGAACTCGTCGGTGTCGAGGACGCCGCCGATCAGGCCGCCCGTCGCGGACTTGTGATCCGGCGCGAGGTTGAGCGTTACCGAGGCCTTGTGGATCGTCAGGGTGATCGACGCGCTCTGCGCCGGGACCGTGAGCGTTATCGTCCCCGCGGCGCCCGAGCTCCACTTGTCGCCGACGACGGAGCTCTTGTCGAAGATGACGGTCGACGACTTGATGTCGGTCACGTCCTTGAGCAGATCGGGATTGACCGGCCAGCAGTCCTTGCCGTCGAACGCGGGCGGCGCGCCGAGGTCCCCGCCGCCGTACAGGCGCGTCACGAGCGACGCCTGATCCGGCGTCGCGGCCAGCCCGACGAAGTCGAGCAGGATGGAGAACGAGCCGCTGGTGATGTTGGCGGTGGTGTTGTCGGAGAACCCGGGCGCGATCATCAGGAGCAGCGGGAGGACGTTCTTCCCGAATGAGTTGTCGATCCCGTTCGTCCCGTCCGGGTAAACGGCGCTCTTGGTGCCGCCGCTGGCGGGCTGGCAGAGATCGGTCGACGCCGCGGTGCTCACCAGGCCATCGACGTCGAAGCCGAGCGACTGCGAAGCGGCGGTGTTCGTCCCCATGTCGCCGAAATTCAGCGTGTCGATCGCCAGGACCACGCCGTCGCTCGGCGTGCACACGATCGGCGCGGCGCCGCCCGTGCCCATCGATCCGGTCGACGTCGTCCCGCCGCTCGTCGAGGAGGCCGTCGCGGAGGCCGTCGCCGTGGCCGTGGAGGTGGTGGCCGAGCCCCCCGTCCCCGTGGTCCCGGTCGTCGTGTCGGTCCCGCCGCAGCCGTAAGCCATCGCGGCCATGGCCCCGATGACGCCCACCGCAAAGATTCTGTTTCTCATGGCACCTTCCTCAAAACTCACATTGATGCGTGTTGGCGTTGCAAGAGGACCCGGCGGCGACGAAGGGGCACACGTCCCCGAAGAAGCTGTCGCAGGGGATACCGCACGCGTACGCCGTGTGGGTGTAGCAGAGCTGGCCGCCGGTGCAGTCCGCGTTGCTGGCGCAGCGGCAGTTGAAGTCGTCGACGATGCCATTGCCGTTGTCGTCGGCGCCGTTGCAGCACTCGTTCAGGTAGTAGTCACTCGCCTTGCAATCGGGGTCGGCGCAGTCGACCTTGCCGTCGCAGTCGTTGTCCTCGCCGTCGGTGCAGGCCCCCGGGCCGAACTCCGGCTTGGGATCCTTGCCGTTGTTGCACTTGAAGCAGTTCGGCGCGTTGACGCAGTCCGGGTCGGCGCAGTCGACGAAGTGGTCGCCGTCGTTGTCGAGGCCGTCGTTGCAGACCTCGGGCGGGTTCGGCGTGATGGTGACGTTGAGCTGGAACGGGCCCTCGTTGGCGCCGCCGTTGACGTCGACCGTGAAGCCGTCGAGGAACACGTAGTACGTGCCCGGGTAGAGGATCGTGAAGTCGAGCTTGCCCGCGTGGTTGCCCCCGTCGTCGTCGTTGCAGCCAATCTCTTTGCCGCTGTTGCAGGCGCCGGTGCGCACGTACACCACCGAGTCGAAGCTGGTGCCGGCGGAGTCGAGGTGGACCTTCGAGGGCTGCGAGAGCACGAAGTAGAACACGGCCTCTCCGGCGTCGCCGCCGCACTGGCCCTTGGTCTCGCTGATGTTGCCCGTCGTGTCGCCGGTGAAGGTGCCCGAGCCCGGGATGAGCTTGGGAGACAGGCAGTTGGCCTGCTTGATCACGCAGAACGGGTTGTTGGCGCAGTCGGTGTCCTGGCAATCGATCTTGCCGTCGTTGTCGTCGTCCTTGTTGTTGTTGCAGATCTCGGCGACGGGCTTGCAGTTGGGGGCGAAGAAGCAGGCCGGATCGGCGCAGTCGATCTTCCCGTCGCAGCTGTTGTCGATGCCGTCGTTGCAGATCTCGGCGGTGCACTGCTGGCAGGCCACGTTGAGCAAGCAGTCGGGATCGGCG
Organism: Byssovorax sp.; assembly: GCA_025362495.1. Classification (GTDB taxonomy): domain Bacteria; phylum Myxococcota_A; class Polyangia; order Polyangiales; family Polyangiaceae; genus JANYGI01. The sequence goes on along the minus strand of JANYGI010000061.1, from coordinate 94,224 downwards.
CAGTCGGCGAGGCCGTCGCAGTCGTCGTCGATGCCGTTGTTGCAGACCTCGGGGAAGCCCGGCATCACGCACTTGCACGCGCCCGTGCCCGCGCACTGCGGATCGGCGCAGTCGATGAGGCCGTTGCAGTTGTTGTCGACGCCGTCACCGCAGAATTCGGGGTTGCTCGAGCAGGTGCAGGCGGGATCGCTCGCGCAGTCGGAGTCGGCGCAGTCGATCTGGCCGTCGCAGTCGTCGTCGAAGCCGTTGACGCATTTCCCGCTCTCGGTGGGCGCGCACCCGCAGGCCGGCGTCCCGACGCAGTCGGGATCGTTGCAGTCGACCTTGCCGTCGCAGTCGTCGTCCTTGCCGTTGCTGCACTTCTCGCCGCCGGGCGTGGGGACGCAGCCGCAGTCGGGGACGCCCTTGCAGGCCGCGTCGAAGCAATCGGCGACGCCGTTGCAGTCGTTGTCGGTGCCGTCTTTGCAGTCCTCGGGGTGGCCGGGGAAGACGCTGGGGTTGAGATCGTTGCAGTCGTCGCCGGCGACGCCGTTGACGAAGCAGCCGACGGGGAAGTGCCCGTCCTTGTCGTCGTCGCGCGGCGGGTGCGAGCAGGCGCCGCCGTCGCAGATGTCGGAGGTGCAGTTGTCGCCGTCGTTGCAGTCGGCCGCGGTGAAGCACATCTGCCCGCCTGACGAAGCGCTGCTGCTCATCGAACCGCTCGTCATCGAGCCGCTGCTCATCGACCCGCTGGTCATCGAGCCGCTCGACTGCGAGCCGCTCGACTGCGACCCGCTCGACTGCGACCCGCTCGACTGCGACCCGCTCGACTGCGACCCGCTCGACTGCGATCCGCTCGACTGCGAGCCCATCGTCGTCGTGCCGCCGCTGCCGCCGACGCCTTCACCGTCGATGTCGTCGAGGCCCGATCGGCCGCACGCGGCGAAGGTCGAGACGGCGAACGTCGCCGCGAGCGAGACGACGAAGACGTTGCTTCGAAGTCGCGCGAGGAGCCCGCGACGGGGCGAGGACGAGGAGTGCATCGGGTGAAACCTCTCGAGACGGGCACGAGCAGCCCAGGGAAGCGGCGCGTCGGCGAAGGAAGTCGACGAGGACCGAGCGCCGCGAAGCGACACGGTCGGCGAGCCGTCCCAGCAGAGCAAATTCCAGGCCCGATAGAAAGCCTTGGATCGCTCCGCGCCTCGAAAATCCGTGCTCGGACGGAGGCCGCGATCGTGCGTCTCGACGACGGGGGCCGTGCGTGCATTGACGGTGTCCGAGTGGCGGATCGGTTGCCCTGAGCGGGCCTCGCGTGTATCGACCCGCGCGTGCACCTGCTTCTCCTCGCTCAGAGCGCCGATCCCACCGGGCTCGCGCGCGGGCGCTGGCCGGCTCCGTGGTGGGCGATCCTCCTCGTCGGCGGCGTCGTGACCGCGCTCGCCGTGGCGTTCCTCGTCGCGCGCGGGCTCGGGGCGCGACGCGGGCCGGGAGCGCGACCATGAGCAAGACGGTCCGCCGGGTGATCGGAGCGATGCTCCTCGCCATCGCCGTGTACGGCGCGTTCGTGCTCTACAGCGGCGTCGGGCTCATCGCGGCCAGGTTCGGCTCCTTCGCGTGGTGGACGTTCGCGGCCGCCTGCGGCCTCGCGTTCTCGAACTACCTGGTCCGCTTTCTCAAGTGGGAATACTACCTCGGCGTCCTCGAGATCCGCGGCGTCCCCAAGGGCGAGAGCCTGCTGATCTTCCTCTCCGGCTTCGTGCTCACGGTGACGCCGGGCAAGGTCGGCGAGGTGTTCAAATCCATTATTTTGAAGGAGATCCGCGGCGTCCCCGTCGAGCGCACCGCGCCGATCGTGATCGCCGAGCGGGTCACGGATCTCATCGGGGTGATCACGCTGATCGCCCTCGGCAGCCTGAGCCTCCCGGGCGGGCTGGTGTGGGCCTCGGTCGGCGCGGGCCTGGTGATCGCGCTGCTGGTGTTCGTCTCATCGGCCGCGCTCTCGGCGCGCTTCCTGAACGCGCTGCCGCGGCTGCCCGGCGCCCTCGGGCGCGGCGGCGCGAAGGTCGAGAGCAAGGTCTCGGTCGCGCTCCGCGGCCTGCGCGAGCTGACGACGCCGCGGCGCTTGATCTGGCCGACGCTGCTCTCGATCGCCGCCTGGTCGCTCGAGGGGATCGCGCTCTGGGTGATCCTCGGCGGCTTCGACGAGCACCCGCCGCTGACGACGACGGCGTTCATCTACGCGACGGCGACGCTCGCGGGCGCCCTGGTCCCACTGCCCGGCGGTCTCGGCGTGACCGACGGGCTGCTCAAGGGTCAGATGGCGTCGCTGGCGCACATCGGGGCGGCGACGGCGACGGCCGCGATGCTCCTCGTGCGCTTCGCGACGCTGTGGTTCGCGGTTGCGGTGGGCTTCATCGCCCTCGCTCTGCTACGAGCACGAAACCCCTCGCTAGCCGCGAATGGGGACGGATCAGAAGCGACGGCGGAAGTCGGAATCGAAAAAACGCCTTGACGATGGGCCTCGGGACAGTGTGAAAGCATGGAAGCCCGACCCGAACGCCTGGGAGCGCAACGACGCCCAGCCAAGAACGAGGAGCAGCCGCGTCGGCGGTGTTGAGGACATGGCATCCAACCAACGTGGCCCGGTTATCAAGAGCGCGCCTTCCGGCGGGGCTCGGCTCGTGCAGCGGGTCATCGATCGGCTGAAGAAGCGACCCAACGCGGTCGAGGCCGTCGGCGCGAGCCCGATCGCCCTCGACCGCCTCGAGTCGAAGCTGATGGTGGAGCTCCCGCCCTCGCTGCGAGCCTTCCTCGCGTTCGACTACACCTTCAGCACCCTGGGAAAGCGCTTCCATGGGCGCGGGCGCTTCGGCACCGATCCGGTGACGCCGCGGCCGCGCATCACCAGCGTGCGCAAGCTGGCCGAGGCCAAGACCGACCTCGGGTGGACCGACTCGCGCATCCGCGCCAAGGTCGTGCGCCTGCCGGGGCTGCCTGGCCAGCCGTGGAACGCGCTCTACCTCGGCGAGGCGCGGCGCGACGGCGAGCTGCCGATCCTCGGCCTCGAGAACGAGGACACCAACGTGCGGGTGTACGTGCGCTACACGGCGTTCGACCTCTACCTGTGCGATCAGTCGGGGCTCCTCGCGCTGAACGAGACGCAGCGGCTCGACGATCTCGAGTCGCACGTCGCGGCGAACCCGGAGCTCGGCTCGGGCGAAGAAGAAGACGACGGCGAGACGGACTACTGAGCCCGTTGCACGAGATCCAGATCGCGTGAGCGCGCCGATGACGTTCGAGGTCGCGCCGACCGATCCGCGCGACCGCCTCGACAAGCTGGTGGTGAAGCTCCTCGAGCGCGCGGGCCAGGGGGCGTCGCGGGCCGAGGTGCAGCGCTGGATCGAGCACGGGCGCGTCCTCGTCGACGGCGTCCCGGGGCGCGTCGCGGGGAAGATCGCGGCCGGCGCGCGCGTGGCGATCGAGCCCGAGCCGCCCGCGGCCACGACGGCGCTGCCCGATGCCTCGGTGGTGTTCCGCGTCGTGCACGAGGACCCGCACCTCATCGTCGTCGACAAGCCCGCGGGGCTCGTCGTGCACCCCGCGCGCGGCCACGCGACCGGCACGCTTGTGAACGGCCTGCTCGCGCGCGGCGGCTTCGATCGCGCGCCGATCGATCCGCGCGATCCGGCGGGGCACCTGCGCCCCGGGATCGTGCACCGCATCGACAAGGGCACCAGCGGGCTGCTCGTCGTCGCCAAGGACGCGCGCACCCGCGAGGCGCTGAAGACGCTCTTCGCGAAGCACGCGATCGAGCGCGAATACTGGGCGATCGTCGTCGGCCACGCGAAGGACGCGACCATCAGCACGCTCTACGGGCGGCACCGCAGCGAGCGGCTGCGCTTCACGTCACTCACCGACAGCGGCAAGGTCGCGATCACGCACGTGCGCGTCGTCGAGGCGCTCGGCGCGGCGACGCTGGTGTCGTGTCGCCTCGAGACGGGGCGCACCCACCAGATCCGCGTGCACCTCACCGAGCGCGGCGGCACGCCGATCCTCGGCGATCCGCTCTACGGGAAGATGCCCCAGGATCCGACGCTGCGCGCTGCGGGAGCGGCGCTCGGACGCCAGGCCCTCCACGCGCGCGTGCTCGGCTTCGTCCATCCCGCGACGAAGAAGCCGGTGCGCTGGGAGAGCCCGCTGCCCGACGATCTCGCGCGCTGCCTCGCCGCGCTGCGGAAGCGCCTGTCGCGGTAGGGCTCCGGGCCCCGGCCGACAGGCGCCGGGCGCGCTACCAGATCTTCGACTTGATGTGACCTTTCGACTTCACGAGGATGTCGACGAGGGCGCGGTCGTAGAAATTCTTCTGGTAGAGGTCGGGCTGGACGCGGCTCTTGTAGAGCGCGCGGCCTTCTTCGATCTCCTCGGCGAGCTTCGCGAAGAGGTCGTCGCTCTGGATGCCCTGCACGATCTTCTCTTCGTTGTAGAGCGAGAGATCGCTCGCGATGGCGCGCGCCAGCCGGCGAGCAGCCTCTTCAGTCTCGATCAGGGCCATCTCGGTCTTTCCTCCACCGCCACGGTAACGAGTCGCAGCGCAGAATAGGCCGCCCGGCGCGGCCCTGTCAAAGACGCGGTGACGTCGTCGTGCGAGTCGGGGTGAACGCGAGGGCCGCGAGCGCCGAGACGAGGGGGAACACCACGAGCGAGTAACGCCCGGCCCCGAAGAACACGGCGTGCGTGGCCACCGTCGCCGCCACGGTCGCGGCGGTCGCGCTGACGAGCACCGGCCCGCGCAGGAGCGCCCGGCCGTGGAGGATCGCCGCGACGACGAGGGCCGCGTAGCCGACCCAGGCGTGGAGCGTCAGCGCGAAGGCGACGCCGACGAGCGTGACGACGACGCGCGCGATCCGACGACGACGCGGCTCGTCGAGGCCCGGGCGGCGCGCCATGCCCACCAGCGCGAGGACCAGCACGACACGTTCGAACAGCGTCTCCACCGCGCCCAGCGCGACCTTGGCGCGATCGGGGAACGCCTCGGCGTTCGAGGCGTGGAGATACCATCCGGCCGCGCCCGCGTAGTCGAACGTCGCGGCGAGCTTCTTCGGCGCGAGGCCGACCCACGCCAGCGGGTGCTCGGCGATGTAGCCCTGCGCGGCGCGGCCGAAGCAGCGATCTTTCTCGGCCTCGTCGTAGACCTCGCGGCAGGCGTCGGGGACCTGCACCGGCGACCACGCGCCCGTCGACGCGGCGTCGGCGCCGATGAGCAAGTTCCACCCGCCGTTGACGCTCACGAGGGCGCAGCGCTTCATCCGTACGCAGTTGCGCGCGGTCCACGGCGCGCACACCGCGAGCGCGATCATCGTGGCGAAGGCTGCGGCGATCGCGCGACGCCGCAGGCCGCCGTCGATGGCGAGCGCGGCGAAGAGCGGCGCGAGCACCAGCGACTGCGGGCGCACCAGCGTCGCCGCGCCGAGGACGACGCCGAGGAGCGCGAGGCCTGGCCAGCGCGAGCCATTTCGATCGCGCGTGGAGGCCGCGACGGCCGCGGCGATCACCAGGAGCGAGGCGACGACGCCCTCGGTCATCAGCGCCGGCGTGTACGCGACGAGGCCCGGGTGCAGCGCGACGAGCAGCCCGGCGACGAGCGCGATCGCGCGCGATCCCGAGCGCGCAGCCAGGCGATGCGCGGCGTACGCGGCGAGCGCGCCGAGCACGGCGTTGAGGACCATCGCCGCCCACGGGTGCGGCCCCACGAGCGCGTAGATCGCGCCCACCGCGCCGGGGTAGCCGATCGGGTAGTGCGCGGCGTACGTCACCGCGCCGTCAGGCCAGAGCCACGTGTAGCCGAGGCCCTGGGCGATGCGCTCGGCGATGCGCTGGTAATAGGTTCCATCCGCCGTCGGCGGGAAGCGCGACGCCGCCCAGATCACCACGGCGAGGCGCACCTCGAGCGCGAGCGCGGTGACCCAGCGCGCGTCGCTGCGAGACGCGGGCGCCTCCACGATCACGCCGAGCGCCGCGCCGCGAGCGGGAACGTCGCGAGCAGCCCGAGCTTCCGCAGCGCGCTCACCACCTCGCACGCGGGCAAGCCGACGACATTGGCGTACGAGCCTTCGAGGCGCGCCACGGCGAACGATCCGAGGCCTTGCACCGCGTAGCCGCCCGCCTTGTCGAGGCCCTCGCCCGTCGCCGCGTAGCCTTCGATCTCCGCCTCGTCGAGCGCGCGGAAGAACACCTGGGTGCTCACCGTCTCCTCGTGGAGCGGGCGCGTCGGCGCGTCGGGGCCGGAGATCGCGAAGCGCGTCGAGACCTGGTGGGCGCGGCCGGAGAGCGCGCGCAGCATCGCTCGCGCCTCGGCTTCATCGGCCGGCTTGCCCAGGATCTGCGCGTCGAGGATCACCGTCGTGTCGGCCACCAGCACGGCGCCCGCGCTCGCCGCTTCAGGCCGCGCGCCGGTCGCCGCGAGCTTCATCGCCGCGACGCGCGCGAGGTACGGAAGAGCTTCTTCTCCACGCAAGACCGACTCGTCGACGACGGCGGGGATCACCACGAGCGGCAGGCCGAGCGTGGCGAGGATCTCGCGCCGCCGAGGCGACGCCGAGCCGAGAAGGAGCGGATGAAGAGGGTCGATCATGAGCGGCGGCGACGTACGTTGGCGCGTCGGCGCGAGCAAGCACCCAGGTAAATCGCCGCCTCCCGGGCGTGTTTCTCCGCGCCGGACGAATGAGCTTCCGAGCCTGCCCGCAGCGGGTGTAGAGCACGCCGCGATGGATTCGCGTCCCCAGGCGCCCACCCAGCCGGCCTTCGTGTCGCGGTGGCGCGGCTCGTACGTCGCTGCCTGGCTCGCCGGCGCCGCCCTCCTCGCGAGCGCGGCGCGCGCCGAAGCGCAGAGCTGCAAGCCCGCAAACGGCCTGTCGACTTGCATCGACGGAGACAACCTCTGGGCGACGCCGGGCGCGGGGCCGTTCTTCTCCGTCGCGCCGACGATGACCATGCCCGCGGGGCGTGCCTCGTTCGGCCTCGTGCTCAGCTACCTCTCGCGTCCGATCGGGCTCGCCGTCTCGTCGCCGAGCCGCGCCGGCACCACCATCCACGCCATCGACAACGCCGTCGACGCGAGCTTCCTCGGCTCGCTCGGCATCAGCGATCGCTTCGAGCTGACGCTGGCCGCGCCCGTCACGCTCTACCAGAGCGGCGCGGGCCTCGGCGCCGTGACGGGCACCAAGGACGAGCTCGTCCGCAGCACCGTGCGCGACTTCCGCTTCGGCGGCGCGTTGGCGATCGTCGAGCGCTCGCGGGTGGGCGAGCTCCACGGCCCCGCGCTGACGCTTCGCCTCGATTTCGCGGCTCCCACGTCGTCGCCGGGCGCGTTCGCCGGCGCCGCGACGATGACGGCGGCGCCCTCGCTCACCTTCGATCAGCGCTTCGGCAAGCTCGATCTCGCGGCCCAGGCCGGCGCGCGGATCCGCGGCGAGAGCCGGCTCGCCAACGTCGGCATCGGCTCGCAAATTTACTACTCGCTCGGCGCCTCGTACGCGGTAATCCCCGACGGTATGCTCTCCGTCTCGGGCGAGGCGTTCGCCCTGCTCACGCTCGCCAAGCAGGCCCCGAGCGGGCTCGGCAGCGCCGCCGGCACGAGCCACACGCTCGTGCCCGCGGAGTGGATCGCCTCGGTCACCACCGCGCCGTTCTTCGCCGGCGATCTCGGGTTCACGCTCGGCGGCGGCGGCCCGATCCCGCTCAGCGCCGAGGCCGTCACCACGCCGCGATTTCGCTTCGATCTCGGCCTCCGCTACGCGCCGACGGGCCACGATCGCGACGGCGACGGCATCCTCGATCGCGACGATCAGTGCCCCGACGTCGCCGAGGATCGCGACGGCTTCCAGGACGACGACGGCTGCCCCGATCCCGACAACGACGGCGACGGCATCCCCGACGCGAAGGACAAATGCCGCGACGCCGCCGAGGATTTCGACGGCTTCCAGGATGAAGACGGCTGCCCCGATCTCGACGACGACAAGGACGGCATCCCCGACGTCGACGACAAGTGCCGCAACGAGCCCGAGGACAAGGACGGCTTCGAGGACGAAGACGGCTGCCCCGATCCCGACAACGACAAGGACGGCATCCCCGACGTGAAGGACAAATGTCCCAACGGCGCCGAGGATTTCGACGGGTTCCGCGACGACGACGGCTGCCCTGATCCCGACAACGATCTCGACGGCATCCCCGACGCGCAGGATCAATGTCCGAACGAGGCCGAGGACAAGGACGGCTTTCAGGACGCCGACGGCTGCCCCGATCCCGACAACGATCAGGACGGCATCCTCGACGCGGCCGACAAGTGCCCGAACGAGGCCGAGACGATCGACGGCAACCAGGACGACGACGGCTGCCCCGAGCCCGGCGCGAAATCGCTCGTGAGCTGGGCGGGTGATCGCGTCGTCGTCGTCAAGCCCGCGCGCTTCGCGGCCGGCAACGCCGGGCTCACGGCCGACGTGGAGAAGCAGGCGAAGATGGCCGCGCAGCTCGTCCGCGGGCACCTGCCGCTCGAGTCGATCGTGATCGAAGCCTTCCCCGATCGCAGCGGCGACACCTCGCTGAAGGCCGTCGATCTCGCCGCTCGCCGCGCCGAGGCCCTCAAGGGCGTGCTCGTCGCGGCCGGCTTGCCCGCCGACAAGATCGTCGCCGCAGCCGGCGACTTGAGCCTCAAGCGCGCGGCGGACGCGCCGCAGATCGAGATCACCGCTCGCCGCGTCGCCCCCGGGCGCAAGCTGCGAACGTCACCGCCGGAGACCGAGAAGAAGCCCTGATGAACGTCCAGGAATCGAACCGCACCCGCACGCTGATCATCGCGATGGACCGGGGAGAAGAGCTCCCGGTCGGGTTGATCCGCGCGCTGGGCGAGGCCGAGGCCCGCTCCGCGTGGATCATCGGCACGGGCTCGCTCGAGGCCGCCGAGATCGCCGTCTTCGATCAGGTGACGCGCACCTGGGGGCCGACCCGTCGCATCGAGACGCCGACCACGCTGGTCTCGCTCATCGGCAACGCTGCGATCGAGAGCGGCGCCCTCGATCTGCACCTCACCGTCACGCTCGCGCGCGAGACGGACGCCGGCAACGAGATCATCGCCGGCCAGCTCGTCTGGGCCCGCGCCTTCGCGATCGAGCTCAGCGTCACGGCTTTCGACGATGTCACGCTCGCGCGCGCGATCGACGAGCGCACCGGCCTCGCGAAGCTCTCGGGGCGCAAGCTCTCCGCGCCGCTCTCGTCCTCGGCGCCCGCTCGCATCGAGGCCCCTGCGCAGCCTGCTGCGGAGCCGCCGTCGGCTCGCGTCGAGGCGCCGCCGCCTCGCGCTGAAGCTCCGATCCGTCTCGAAGCGCCGGTGCGCGCCGAGGCGCCGCCGGCGCGGATCGAGCTGCCCGCGGCTCCCCCCCGCGTCGAGCCGCCGCCGCCGGCCGCGCCGATGCGCGCCGCCCCCCAGGCCTCGTCCCCGCCGAAGACCGACGCGGCTCGCGCGGCGCTCCACTACGGCACGTCGACGGCCGCGCCGGCCGAGGCGCCGACGATCCTCACGCGGCCGAACCGCGCGCCCAAACAAGAGCAGATGGACGCGTACCCCGAGATCGGGGACTCCGTCGCGCACTTCCACTTCGGCGAGTGCACGGTGATCAGCTCCGACGGCGATCGCATTCGCCTCCGTCAGGACAAGGACGGCCGCGTGCGCGAGGTCGCCCTCGCGATGCTGAAGATCGCCGATCCGACGATCCTGCCGGACGGGCGGCGGCACTTCATGCTCGGCCGCAAGAACTGATCGCGAGCGCGGCGCTCACGGGCGCCGCGCTTCTCCACGCGTCACTCGTTCGAACTCGGGCCGAGGAGCTTGCGCAGGGTCGCCTGCTTCGCGGCGTCGAGCGGATCGAGCTCGTCTTCCTCGTCGTCCTCGTCGCCCGGAAACTCGGCGTCGAGGTCCGCGCCGCTCGCGCCCATCGCGTCGCCCATCGCGCCCATCAGCTGCTTCTGCAGCGCGGCCATGATCTGGTTGATGTCCGTCGGCCCGTCGGGCGATCCGAGGTTCATCGACGCGAAGAGCTGCTGCGCCATCGCCGGGAGCCCCGCCATGTCGAGCGGCGGCAGCGCGTCGCCCTGCTGGATCTCGGCGACGCCGACGACGAGCTGAGCCTCGCGCGCGTGCGCCTCGTCGGCCGTCAGCGCGGTCGCCGGGATCCACACGCCGGCCGCACCGACCTCGGCCACCACGGCGTCGTAGGTGCGCCCGCTCGGCTCGGCGACGTCGGGGAAGAAGAGCAGCCCGCGCGGATCCTCATGGACCTGCGGGAGATCGGCGCCGAACTGCGCGAGCCACGCGCGCCCCTCGATCGGGCTCTCTGCGAACGCCGCGTACGATTGAAACGTGTGAACGAGCAGGGAGCCGTCGTCGAGCGCCTCGGCGTAGAGGCCGTTGCTCTCCTCGCTGTCCTCGTCGAGATCGAGATACGGGCGGAGCGCGGCGAGATTTTTCGGGCGAAACAGAGCGACGGCGTCGATCGACATCGATCCGATCTAGCCGATCCGCGGCGCGCTGCGGAGCTTTCGCCAGGCCGGAGAAATTGCTCGGTTCCAGCTCACCGCGTGACCGGATGACCGGGTGACCGATCCCGCGCTCGCGTCGGCATATACTCGCCGGCTCCAAGGCCATGAAAGACACCCTCGACCACCTCCCGCCCAAGAAGCAACGCCAGCTCCAAGGGCTCACCGAGCTCATCCGCGCCGAGGCAAAGGTGGAGATGATCGTGCTGTTCGGCAGCCACGCCCGCGGGGACTGGGTGGCGGATCCCGTGGGCGACTACTTCAGCGACTTCGATGTGCTGGTGATCGTGAAGAGCCCGTCGCTGGTCGACAAGCTCGATCTCTGGGCGAAGATCGAGGACCGGGCGCAGAAGATCGCGGCGCCGACGGAGCTGTCACTGATCGTGCACGACATCAAGGACGTGAACGAGCAGCTCGAGAAGGGGTTCTACTTTTTCAGCGACGTCAAGAAGGAGGGGATCATGCTCCACGATTCGGGGAAGTTCCAGCTCGCCGAGGCCAAGGAGCGGACGCGGGAGGAGCGGAGCGCGCAGGCTCGGGTCTGGTTCGAGGAGTGGTTCAAGAGCGCCGGTCGCTTCTACGAGATGTTCGAGTTCGGTCTCGCGAAGGGATATTGCAAGGAGGCGGCCTTCGAGCTCCATCAGGCCACGGAGCGGTACTATCACTGCGTCCTCCTCGTGCTCACGGCGTACAAGCCAAAGACTCACAACCTCGAAGTCCTCGGCAAGCGCGCGGCGGATTTGCACCCGGAGCTGCGCAACGTGTTTCCTCACGGGACATCGGAGGAAGAGCGGCTCTTCAAGCTGCTGAAGAAGGCTTATGTCGACGCGCGGTACAGCAGCAAGTATGTGATCACGGCGGAGGAGCTGGCGGTGATCGCGGGGTGGGTGCGGGATCTGCGCGATCGGGTGGAGCGGGTGTGCTTGGAGCGGATCGCGGCGATGGGGGAGCCGGGGGCATAGGCGTTAACCTGGCGCCAGGCTACCGAACCGAGAGAGAGACAGGGTGCCAGGTCGCGGCGCATGGGCCTGGTTTCGCGCCGCACTACTCGTTCTCGCTCATGGAGGTGACTCTCCGGCGCTTCCATGGCGAGCAAGCCACCTGCTCCCTCGCGCGCCGCCAACGTCGCGGCGACCAGCACAGGGAGCACCTGCGCCATGCCCTCGCCGGTATCGACGAGATCGATTCTGAAGCTCGCTCGATTCCTGGGATTCAACGTGATCTGATGGCCGATATCCAGCACCTCCTTGACCTCCAGATCGCGAGCAGGATTGAGGGAAGCGTAAAACTGCCCCACCGCCTCCACCAGATCTGGCCTCTCGACGAGAAACTGAGCCGTGTTGGACCCGTTCGAGGTCAATTGGGTCGGCGCCGTCCCGGTGCGCTTGATATCGCGCTCAGGTCGAGCACGAACACCGTCTAGCCACTGCACGCGGCCGCGAAGAGCCACCATCCGCGCACGCAACGATTGCAAAGCAGGAACCTGGGTGTCTTGTGGGATCAGCCCGACCAGGCGCAGCTCGCTGCCGCCGTGATCGCTTTGTGCGCGCAGGAGACGTGGCGGAGGAGGCGCGAGCCCGGACCACAAGACCTTGCCTCCCTCACCGCTGAGCACCAGTTCCTTCACGTACGTTGGCCGGCCCGGGCCCCCATCGAGTGTGTAGCGAGCTTCTCGCAATTCCCCTGCGTCCCAGCGCAGGCCAAGGGTGAACGAGTAGTCGCCCGCGTCTCCCTGCCAGGCCAGGTCCTTGAAGCTCCCGTTGCGGAGGATCTCCGACGGAACGACGAGCGCGCTGGGGGCGTCCTCCGCGACCGACGCGCCAACAATGGCAAGCGCGCGCGAAAGCGCGCTCTTGCCGGAGTTGTTGCGACCGTACAGCAGCGTGAGGGGCCGCAAGGGCAGCGTCTCGTCGCCAGCAAAGGCGCGGTAACGAGACACAAGGAGGGCCGTCGGAGGCGACATACCTGAGTCTATTGTCACCGCTGGCTGCGGTCACCGTTTCATCTGCGCCGCGGGGCGGAGCCCGCGGCGCACCAGCTCGCGGATGCCGGAAATCGCGAATTTTTCCGATCGCTCCGTCGCATCCGCGCGCAGCAGTCCGGCACTACTTCTTCGGCTTCGCCTTCTTCGCCTCGGCCTCCGCGGCCTTCCGCGCCTTCTTCGCCTCGGCCTCCGCCTTCCGCGCCGCCGCCTCCCCGGCAAGGGCCGCCTCGTACGCCTTCCCCTGCGCCTCCCGCCCGGCTTCCTTCTCCGCCAGCTCCGACTGCACGGCCTTCGCTTTGCCGAGCTTTTGCTCGAGCCGCGCGACCAGCGCGTTCGCCGCCCCGAGCGTCCTCGGCTGCGCGGACGCCGCCACGCCCTGCTGGAAGAACGACTCCGCCCACCCCGCGGGCAAATCCAGCTCCGGGTGGCTGTGCACGAACGCCTTCAGCCCGCCGTACGCCGCCGCCGAGAGCGCGTTGAACGTATCGAACAGCGCCTTCCGCTCCCCGCCGTTTTCGAACAGATCGCGGTCCGCGATCGCCGCGATCAACGTCTTCGCCGCAGTCTCGGCCGCGGGGACCACCGCCGCCGCCTCGGGCGCGAGCGCCAGCAGCGCCGGCTGCGTCGCCTGGCTCAGCAGCGCCGGCCACGCGGTCATCCCGATGAGCTGCTTTCCGAGCTGCGGCCGCATGAACTCCGACGGCGCCACGCCGCCGAAATAGGGCTGCGCCGCGGGCAGCGTGGCATCCACCTTCTTGCCGCCGAAGAGGGCGCCCGACACCCGCCGCCCGAGCCCATCAAGGCCCCCATCCGCCGTCGCCGCCGCGGCCTCGGCGTCGGTGATGCCGTCCTCCCTGCTCATCTCCTTGTGGTCTGCCGCCGCCCACTTCGACCCGAAAGCCACGAAATCGGCGACGTAAGCCGCCGCATGGGGTTCGCTCTTCAAGCGGGAGAGCGCGAACCGCCAGCGTCCGCGCAAGCTGTCGAAGGATTCCGTTTTGTCGTCCGCAGTGGAAATTCCAGCCATGCGCAAATCGTAAGGCACCGCTTTGCAAACCTGGAAGCGGTTTCGTCGACGAGCCCCGCAACTCGGCCGGGCGGAGCAGGCGCAGCAGGATTTCCTCGAAGGAGTTCGCGCGGATAGCACGCGCCACAAAATTTCGTGGTCGGAGATTCTCCAGACGAGCAAGCCCCGTCACATCGAGGTCAACAAAAATCGCGCGTGGAGCAAGCGACGCGCAATTTCGGCGAGAGGAAATCGCGCGTGGAGCAAGCCCACGCTCTTTCGGGCGGGGAAGATCGCGAGAGGAGCAGGCCCCGTGGTACACGGCCTCGCTCTTCATGCGGAGGTGCGGCATGGGCTCGTCGACTCCCCTGGTCCAGAAGCGGTTCGATCAGCTCGCCAAGCGCATCCTCCGCGCCGTCTACGCGCGCGCTGGCCTCGTCGAAAGCCAGCGCGAAGTGGCCGCCGAAGCGCACGCGATCGATACGTGGTTCAAGCTGGATCCGGCCCTGTCCGCCGAGCTCGCACGCATTGGCTTGCTCGGCCGGATGATCGACGGCCCCTCGACGCTGTTCGAGGCCTTCCACGATGCGCCCAGCGTCGACGACTACCGAGACTGCGTGCGCAAGCAGCTCCTGGCGGATCACGCCGACGTCCTCGAAGCGCGACGGCAGAAGGGTCCCCGCCCGCCGTTCCCGCGGCTGTGGATCCTCGCCGCCGGTCGTCCAGACGCGGTGATCCGCGGCTACGCGCTTGCACCGAGCCCGACATACCCGTCCGCGTTCGTGGAGGGGCGAGCCGCCGAGCACGTCGGTGTCGTGGTGCTGCGCGAGCTGCCCCGAACGCGCGAGACGCTGCTGCTGCGGTTGATGGGCGCGAGCGAGGTCCTGCGCGAGGCCATCGTCGAGCTCGGGCGGCTGCCGATCGACGCCTGGGAGCGGGACGTCGCCATGCCGCCGCTGCTTGCGCTGCGGATCGAGATCCCGCAGGATCCGACGGACGCCGACGAAAGGGAGTACCTGATGAGCACGATGGAGCTCTACGAGCAGTGGGCGTTGCAGATCGAGAGGAAGGGCGTCGAGCAGGGCGTCAAGAAGGGCCTCGAGCAGGGCGTCAAGAAGATGCTGCCCCGGCTCTATCAAGCCCGGTTCGGTGCCCCTCCGTCGGCGATCCTCGCCGCGATCGACGCGATGCACGACGCTGACACGCTCGACCAGTGGGCTGACCTGTTCACCGCGAAATCGGCCGAGGAGATCGCCGCCGCGCTGACTCCCGCGGCCTCGCGCTAGCTCCACCAGGCTGCGGATCGAGCGCCAAGCGCTTCGCGCGATGCGCAGCACGGCGCTCGGCGCGCCTTCCGAGCTTTCTGATCAGCAGGGCGAAGATCTTTCGAAGAGCGGCGAGGAGGGTGACCGCTCGCCGGAGATCGCCGCCCATGACCATCGCTCGACCTCGCTCCAGCTCCTCCGATCACCTCGTCTTCACAGCTCCCACGCGCGGTGTGCTCGGCGCCGCGCTCCTCCTCGCCGCCGCCGGAGGATCGCCGGGCTGCACCCCGTCCACCACTGTCACCGGCGGCGCGGGCGGCGCGAGCGCATCCTCGTCGACGGGCCTCGGCAGCGTCTCCAGCGTCGCGTCCACGAGCGGCGGCGGTGGGGTTGCTTCCACGAGCTCGTCATCAGCGTCGGCGAGCGTGGGCGGGGCCGGTGGAGCCGCGGTATCGGCCACCTCCGCGAGCAGCAGCGGCGCAGGGGGCGCGCCGGCCTCGTCGACGAGCGCTGGAGCGGGTGGCGCCTTCGCTTCTTCGTCTGCTGCGAGCACCGGTGACTCGTCCGCCTCGTCCGCCTCGTCCGCCTCGTCCTCCGGCACCGGCGGAGCGCCCGTGCTCGATTGCGCGACGCCGGGATTCAACGGCGGCGACATCGCCTGGACCACCACCCGCCCGGCGCCCGGGCCGTCACCGTTCTTCGTCAACGATCCCCAGGGCTGGCAGCTCCAGGACATCTTCGCGGGCTCCACAGCCCGCATCTTCGTGAGCACGTCGTATTCCATCGCGGTCGCCGGCGGCACCCACGCAGTCGGCATCCAGCTCGACGAGCTCGACAGCAGTGGCCTGTACCTGGGCAATCGAGCCCTGACCGGCGTCGGCGGCGGGATCTTCGCTGGCGCGTGGGTCTATGGCGACCGACATCACGTGTTTTCGGCCACGATCCTGGAAGGAATGGGCTTACACTCGGACAAGATCGAGACTGACACGATCGCCCAGGGCTGGTTCAATCTCGGATACAAAGCTGGAGTCTTCCCCAGCACGGTCAACGCCGGCGGCGAGCTCTTCGCCGTCTATCGCCAGGCAGGAGTGCCGTCCGAGCTCTTCAAGTTGAACACCGCCGGACAGCAGGTGTTCTCGAGGACCGTCCCCGACCACGTGTCGCTCATCCCCGGCGCTGGCGGAGACATCTTCCTCGCCGGAACGCAGGGCGCGGGTTTCGACCTCGGCTGCGGCCCCATCGCGGGCCCCGGAGCGGCGTACCTGGCCCGACTCGACGCCACCGGGCAATGCCTCTGGAGCCACGGTATCGACGTCGACTACGGCGCGACTGGCTATCTCGACTCCCTCGGCCAGACGGCCGATGGAAGCGTCATCCTCTTCGACGTCCATTTTCAAGGCACGGTCGACGTGGGCTGCGGACCGCTGACGAGCAGCCCGAGCGGAAGCACTCTGCTCGCCAAGGTCGACGCTTCGGGCGCCTGCGTCTGGAGCCAGAAGCTCGACGTCATCGATCCAGACATCCGCCTGTCTCCGTCGGGTGACCTGCTCGTGAGCCTCCCGTTCACGGGGACCATCGACCTCGGCGGAGGACCGCTCACCAGCCTGGGCACGCGCGACCTGGCGATCGCGCGACTCGATGCCTCCGGAGCCCACGTGTGGAGCGAGCGGTTTGGCGCTCCCGGCGCGGCGTTCTGCCCGGATTGGCCCTCTTGCGGTCAATCGGGGAAGGCCACGGCGGCGGCCGACGGCAGCGTGGTCCTCTCGGGCCCGCTCACGGGCTGGGTCGATTTCGGCGGAGGGCCCCTCGGGAGCATGGTCGAGCAGACGTACGTCGTGAAGCTCGACGGCTCGGGCGCGTTCCTCTGGCACCATCTGCTCCCCGCTCACACCTTGACGACGGTCGATCCGTGCGGCGCGGTGCTCTGCGCCAGAGACGTGGGAGTGGCCGTGGGCGTGACGGTGAACAAGCTCGCTCCGTGATCGACAGCACCCCTGCCGCGGTCCACGCCCATCATCATGGCCGACGACCCGGGTGCCCGCCTCGATCAGCGCATCCGCGCCGCGGCGCCGCTGGACTTCGCTTCGAGGCTCCGCGCCCGGGGCTCCATGATTCCAGAGGTGATCCGCAGCGCCGCCTCCCGCGGGACGAAGCGGCTCGTCTGGGCCGTCAGGTAGTTCTTCGCGCCGTGGATGACGTGGCTGCGGTTGCGATCGAACGCCAGGAGCCCGACACGGACCAGATCCAGGGGAGAGGCCCTGGCGCCCACGGCGGCCTCTTCCCCGCTCCGCTCGAAGAAGGGAGTGTCGGTAGCGCCGGGGCACAGGGCCAGCACGCGCACGCCCCGCGGGCCGTATTCAGCCCAGAGCGCCTCGCTGAACGAGAGTACGAACGCCTTCGTGGCAGCATAGACTGCCATGAACGGGACGGGCTGAAACGACGCCGTCGAGGCGACCTGGATGATCCCGCCCTGGTTCTGCTCGATCTGCGGCAAGAACACGTGGGTCAGCTCCACGAGCGCGCGCACGTTGAGATCGATCTCGTTGCTCTGCTCCTCCAGCGGCAGATCCCCGAAGCGGCCGAAGGTGCCAAACCCCGCGTTGTTCACCAGGACGTCGACCGACAGCCCGCGCTCGCGCAGGGTGGCCGCGAGCCTCGACGCCGCCCCGGGCGCCGAGAGATCCGCCGCGACGAACTGCGGAGCATGCTTTGGCGCGGCGCCCCCACCGGGCGCCGCGCCAGCTCGTCAGCGAGGCGCCGGAGCCCCGCCTCGCTCCGCGCCACGAGGGCCACGGGGCCACGCGGGCCACGAGCTCGCGGGCAAAGGCCTCTCCGATTCCACGAGAAGCGCCGGTGACGACAACGACCTTGTTGACGAAGGGATACGCGTGCATGACGATGAGCCCGAGGCGAGCCGCCGGCCCCGGTGATCCGGGGAAACGGGGTCTGCACCCGCAACATGGGTCGCCAGGGGGGTGGCCGGGAATGGGCAGGGACGACAAGCTGATTTCCAGGAATGGATAACGCTCCTCCGACCCGGGACGATCTCCGCGTGCTGCTCGCCGTCCACCGGCACGGCAGCTTCCTCGCCGTGGGTCGCGCGCTCGGGCTGTCGACGTCGACGGCGTCACGCCGCAGCGACGCGCTCGAGACCGCCTTGGGCCGCCCGCTCGTGCACCGGAGCGCCACCGGCGCCCACGTGTGGAGCAAGAGCTTCGGCAGCCCCGGTGTCGGGCTCTGCGGCGGCCTCGGCCAGCGCTGCAACGCCGTCGCCGACGCCAACGGGAGCGTGGTTCTCTCGGGCGCGCTCACCGGCTGGGTGGACTCCGGCGGAGGCCCCCTCGGCAGCATGGCCGCGCAGACGTACGCCGTGAAGCTCGACGGCGGCGGGGCGTTTCTCTGGCAGCATCCCTGGCCGGATCACACGACCGTGAAGGTGGATCCGTGTGGCGCCGTCGTCGGCGCGTACGACGCTGGCCCGCACATGACGGTGGACAAGCTCGCTCCCTGATCGCGCGACAGCCCGGCCGAGCGCGGCGCTTTGTGATAGCCGGAAAGCCATGGGCCGGCCTCGCACCTCTCGCTCCGCCTGCGCCCGCGCGGCGGCCTGGAGCGCCGGCCTCGTCGTCCTCTGCTCACCGCTCCTCGCTTCCGCGACCATCGCGCCGGTCGTGATCGCCTACAACGCCGCCGCCGCCTGCCCGGACGAGGCTGCGTTTCTCGATGCCGTGCGCGCGCAGACACCGAACCTGCTCGAGGCGCCGCCGGGCGCGCCGGCGCGGCGGCTCGCGATCGCGATCGCCCCCGAAGGCAACCAGCTCGTGGGCCGCCTCCGCGTCGACGAGCTCGACGGGACGACGTTCAGCCGCGACGTCGCGAGCCCGCGCTGCGACGAGATCGTCTCCGCGCTCGCGCTGTTCACGGCGCTCACGATCGACAGCGGCCCCACGGCGTCACCCCCGCGCGCGCGATCACCGGCGCCCGTGCGCGCGCCTTCACCACGACCCGCTCCCCTCCCCGCGCCCCCGGATCGCCTCGCATCACGCGATCAGGCGCCCTGGCCGCGCGTCGAGCTCGGCGCGATGGCGAGCGCGCGCGGCGGCCTCGCGCCCGGGCTCGCCGGCGGCGTCGAGCCGTTCTTCGACTGGAGCACGTGGCGCACCACGAGCGGGTTCGCCCCCTCGTTGCGCTTCGCCCTCGCCTTCGCCGCGAGCCCCACCACCCCCACGCCGGGCGGCACGGTGACGTTCGTCTGGCTCACCGCGCGCGCCTCGGCGTGCCCGGTCGCGCTCGCGCTCGGGCCGCTCACCACGCGCCCTTGCTCGGGGATCGACGCGGGGATCCTTCACGGCCAGGGCGGCGATCTCGCGCACCCGGCCGCGGCCACGCGCCCGTGGATCGCGCCGACGCTCGCCGCGCGCGTGCAGTGGACGATCACCGCGTCGATGCACGTCGAGCTCGAAGCGGGCCTCGCGCTACCGCTGATCCGCGATCGCTTCGTCCTCGGTACGCCGCCGGTCGACGCCCACACCGCGCCCCCGATCGCCGGCTTCGCGAGCCTCGGCGCGGGCTTCCTCCTCGGCTCGACGACCCCGCCGCGCTTTCCGTGATCAAAGATCGCGGTCCGGGGCATGACGCCAGCAATGCTCGAAATCGGGGCCGCGTTCGACGATGATCCCGCCTTCGGCATGGAGGCCGAAGACCGAGACGAGCCCGCGCTCGCGTTCGACGAGGCCCGCTTCCGCGCCCTGCGCCACGAACACTTCGAGCTCGTGTGGCGCTCGCTCCGGCGCCTCGGCGTCCCCGCGGCCGACGTCGACGACGCCGCGCAGCGGGTGTTCCTCCTCGCGGCGCGCAAGCTCGCGAACATCACGGCCGGGAGCGAGCGCAGCTATCTCTTCGGCATCGCGCTCCGCGTCGCGTCCCACGCGCGCCGCGCGATCAAGCGCCGCGGCGAGATCGGCGACGACGCCCTGGCGGCCCACGAAGATCCCGTGCCCGCCGCCGACGAGCTGCTCGATCAGCGCCGCGCCCGCGATCTCCTCGACGAGGTGCTCGCGTCGCTGCCGCTCGACGTGCGCGCCGTCTTCATCCTGTTCGAGCTCGAACAGATGACGCTCGCGGAGATCGCGGCGCTGATCGGCGCCCCGCAAGGCACGGCGGCCTCGAGGCTCCGCCGCGGTCGCGAGCTCTTTCAGGCGGAGGTCGCGCGACTCAAGGCGCGCACACCGAGGAACGGTCGATGAGTGATCCCAGGCGGCTCGTGGAAGAAGGCGATCTCGGCGCGTCGCTGCTGTCGGCGGCGCGCGTGCTCGACGCGGACGACGCGCGCGCGCGCAAGATCGCGCTGCTCGGCGTCGCGGCCTCCGGCGCCGGCGTGACGGCCGCGTCGATCGCCGCGAGGGTCCTCCCGAAGAGCCTCGCAGCAGCGCTCCTGACCAAGAGCGTGGTCCTCGGCCTCGTCGTCGCGATCGCGGTCACGAGCGGCGGTGTCCTCGCCGCGCTTTCGCACGCGCGCTCGAGCTCGGTCGCCGTCACGACGGCGCCTCCCCGCGTCGCGCCGAGCCCACCTGTCCTCCCCGCGGCAGCCACCGAGTCTCCGCCGGAGCCCGTCGAGGCCCTGAGCGGGCCTGTGGCGCCGCAATCGACGACTCCCACCGTCCAGGCTCGCGCCGCGGTCCCATCGGCGGTCGACGCCGATCCCGCGAAGCCCGCCGAGGCGCCCGCCGTCGCGTCCTCGCCCCCGCAAAGCCACCTCGCCGACGAGGTAGCCTCGCTGCAACAGGCCCGCTCCGAGCTCCTCGCGGGGCAGCCCGCCCGCGCGCTCGCGACGCTCGAAGCCCACCAGAAGCAGTTCCCGCATGGCCTCCTCGGCATCGAGGCCGAGGTGCTCCGCATCGAGGCGCTCGCGCGATCGGGCCACGCGAACGTGGCGACGGCGCGCGCGCGGCGCTTCATCGCCCTCCACCCGAACACCCCCTATGGCGTCCGTCTCCAGGCCCTCACCGGCGACGCCGCTCCGCACGACGAGAGCGCGAAGCCGTGATCAACGGTGTCAGCGCATCCGCGCCGCGGCGCCGCCCGACTTCGACTCGAGGCCTCGAGCCCGGGGCTCCAGGATCCCGGTGGTGATCCGCAGCGTCGTTTGCCGCGGTACCAGCCGGCTGATCTGCGCCGTCAGGTAGTTCTTCGCGCCCTGGATGACGTGGCTCCGGTTGCGGTCGAACGCCGCGAGCCCGACGCGGACCACCTCGGCAGGAGAGGCCTTGACGCCGACAGCGGCCTCATCCCCGCTCCGCTCGAAGAAGGGCGTATCGGTGGCGCCGGGGCAGAGCGCGAGCACGCGCACGCCGCGCGGGCGATACTCGGCCCAGAGCGCCTCGCTGAACGAGAGCACGAAGGCTTTCGTGGCAGCATACACTGCCATGTACGGGAGGGGCTGGAACGCCGCCGTCGAGGCCACCTGGATGATGCCACCCCGGTTCTTCTCGATCTGCGGCAGCAACACGTGCGTCAGCTCGACGAGGGCCCGCACGTTGAGATCGATCTCGTTGCTCTGCTCCTGGAGCGGCAGATCCCCGAAGCGGCCGAAGGTGCCAAAGCCAGCGTTGTTCACCAGGACATCGACCGAGAGGCCGCGCTCGCGCAGCGTGGCCGCCAGCTTCGCCGCCGCGCCCGGCGCCGAGAGGTCCGCCGCGACGATCTCGGCCGCGTGCTTTGCCCCGGGCGCGTGGGCGAGCTCGTCGGCGAGGCGCCGCAAGCCGGGCTCGCTCCGCGCCACCAGGACGAGGCGCGCGCCGCGACTCACCAGCTCACGCGCAAAGGCCTCTCCGATTCCGCGAGAAGCGCCGGTGACGACCACGACCTTGTCCGAGAAGGGATATGCGTGCATGACGATGAGCTCGTTCCGCGCCGCCGGCCCCGGGTGATCCAGGGAAACGAGGTCGCCAGGGAGATATGCGTCGTCAGGGGGGTGGCCGGGAATGGGCAGGGATGACAAGCTGATTTCCACGAATGGAAAGCGACGCGCCGACCTGGGACGATCTCCGCGTGCTGCTCGCCGTCCACCGACATGGCAGCTTCCTCGCCGTGGGCCGCGCGCTCGGGCTCTCGACGTCGACGGCGTCACGCCGCATCGACGCGCTCGAAGCCGCTCTGGGACGCCCGCTCGTCCTCCGCACCACCACCGGGACCTCGGTCGTGCCCGACGCGCTCGATCTGGTCGCGCTCGCCGAGCAGATCGAGCGGGGCCTCCAGGCGATCCGCCGCGACGGGCAGGCCGCGCCGTTCGCGGGGACGGTGCGGATCTCGGTCGGCGAAGGCTTTCTCCGCCCCATCGCCCCGGTGCTCGCCGCGTTCCAGGAGCTGCACCCCGAGACGCTGTTCGAGCTCTCCTCCGACGCTCGCCTCGTCGATATCGCCGGCCGCGAGGCCGATCTCGGCATCCGCATGGTGCGGTCGTCGTCCGACGTGCTGGTCGAGCGCCGACTCGGCACGATCCGCTATGGCCTCTTCGCCTCCGAGCGCTACGTCGCGCGGCGGCTCCCGCAAAGGCACCTCGGCCGCGGCGACTTCGCCGCCCACGATTTCCTCGGCTTCGACGGCGCCTTGCGCCGCATGCCCCCGGAAGCCTGGCTCGTCGCCCGGGGCGCCGCGCGCTTCACCCTCCGATCGAGCTCCGACCTCGCGCACCTGGCCGCCGTGGCCGCCGGACAGGGCATCTGCCTGCTCCCCGAGCTCGTCGGCCGCGACGCGAAGCTCGTCGAGATCACCACTGATTTCACCGGTGACGAGGCGCCGCCGGCCATCGACGCCTGGCTCGTTTGCCACAAGGATCTTCGCAGCGTCCCGCGGATACGCGCCGTCGCGAAGGCCATCGAAGAGGCCTTTCGCCGCATCCTCGAGGCTTGACGCGCCAGGCTCCTAGCCGCCGACTCCGCCGCTCACGAGAGTGGCAATCAGGCGCTGCCGGGCATACTGAAAATCATCGATCGGCGGGGCCCAGCCGGAGGGCAACAGGGCCAGATCTTCGTTTCGCGGCGAGGTGCGCTGCACCCAGCGGGCGCCGACCTTCACCCAGCACTCGGAGTAGTGATAGGGGCTGCCGTCGGGGTTCCGACCGGCGAGGAGCACCCAGACGCGGTCGGCGTCGACGGCGCGCGTCTCCTCGACGCGGACGCCCATGCGCAGCAGATCGCGCACCGTCTTCGGGTTCTCGAGGTCGACCTTGATCCCGTTCTGCTCGCGCTTCTTCTTCTGCCGATCGGCGTCGATGGTGGCGAGCTCGGCCACCGCGCCGCCCTCGGCCGTGGCCTCGACCGCGCCGGGCGCGCGCGACGACGACGACGCAGCCTCGGCCCCCGTCGACGTGAGCGCGCGCGCCGCCGCGACGGCCCGCTGCATCGGCTCACTGCGCGATCCGGTCGAGGATCGCAGGTGATCGGCGAAGGCGGCCTTGCTCTTCTGGATCCAGCCGGCCTTGTCGTCGCTCGAGCCGCCGTAGCGCGCCACGAGCTCGGCCGTCTTCGGCGACAGGCGCGGCGAGCGCACGGCGTCGATCGCCGAGCGGAACACCTGCCACTGCGCGTCCCAGTCCACGCACTCGGTCACGCTCGGCGACGAGAGTTCGTGCGCGTGCCAGCAGCTCACGACGGCCTTCTCGGGCGAGGTCTGATCGAGCTCGTCGCGATCGGCTCCACGCGCGAGGAAGCGGCTCGCCATCTCGATCGGTCGCGCGAACGAGAGGCCGCGGCTCTCGCTCGTGACCCGCGCCGTGTTGACGCCGACGACCTCGCCGCGCGCGTTGAGCAGCGGGCCGCCCGAGCTCCCGCTGCTGAGCACGGCGTCGTGCTGGATCGCCCCGTTGTGCAGGGCCGAGACCGCGCCCGCCGTGAACGACCACACCGTCTCCTGCGGGTGCCCGAGCGCGAACACGCGCTCGCCCGGGCGCACCTTTTCCTTCGAGAAGACCAGCTCGGGCAGCGCCGACGTGTCGGCGTCGATCTTCACGATCGCGAGATCCGACGTCGCGTCGCCCTCGATCAGCGTCGTGGCAATCACGTCGTTCTGGTTCTCGAAGATGTAGCGCGAGAGCCCACCATCCATCGGCGTGTAGCTGACGCGGCCGGGCTTGTAGAGCATCGCGCCGAGCGACTTCGCGCCGGCGATCACGTGGTAGTTGGTGAGGACGCGCCCGTCCTTGCCCACGATGAGGCCCGCCCCGTACGTCGTCGTCCCGTCGGCCCTGGTGTTGAGCAGGAGCACGACGGCCGGCAGCGCGCGCGCGACGACCTCGGCCATCACCGGCTCGGCGAGCGCCGCGGTCGGGCCTTCGATCCGCGGCGGCGGCGGCGTGGGAACCACGGGCGCCGCGGGCGCGGCAGCGCACCCACCGAGCCCGGCGAGGAGAATCCCGAAGACGAGGAAAGCTTGGCAGCGTCTCATTGCACCACCCGGCTGGTTCGACCTGTCGGGGGAGCTTATTTCATATCAGGAGCGGAAATCTTCAATCTTCTGGTGATGCCGTGTCGCTGAGCACGTCGTCGGCCGGGCGAGCCGGGGGGATGATCGACGCCGTCGGATCGGAGATCCCCAGCGAAGTCTCGCGGAAATGCAGGAAGATCGTCTGGGCGATCGACATGGCCGGCACCGCGAACAGGGCGCCCACGAGCTGGAAAAAATGCTCGCCGGCCATGAGCGAGAACACCACCAGCACCGGGTGGATCTTCGCCGCGTCGCCGATGATCTTCGGGTTGAGGAAGTTCGCCTCGAGCTGGTGGATGCCGAGGATCCACGCGAGCACGCCGAACGCCGTCGCCGGCCCCTGCGTGAGGCCGATGGCCACCGCGGGCACCGAGCTCAGGATCGATCCGAAGATCGGGATCACCGACATCGCGCCCGCGAGCAGGGCGAGGATCGGCCAGTATTTCAGGCCGAAGAGCGAGAAGCCGATCGCCGAGAGCACGCCGTTGACGACGCAGATCACCAGCTGCCCGCGGACGACGCCGGAGAGGCCGCGATCGAGCCGGCGCAGGAAGCGATCGAACGCGGGGCGCGACGAGGGCGCGGCGAGCTCGCGCAGGAAGGCGAGGATCTTCTCGTGGGTGAGGATCAAGTACCCCGCGAGCATCAGCGTCCAGACGAGCATGAAGACGCTGCGCACCACGGCGAGGACGACCTCGCGGCCGATCTTCAGGACCTCGATCGAGTTCTCCTGCAAGTAGGCCGCGGCCTTGTCGAAGCCGTCGCGCACCATCACCGCGCTGGAGAGGCCGCGGCGGCGCTCGACCTGCTCGACCTGCCACACGCCGTCGCGCTTCTCGCGGAACTGCACGCCCTCGGTGACGCGGACGTCGAAGGAGCCGTCGTCCTTGCGCACCAGGCGGAACGGGGGCGGTTTGTCGTCGGGTGTCAACGGCGCGCCATCGACGTCAACGCCTGGTTTTGCAGGGGCGCTGGCCTCCGGCTCGATCGGGCGACCGGACCACGCCGAGAGCTTGGCGTCGATCGCCGGGAGCCAGTTGGCGCGCGCGCGCTCGGTGAGGTGCGGCCACTCGGCGGCGAGGCCCTGCCCTTCGGCCACGAGGCGCGGGACGATCAGCGCTACGAAGCCGCCGACCGATCCGAGCGTGACCGCGTACACGAGCAAGATCGCCGCCCAGCGCGGGACGCGCGCCTGCTTCTCGACGCGGCACACCGCGGGCGTGAGCACGTAGGCGACGACGAGCGCGAACACGAACGGGAGCAGCACCGGGTGCGCTGCGATGAGGATCGCCGCCACGATGACGCCGCTCACCGCGAGGAAGATCGTCCTCCTCCGGGGTGATCCGGCGCCGCTCAAGGGCCGGCCTCGGGCCCGCGAGCGCCGCCGTCGAGATCGGCGAAGAACTTCTCGAGGTGGGCCTGCGTCGCCGAGAGCGCCTGCGGCATCACCCGCGTGTCGGCGATGACGGGCATGAAGTTGGTGTCGCCCGACCAGCGCGGGACGACGTGCACGTGGAGGTGCGCCGCCACGCCCGCGCCGGCGACGGCGCCGAGGTTGAGCCCGACGTTGAGCCCCTCGGCGCGGAGCGCGCGCTTGAGGCGCACGCAGCTCTCGCGCACCATCAGGAAGAGCGCGTCGTGATCCTCGCGGGTGAGATCTTCGAGCGGGCCGGCGTGCGCGTGCGGCACGATCAGCAGGTGCCCCGGCGCGAACGGGAAGCGGTTCAACATCACGAAGACGCGCGGCGTGCTCGCGACGACGAGCCGCTCACGGCGCTCTTCCGGGGTCGCCTCGGCGATGCCACAGAAGATGCACGCTTGATCGTGGCTCTTCGGGCCGAGGATGTACTCCATGCGCCATGGCGCCCAGAGCGGGTTGGTCATGAGGGCTGCGACGCTAGCACAGCCGCCCACGCGCGGGCGCGGCGCGTCTCTTCAGTGAGCGGCCGCGCGCTCCGGGCTGCGCGTCGCGAGATCGATGGTGATGGCGATCCCCACGCCGACGGCGGTGCCGATGAGGTCCCACGTGAAGTCTTTCCACGAGGGGTCACCGTGGCCGGCGAGATCCCAGAGCTCTTTGCCCGCGCCGACGACGACGCCGAGGCCCGCGCCGAACGCGATGCGCGTGGCGAGGTGATCGTCGGCGAGCGCCGTGAGGCCGTAGCCGCCGCCGGCGATGAGGCTGCTGAGCGTGAAATGCAGGGCTTTGTCCGGGCCAAACCAGGGATCGGGATCCGGCGGCGCGGCGTGGGCGCGGGTCGGCGCGAGGAAGAGCAGCGCGGCGAGCGGCGCGGCGAGGAGAGCGGAAGAGCGCATCAGTCGACACCCGGGGTGAAAGGGAGGCCAGCGTTCCAGAGGCCGTAGATGGCGCCCCAGCTCATCGCGAGCAGGAGCGCGAAGATCACCGCGGCGACGCGGTCCGCCTTGCGCAGGCCGGCCTGCGTCGCCACGACGCCCCACCCCATCGCGACGCCGGTGAGGCCGTTGGCGAGATGGTACGCGACGCCCAGCGTGCCGAGAAGATAGACCACGAGCGTGGGCGGGTGGTGGCGCATCTCGGCGGCGATGTCGCGGAAGGGCTCGGGCCGGTGCTCCACGAGGCGCGGCCGCAAGAACGCGAGCCAGAGGTGCGCCCCGAGGAAGGCCAGCACGCCGACGGCGCTGACGCGCTGGAGCAGGTATTTGAAGTTGGCGAAGAAGCCATAACGCCGGTTGTTCGGCCGCGAGGTGGCCAGTCGCGCCAGGCCCCAGCCGGTGTGGATCCCGAGCGGCAAGAGCACGATAGCCGTGGTGACGGCGAGGCTGACCGGGCTCGTGTGCTCGGTGACGGCGGCCTCCCAGGCTCGCTCGCCGCTGAACACGGCGAGGTTGTTCCAGAGGTGAATCACCGTCCACACGCCGAGCGGCGCGACCGCGAGGATCGAGCCGAGCCGTGACCAGAGAAAGGCCGCATGCGCCGCGCCGGCCGTCGGCTTCTCATGGCTTCGTGTGCTCATGGCCATGACGCACACCTGGGATGCAGGGCGCCCCGCGACAAGACCTCGGAGCCTGGTCGACTGGCATCCAGAGCTGCGGAACAGCTTGTTCGAAAGCAAAACCCCCGCGCTCGTGAGAGCGCAGGGGCCGTGCGAATCACTCCATCCGGGTCACCCCGGCTGGCTGACTACTCTTCCTGCTTGCCGATCTTCGCGCCGAGCTTCTGGCGGATGAGATCGCCGATCGTGCCGGCCACCGGAGCGTCGTCCGCAGCACCGGGCGCCTGCTTCTTGCCAGGCTGACGGGTGCGCTCGGCCGCGACGGGCTTCTCCGCGCCGATGTTCTTCATCGTCACGAAGAGGCGACGGTCGATCGTATCGATCGAGGAGATCTCGACCTTGATCTTGTCCGCCACCTTGATTTTCCCGCCTTCGGGCTCGAGCACGTCGCTCGACGACACGAGGGCTTCGACGCCCTCTCGCAGCCGGACGAACACGCCGTAGTCGACCACGCTGACGACATGAGCGTCGTCGATCACGCGGCCGGGCGGGTACTCCGTCAGCATGCTGGGCCACGGATCGTCCCAGAGCTGCTTGATGCCGAGAGACACCTTCTTCTCGTCGTGGTTGATCGAGAGGATGATGGCCTCGACGTCGTCACCCTTGTGATAGAGATCACTGGGGTTGTTGACCCGCACCGACCACGAGAGATCGCTCTTGTGGACCATGCCGTCCACGCCCTCTTCGATGCCGACGAACACGCCGTAATCGGTGAGCGAGCGGACCTTGCCCGCGATCTTGTCGCCGGGGTGGTACTTGTCCGTGAAGAGCATCCACGGATCGGGCTCGAGCTGCTTGAGACCGAGGCTGATCCGCTTGGCGCGGGCGTCGACCTCGAGCACCTGACACTCGATCTCCTGGCCCACTTCGAGGAGCTTCGACGGGTGCTTGACCTTCTTGGTCCAGCTCATCTCGCTCACGTGGATCAGGCCCTCGACACCCGGCTCCAGCTCCACGAAGGCGCCGTAGTCGGTGATCGACATGACCTTGCCGCGGACCTTCTTGCCAGCGGGGTAGGCTTCTTCCGCGTGATTCCACGGGTCTTCCTGCGTCTGCTTGAGACCCAGGGAAACACGCTCCGTCTCCGCGTTGTACTTGAGGACCTTGACCTGGACCTCGTCGCCGACCTGGAAGACCTCGGACGGGTGGTTGACCCGGCCCCAGCTCATGTCGGTGATGTGGAGCAGACCATCGATACCGCCGAGGTCGACGAAGGCGCCGTACTCGGTGATGTTCTTGATGGTGCCCTTGACCGTCATCCCCTCGGTGAGGGTCTCGAGGGTCTTGGCCTTCATCTCGTCGCGCTCGCGCTCGAGGAGCACGCGACGAGAGAGCACGATGTTACCGCGCTTCTTGTTGAACTTGATGACCTTGAACTTGTAGGTCTGGCCGATCAACTTATCCAAGTTGCGGATCGGCCGGAGATCCACCTGGGAGCCGGGGAGGAACGCCTTGACGCCCCCGCGGATGGTGACGGAGAGCCCGCCCTTGACGCGCTGGCTGATGGTCCCTTCGATGAGCTCGTCCGCCTCGCAGGCGTTCGAGATCTCATCCCAGACCTTCATCTTGTCGGCTTTTTCCTTCGACAAGGTGACGAGGCCGTCGTCGTTCTCGCGGCTCTCGATGTAGACGTCGACCTTGTCGCCCGCCTTGACATGCGTGAGGCCCGCGGCGTCCGCGAACTCGCGCAGGGCGATGACGCCCTCGCTCTTGCCGCCGATGTCGACGACGACAGTGTCGCGTCCGACCTGTACGACGGTGCCGGAGATGATCTCCCCCTCACGGGCGAAATCTCCCCCCTCGACGCTCTGCTCGAAGAGCGCTGCGAAGCTATCCATCCCTCCGCCGATGTCGGCGGCAGTCTCCACGTTCGTGTTCGTCATGTTCGTTCGTCTATGTCCGTCCTTTCCGAAAGATTTCTCCCGCGTCCCTGGTGGGGGACCCGTGCCGCCGGTCTCGGTTGGGACCGCAAATGCGGATCCCCGAGGTGAATCGAAGAGACTGGCGGCGCGTCGGGCTCGAGTTTCCGCCGCGCCGGGCCGGCCTTCCTTTCGGAGGGCCAGGCTTCGGAACGGACGGGTGCGTAGATCTCGTGCCCGCTTCGGGAGAGGCGCGTGCTGTTACTCTCGGCCGAGCTTCGAGTCAAACGCTACCGCCGCGACCGGAGGGCGACGGATCGGCGATTTTCCAGGCTGATGCGTTCAGTGGCGAGGCAATGCTTCGGGGCCGGCGCTCAGGCCGACGCGGATCAGGCCCGCCAGCCGCGCGCAGCCGCCGTCGAGCGCCTCGTACGACCACGGCGCGGACACCAGCACCCGCCCGTCCCTGGACGTCACCTTGGCCGCCTGGAGGGCGCCCTTCTCGCCGACGCGATCGGGCAGGAGCAGCGCGACGATGCGCATCTCGGCCAGGAGCTGCTCGATCTCGCCCGCCAGCGCCGCCGCCGGGTTGGCCTCGCTCGGCTCGATCGACATGCTGATCTCGGGCGACTTGCCGAGGTTGAACGTGCCGCTCGCGCGCTCGATTTTCCGGAGCACGCTGGCGTGCGCGACCACCGCCGCGCCCGCCGCGCCGCTCCACGCCTCGTGGGTGACGGCGAACGACGAGCCTCCGCGCTCGGGCAGCGCGAGGCGCGTGAAGTCGTCGGACGCGGGCAGCGCGGCGATCACGATCGCCTCGTTCGTGCCGAGGAGGATCGAGCCGTCGTCCGCCTGCCCGATCGCCACGCCGTCCGGCCCGATCAGGAGGTCGCCCGAGACGCGCCACGCGCCCGGCCACGCCTCTTCCTTCGCGACGGCGGCGAGCCCCTTCACGAAGCGCCCGCGCGCGATCTTGCCGCTGATGATCGCCACGAACGTCGACCCCTCGACCGAGGCGACGACAAGCTCGCGCAGATCGGTCGCGAGGTTGACGCCCGTCGCGGCGCGGACGTGATCGGCCCTTGTTTTCCCCTTCAATCCCTCGCTCGGTGCGGCGTCGAAGAACAGCGGCACGAGGTGCTCGCGCACCGGCCCGAAGAGCGCGAGATCGGCGAGCTCGAAGCGCGCGACGAGGTTGGCGTTGCCCGGGATGTGCCGCCGCGCGAGCGGCTCGTAGCGAACGACGAAGAGGTACACGTAGGCGCCCGCGACGAGGAGGATCGCCGCGAGGATCGAGAGCGCGATGGCGATCTTGCGGCCGCGCGGCATCGGCGGACGCGGCGCCGCGGGGATCGGATCGACCACGGTCCGGCGCGGGGGCTCGAGCTCGTCATCGCTGGCGTCGTCGAGCGCGGCGGCCTCGTCCTCGGTGAGGACCGGGGGCTCGTCGAGCGTGGGCGGCGGCTCGTCGTCGGGAGGGAGGAGGATCGTGTCGGCCATGCGGCGGGCCTACGTTAGCAGCCCGGGGAAAGCCGACGCCACCGCAGCGACGAGGGCGCCCGGCGAGCGCCGCTCAACGCGCCAGCTCGTCGTCGCCCGCGTCGGTCGAGGCGCCCGCGTCGCCGCTGTCGGCGCCGAGCGCGGGGACCTCGTACTCGTGGCCGGCCGGGTTGGCATTGACCAGCTCGAGCGGGTGGCTCCGCGGCCCGCCGCTCTGCACGCTGCCAGCCTCGACGCAGAGGCCGCTCGCGTGATCGCAGACCAGGCCTGGCCGGCAAGCAGACCAGCACTCTTTGCTCACCGCGCGGTTGATCCCCGCCGCCGCGACGGCGAGGCCGGTGCCGATGGCCGCATTGGCCACGTTCGCGCCGGCGCTGGGGCCCGCGCACGCGAGCGAAAGGAGCAGCGGTGACAGCAGCAGCCAGCGCGGGAGATGCATCAGAAGACTCCGGCGAACCCGAACGTGGTCTTTTCGTGGGTGATCTTGAGATCGGGGACGATCTTCCAGCCCGGCGCCCGCCGCGAGACGACCGGCTTCGCCGGCTCGTTTCCGTACGAGAGCACCGACACGTCGACGATCATCGAGGCGATGAGCCCGAGGCTCGCGCCCACCACGACGCCGAGGAAGATATCGATTCCTTGATCGGCGTCGCAGCCGGCCGAGATGCACACGATGCCGGCGCCCAGGCCCCCGCCCACGACCGGCATACCGAAGTTGAGGCCGAGCGATTCAAAGCCCTTTGCGACGTTGCCGTGGACCCAGTGGGTGACCGGGCCGCCCAGCAAGAAGCCGCCTCCGCCGAGGCTGAGACCGCCGAACAGCAGGGCGTCCGAGTTGCTCGCGCCGCCGACGATCCCGCCGATGAGCCCCACGCCGAGCGAGCCGCCGAAGACGAGCAGCGTTTGCCAGCCGTACCAGACTCGCGTGCTCGGGAGCGGGGCCATGAGCTGGACGCTGGGCATTCCCGGGATAGCGGCCTCGGGGAAGTAGAGGTAATCCGGGACGGGGCCCGGCGAGGCGCCGCCCACTGGCAGCGATCCAGGCGAGTACGGAGCGGGCGCGATCGGCGTCGCCGGCGGGGGAGCCGGAGCCACGAGCGCGCCGGGAGCGGGCGCCGTCGGCTCGGCGTGCGCGACGGCGCTGAGGGAAGAGAGCAGCGCGCCCGTGAGCAGCGCGGCGCCGAGAGGTGCGCGGCGAGCGAGGGACCATGAAGAAGAAGCCATGAAGGCGACCATATCACGAGCGCGAACGGCGGTTGCGCCGCGCCGACTCCGTCACTTCGCGGGCTCGTCGACCTGCGATGCGAGGAGCGCGAGCACCACCTTGCCGGGCAACAGCAGGCGGATCCGCAGAGTGCCTTCGATCTGCTCCATCGCTACCTTGCGGATCACCATCGCGACGCGAGGATCCTCCACGTTGTCCTTCAGCGCCGTGAGAAACCGGAGGGCCTTCTCGGCGCCCTTCGCGGTGGGGCTCAGGATCTGGACGTCGATCTGCACGCCCTCGTCGACGACGACGACGGTGCCGCGCACGCGCTCGAGGCCGGCGAGGATCGCGGCGATGGAAGGGAACTTTTGCTCGAGCGGCACCGGGAGGCGGCCGGCGCGCACGTCGACGCTGACCACGCCCTCCGCGACGGGGTTGCCGCGGCCGGCGTCGGGGCCGGCGTCGAGGATGCGCGTGAGGCTGTCGACCTCCATCGGCGAGACGAACGCCGTCGTCTGCGGACCGAGGACGACGATGCGCGCGGTGCCGGCGCGGCGCGCGGGATCGACGCGATCGAAGACCTGCACCGATTTATTGCGCGAGGGCGCAGGCGTCCACAGCGAGCGATCGAGCCCGGGCGCGCACGTCGCCGGCCCCTCGACGACGACGACGTGATCGCCGGCGCCGAGATCGGTGACGCGGGCGCCGAGCCACACCACGTCGGCGCAGGCCAGCGCGGCGCGGAGCACGTCGTCGCCGGCCTCGCGCGCGGCCCGCGCCGCCATCGCCGAGGCGGCCGCGGGGCCGATGCTCGAGCGCATCCGCGCGACGTCGAGGCGGACGACGAGATCGAGATCGACAGGGAAAATCTCGGCTGGATCGACGCGTCGATCGATCGCGGGCACCGACGCGCGCGCGTGGCCGCCGCGGGCCCTGGCGTCGGCGCCGCACCCCGACAGCGCGCTCGCGAGGCCGAGGACCAGCAGGCCCGCGCTAGCGAACCCGGGCGCGCGCTTCGACGACAAGCGCCATCTCCTCGATGATCTCGGCGACGGGGCGATCGCTCGAGTCGACGAGGATCGCGTCGCTGGCCTGCTTGAGCGGCGCGACCGGGCGCTCCGTGTCGGCGCGATCGCGGCTCTCGACCTCGTGCAGCACCGCCTCGAAGGCCATCGTCGTGCCGCGCGCCGCGAGCTCTTCCATGCGGCGGCGCGCGCGGATCGCGGCCGAGGCCGTGAGGAAGAACTTGGCCTCGGCGTCGGGCAGGACGACGGTGCCGATGTCGCGCCCTTCGAGGACCACGCCGCCCTCGAGGCCGGCGCGGCGCTGCATGTCGAGGAGGGCCGCGCGCACCGCGGGGATCGCCGAGACCCGGCTCGCGCCGAGGCTCATCTCGGGCGCGCGGATCGCGGTGGAGACGTCGTCGCCGCGGAGGAGCACGCGCATCCCGCTGCCGCCGATCGCCGTCGACACGGCCGAGTCGCGCGAGGGCGGCATCAGGCTCACCGGCGCGCTCTCGCTGGCCTCGACCGAGATCGCCGCCTCGTTCGCCAGCGTCTGCGCGAGGGCGCCGACGGCGGGCTCGTCGTCCCAGGTGATGCCAGCGCGACGCGCCGCGAGCGCGACGGTGCGGTAGAGCGCGCCGGTGTCGAGCAGGACGTAGCCGAGGCGCTTGGCGAGCCCGCGCGCGACCGTGCTCTTCCCCGCGCCCGCGGGCCCGTCGATCGCCACGCGCAGCCGGGCTGGCAGCAAAAAGTCTCTCTCCGAAGCTCGATCCGTCACGCCGCGCCTTCTCCTTCGATCACCTCGATGCGCGCGCCGAGGGCGCGCATCGTCCCCACGAAGCGGGGGAAGCTCGTGGCGATGCAGCCCGCGTCGCGCACGCGCGAGGGCCCGTCGCCGAGGAGCGCGAGCACGACCGCCGTCATCGCGATGCGGTGATCGCCGTCGCTCGTGACGTCGGCCGCGGTGAGCGGGCGATCGGGGACGCCCTGGATCACGAGGCCGTCGTCGCGCTCTTCCACGCCAACGCCGAACGCGCGCAGCACGCGCGCCATGGTGGCCAGGCGATCGCTCTCCTTCACGCGGAGCTCGGCGGCGTCGAAGATCGTCGTCTCGCCGCGGGCGCGCGCCGCGAGCGCGCAGGCGATGGGGATCTCGTCGATCGACCGCGGGACGATCTCGCCGCCGATCCGGCCGCCGATCAGCGCCGACGCCGCCGCGTGGACGTCGCCCACCGGCTCGCCCAGCTCGTCGCCGAGCGCGACGGCGTCGATCTGGCCGCCCATGGCGCGGATGACGTCGAGGATGCCGGTGCGCGTGGGATTGAGCCCGACCCGGCGCACGTCGACGCGGCTGCCCGGCACGATCTGCGCGGCGACGAGCAGGAACGCGGCCGCGGAGAGATCGCCGGGGACGCGGATGGTGAAGGCCGGGAGCGCGCCCGACCACGCCGTCGCGTCGAGCTCGACCATGGCGCCGACGGCGCGGATCGGGACGCCGAGCGCGCTCAGCATCCGCTCGGTGTGATCGCGCGACACCAGCGGCTCGTTCACGTACGTGGGCCCGTCGGCGTAGAGCCCCGACAGGAGGATCGCGCTCTTCACCTGCGCGCTCGCGACCGGCAGCTCGTACTCGAGCGACGCGAGCACGTGCGGCTGCGGCAGCGGCCCTACCTCGAGCGGCGCCGTGATCTCGCCGATCCGCTTCGGATCAGCCTTGCCCTCGATGTGCGCCCCGCGAAGCCGGAGCGGCTTCGCCACGCGGTTCATCGGCCGGCGCGAGAGCGACGCGTCGCCGATCAGGATCGTCTTGAAGCGCTGCGCCGCGAGCACGCCCGAGAGCAGGCGCATCGTCGTGCCGGAGTTGCCGCAGTCGATCGGACCCCGCGGCGCGACGAGCCCGTGCAGCCCCGCGCCGTCGATCACCAGGCCACCGCCGGGCTCTTCCGTGACGCCGACGCCCATGGCGCGCAGCGCGGCGAGCGTCGACAGGTTGTCTTCCCCCATCGATCCGCCCTCGACGCGGCTGACCCCGCTGGCGAGACCACCGAGGAGGATCGCTCGATGCGCGATGCTCTTGTCACCCGGGACGGGAACGCTGCCGTGGAGAGGCGTGCTGACGGGATGAACGAGGAGGTCCGGCACGGTAGCGGTCTAGCAGAAGCGGCGACCGGCGGGGACCCCCGCGTGGAGGTTCAGGCGCAGCCCTGAATGCGCTTCCATGCCGCACCTTCGGGCTTGCGTCGCGACCCGCGAGGCTTCGTTCGCGCGACGGACGGGTTCGTTCTCGTGACCGAAGACTTCCTTCTCGTGACGGAAGGCTTCCTTCTCGGACAGGAAGGCTCGCGGCGCGGAGCGAAACGTTCCGCCTCCCCGTGGAGCTTGCCATCTCACCGGAATTGCTGGCTTATTTTTTGAGCGGCCAGGGTTGCGCCACGGGGAGGCAACCTCGACGCGTCGCGCGTGGAGGATCGCGCGTCGGCGAGGGAGCCTCGGGATCGGGAAAAGAGGCCTGATTTCTTGAAAATGAAGCCTCACGCCAGAACCGGTAAGCCTCCGCTGTCCGCCGACGAAGCTCCGGGATCGGGGACGGAGGCGCCTGGGTCGTCCGGCAAGCTCGACCGGCGGGGAGGAGAGCTCGACGTCTCGTCCAGGGCGCCTGAGTCGGCGCGAAGGAGACGCCCGGGGCCACGCGGGCCAGGCGCTTGGCACAGGATCCGGCTTGCTCCGGTTGTAGGCCCGTGGCCATCTGCGGTCGTGGCAGCGAAAAAGCGACCCAGCAAGACCGCCCCCTCCCCGACCGGCGGGTACTTCGCGTCGATCACGGTCCGCGGCATCCGCTGCTTCGGACTGGAACAGACTCTCCATCTCCTCGATAACCGGGGTAACCCGGCGCGGTGGACGGTGCTGCTCGGCGACAACGGCGTCGGAAAGACGACGCTGCTCCAGGCGCTCGCGCATGTAGCGCCTCTAAGGACGCCGGAAACGATGAAGAGGGGCGAGAGTACCGGGAGGAGGCCTGAGATTGCCGAGTTGCTCAAGAGAGTAGCGAGCAGGTCGACCGTTCTAGCCCATCATGCATTCGGGCTCTTCGACATGGGTATGGTGCGCGGCAAAGCAAACATGACGAATGAATTTACCATAACAGCGGAGGTCAGCTACAAGTCGAGCATCGACTCTGCTGATAGAAAAGGCGTCCCTTCTTCGATCGTTTGCGACGGCAACAACGTGGCAACCCACTTCCCCCAACTTCCTATCTTTTGCGTCGGCTATGGTGCCTCCCGCCGCATCGGCGCTGCGTCATTCGACGCCGCCAAAGACAACCCCTTCGCGAGTCTCTTCGACGATGATGCACCGTTGCGCAATGCAGAGGAGTGGCTGATCCTCGCGGACTATGCCGCGAGCAAAGAGTCCAGCCCCGCGAAGAAGACGAGGGCCGAAACAGAGTTGGTGAGAGTCAAAGACGCGCTCAGCGCACTGTTGCCCGATCTGCAGGATGTCCGCGTCGAGCTCAACATGCTCCCGGGCGGCGTGCCCCGCGTTGAAGCAAAAACCCACGACGGCTGGATTGCCATTCGCGACCTGAGCCTCGGCTATCGCGCCACCATGGCCTGGATGATCGACCTCGCTGCCAGGATGTTCGAGGCCTATCCAGACAGCGCGAACCCGCTCGCCGAGCCCGCAGTCGTGCTCGTTGACGAGATTGACCTGCACCTGCACCCGAAGTGGCAGCGTGATTTGCTCGTGCGCCTGACGGAGCGGTTCCCTCAGACGCAGTTCATCGCCACGGCGCACAGCCCCCTCGTCGTTCAAGCCGCCCCCGACGCCAACATCGCAGTGCTCCGCCGGGAAGGCGATCACGTCATCATCGATCAAAATGAGAAATCGGTCCGGGGCTGGCGTGTGGATCAGATCCTCACGAGTGATCTTTTCGGCCTGCCCAGCGCGCGCGGTCCGGAGCAGGACAAGCTGCGTGAGCGTCGGGAAGCAATCCTCGGGAAATCCCGCGTCACGAAGGCCGACGAGGCCGAGCTGTCCCGGATCGAGGCCGAGCTGGTCAACGTGCCTGGCGGCGAGAGCCCCCAGCAGATCGAGGCGATGAACATCATCCTGCGGGCCGCTTCCAGCCTGGAAAAGGCGCGGGAAGGCGGAGCGCGATGATCGCCATCCATCGGTCCCCGATCGTGCCTCCTGTCCTCGCCACGCGGGGAGTTGCCGAGCGCGGGAAGCTATGTCGAGCGTACCTGCGCGCCCCGACGAAGTACGATGGCGGCCAGAAGGTGTTCGAATTCGACTCCTCGATTTACGGGCACACCGAGGTCAAGACGGCGCTGCGCGCGGGACAGCACGGCAAGTGCGCCTTCTGTGAGTCTCAGGTGACGCACATAGCCCATGGCGACGTCGAGCACTTCCGACCCAAGGGCGGATTCTGCCAGCGCGCCGCGGACCCACTCGGGCGTCCCGGGTACTACTGGCTCGCCTATTCATGGGAGAACCTTCTCTTTGCCTGCCAGCTCTGCAACCAGCGGCACAAGAAGAATGAGTTTCCGCTCGCCAACCCGGCGAAGCGAGCACGCCACCATCGCGACGACGTCTCGGGCGAGCGACCGTTGTTCGTCGATCCTGCGAACGGCGAAGATCCGGCGGCGTCGCTGTCCTTTCGCGAGGAGGTCCCGTTCCACAAGAACAAGCGCGGCAAGGAGACCATCCGGGCCCTCGGCCTCATGCGCACTCCGCTTCAAGAGAAGCGCAAGGAGCGACTCGAAGCGCTGAGGATAATTTTCGTCTTCGCCTATACACTCGACTCGATCACGGCGGGTCTGAAGCACCAGGACGTGCAACTCGCGCGCGACCATCTCCGCCGTGCCAGGTTGGACGCCGGGGAATATGCGGCCATGGTCCGCGCCGCCATCCCGCGCTGGGAGAAGCAGTATGGCGTGAAGAAGGTGTAGCGCGGCGCCGGCAGGCCGAGGGCGGGACGTCTCCACCTGGTCGGTCTTCCCGGCGACCATCGCACCATCTCGTTTCTTCATCGTCGAGCGCGCGGCTCCAGGTTCAGCAGCACAGCTCACGCCTCGATCCTGTTGCCCTGTTGCTTCATCTGTGCCGGCGCGCGCGGCGACGCTGCGCGGATCGATCCGATCTTCAGCGAGCGCCTCCTCGATCGAGTCGCGGCGCGACGTCGGTGCCATCGGGACGCGTCTCGACGCGACGACTTAGGCGCAGCGCCCGCGCGTCAAGCTCCGAAAAATACTGCGAAAACGTTGCCTGCACAGCGCGCGGATCCGCTCTGTCGCCCACCGCGCGCTTCCATTTGTTAGCGTTGCGCCGAACACCGCGACCGAGGCCGCGCTCGCCCCTGGCGGGACGACGAAGCCGGAGCGCAGCGCACTGTCAGCTGGAGGCGAGCCGCACATGGAAGACGTCGAGATCAAGGTCACGTTCAAGGGCAAAAAAGCCAAGATGGTCCTCCGTGAAGAGGACGACGGCATCAACGGCTACGTCGCCAAGACGAAGGTGTTGACCCTCGAAGTCGACGACAGCGAAGACGAAGCCACGACCAGCGAAACCTTCCGCCACGAGGATCTCGAGGTCGACGCCGACGAGGTGAGCGAGCAGGTCCTCGAAGCGCTCGAAGACGACGATGACGATGACGACGAGGATGAAGACGAAGACGAGGACGAGGACGAGGACGACGAAGATGAGGACGAGGACGAGGACGACGAGGAAGAAGGCGACGACAAGGTCGAGGAAGACGCGAACGCCGACTACGGCGAGGCCGTCGAGAACGCCGAGATCAAGGGCATCCCGACGATCCACGCCGTGATGGTCGTGTACGGCGAAGGCATCGACGTCGACTCCGACGTCCGCACGATGCGCACGCTGCTGCGCGCCCTCCAGGATCAGAAGATCCTCAACGTAAACGAGCTGCTCCTCCACGGCGCCGAGGCCACCGGGCAAGGCGCCCTCGACGCGGTCGCCGCCCTCGAGCCCGCGGCCGACGACGTCGTCTACTTCGCGTACTCCGGCCACGGCTGCATGGAAGAAGGCGATCGGCTGTTCAACACCTGCGGCCCGATGCTGCGACGCAAGGCGATCGCCGACGCCGTCAACGCCACGAGCGCGCGCCTCAAGCTCGTCGTCAGCGACTGCTGCGCCGTCGAGATCGGCCGCGTCGCGCCCGAGGAGAAGGTCGGCGCGGGCCACGGCAACGCGCCGTCGCCGAAGCTCCGCAAG
Organism: Byssovorax sp.; assembly: GCA_025362495.1. Classification (GTDB taxonomy): domain Bacteria; phylum Myxococcota_A; class Polyangia; order Polyangiales; family Polyangiaceae; genus JANYGI01. The sequence goes on along the minus strand of JANYGI010000061.1, from coordinate 55,081 downwards.
CTCTTCCGCGACTACACCGGCGTGTTCGACGTGTGCTCGTCGGACAGCTTCCAGTACTCGTTCGGCGGCGTCTTCACGCCTGCGCTGATCGACAAGGTGCTGCTCGGAAGCACGCCCGACACCTGGGAGGCCGTCTTCGAGAAGACGCAGAAGATCACCATGGCGAGCGCCGAGGGCGCGCTCCCCGCCGACGCGAAGAAGAAGCTCAAGCGCGAGGGCAAGGTGGCCGAAGACCACCAGAAGCCCGTCGCGATCGCCTTCCCCAAGCTCGGCTGACGCGCGTGGATCCCGCGGCGGGCGCAGCGGTGCTCGTCGCGGGATCCAGCCGTTTCATAGCGCGGAGTTGAGTCCCCGGGGTCGCTCCCGTATGCGTTCGCGCATGCTGTCGCGTCGCCACGCTCTCTCGCTCCTCCCGCTCCTCGCGGCCTGCGCCTCCGCGCCGCCGATCGAGCCCGCGCCTCCGATCCCCGCCACCAACAGCCTCGCCGACGCGGCGCCGATCGCGACGGCCACGCACGACAGCGTCGCGCCCGCGCCCTCCGCGACGTCGCTCGCCGTCGCCGCGCCCGCGGAGCCGCCCGCCGCGCCCGAGCCGCTGCCGCTCACCGCAGCCGAACAGAAGGACACCGCGCGCCTCTGCAAGCCGCTGATGAACGCGATGGCCAAGGCCAAGGCCAAGGCGCCTGATCAATCACCGATCGAAGTGCTCGACGCGGCGCTCGCCAAGCCCCCTCCGTCGATGAAATCCGCCGACGTGGAGCGCTGCCGCGATCTCCTCGGTCGCGGGATCAGAGGCTACGTCGCCGCCGCGCGCGAGGTCGAAGCGAAGGTTGTCCTGGGGCAGATCGCCCTCCGCGCCGTGGGTGCCTATCGCGACACCGGCAAGCTCTGCCCCGACGCTTCGCCCGTCCCCGCCGACCGCGCGCGCGTCGCCAAGGGGCCTTACGAGTCGACCGCGGCCGACTGGACCTCTCCCGGCTGGGCGTGCCTTCACTTCAGCTTCGAGGGCCAGCCACAGCGCTTTCAGTACGAGGTGCGGGCCGACGCCGACGGCAAGGGCTTCGAGCTCCTCGCGCACGGCGTCCCCGGGGAAAACGGGCGCTTCGTCACCATCGCCCAGCACGGGAAGATCGGCGACAAAGGCATCGAGATCGGGAGCGTGGAGCGACGCTGATCGGCGTCGCTCCGTCGCTCGCGATCATCCCACCGACTTGAGGACCCAGACGCCGTCGTCGCCCTGCTCGCGGCGGAGCGGGCCCGTCTCGGTGACGCGCGCCGACCGCGTGCGCCGCGAGGGCTGGTGCAGCCGCGCGCCGTCGAGCATCGCCTCGCAGAGGCGGCCGAAGTCGTAGCCGGCGCCCGCGGCGATCTTGGGCAGCAGGCTCGTCTCCGTCATCCCGGGGAGCGTGTTGACCTCGAGCACGTACTCGTTCTCGCCGGGCGTCACGAGCAGATCGACGCGCGCGGCACCGGTGCAGCCGAGGGCGCGGACCGCGCGATCCGCGAGGTTCAGCACGTTGCGGTAGCGCGTCGGCGGGAGGCGCGCGGGCATGAAGTACTCGGTCGCGCCGGGCGTGTACTTCGCCGCGTAGTCGTAGATGCCGCCCTTCGGCGCGATCTCGATCGCCCCGAGGACACGGCCGTCGAGCACCGCGACGTTGACCTCGGTGGCGGTGATGAAGCGCTCGACGATCGCCGTGTCGTCGAAGGCGAACGCCGCGTCGAGCGCGCGCGCCAGCTCCGGGAGGTTGTGGGCCTTGGTGATGCCGAGGCTCGAGCCTTCGCCGCGCGGCTTGACGATCACCGGGAAGCCGAACGAGCCGTGGATGGCCTCGAGATCGGCCATGTCCTGGTTCTCGTCGACGGCGTAGTACGCGGGCGTCGGCACGTTGTGGAGGCGGAACATCTCCTTCGCCTTGAGCTTGTCCATCGCGAGGGCGCTCGCGAGCACGCTCGATCCCGTGTACGGGATGCGCGCCAGCTCGAGCATCCCCTGGACGCAGCCGTCCTCACCGAGGCGGCCGTGGAGCGCGAGGAACGCGGCGTCGAGCTGCGCGAGCTGCAAGGTCTGGCCGAGCTCGACGCCGAAGCCGTCGCCGAGCGCGAGGCGGACCACGTCGTGACCGCGAGCTTCGAGGGCGCGGGCGACCGCGACGCCGGAGCGGAGCGAAACCTCACGCTCGCCCGAGGAGCCGCCCATGATGACGCCCACGCGCTTCCGTCGCGAGCCGTTCATCGTGACGCGGAGATCCGAATGCCGCTTCATCATCGCCAATCCTCCGTCGCGAGGCACAGCCCCGCACCGCGCGGATCGCGGGTTCGCGATCTCACGCCTGTTCGCTCGCTCCGCAAGAAGCAAACCGGGTTCGAGACCCGGCGGGGTTCAAGCGAAAGCTCGGCTTGCGGAGGACGGAAACGAAGGGTCCACGACGCGCTTCGTGTCCGGCCACCCACAGCGCGCCGTCACGTAGGACCGGGTATCAAGCGGCGACGAAGAGGTCAACAAAACGGGGTGACGGTTTCTTCGATCACTCCGCGCCGACGAGCCGCCGCGCCGCGGCCATGCGCCGCTCGCCGATGCTCTTCGCCGTCGCCCACTTCGAGCGCAGGTACTTCACCGTCTCGAAGTGGCCGCACCACGGATCCTTGAGGTCGTCGAAGAGCTCGGCCGTCCGACGCTCGCAGAAATACGTCACGGAGACCGCGTGGTCATCGAGGCAGTAGACCTGGTGCCACCAGCCCGCGGGGATGAAGAGCACGTCGCCCGCTTCGAGCGTGCACTCGATCGACGTCGCCCCCGCGGCGCGCGGGAAGAGCGCGAGATCAGGGTTGTCGACGTCGACGCGGCTGAACGTGCTGCCGATCGGGCTCCACCACGGGAACGGGTACAGCGCGAAGTAGCTCGTCGGCGCGAACAGCTTCACGCGCTTCCGCCCCACGACCTCGCCGATCACGCTGTGCGCGGTGTCGAAATGCAGCGGCTCGACGTGGCCGCCGGGGCCGAGCCACAGCACCGGATCGAGCGACGAGTAGTTGAGGAACGCAGGCTTCTCGATGTCCGCGAGCAGCGGCTCGAGATCCTTCGGGATGTTGACCTGCGCGAGGTAGATGCTCTTCGCCGTCCCGGCGCGGATCTTCTCGAGGTAGGCCCCGAACGTCATCTTCTCGTGGATGCAGTAGCGCTGCCAGAGGTGCCGCGGCACGCCGACGTTCTCGGTGTAGTTGCGGACGACGACCTCGCAGTCGCCGGCGCGCTCGATCAGGTAGTCGAGCGTCCACCGGCTGAACGCGGGCCAGCTCCTCATGCCGCCGGCGATCAGCACCGGGCGACGCTGGGCGAGCGGGCGTCGCATCTCGCGGTACGACGGCGGGACGGGAACACGAATCACACCCTGGGGAGCCGGCTCGGTCATCGTGGTCTCCTCGGAAAACCTGACACGATTACCACGACCCATCCGCGGCAGAAACGCCTCTTCAAGCGCCCGCGTCGCTCCCCTCCGCTGGCTGCGAGGTCCACGCCGACGCGGCCGCAGCGCGGTCCGGGGCACGGGGCGGAGCCCCATCGTGATCAAATGATCTCGACGAGCACCGCGGTGATGTTGTCGCGGCCGCCGCGGCTGTTGGCGATGTCGATGAAGCGGTCGACGGCGACCTCGCCGCCGAGCGCCGCGATCGACGCGACCTCCTCGAGCTCGAGGTAGCCATGGAGCCCGTCGGAGCAGAGCAGGTAGCGATCGCCCGGCTCGATCGCCACGACCGAGGTGTCGACCTCGACGTAGTCGCGGTTGCCGACGGCGCGCGTTATCACGTTGCGGTGCGGCGAGGTCTTCGCCTCGTCGGCCGAGATGATCCCCTGCTTCATTTGCCAGGCGATCAGCGTGTGATCCTCGGTGATCTGCTCGGCCTTGGCGCCGCGGATCTGGTAGATGCGGCTGTCGCCGACCTGCCCCGTGACGAGCGATCGGCCGATCACCAGCGCGGAGCTTATCGTCGTGCCCATCCCGCTCTTGTCGCGGTCGACCTCGGCGATGGCGAAGAGCATGTACGTCGCCGCCTGGATCGCGCCTTCGAGCAGCCGACAGGCGCGGACCTCGTCAATCGTGGCGCCGGACTGGCTCAACCCGCGCTTCACCATGCCGTGGATGGTGTCGACGGCCTCGGAGCTCGCGACGTCGCCCGCGGCGTGCCCGCCCATTCCGTCGGCGACGACGTACAGATTGAGCACATCGTCCCGGAACATCGCGTCTTCGTTAGCGCGTCGATGACGACCCACGTCCGTGCGGCCAAAGGATCGAAGCATCACAGGACGGGTCATCCTTGGTTTTCGGCGGATCGGGTTCGAGGCGGGAGGATTCCCGAAACTATGCCGTTCGAGCTGTCTTGTCCATCGCGGAAACCTGCGTGGGTTCGGCGCCTTCCGAACGCCCGGGCCGATCCGTCACGCGGGCGTCTTCGCGCAAGGAGTGCCGGCAGGGGTATGGTTTCGTGGGCGAGAGGGCTAGACTGATCTTCAATCCCCGATGGCGGCCCGCAGCTTCAACATTCCGATCACCAGCATCGACGGCCTCGTCCGGCCTCTCGCTGCCATTCGCGGCGACGTACCCACGCCGTCGGGCGGCCTCGTGTTCATCTCCGGCGCGCCGACGCAAGAGCTCGGGCCGATCGCCGATCAGGTCCGCGTCGCGTGGAAGGGCGTGCCCGCGTGCATCGTCCCCGCGGCGGGCGTGCTCACCGAGCGCGGCGAGGTCGAGGGCGCGCCCGCGTGCGGCGGCATGCTCTGGTCGGGTGGCAAGGTCGTCCCGCTCGTCGTCAACGACGGCGCCCCGCCATCGGCGCTGCGCGACGCGATCGTCGAGATCGCCGGGACCCGATCGGCGACGGTGATCCTCTTTCCGCGCTCCGATTTCTCGCCCGACATGCTCGACGGCCTGGGCGCCGCTGCGCCGGGCGTGCGCCTCTTCGGCGCCGGTACCGTCGGCGGCCCCGCGCTCACGGTCACGGCCTCGGGCGAGGTCAAGCGCGGCCGCGCGGTCGGCCTGGTGCTCCTCGGATCCGCGCCTCCGCTCGTGGAGTCGAGCGCCGCCTGCCGGCTCCTCTCGCCGCTCCGTCGCATCGACGAGACCAGCGGCGGGATGGTGCTCTCGATCGACGGCACGCCCGCCCTCGATCTGCTCTCGTCATGCGCACCCGGCCTCCGCGACGCCGGCGCCGGCGGCCCGCCGCCCGTGGTCTTCGCGGCGCTGGCCGACGGCGAGGGCGACGATCGCTACGTCATCCGCCCCGTGCGCGGGATCGATCCCGGCCGCCGCGGGATCCTCGTCGGCGCCGACGCGCGCCCGGGCATGCGCCTCGCGTTCGCGGTGCGCGACGCCGCCGCAGCGCGCGCCGGACTCGAAGCCTCGGCGCGCAGCCTCGCGCAGCAGGCCCTCGGCGCGGCCCCGCGCTTCGCCATCTACCTCACGTGCGCCGGCCGCGGCCAGGGGCTCTATGGCGCTCCCGACGTCGAGGCGCGCATCCTCCGTCACCGCTTCGGCGATCTGCCCATCGCCGGCATGCACGCGGCGTTCGAGATCACGCCCTGGTCATCGGGCGAGTCGCGCGTCGCTCTCTACACCGGAGTCCTGGCCCTCTTTCGTTCACCGAGCTAGACCGACGTTCAACAGCGTTTCCCCTCGTCAACGAACGTATCCAGCGGCGGATGAAAAAAGAAAAACCCAGCTCCACGGCGGCGTACGTCGCCGCTCTTCGTGCGCTCTACACCGCTCTTCCGGAGCCTTACCGGATCGCGCCCGATCCGCTGGCGCGCGAGCTGGTCCCCTTCCCTCTCGGCCTCCCCGCCGACCTGGTCGCGCGGGCGCCGTGGGCCGCGGCCGCCGTCCACCATGGCCTCGGCCTCGTGACGATGGGCCTCAGCCACTATGTCCCGCTGCGCACGCGCGCCATCGACGACGCGCTCCGCGATGCCGTCGCGCACGGGGCCGAGCAGCTCGTCGTCCTCGGCGCCGGCCTCGACAACCGCGCTCTTCGCCTCGACGAGCTCCGCGGGGTGCGGGCCTTCGAGGTCGACTATCCGAGCACCCAGCGCGACAAGGTCGCTCGCCTCGACGCCGTCGTCCCGGTGCCGGTCCCGCGAGCGAAATCGCTGGTGCGCGTGCCCGTCGATTTCGAGACTGACAGGCTCGATCAATCCCTCCTCGCGCACGGCTTCGATCCCGCCGTGCGCACCTTCTGGATCTGGGAAGGCGTGGTGGTCTATCTGACGCGAGAGGCCATCTCGGGCACGCTCGCCGTCGTCGACGCCCTCTCCGCCCCGGGGAGCCGCATCGCGGTCACGTATTCTCCACCGCGCATGGTCATGGGCTGGGCGCTCCCGTTCGCGCGGCGCGCTCTCGACGCGGTGGGCGAGCCGTTTCGAACGCCGCTGTCGCCCGACGAGCTCGACGCCCTCCTGCGCGCGGCCGGCCTCACGCGGCTCTCGGACGAGTCGAGCGTGGACTGGGCCGCTCGCTACTGGTCGGGCCTCGGCACCTCGCGCGCGATCGAGCGCCTCGCCGTCGCCGAGAAGCGCTGAAAAAGACGCGGCGCGCTCCTTGCGAACGTTCGAGGCATGCTATCGAGAGTGTGCGCGGCGGTCGCGGCGCTGAGCGCGGCGAGCGCGGCGAGCGCGGTGATGGGCTGTGTCGAAGAGCCGCTCGGCCCGCCGCCGGTGGTGCCCGCTCCCTACCGCGATCTCGCCGACGCCGAGCTCTCCACCCTGGGCACGCCCGGCCCGCAGGATCGGCCCTTTGGAGAGGCGCTCTCGGCTACGCGCAGGCGGTGAGTCGAATCCACGCCTTCTCGGGGGCGCGCTCCGATTCGTCGACCGCCTGGGCGGTGCTCCAGCTCGCCACGGCGCTCGAGCAGATGCCCGCCGCCGCGGCCCAGCCGCGCTTGCGCGACGCGGCCGAGGCGATCCGCAAGAACGAAGCAGGCAATGGCGACGAGGCCGTCGAGCCGCCGGTGGAGCGGGTCAAGCAGTCGCTGGCGATCGCGGCGACAGCCCTCCTCCAGCTCGCCCGCTCCCATTATGGCGACACGCCGCAGATCGCCGCCGAAGCAAGGGTGTTCGCTGCCACCGTCCAGGGGATCGATCCCGAGCGCGAGCCCGCCGATCGCGCCGCGATCATCGACGCTCTCACGCGCGCGACCGGGGTGCTCGCGCGGATGTACGCGGTCAACGCGGCGCCCGCGCGCAGCGTGAGGCCGTGATCGAGCCGACGACGCTCGCGGCCCTCTCCGTCCACGCCTCGAGAGGCGGGTCCTTCTGGACATCGAGGTGCCGATTGGCGTAACGTCCTCGAACTCTCGTGCCCAGATATCCCGGTACTCCGAGTCGCGACAGCTCGCCTGAGACAGCGCTTGGAGAGCACATCGGCCCTTCGTGTGCCGCTCGGCGCGCCCCCGGCAGCCGGCCGTTCGACGCCGCGGTGGCCCGCTGATGGCGCTGGCGGGAGGAGCGGTCAGCAAGGAAGGGCACAAGTACTTTCCGGAGATCGACGGGCTACGCGCGATCGCGGTGGCGTCGGTCATCGTGAATCACCTCTACTCCGCAGCTCTGCCGAGCGGCTACCTCGGGGTCGACGTCTTCTTCGCCATCTCGGGCTACGTGATCACGCTATCGCTCCTCGATCGCGCGCACGTGCCGATGCGCGAGATCATCTCCGAATTCTACGTGAGGCGCCTCAAGCGGCTGGCGCCGGCGCTGGTCGTGCTGGTGCTGGTCGGCTCCGCCGCCGTCCGCCTGTTCGATCCGGCGCCGACGCCGTCATCGATCACCGGGATCCTGGCGCTGTTCGGGCTCTCGAACCTGTTCCTCCATTACCTGGCCACCGATTATTTCGGGCAAGGTGTGCAGCTCAATCCGTTCAGCCACACCTGGTCGCTGGGCGTGGAAGAGCAGTTCTATCTGTTCTATCCGCTGATGCTCATGCTCGGCGGCCACCGGGGCCGGTTCGGCCGCTCCTTCCGGTTCGCGGCGATAGCGCTGCTCAGCGTGGCGTCGCTGGCGGCGTTCGCCCGCGTGTACGGCACGAACCAGCCGGCCGCCTACTTCCTCCTGCCGTTCCGATTCTGGGAGATGGGCGCCGGCTGCATGCTCGCGATCCTCTCGAAGAGTGAGCACGGCGCTTACCGACGCTGGGCCGAGCGGGTGCCTCCCATCGCACCGCTGGTGGTGCTGCTCGGGGTCTTCTTCCTGCCGCCGAGCACGCCAGTCATCGCGACGGCGCTGTCGATCCTCTGCACCCTCGCGCTGCTCTTCTCGATCCGGCCGCAGACCACCACCTACGCCGTGCTGACCAATCGCGCGGTCGTGTATGTCGGGCTGCTCTCGTACTCGCTGTACCTCTGGCACTGGATCGTCATCTGCCTGAGCCGCTGGACGATTGGAGTCCACCTGTGGACGCTGCCCTTCCAGATCCCGCTGATGCTCGCGCTCGCCGCCGCGTCGTTCCATCTCGTCGAGGATCCGCTGCGGCGGCGGCGCTGGTTCGCGCGGCGGTGGCTGACCATCGTTACCCTCGTGTCGGTGCTCGCGGTCACCGCCGGGGTCGTCGCGCTCGGGCAGAGGCGCAATCTCCCCGCGTTCTCGGGCAGCTTCGCCATCGACGAAGTCGACCGCGCGGCGCCGGTGCCGGGGTATCGCGGCAAATACAGCGGCCGGGAGATCGACGACTGCACGCTGGTCAAGGTCTATTCGAGCGAGCCCGATACGCTACGTCAGCACCTCGCCCGGTGCACCTCGACCAACGCTGGCCGCCCGAACCTGGTCTTCGTCGGCGACAGCCACTCGATGGACCTGTTTCCCCTCGCCGAGCTGGTCTTCAAATCCGGATCGGCCTCGGTGACCAACGTCTATCAGCCCGGCTGTCGCGTGCCGCCGGTGCCGGGCGAGTCGGCCGAATGCGCGAACGCCATTCTGGTCCTGCAAGGCCTGAAGGTGGATCCGGGGCAGAAGTCCGTGCTCGTCATCCGCAGCAACTTTTCCCCGAAGGTCGCCGACGGATCGCTGGCCCTGTATGCGCGGACGCTGGAGCCATTCCTCGACAGCGTCGAGGCGCGGGGGTTCCAGGTGATCTATGTCGCGCCGTCGCCCAAGTATCCCAGCGTCGGCCCGGGCAGCCTGTGCAGCGTGCAATGGTTCCGGCCGGCCTCGGCTCTCTCCGAGACGTGCAAGCATGGCTTCGTCGAGGCCCGGAGCGAGCAGCTGGCGCGTCGACAGGAGTTCACGAGCTATCTCCTCGAGCTGCGCAAGCGAAGGCCCGAGCTGCTCGTCTTCGATCCGTTCGACACCCTGTGCGGCGCGACCGGCGCGACGTGCACCCCCGTGCGTGATGGCCAGCTCATCTACCGCAACGAGAGCCACCTGACCGAAGAGGGTTCGGAGCTACTCGCCCCGCCGTTCCTGCAATTCCTCAAAGACAGCGGCATCATCAACTGAAAGAGAGTGGCCGACGAACGGCCATTCACTCTCTCACAGCGTGTCCCAGAAGTCGCAATCGGCCTTGGACAGGCCCGTCTCCGCGGCGATGGTGAGAGCATGAGGCCTCCTGGTGAAGGCGCCACGCTACCACGCTTTCCTCAGGGGCGACGCGCCTCCGTGGAGACGGGCGGCAAAGGAGCGGGCGCGCAGCAGCGAAATCCTGTCGAGTAGTCGTGATAGGCAGGCTCGTGGGCCACGGTGGTGAACTTGCAGCCCGGCCCGAGCTCCTGGTGCGTGCTGAAGAACCCGCCGAGGAACACCCCGTTTCCCGGGTGCGAGGGCTGGTGATTGCGATTGACGTCCTCGTTGTCGAGCCGGTCGATCAGCTGGTCGTCGACGGTGTCGCTCACCCACTCGTGCAGGTTGCCGACCAGGTCGAAGACGCCGAAATCCCCGCCGCACTGGTCGAATACGCCCGTCTTCTCCAGGAACCCGGGCTCCTGATCGAGCGTCCGATCATTGAAGTCCTCGTAGCGCCAGCGGCGGGCGTCGGCGCCGAAGCGGATCGAGAGCAGGTGGGGACGATCGGAGTTGCACCTCTTCGCCTGCCAGTGGTTGCCATAGGGATAGAGGGTGCCCTTCTTGCCCTCGCAGGCCCGGTGCCACTCGGCCATCGAGCAGAGGCGTTTGCCGGCGCTCTTGCAGGCCTGCGCGGCCTCGACCCGGCTGATGTAGGCTTGCGGGTACACGCCGGGCTCGCTCCGCGCCTCGTAGCCGCCCTCCGCAGGTGGCCTGTCGCACGGCGACAGCGGGACGATCTCGCCGGCCGGACCGCGCTTGATCAGGTGAGCTTCCCACCGATCGATGCAGAAGCGACCACCGCGCGCCATGCCCTCGGGGCAGCCGGGATCAGACCACGCGCCGGCGTCGAATTCACCCGCGTCGCTCGCGCCGGCGTCGGCCGGGCAGGCCTCGGCGGTGCTCGAAGGCGCCGCGGTGGGGGCTGGCTCGGCCGAGGCGAGCGCGCTGGTGATCGGCGCAGGCGTCGAGGCGATCGGCGGCGCGGCGCTCGGCGCGGGCTCGGCGCCCTGTCCGACGCGGCAGCCGGCGAGCGCCAGCGCGACGAGCGCGACGGGCGGCGAGAATGTCGAAAAGGACAGGCGCAAAGCGGTCACCCGGCGAGCGAGGGAGCGAGGGAGCGGCGACAACGCCGGCCTCGCTTTACCGCATTCCGCGCGCGGACGAGAAGCGCATGACGCGGAGCGCGCCTCGGACTAGCGTCGCTGACCATGCGGATCGTGAGCGTCGGTGGCGGCCCTTCGGGCCTTTATTTCGCGATCTTGATGAAGAAGGCGTTCCCTTCGGTCGACCTCACGATCTTCGAGCGCAACCGCCCGGACGACACCTTCGGCTGGGGCGTCGTCTTCTCCGACGAGACGCTCGGCAACTTCGAGCGGGCCGACGCCGAGAGCATGGCGCGCATCCGCGCGAGCTTCCGCTACTGGGGCGACATCGAGACCCACTACCGCGGCGAGATCATCACCTCGACCGGCCACGGCTTCTGCGGGCTCTCGCGCAAGGCGCTCTTGACGATCCTCCAGGATCGCTGCCGCGAGCTCGGCGTGAAGCTCGTGTTCCAGCACGAGCTCACCGACCTCGACGCGCTCCGGGGCGAGGCCGATCTCGTGCTCGGCGCCGACGGCGTCAACAGCGCGGTCCGGGCTCGTTACGCCGAGCATTTTCGTCCGTCGATCGATCAGCGCAAATGTAAATTCTGCTGGCTCGGGAGCGATCAGACGCTGACGGCGTTCACGTTCCTCTTCGAGGAGTCGAAGCACGGCCTCTTCCAGGTCCACGCCTACCCGTTCGAGGAGGGGCGGTCGACGTTCATCGTCGAGTGCCACGAGGACACGTGGCGCCGGGCCGGCCTCGACACGGCCACCGAAGCCGACACCGTCCGCTTCTGCGAGGAGCTCTTCGCCAAGCACCTCCACGGTCACCGGTTGCTCACGAATCGCAGCCTCTGGCGCACGTTCCCGACCGTGAGCAACGAGCGCTGGCACCACGGCAACGTGGTGCTCCTCGGCGACGCGGCGCACACCGCCCACTTCTCGATCGGCTCGGGCACCAAGCTGGCGATGGAGGACGCGATCGCCCTCGCCGACACCTTCGAGAAGCTCGGCACGAGCGACGTCCCGCGCGTGCTCGCCGCCTACGAAGAGGCCCGCCACGTCACGGTGCTGAAGACGCAGCGCGCGGCGCAGACCAGCCTCGAGTGGTTCGAGAATTCGGCGCGCTACCTCGGCCAAGATCCGCTGACGTTCACCTTCAACCTGATGACGCGCTCGAAGCAGATCACCTACGACAACCTGCGCAAGCGCGATCCAGAGCTCGTCGACGCGGTGACGGCGCGCTTCGCGGCCGCGGCGGGGACACCGGTGGACAGCCTCGGCAAGCCGCCCGCGCCGATCTTCACGCCGTTTTCGCTGCGCGGTCTGAAGCTCGCCAATCGCATCGTCGTCAGCCCGATGTGCCAGTACTCGACGCTCGGCGACGGCGTCCCGACCGACTGGCACCTCGTTCACCTGGGCAGCCGCGCCGTCGGCGGCGCAGGGCTGGTGATCACCGAGATGACCGACGTCTCGCCCGAGGGGCGGATAACGCACGGTTGCGCGGGGATGTGGAGCGACGCGCAGGAGGCCGCCTGGAAGCGGATCGTCGATTTCGCTCATGGCAGCTCGGGCGCGAAGATCGGTATCCAGCTCGCGCACGCGGGGCGCAAAGGCTCCTGCACGAAGCCGTGGGAGGGCGATCGGCCGCTGCGCGAGGGCGAGGGAGCGTGGGAGACGCTCGGCCCCTCGGCGTCGCCCTATCACCCCGGAGCCCCGGCCCCGCGGGCCATGAATCGCGCCGACATGGATCGCCTGGTGCGCGCCTTCGCCGACGCCGCGACGCGGAGCGAGCGGGCCGGGTTCGATCTCGTCGAGCTGCACTTCGCGCATGGATACCTGCTCTCCAGCTTCCTCTCGCCGCTCTCCAACCACCGCACCGACGAGTACGGCGGCTCGCTCGAAAGTCGCGCCCGGTTCCCGCTCGAGGTGTTCGACGCGGTTCGCGCCGCCTGGCCTGCCACGAAACCGATCAGCGTGCGCGTCTCGGCGAGCGACTGGGTGCCGAGCGGCGGGATGACGATCGAGGAGTCGGTGCTCTTCGCGCGGATGCTGAAGGAGCATGGCTGTGACATCGTCGACGTGAGCAGCGGCGGCAACGGGCCGGAGTCGAAGGTCGTCCCCGGGCGGATGTACCAGGTGCCTTTCGCCGAGCAGATCCGGTACGAGGCGGGGATACCGACGATGGCTGTCGGCGCCATCTTCGGGGCCGATCACGCCAACACGGTGGTCGCGGCGGAGCGGGCCGATCTCTGCGCGCTGGCGCGGCCGCACCTCGCCGATCCCTACCTCACGCTCCATGCCGCGGCCGAGTACAGGTATGCCGATCAGCGGTGGCCCGATCAGTACCTGGCCGTCAAGCCGCGACCGGGCTCGACGCTTTAAGGATGGAATAAGCCGCCGGCGGGCCGCGATGCGCCATCCTGCCAGGATGAACTCGTCGACGGATTGCCTGGCTTCTCCGCTGTTCCTCGTCGCTGCGATGGCGGCGACGGCCTGCTCGGGCTCCGTGAGCATCAACGGCGGCTCCGGGGCGGGCGGGCACGACGTCACGATCGTCCACGTCACGGCCGCGCAGGCCTCGGCGAGCTCGGGAGACGCGGCCTCGGTCGGCGGCGCGGGTGGCAGCGTCGGGACAGGCGGCGACGACGCGACCAGCAGCGTGGGAGTCGGCGGCGTGAACACCAGCGCGGGCGTCGGCGGCGTGGACACCAGCGTGGGTGTCGGCGGCGATCCGACGGTCTGCGATCCGGCGAACCTCGATCACGATTCGAACAACTGCGGCGCCTGCGGCCACAGCTGCCTCGGCGGCGACTGCAAAGCCGCGATGTGCCAGTCGACGATCCTCATGTACGACGGCGGCCAGCCCTGGGACATTGGCCTCTACGGGAACGACGTTTACTGGCTCAACACCGACGGTCGGGTCCAGCGCATCACCAAGCAGGGCAGCGATCTGAAGCTCTATGCCTTCAGCCTCATCGACCCCTTCGCGCTGAAGGTCGACGGCGGCGGCGTCTTCTGGTCCTATTACGTCGGCGGGATCTCGGTCGAGGGCCGGCCCCTCGAAGGAGGCGTGACCACGGTGTACGGCGCGCTGGATCTCGCCGCAGGCGTGCTGGGGCTCGACGACAAGTACGTTTACTGGTCCTCCGTCAACCCCGCGCAGACCGTGGCCACGCTGATGAAGACGCCTCGCGCCGGAGGCCCGCAGACACCGGTGTTCCCCGCGCCGATCCAGACCGGCTACATCGGCTCGGACGCAGGATACCTGTACTGGATCGACGGGTCGACACCGGGCGGGCTCCGCCGCGCGCTCACCGACACAGGTCCCGTCGAGAACCTCGTCGATGGCCCGGAGATGTACAACATCGCGTTCGATCAAGACCATGTCTACTGGGTTTACGCCGGGACTTACGTGAATGGCTCGTGGGTCGGGACGGAAATCCGGCGGGTGCTCAAGACCGGTGGCGCGCCCGAGACCGTCGTCAAGATCCCGACGTTCGCCAACTCGATCGCTGTCGATGGCACCGACGTCTACTGGGCGAGCTACGATGGCCTGTCCATCAACCGGGTCAACAAGCAAGGTGGCCCGATCGTCAAGCTCGCTTACGCGGCCAATCCCAGGGCGCTGGCGATCGACGACGAGGCCGTCTACTGGGTCGAGCCGACCGGCGGAGTCCTCGGCAAGATCGCCAAGTGAGAGGCTGACCGAAAACCGGTCACCCTCTCAGCCGACGCGGTAGGCGTGGAGGATCTCGTCGGCGCGCTGCTTCACCACGGCGCGCACGGCGGGGAAGCGCGGATCGAGGCGGAGCTCGTCGAGCAGCGGGCAGTGATCGATCCACCCGAGATCGATGAGGCCGCCGTCGGCGCAGCGCTTCATGCTCAGGAACGCGGCCTCGGTCTCGCCGAGGTAGGCGTTGGTCTCGGCCTCCATCTGCATGAAGAACGTGCGCCGACGCAGGCCGCCGACGGACTCGACCGCGATGATCTGCCGCTCGCGCATCTCGGTCGGGATCCGCCGGTGCGCGACGATGCTGAGCATGAGCTTGGCGACGAGCAGGTTGGGATCGAAGGCGAGCAAGTCGGCGAGCAGGGCCGCCGCGCCGGCCTGATCGCGGCGCCAGATGAACATCCGGGCGCGCGTCGTCCAGAAGGCCGAGTCTTCCTTCGCCGTGATCGTGGTCGCGATCAGCCGATCGACGATCGCGATCTCGCCGCGGAGCGCGTGGCAGCGCACCAGGGCCTCGACCGCGAGGGGAGCGCGCGGATCGAGGCCGATCGCGGCCTCGAGGCGGCGCGCGGCCTCGTCGAGATCGCCGACCTCGAGCAGCACTCGGCCGACGGCGGCGTGGGTCTCGGCGATGCCGGGGCCGCGGCTCAGCGCCTGGCGGAGCTCGCGCACGGCGGGCACCCACTCGCCCTGCTGGAGCAGCACCGATCCGAGGGCGAGGCGGGCCTCCGCGAGGTTCGGGGCGGCGGCGACGGCCTGATCGGCGGAGGCCCGCGCTTCGGCCACGCCGCGGCCCGTGAAGAACGAGTGCCGTGAGAGCGCGAGGGCCTTGCCCGAGAGGATCATCGCGTCGCCGGGCGCGAGGGCCTCGGCCTGCGCGTAGAGCGCGAGCGCGCGCTCCTGATCTTGCTGCCAGAACTTCCGGTACTCGTGGCGCGCGCGCAGGTAGAGATCGACGGCCTCGGGGCTGCTCGGGGCCTCGCGCGCCGGGGCCTCGCGATCGAGCGTCAGCGCCTCGGCGATGGCGTGGGCCGCCTCGTCGTTGATCGAGAGCACGTCCTGCTCGGGGCGATCGAAGCGCTTGGCCCAGAGCTGGAATCCATCGGCCACGCTGATCAGCCGCGCGCTGATCCGCACGCTCCCGCGGGCCCGCCGCACCGAGCCCTCGACCACGACCTGCACGCCGAGATCGCGGCCGATTTCTCGGGGATCTTGCGAGGATCCCGCGTGGCCGAGGACCACGCCGCGCGAGCGCACCTTGAGGCCGCGCGTCATCGAGAGGCTGTCGATGAGGTCGTCCGTGAGCTCGGCCGCGAGGTAGTCGTCCTCGGCCGGACCGGCGTTGCGGAACGGCAAGACAGCCACCGTCTTGTCGGATCGGGCCGACGCGGGCAGCACCGACACCACCGTCGCGGCGTCGCGCGGCGGCGCGGCGGGCCCGAGCGGCAGGCTGGTCCAGGTGACCGTGCTCAGCGCGGCGACCACGTCGTCGACCGTCGCGAAGCGATCGTCGCGGCGGCGTGCCATGCAGCGGAGCACCAGCGACGCCATCGGATCGGGGAGGCCCGGGCACACGCGGCGCGGGTCCGGCGGATCGGCGAGCAGGCGCGCGGCGGCGACCGCGAGCGGCGACTCGCCGGGCCAGGCGCGGCGGCCCGTGACCAGCTCGTAGAGCACCACGCCGAGCGCGTAGATGTCGGCGCGCGCGTCGATCTCGCGGTGCCCCTCGACCTGCTCGGGGGCCATGTACGCGGGCGTGCCCACGAGCAGCCCCATCGTGCTCCCGGCGCCGGCGTCGGTGAACGCGCGCGCGATGCCGAAGTCGGTGAGGACCACCCGGCCATCCGAGGCGATGAGCACGTTGTCGGGCTTGAGATCGCGGTGAACCACGCCGGCCGCGTGCGCGCTCGTGAGCCCCGCGCAGATGCCCGCGGCGAGCTCCGCCACGCGCGCGAGCGGCAGCGCGCCCTCGCGCGCGACGAGGGCCCCGAGCGACTCGCCGTCGACGAGCTCCATCGTGAGGAACTTGTCGCCCTGGTGCTCGCCGATGTCGAACACGCGCGCCACGTTGCGGTGGGTGACCCGGCGCGCGAGCTTCACCTCGCGCCGGAAGCGATCGAGCATCCCCGGCGTGCTCACCAGATCCTTGCGGAGCACCTTGAGCGCGACCAGCTCTTCGAGCTCGCGATCGCGGGCGCGGTAGACGCTGCCCATCCCGCCGACGCCGATGAGGCCGAGGATCTCGTAGCGGCTCGCCAGCAGCGGGCCGCTCACGCCGGACGACGCTCCCGCGACGCTCTCGACCGGCGATCCGACGAGCGGGGCGATCATCGTCTCGCCCTCGTGCGATACGGGCTCGGGCTCCGCGAAGGGCGTGCGCGCGGCGGGGTCGACCATCGCGGCCGAGCGTAGCCCAACCGCGGCCGGACGCACTCCGCTGCAACGGGAGGCTTAACAACGTTTCACGATCGACCGCGGGCGCGAGGCGTGGAGCGCACGCACGCACGCGCTCGCCCGCCAGGGCCGGTGCTAGGCTCCGCCGTCCATGTCCTCTCCCCTCGCCGTCGAGGTGCGCGCCCTCTCCAAGACGTACGAGGTCCACGAGCGCCCGCCGGGCCTCGCCGCCGCCCTCCGCTCCGTGTTTCGGCGCAAATACAAGACGATCCACGCCGTGTCGGATCTCTCGTTCACGGTCGAGCCGGGCGAGCGCGTGGGCTTCCTCGGGCCCAACGGCGCGGGCAAGACGACGACCCTGAAGATGCTCGCGGGGCTGCTCCACCCGACGGCGGGCGAGGCGCGGATCGCCGGCTACGTGCCGCGCCGCCGCGAGGCCGCGTTCCTGAAGAGCATCACCCTCGTGATGGGGCAGAAGCAGCAGCTGCTCTGGGATCTCCCGCCCGCCGACACCTTCACGATGAACCGCGCGATCTACGAGGTGTCCGACGCCGACTTCGCCGAGACGCTGGGCGAGCTCACCGAGCTGCTCGACCTCGGCGCGATCATGAAGAAGCCCACGCGGCAGCTCTCGCTCGGCGAGCGCATGAAGTGCGAGCTCGCCGCGGCGCTGCTCCACCGACCGCAGCTGCTCTTCCTCGACGAGCCGACCATCGGCCTCGACGTCGCGATGCAGCTCACGGTGCGCGAGTTCATCCGCCAGTACAACGAGCGCCGCGGCGCGACGGTGCTGCTCACGTCGCATTACATGGACGACGTCGCCTCGCTCTGCCCGCGGGTGGTCGTCATCGATCAGGGCCGCCTCCGCTACGACGGCGATCTCCCGTCGCTGGTGCGATCGATCCAGCCCGACAAGCGCGTCGCCCTTCGTTTCTCGGGGAGCGCCGATCGCGAGGCCGTCGCGCGCGCCGGCACCATCGTCGACTTCGACGCCGCGCACGCGGTGATCCAGATCCCGCGCGTCGATCTCCGCGAGGCCGTCGGTCACCTGCTCGGCCTCTCCTTCGTCGCCGATCTGACCATCGAGGATCCCCCGCTCGAAGAGGTGATGCGCGAGCTCTTCAGCGCCTCGAAGCCCGCCGAGGCCGACGCGGACGCGGGAACCCAGGCCGACAGCGCATGAGCGCGCGCGCCGATCTCCGCCGCGTCGTCCGCGCGTACCCCACGCTGCTCCGCGTGGGCCTGGCCGAGGCCGTGGCGTACCGCGCCGAGATGCTCGTGTGGATGCTGACGACGACGATGCCCCTCGTCAGCCTCGCGCTGTGGTCGGCCGTCGCCGAGACGGCGCCGGTCGGGCGCTTCACCCAGCGCGGCTTCGCGGCCTATTTCCTGGCGACGCTGCTCGTCCGGCAGCTCACCGGATCGTGGCTGGTGTGGGAGCTGAACCAGGAGATCAGGAGCGGCACGCTCTCGCGCCGACTCTTGCGGCCGATCCATCCGCTCATCACCTACAGCGCGCAGAACCTCGCGGCGATCCCGCTCCGCTTCGCGATGACGCTGCCCGCGGCCGTCGTCTGGCTGGTGGTGCTCGAGCCCGGGGCGTTCCCGCGCAGCCCGCTCGCGCTCGGCGCCGGTCTGCTCGCGATCCTCGGCGCCTGGCTGATCAACTTCTTCACCATGGCGCTGATCGGCTCGATCGCGTTCTACCTCGAGAGCTCGACGGCGATCTTCGATCTGTGGATGGTCGCGTTCATGCTCCTCTCGGGCTACCTCGTCCCGCTCGAGCTGTTTCCCGCGGCGTTGCGCGGCGTGATTCACGCGCTGCCCTTCCGCTATGTCATCGCCTTCCCGGTCGAGATCTTCACAGGCACCCTCCGCGGCGAGGCCATCGTGGGCGAGCTCGGCATCCAGTGGGCCTACGTGCTCGGCGCCGGCGCCGCGGCCATCCTCGCGTTCCGCAGCGGCGTGAAGCGCTTCTCGGCGTTCGGAGGCTGAGCGTACACCATGCTTCGCTACCTGCGCCTCCTCGCCCTCGGGCTCCGCATCTCGGTCACCGTCGGCATGCAATACCGGTGGAACTTCGTGATCGACGGCGTCGTGTCGATCCTCTGGACGGGGCTCGGCCTGATCCCGCTCACCATCGCCTTCCACGCTCGCCCGGCCATACATGGCTGGACGTTCGCCACGGCGCTGGTCGTCGTCGGGTGGTTCAGCCTGCTCAAAGGCATCCTCGACGGCGCCATCAATCCTTCGCTGCTCACCGTCGTCGATCAGATCCGGCAAGGCACGCTCGACTTCGTGCTGCTCAAGCCAGCCGACGCGCAGTTCCTGGTATCCACGGCCAGATTCGAGCCCTGGAAGGCGCTTGACGGCCTCGCGGCGATTGGCATCTTCGTCTGGGCCTTTCGCCTGCTCGGGCGCGCCCCGGGCGCCCTCGACGTGCTCGGCTCGCTGGCGCTCCTCGCCTGCGCGACGCTGGTGCTCTACTCGATCTGGATCCTGGTCATCGCCGCCGCGTTCTGGGTCGTCCGCCTCGACAACCTCGCCTATCTGTTCAGCTCGGTCTTCGACTTCGCCCGCTGGCCGGTGAGCGTGTTCCGCGGCGTGCTCGCCATCGTGTTCACCTTCGTGATCCCGCTCGGGATCATGACGACCTACCCGGCCGAGGCGCTGCTCGGGACGCTCTCGCTGCGGACGGCGCTGCTCTCGACGGTAGGCGCGCTCGGGTTCGCCCTGATTTCTCGGGCGGTGTGGAGCCGAGCGATCGGGCGCTACACCTCCGCGTCGAGCTGAAATTCCGCTAGGCTCCGCGCGATGCAATCGCTTCGCCCCGGCGACACCGTCGACCGCTATCGGCTCATCGCGCCCATCGGCGAAGGGGGGCAAGGCAGCGTCTGGCGCGCGGAGGATCCGCTCCACCGCGGCGCCACGGTCGCGCTCAAGCTGATCTCGCCGCTGCTCGTGCCGGGCGCGGCGATCGATCGCCTCCGCCGCGAAGCCCGCGCGCTCGCCCGGCTCTCGCACCCGTCGCTCCCGCGCTGCCACGCGTTCTTCGAGGACATGCAGAAGGACGTGCTCGGCTTCGCGCTCGACTACGTGCCCGGGAGCTCGCTCGCCGAGCTGATGCCCTCGAAAGAGCTCACGCCGGAGCACCGGTTCTGGATCCTGCTCCACCTCGCCGACGCGCTCCGGTACATCCACGAGGCGGGCCTGGTTCACCGGGATCTGAAGCCTCAGAACGTGATGATCGCCCGCACGTTCCTCGCGCACCCCGAGGACGCTGCGGGGGTGAAGCTGGTCGACTTCGGGATCGCGGCGGCGGCCAACAACCCCTCTCCGCTCACGCAGACCGGCGGCGTCGTCGGGACCATCGATTACCTCGCCCCGGAGATCCTCGATCCCAATTTCTGGAAAGAGGGCGGCGACGGCGCCGAGCGCGACTCGTTCGCGTTCGGCATCGTCGCGTGGGCGCTGCTCCGCGGCGGTCACCCGACCGGCGTCGCCGACGACGCGTCGATGGGCGACTTCATCGTCGCGTACCGCGAGCGCGAAGGCGACAAGGACTGGCCCCACGCCGCGGGCGACGATCTCGCCCCGATGTACCGCCGCTGCCTCGCGCTCCGGGCGAGCAAGCGCGCCATGAACGGCGGCGAGATCCGCGCGCTGCTCGAGAAGGCGCGCCCCGATCCGGCGCGCCCGCCCGCGCCGCTCCCGGGCACCACGACGATGATGAGCGAGCGCGACGCCGTCGTCGCCGAGGTGGCGCGGCAGAACGCGATCGAGGCCAGGGCCGACGCCGAGCCGCCGCTGCCGCCGCTCGGGCGCCGCTACTACATCGCGATGGGCGTCGGCGCCGGCGCGATCTTCGCGATGACGTTCCTCTATGCGTACCTAGGGCCCTCCCGCGCGCACCTCGTCAACGTGCAGAGCGCGATGCCGCCCGACACGGCGCCGATGCCGACCGCGCCGATGGAAGAGCCGCCGAACCCCGAGCCGCAGCGCGCGATCGTCCGCCCGAGCGTCGATCACCGCGACGCGCCGATGCCGGCCGGCGTCACCGTCGTCGGCCTCCCGCGCTGCCCCGAGGGCATGGTCGCGATCGCCGGACCGCCTGGATTTTGCCTCGACAAGAGCGAGGTCACCGTGCGCGACTACTGCAAGGGCGGCCCGTGCGACGCCGCCAAGGCGGCGTTCTGGCCCGGCGCGAAAGAGGCCGAGATCGCCGAGCACGCGCAGAACTGCACCGCCAACCGCGCCGGCATGCTCGACAGCCCGATCACCTGCGCGACCTGGAGCGACGCCACGCTGTACTGCGCGAACCACAAGAAGCGCCTCCCGACGATGCGCGAGTGGGGCGCTGGCGTGGCGCAAGCGTCGCTCTGCCAGGCCGGCGAGCGCGCGTGTCCGCTCTTCGAGTGGTCCGCGGATGTCGCGCCCCACGGCTACCGCGAGACCCGCGGGCCGAGCTGGCGCTGGCGCGACCAGCCGAAGGGTCGCAACCCCGAGGGCGCGAAGAACGACGATCTCGGCTTCCGCTGCGCCAGCGATCCCCTGCCCTGAGATGGTGTCGCGTCCGCTCACGATTGGCATCCTCGCGGCGCTCGTCGGCTGCTCGCAGCGCAGCACGCCGGCGCCGCCTGCGCCGACGCCGGCAGCGATCGTCGACGCCGGCGCGAGCGACGCTGACGCCGCGATCGACGCTGCGATTCCCGATGCGGACGCGCCGAGGGTGCCAGTCGAGGATGCCGCCGCGCCGAAGCTCGGACCGGCACCTCCGCCGCCCGTCGGCCAGCTCGGGAGCCTCGACGACGTGGTGCGCGAGGCCATCGATCGCGGCGACGTGACCGGCGTGGCCGTCGCCGTCGTGCGCGGTCAGGAGATCGTCTTTCACAAGGCCTACGGGCTTCGCACGAAGGATCCCGACGCGCCGATGGCGATCGATACGGTGTTCGATCTGGCGTCGCTGACCAAGGCGCTCGCCGCCGCGCCTTCGATCTTGCTCCTCGTCGAACAGAAGAAGCTCAGCCTCGGGGCGCCCGTCGCGCACTACCTCCCGGTGTTCGGATCGAAGGGGAAAGAGGCCGTGACGGTGGAGCAATTGCTGCTGCACACCTCGGGGCTGCGCGCCGACATCGGCGTCGGGGATTTCTCGCGCGGGAGCGAGGAGGCGCTGCGCCGCATCGGGGCGCTGCCGCTCGAGGCCGATCCGGGCGCGCGCTTCGAGTACAGCGATCTCGGGTACGTGGTGCTCGGCGCGCTGGTGGAGAAGCTCTCGGGCATGCCGCTCGACGCGTTCGCGCGCGCGAATTTCTACGCGCCGCTCGGCATGCGCGACACGACGTTCTCGCCGCCGCTGGCGCTCGCGGCCCGCGCGGCGCCCACCGCGAAGGAGGGCGACGCGTTCTTGCAGGGCGTCGTGCACGATCCGCGGGCCCGCGCGCTCGGCGGCGTCGCGGGTCACGCCGGTCTGTTCTCCACCGTGGACGATGTTGCCCGCTTCGCGACGATGATGCTCGGCAAGGGCGAAGCCGGCGGCACGCGCGTCCTCGCCCCGAGCACTGTCGCCGCGCTCACGCTGCCACACGCGCTGCCCGACGACGCCGGCACGCGCGCCCTCGGCTGGGACATCAACACGCGCTTCTCGGGCGCGCGCGGCGAGCTCGCGGGCTTCGGCCACACCGGGTTCACGGGCACGTCGCTGTGGATCGATCCAACCCGGAACGTGGCTGTCGTCGTGCTGTCGAGCGCGCTCTACCCCGATGGAAAGGGCGACGTGCGCCGCCTCCGTCGCGAGGTGGCGACCGTCGTCGCGCGCAGCACGGGCGCCGGCGGCGTCGTGCTCGCGAAGGCGACGCGCGCGGCTGCAATCACGAGCGCCGTGGCGACGGGCTCGGTGCTCACCGGCATCGACGTGCTGGAGCGCGATGGATTCAAGCAGCTCCAGGGTCGCAAGATCGGCCTCATCACCCACGCCGCGGGCCGCGATCGCCGCGGCACGAGCACCATCGACGCCCTCCGCGCCGCGCCCGGCGTCACCGTCGTCGCGCTCTTCAGCCCCGAGCACGGCCTCCGCAGCGAGGAAGATCACCCGGTGCGCGACGGCAAGGACGAGCGCAGCGGTCTAACGATCTACAGCCTCTACGGCGAGCGCACGCGGCCGACCGACGCCGAGCTCGCGGGGATCGACACCCTGGTGTTCGATCTCCAGGACGCCGGCGCGCGCTTCTACACCTACGCGACGACGCTGGGATATCTGCTGGAAACCGCGGCGAAAGCCCACATTCGCCTCGTCGTGCTCGATCGCCCGAACCCCATCGACGGGGTGCGCGTCGAGGGGCCGATGCTCGACGCGGGGCGCACCTCGTTCACCGGCTACCACCCGATCCCGATCCGCCACGGGATGACGCTGGGCGAGCTCGCGAAGCTCTTCAATCACGAGCGCAGCCTCGGCGCAGATCTGCAGGTGATCGCCATGGAAGGCTGGAGGCGCGGCGACACGTTCGATCGCACCGGCCTCGTCTGGCAGAACCCCTCACCCAACCTGCGGAGCGTCACCGAAGCGCTTCTTTACCCGGGTGTAGCGCTGCTCGAGGCCACCAACGTCAGCGTCGGTCGGGGCACGCCGATCCCGTTCGAGCACGTCGGCGCCCCGTGGATCCAGGGGGCGAAGCTCGCCGCCGCGCTCGCGGCCGCGGGCCTGCCCGGCGTGACGTTCACCGCGACGACGTTCACGCCGACGAGCAGCACCTTCGCCGGCAAGCCGTGCGAGGGCGTGGCGATCCACATCGACGATCGCCCCGCGTTCGATCCGATCCGCGCCGGCCTGACGATCGCGCGCGCTCTCGGCACGCTGTATCCAGGCGATTTCCAGCCGAAAGGGCTGCTCCTGCTCCTCGGCAACCAGGCCACGTTCGACGCCCTCCTGCGCGGCGATCCGGTGGAGAAGATCGTCGCCACGTGGGCGCCGGATCTCGCCGCGTTCGCCGCCGTGCGCGCGCGCTACCTGCTCTACCCGTGAGGCGCGTGGAAATGCGCAGCGCCGTCGACCACGGTGGTGAGCCGTGAAGAAGTCGACTCGAGGTGGCGATACGGAGAGCAACCAGCGCCGGCTCGACGCCTTGCACGTGGAGATGGCCTGCCGCGCCCGCCCGGTGCGGGTGGTGATCAAGCGCGTGTACTGGCATCAACGCGCCTCCCACCACGCGCTGCGCATCCTCACGTTCGGCGGCCAGGATCGGTATCTGTCGCACTACGTGACGACCCTGGGACACACCATCTACGTGCCCGACGGTTGGCACGACTGGGACCCGGCGCACGCCTGGGAAGTGCTCCGCCACGAGCTGGTCCACGTGGCGCAGTTCGAGCGCTTCGGCTGGTTCGGGATGATCCTGCTCTACGGCCTCTTCCCGCTGCCCGCGGGGCTCGCCTACGGGCGCGCGCGGCTGGAGTGGGAGGCCTACCGCGAGACGCTGCGGGCCACGGCGGAGCTGGAAGGCATGGATGCCGCGCGGGATCCGGCGCTGCACGCGCAGATCGTGGACCGGTTCACCGGGCCGGATTATGGCTGGATGTGGCCGTTTCCGCGGCAGGTGCAGGGGTGGATCGACGAGGCGTTGCCGGGGATCGAGGCCGAGATCGCCGCCGCGAGCGCCACGACCGGTTGAGCTGCGGCGATTGAGCCTCAGGGCACGAGCGCGCTGACAGTGCTCTCGGGCTTCGCAGGGTGGGAAACGGTGAAGTCGGTGGCGTTGTCATGGCTGTCTGCGCAACCGTTCTGGTTGCGAACGATGCTCGAATCAACGTTGCTCAGGCTACTTGCCGAATCGTCGTGAGGCGCGTTCGACGCTGGCTTGCCTTCACACGTGAACGCCGCGACTGCCGTCTCTTTGTCCGCGCCAAACGCGAAGCAGACGGCGCTCACCGTCGCGCCGAGGTTGACGAGCAGGATGCTCGCGGAGTCGGCGGTAATCGAGCCTGTGAGCATGACGTCCGCCGGCGGCATTTGCGCGTACATCGATCCGGCGATGAGGAAGTGACCGTGAGCCGGGATGCTCACACTGCCCGTCGTCGGGCCTTGCCAGCGTGTCGCGTAGCTCGTCGATGTCGAGCCACGCACCTTAATGGACCACGCGTCGTCCATCGGAATCGCGACCTCGGTCGGATTGTAGATCTCGATGAGCTCGTCGTTTCCACCGTTGAGCCCGCGGGACCGGATTTCGCTGATCAGCAAGTGAGTCACCGGGCAGCCGGCGCCGCCGCCGGTACCGCTCGTAGCGCCGCCTGTCGTGGTCGAGCCGGCCGACGCGCTCTGCGAGCTGGACGCGGCAGAGCCTCCGGCTCCACCGGTGCTACCGGAGGTGCTCTGCGCGGCGGACGCGGAGCCGGAAGCGCGCCCCCCGGAGCCGACCGGATCGAACCCGAACGTCGGATACCCGCAACTCGCGGCTCCCAGGAGCGCGACGGCGGCGACGGCGGCGGCGGCGCGGAGCGTCATTCCAGGCAAGATAGCCTGGATCGATCGCTTTCAGGGAGCGAACTTTGCAACGAGGCGATGGTCCGCATGTCAGCGGGGTCGGCCGGGAGCTGATTTGAGCGGCATGAAAACGTCCTTCCGTGCGAGCGTTACGCGTGCTTCTTCGGGCTGATGCCACCGTCGATCCACACCGGAAGCGGGAGCGGGAGAGACGACGAAATGGCGTGGAAGTCGTCAATCGGGGCAGGATCTCCCCATGGCGAGATGGGGAGTGTGAAACCGAGGCGATCCATCCGGCCCCACCTGCGCAAAATAATCCGGAAGATCTCCGCCGTGTGGGCGCCGCCTGGCCAGTCGACCAGGGCAGCGCCTCTCTCTCACTTCATCACTTCGGCGGCTCGACCGGCGCGCAGGTGGACACTCCGGCTCCGACGATCGTGAACCCGATGTTCGTCATGTAGGCGGCGTCCGTCGTCCCGTCCGACGGGCGATAGCGGCTCACGTTGGTGGTCCGGCCCGGGTTCAGCGTGGCATCGGGCGCGGTGTAGAGGTAGAAATCGCCGCCCCAGAACGAGAAGGCCCAGGCGGACGGCGTCTCCACCTTGGGGAGCTTGGTGGTCTTGATGATCGCGCCGGATTTCTTCTCGATCTCGGCGACCTCGACCGGCGTGGTGGTGAAGAAGCCGAAGAGCCGCGCGTCGCCCGTGCCGGTGAGCTCGGCGCTCTTGCCGCTGAGCGCGCCCGTGAACT
The DNA here is from genome assembly GCA_025362495.1 of Byssovorax sp. Taxonomy (GTDB): domain Bacteria; phylum Myxococcota_A; class Polyangia; order Polyangiales; family Polyangiaceae; genus JANYGI01. The sequence continues at coordinate 29,102 of JANYGI010000061.1, read as the reverse complement.
GGCCAATCGGAGCGACGCTGTTCTTGGTGAGATCGATCCGCGCGAGTCCCGGGCTCGGCGCGCCCATCGTGTCGCCGGTGCCGGTGACGAAGAGCTGCTCCGTGGAGCCCATGGCCGAGTCCGACGAGAAGCCCATACCGAGGCGGAACCAGCCTTGATTGAGCTGGATCGGCGTCGGCGTGCAGCTCGCGTCCGCGGTGCTGACCTTGAAGACCTTCCCCGCGGTGTCGCCGCCGCCGAAGGGATCGGAGTCGACGTAGTTGACGTAGGCCACCGCGTCGCGATCGACAGCCATGGAGTTGGGCTGAAGGGTCGTGTTGCAGGCGAGCGGGCCAATCTTCTTGAAGAGCTTCTTCAGCGGATCGAAGCTGTAGAGATCGTTGTCGGTGGAGAGCACGTAGACGAGGGTCGCGGCCACGCTGCAGTCGTTGCCGCCGCCGGTCGAGGCGCTGCCGCCCACGCCCGTGCCGCTGAAGTTCGTCCCGCCGACGCCGTCGCTGCCGCCCGTGCCGCTCGCGCCTCCCCCCGCGCCGGGGCCGGAAGAGCTGGTGGTGAATTGATTCGGCGCCGGGGCGGCGCTGCACCCGTAGGCGGAAAAAGCGAGTACCACGAGCGGAGCGAGCCAGATGTTACGCATGGGCGACCTCCAGGAAGATGGCCTTGCGAGTACCACGGCGGCCGCGCGAGTTCTACGACGGGCCGCCGTTCTCCGGCTCGCGACGCGGGCTGTCCTTCGCGGTACGCCCGGGCGCCCCGCCCTTTTCGAGGGCCGCCAGGTGCGCTTTCACCTCGGCCAGGCCGCGGACGAGCGTCTCGATGCCTACCTCGTTCTTGATATTCACTTTGAAGTCCGTCTCGGCCTGAGCGCGGTCTTTCAGGCTTTGACGGTTCTGACTCATCATGATCACCGGCCCCTGGAACGCGGCCACGATCGAGAGCAGCAGGTTGAAGAAGATGAACGGGAACGGATCGAAAGGATCCTTCCCGAACATCATCTTCGACACCGCGACTCCATTGGCGATGATCCACCCGAACAGCACCGCGAGGAACGAGAGGATGAACGCCCACGAGCCCGCGACCGAGGCGACGCGATCGGCGACGCGATCGCCGAGCGTGGCCTTCTCGTCGATCTCCTTGTTGACGTCCTTCGCGGCGCGCTGCGAGAGGAGCGCGTTGGTCTCGCGCATGGTCCGCGAGAGCTCGGCGAGGAGGGTGATCGCCACGGCGGGGCGGCGCTTGATCTGCTCGTGGAGATCGGCCCGCTCGAGCGCCAGCACCTCGCAGTCGGTGCAGGCCTCGGCCGTCGCGCTCCGCGGCTTGTCGTCGAAGAGCGAGAGCTCGCCGAAGTATTGCCCGAAGGTGACCTCCTTGAGCGGCACGCGCGAGAGGCCCTCGCCGGGCAGGTAAATCCGCACCGTCCCGTCGGCGACGAGGTACATCGAGTCGCCGAGCTCGCCCTTCTTGCAGATGATCGATCCGGCCTTGAAGCGCTGGAGCTTGAGGTGCTCGGCGAGATCCGCGATGTCCTCGGGCGAGAGATCGTCGAAGAGGGTCGTCTTGGCGAGCATTTCGGCGGCGTCCATGGCCGCGTATCCTAGAGCGAGGCGCGCGCGCCGGGGCCGGAATTCCCGCGGCGGCGACCCGCACCGGGGACCGGCGACGCGCTACAGTGCGCGCCATGTCGCTCGACGGGCTCTGGGCTGCTCTCCTCCGCCAGCGCGTGGTGCGCAGCCTGGTCCTGCTCGTGAAGAACCTCGACGTTCACCACGGGCCGCTCGCCGCGAGCGCCATCGCCTTCGACACGTTCCTCAGCTTGATCCCGCTCGTGGCCATCGCCGGGGCGATCCTCGCGCGCCTGCACGAGGCGAGCGAGCTGGTGATGGGGCCGATCGTGCGCGCCGCGCCGGGGCCGGTGCGCGAGCTGGTGATCGAGGAGTTCGATCGCATCGGCGCGGCCGACATGGCGGCGCTGGCGCCGGTCAGCATCATCGCGTTCATCTGGGTCTCGTCGTCCGGCCTCTCGACGGCGATGTACGTGTTCGAGAACATGTTCCACAGCCGGCCACGCCCGTGGTGGTGGCGGCGCCTGATCGCCATGGGCGCCGTCGTCGCCGGCGTCGCGGCGCTGATCGTGGTGATTGCGTTGACGGTGTGGCTCGCGGGCCACTCGGGCTCGGCGGGCACGCGTGCCGTGGCGTTCTGCGTGCCGCTCGCGCTGCTGGTCGGCCTGCTGGTGAGCTTCTTCCGCATCGCCATCCGCGGGCCCCGGCCGCTCAAGCGCCGCGCGCTCCCGGGCGCGGTGATGACCGTCGCGCTGTGGACGACGACGTCGGCCGCGTTCTCGTTCTACGTGTCGACGCTGTCGCGCTACACGACACTCTACGGGCGCCTCGCGGCCGTGGCGATCTTCCTGTTCTGGCTCTGGCTCCTGGCCCTCGCACTCCTCGTCGGCGGCGAGATCAACGCGCAGCTCGAGGGCGTGCGCGACGATCCCGAAGAGCTGGCGCGCGAGGCCGCGATCCTCGCCGCCGAGGCCGTGGAGCGGGCCAACGCGGCCGCCGCCGTCGCGCGCGCGAGCCGCCCCGATCGCGCGCGCTCGAGCGACGCGGCGACGTGACGCTCAGGCCGCGGGCGAGAACACGATCGGGTACGTGACCATCACCACGCCGCCGTCCGGCTGCGGGAACGAGATCCCGTAGAACGCGCGGATCACGCAGCTGGCGATGGTCGGATCCGGGAGGTCGGACCCGGCGTTCTCGACCGAAGCGACCGCGCCGTCGCGCCCGATCACGAAGCGCACCGTGATGCGTCCCTCCAGCGTGGGGTTCGCGCGGAGGCCATTCTCGTAGCAGAGGCGGAAGCGCCCGAAATTCTGGCGGACGACCCGCTGAACGATCTCGGGCGGGAGGCGCCCCGACACCAGCGTCGTGACGCCGCAGCGACACACCGTCGGCCCGACGCTGTGATGCGTGCCAGTCAGCCAGCCGCGCCCTCCGCCGGAGGCGCGGTTGCCGCTGCCGCCGGTGCCGGAGCCCGCGGGCCCGGCGAGGTGACCGAGCGTGCCAATCGCGCCGAGGCCAATCCCCTGCCCGACCCCGCCGCCACCCTCGCCGATGCCGCTCAGCCCGAGGCCGCCGAGGCCGCGCGATTCGCCCATATCCTGGGCCCACATCGCGCCGCGCGCCGCGAAGGTGTCCTCGCCGTGGGCTTCGAGAAAGGCCGTCCACGTGGCGGCGACAGGCACGGAGGGGCCCTGGCCGAGCAGGCCAATCATCCCGAACGTCGCGGCGTCGCTCATGGCCTCTTCGCGCGCGAGCGACGGGCTCTGATCGCGCTTCACGCGCTCGGGCACGGCGTAGCGGCCCCGGCTCGTCGCGGCGGCCTCGCGATCGCCGAGCGTGCCCTCGGCGCCGGCGGCCCGGGCGCCGCCTCCCGCGCGGCCGTCGCCGACGCGCGGGCTCTTCGCGTTCCCCTGCGCGAGGCCGTCGGCGGCGCTCGTCGCGATGACCGGCTCGCGCGCCGTGTCGGCCGCCTCGCTGTGGATGATCATCGTGCGCAGCTCGGCGACGCGGTCCTCGTCGTCGCGATCGGGGTTGGACGCGAGCGCGGCCTGGAGAGAGAGCCCGAGCACCGCGACGTGCGCCGCCGCCGCGAGTGCCACGTGGAAGAGCCCGCCGCGCGCGCGCGGGCCCTTCGGTGCGTCGAGCGCGTCGAGGGCGAGCGGGATCGGAGCGACGGCCGCGGCGCGCAGGGTGAGCGCGCCGACCGGCAAATCGAGCGTATCGCCGCGAAAGAGCCGCGCCTCGGCCGGCCCGTGGACGATCTCGTGAGCGGACTCGCCGCGGCGCACGACGGCGATCGCGCCCGCGGCGATCGCGACCGTGAGCACGCCGGCGTCGAGGCGCGCGAACGCGAAGGCCGGGCCCGGGATCGGCCCGAGCGCGTTCGGTCCCTCGCCGGCGGAGACCGCGCCGCGCGAGGCGACGTGACGGAAGGCGAGCACGTCGTCACGCCAGAGCAGCGAGGCGTCGAGGGCGACGAGATCGGTCGAGGCGGGCGGCTTCTTCATGGTGTTCGAGGCGGGCGAAATTCGTTGGAGGTCAAACGATCAGGGGGCTTGGGGCTGGACGCGCTCGGTCTCGGCAAAGAAGAGCGCCGGCGCCTCGCCCGGGGCCCAGCTCGCCTCGACGCGGAGCGCGTGGCCGACGCGCCCGACGGTGAAGCCGACGACGCGCGCTTCGCCCGAGCCCGGCGCGAGCGGGAGATCGAGGCGCACCAGCGGATCGAGGCGCTTGTCGGCAGCGACGACGGCGCCCTCGATCACGCGCAGGCCGGTGACGTTGGCCGCAGCGACGCGACGCGCGGCGTGATCGAGGCGGCAGAGCGCGGTGAAGCCGCCCGCGCCGTCGTGATGCGCGACGCAGGTGGAGTGCGCCGTCGTCGTCGTGCCGGCAGGCTCGGGCGGCGCGGCGAGCGCGAGCGTCCCGGTGAGCTCGGCGCCGTCGTGCGTGAGCGAGACCAGGCCGCGCTCGGTGACGAACGTGCCGAGGCGCGTCGACTCCCACACGAGGCGATCGATCGCGACGCCGACCTTTGCGGCGTGGTGCTTCGTCGAGGGCTCGGCGACTTGCACGCGCAGCGCCGCCCAGTCTTTCCCGGCGCTCCGCGCCGAGCCATGGAGGAGCGCGACGAGGTAGCCAGGGCGATGCACGACGACGCGCTGCGATCGGCCGCCCTCCGCCGTGATCTCGAGGGTGACGTCGGCCGGCACGGCACCTTCAACGGGCGTGATCGCGGCCTCGGCAGCGGCTGGCTCCGCGGGAGCGGGAGCGGCCGCGATCGCTGACGCTCCGGCGTCGCCCGCGCGCACCGAGGGATCGATCGAGAGCAGCGCCGAGAAGAGCGCGGCCGAGACGCCGAGGGTGAGGCGCGACGTGGTCACAGCGTCCTCAGGAAGGCGGCGAGCGCCTTCAGATCGTCGGGCGCGAGCTGCGTCGTCTGGCCCATGCGATCGAGGTTGTCGGTGAGGAGCTGCTCCAGCGTGGCGTAGCGGCCGTCGTGAAAATAAGGCGCCGTCGATCCGACGAAGAGCAGCGGCGGGGTGCGAAAGCCGTCGGTCGTGTCGTTGACGCCGCGCGATCCTACGGCGTGCAGGCTCCGATCGCTGGCCTCGGTGTCGAGGTGATGGCAGCCCGAGCAGCCGACGCTCTCCGACGTGAACAGGGCCCGGCCACGCGTCGCGACTGGATCCTCCGGATCGAGGCTTTCACGGCGATCTGGACGGACCAGACCCTTGCGGAGGAACGCGGCGAGGCGCCGGAGATCGGCGTCGGGGAGGCCGGTCCCGCCGAGGCGGCCGATGGTCTCGGCCATGTTGCCTTCGAGCTGCGGGTGCTTGCCGAGCCAGCCGTACGGGCCGCGCTCGAGGCGCCCCACCAGCGTCGGCGTCTGGCGCGGCCCGGCGCCGAGCTTCCAGACGACGCCGTCGTCGCGGCCGTCGGGGTGGCAGCCGCTGCACGAGCGGCCGTCGCGCGAGATGCGGCGATCGAGCTCCGACAGGAAGAGGCGGCGCCCCGCGGCGATCTCGGGCGGGAGCGGATCGCCCGCGGCGGCGACGCGCTCGACCGCGCCCGAGTCGAGCGCGACGATCGCGAAGTCGTGCGAGAGCTGATTCCACACCACGGCGATCCGCGACGCGGGCTCGACGTCGACGCCCTTCGGGCCCTCGCCCACGGCGTAGGCGCGCTCGACGTGCATGGCCGGATCGAGCGCGCGCGCGTCGAGCGCGTAGAGCTCGTTCGTGCCCTGCGACGCGACGAGCAGCCGATCGCCGAGGATCGCCGCCGCCCGCGCCTGCCGGGAGGGCGCGGCCGCAGGGGCGACCGCGAAATCGACCTGCGGATCCGTGGCGATGAACGCGGCCTTGTCGAGCACACCCGTCGCCGCGCCCGCTCCGCTCACGTCGCCGAGGGCGCGCTCGTCCTTCGTCTTCACGACGGCCACCGAGGCGAACGAGGTCTCCTCGTCGACGGGCACGCCGCCGTACGCGCCGGGGATCGATCGCGTCGTCGAGGAGCCGTTCTGCTCGATCACGTGGGGCACGAAGAGGCGCGCGCCCGAGTCGGAGATCACGGCGGCGTAGGCCAGCGCAGCCTGCGGATGGATCGTGCCTGCGCCGAGCGCGGTGTCGACGCGGTTGCGGTAGAGCCCACCGAGGACGCGCGATCGCCGCGGCGTGGGCGCGGCGCCGTCGAGATCGAGATCGAGACCGAGACCGAGATCCAGCACGGTGATCGAGTCGCCGACGACGTGCGTGACGAAGGCGCGGGCCCCGTCCGCGGCGACGACGACGCCGCGAGGCTCGCGGCCGACGTCGACCGACCACTGCACCGCGAGCGACTCGTCGTCGATCGCCGTGACCGCGTGGCCGAAGCCCGACGTGACGAGGATCCGGTGCGCCGCGGTGACGGCGATCCCGAACGGATCGGCGGGAACTGAAGCCGATCCGATCTCTTCGAGCGCGCCGGCCGCGTCGCTCGCGAAGACCTCGACGCGGCTGCGGTCGCGCACCGTGACCGCGAGCCGGTCACCGTCGAGCAGCGCGATCTGCTCGGGGGCGCCGTCAATCGCCGTGGTGGTGATCTCGGCCGTGAGGAGGTCGAGCCGGTGAATCGCGTGGTTGTCGGCGTCCGCGGCCCAGGCGACGAGGCGCGCACGATCGATGACGAGGCTGCCCCCGTGCGCAGCGTGGCCCGGTGGGCGCGGCGCGGCGGCCTCGCCTTCCGCGGCGCCGCCGCCACAGCCGAGCGGGAGGGCGAGGAGCAAGGCGAGCAGCGCAGCGGCGGGCTTTCTCATCGGCCAGAACCCGACAACCCGGCTCGACGCAAAGTTTCCGCGCCGCGCGCGCGCCCGTGAGATCGCGCGCTGGTGAAAGATTCCGTCGAATCGGCCACAATGCCCGCCGCGCCATGAAACCGGTGATGAAGCAGATTGGCCTCTTCCTCGACGCGCCGGCGGCGCTGCCGCTGCCGCACCTCGACGACGATCGCCGGCTCGCTGCGCGCCTCCGTCCACGCGTCCTCGTCGGGCCGTCGACCTGGACCTTCCCGGGCTGGGCTGGCCTCGTGTACCCGCCGGGGACGGGGCGCGAAGAGCTGGTCGATCGCGGGCTGGAGCGCGCGTCGCGCTATCCGCTCTTCCGCACCGTCGGGATCGATCGCTCGCACTATGCGCCGCTGACGGACGACGATCTCCGCCGCTACGCCGAGCAGCTCCCGCCGGGGTTTCCCTGCGTGATCAAGGCCTGGAACGCGCTGACGACACCGACGCTCGAGGGCGGCGCGCCCAGCCCCGCGTTCCTCGATTCGCGGGTGTGCGAGGAGCGCGTCCTCCTCCCGCTGGCGCGCTCGTTCCCCGATCACGTGGGCGCGCTGGTGTTCCAGTTTCCCCCGCTCTCGCCCCGCGATCTGCCGCACCCGGACGCCTTCGCGGAGCGACTCGACGCCTTCCTCGGCGCGCTCCCGACCGCGTTTCCGTACGCCGTGGAGATCAGGAATCGAGAGCTGCTCCGGCCAGGGTATCTCGAGGTGCTGGCCCGTCACCGCGTGGCCCACGTGCTCAATCTCTGGGAGCGGATGCCCGACGTGAGCCGGCAGCTGGCCATTCCCGGCATCCTCACGGCGCCACACGTGGTCTGTCGCCTCTCGCTGCCTCCCGGCAATCGCTACGAGGATCAGAAGCGCAAGTTCGCCCCGTTCGATCGGATCGTGGCGCCCAACGAGGCCGCGCGCGCCGGGATCGTCGCGCTCGCGCGGCTCTGCGCGAGCGCGCAACGCACCCTGTTCATCACCGTGAACAACAAGGTAGAGGGGTCGAGTCCGCTGACGATTCGCGCCTTGATCGAGCGAATGGTGGAAGCCGCGCCGGTGAGCTGACGACGAGGCGGCCCGGGCTCCCGGGAGCGCGCGCCCTCACCCCCATTGACGGGCTTGTCTCGCGGCTCGTACGATGCCGTGTCCCCGCTCGCACGCGGGCCACGCTCTCCCGTTCTTCGCCACCTCATGCGCAACCACCCTCGCCTTCTCTTTCCGTCGATCGCGGTCGCGCTCTTCGCTGTGGCCGCCTGCTCTGCGTCGGCGGTCCCCAGCCCCACAGGGACGGGCGCGGGCGGCGCGTCCACGTCGAGCGGCGCGGGCGGCAGCGGCGGCGATCTGTTCAGCACCGCGGCGTCCGGCATGGCGACGTGCGATCCGAAGGACAGCGACGGCGACGGCATCGCCGACGCGCTCGAGCCGGGCGACACCGACAAGGACGGCAAGCCCGACGCGATGAGCGCCGACGACGACGGCGACGGCTACCCCGACACGCTCGAGGCCGCGAACGCCGCGCTCTTCGGCGCCGGGAAGACGCGCGCTGCGACGTGCGATCCGCTGGCCGACACCGATCAGGATGGCATCCCGGACATCGTTGATCTCGACACCGACAACGACGGACTCGGCGACTCGTTCGAGAGGGCCTTCGATCCCGACGGCTCGAAGGGCTGCTGGCGCAAGCTCGACTGCGACGGCGACGGCGTGATCGATCTGATCGAGCTCGCGGCCGGCACCGATCCGACCGACGCGACCTCGGTCCCCGCCGATCCCGCGCTCTACTTCGTGCTCCCGTACAAGGCCGGCGAGCAGACGAAAGACTTCACCTTCGCGACCGGCGTATCGAAGGCCGACATCTATTTCCTCGTCGACACCACGGCCTCGATGCAGCCCGCGATCGACGCGCTGAAGTCGTCGATCGACGCCAAGATCATCCCCACGATCCTCAACGGCGATCCGGCCGCGATGCCGCCGATCCCGCCGATCAGCGACGCCTGGATCGGCATCGGCAGCGTGCGCGACGTGCCCTGGAGCGGCTACGGCCAGCCCGGCGACGATCTGTACACGAACCACTTCACCATCGCCAACCAGGCGGTGCTCGGCAACGTGGCGCCGCCGGTCGTCATCGGCGGCGTCGACACGGCGCCCGCCAGCGTGAAGACGATCCTCGGCTCGCTCACGGCGGCCGGCGGCGGCGACGGCCCCGAGGGGACGACGCAGGCCCTGTGGATCGCCGCGACCAACCAGCCGTACGCGGCGACGATCGGCGGGATCTGGAGCCCCGCGGCCCCCTACCCGTCGTCGTGCGGTGGCCCCGGGATCACCGGCGTGCCGTGCTTCCGGCCGAAGTCGGTGCCCGTCTTCGTGATCGTGACCGACGCGGCGATGCACAACGGCCCGGTCGCCGCGAACAGCTACGATTCGACCAAGGTCGGCCAGACGCGCTCGTACGCCGAGGCGGCCGACGCGCTCAACGCCATCGACGCGAAGATCATCGGCGTCCCGGTGGCCGGCGGGAACCCCGGCGCCGCGCGCGCAGACCTCACCGATCTCGCCAAGAAGACGGGCAGCCTCTATCACGACCTCGCGTTCGGCGGCACCGACTCGCCGCTCGTGCCGACGGTCGACGTGAGCACCGGCGCGATCTCGGATCAGGTGGTGCGCATGCTCGGCTTGCTCGCGGGCGCTGGGCTCCACGACGTGACCACCGCGCGCGCGAACTACGACTGCGCGGGCGGCGTCGACTGCGACGGCGACGGCGCGCCCGATCCCGCGTACCACAACCCACCGGGCATGCCCGGCGGCCCCCCGTACGACGCCTCGGGCCTCATCGTCGACGTCTCGACCGTGGCGAGCACGGCTGTCCCGCTGCCGTACGCGAGCCTCGATGCGAGCACGTTCCACGGCGTGCGCGGCGACTCCGAGCTCACCTTCCGGGTGCACGCGCGCAACGACACGCTCGCGCCCACGTCGCTGCTGGTGCTCCGCGCGCTCATCCGCGTCGAGACGCCCAAGGGCCAGATCCTCGGCGGCAAAAGCGGCTTCAAACTGGTGTATTTCGTCATTCCCCCGTACATCGACAACGCGAAATGACGAGCCCGTGGCGCTCCTGAAGAACCCTTGAACGGATGGTCTCGACGATGGCGAATCAGGCAGCAAAAACGGTCGGAAGCGAGAGAAACATGAGCCAATCACGCTCGCGATCCAGCGGTCAGGACGCGCTCCACGACGGGCCCACCGGGGAAACAGCGGCGAGGCCCGGAGGCCGCGTCGCGCTCGCGGGGCGAAGGCTCGGCGCGGTCGGTCTCCTCGTTTCACTCGCGTCGGGGCTGGTCTCCGCGTGCGCCGGCGGCGGGACGGTGGACACGTCCGCCGCGACGGGCGCGGGCGGCGCCGGCGGCAGGGCCTCGTCGACCGCGGCGATGATGGGCACCGGCGGCGACACCTTCACGACCGTGACGGGCGCGGGCGGCGGCAAGAGCAGCTCCAGCGCGAGCAGCGGCAGCAGCGGCGCGGGCGGCAACGGCGGCAGCGGCGGCGCGTCGACGACGGCGAGCGGCAGCTCCAGCGCGAGCGCGGGCTCGACCACGGCCGCGGCCTCGTCGAGCAGCGGCGGCTGCGTTCCCAAGCCCGAGGAGTGCAACGGCTTCGACGACGACTGCAACGGCACCGTCGACGACGGCGATCCCGGCGGCGGCGCCCCGTGCATGGCGACGGGCGTCTTCGGCATCTGCCAGCTCGGCACGATGCACTGCAAGAACGGCGCGCTGAAGTGCGCGCCCGGCACCCCCCAGCCCGAGACCTGCAACGGCCTCGACGACAACTGCGACAGCTTCGTCGACGAGGGGATCCTCCCGGGCGTCGGCATGCAGTGCGACACGGGCCTGATGGGCCTCTGCTCGATCGGCCTCACGACCTGCAAGGGCATGGCCGGCGTCACCTGCACGGCGAGCGTCGTCCCCGGGCAGCTCCCCGAGTCCTGCAACGGGCAGGACGACAACTGCGACGGCAACATCGACGAGGGCATCGCTCAGGTCGGCCAGCCCTGCACCGCGCCCGGCAACGTCGGTATCTGCCAGTTCGGCACCTACACTTGCCCGACCCAGGCGCCGTTCCAGCTCACCTGCCAGCACCCGCTCCCGGGCACCACGCAGGAGACCTGCAACGGCAAGGACGACGACTGCAACGGCACGATCGACGATCCGATGCTGGTGAACGGCCAGCCGTGCAACACCGGCCTGCTCGGCGTCTGCGCCGGCGGCATCACCCAGTGCGCGAACGGCAGCCAGAGCTGCAACCCGCTCCAGGCCCCGCAGACCGAGCTCTGCAACAACAAGGACGACGACTGCAACGGCGTCGTCGACGACATCCCCAACGTCAACGCTGCGTGCCAGTCGCAGCTCCCCGGCGCCGGCCACGTGCAGACCTGGGCCTGCGGCATGGCCACCTGCCAGATCTCCACCTGCGGCAGCGGCTACGCCAACATCGACGGCGCGCCCGGGAACGGCTGCGAGTGCGCCGCCGACTCCTACGCCACGACCTGCAGCAACGCCTCGTCAATCACCGTGCCTGTCGGCGGCACGGCGACGATGAACGGCGTCGTCGAGAGCGCCGCGGGCAGCGACTTCGCGATCTTCGCCTTCAGCGACAAGCCCGCTGGCAGCACCTTCCACCCGAAGATCCAGATCACCAACTCGGCAGGTGGCCAGTACGCGATGAGCGTGCTCACCACCTGCGCCGCGCCGGCGACGTGCAACGACGGCGGGAACGGCGCGAGCTCCGACGTCTGGGAGATGACGTACGACTCCGTCGCTCCGGGGACCTACCAGCCCGGCCCGGGCTGCTGCAGCGACAACGACGCGCACCAGATCAACCTGATCGTCCGCGTGTTCCGCAAGAACGGCGACGCGCCGACCTGCACGCCCTACACCATCACCGCCACGAACCCCTGAGCGCGCGCCGGGCCGGCGCCCCACCGCCGGCCCGCTCAGCTCACTCCACCGCCCCGCTCGGCCTCGTCCGACGCGGGGCGGTTCTCCGTCCAGAGTGGCACTCTCGAGTGGCGGTCGCCCGCGACCGTCGAGCACGGTCGCGGGTCGTCATCAGCGCTTCACTGCGGGGCGGGCGGGATGATGAAGGCGATCTGGCGCGGCGTGCCGAGCGAGAGCTCGGTCGGGGCGCCCCCGTTCTTGGCCTTCACCTTGAGCAGAGCGGTGAACACCTGGGCTCCGGCCGTCTGCGGGATCGTCGTGTTGGGGATGGGCACCACGTTGAAGCAGATCTTCTGCGTGGGCGTGATGCCGAGCGCCGACTCGTTCACCGCGTCTTGCACCTTGGCGAGGCCCTTGGGGCCCGACCAGATGTCGGCGAGCTGCGAGAGGGCGCTGAGCGGGATGCACGGCAATCCGGGCTCGGCCTCGTCGTTGCCGCCAGAGGCGTTGACCGAGATCGATTGAATGAAGGTATCGACGGAGTCGATCGGGCCCGGATCCGGCTCGGCGAGGACGCGGACATCGAGTCGGATCGACTTCAGCAGCGCCACCACGCCGGAGACGACGGTGGTCGAGAGCCCGCTCCCGTCCGTCGAGATGTCGAAGACGAGGCGGCACGTACCGCCGGGATCGCTCATCGTCCCGGGGCCATCGGGGTTGACGAAGCCGCCCGCGAGGCCCGTCCCGCACTTCGTGCCTCCGAAGGCCGAGGGCGACACCGTCGAGGCCACGTGATCGGCCAGATAGGCCATGTCCTCGTAGGGATCACCGCCGTTGCGCACGCCGTTGCTCGCCGAGAGGCCGAGATAGCGCGCGCCCATGGCGTTCATCTGGGTCACCAGATCATCCATCGTCGGCGACGGGAACGGTGGAGTGCCATTGAACGAGTACGGATCGTGGATCGCGCCGGGGCTCATCGCGCGGCGGCCGTTGTGGAACGAAGCGTCGGTGATGCCGACGATGATCGGGAGCGCACCGCTGCGGAAATGCATCGATCCGTAGGTGCCCACCGTGACGCCGGTGGGCGCCTCGAGGCCGGTGTCCCAGATCAGGAATTGATCGGTCAATGCGCGGTGGTACGCGGCGATCTGCGACTCGGGGAAGTCGCCGCCGTCGTGCACGTTGAGGGCCTGCACGGCGCCGAGGTTGTCGAGCAGCACCTTGCTGACATAGCCCTTGGTGCCGGCCACGTAGAAGGGCAGATCGACGGCCTGCGCGCCGTAGGTGCCCGTGGGGAAGTCGTCGTGTCCGGCGATGCCGACCGCGAGATCGGGTATCGAGCCGTAGAGCGCCTGGATGATCCCGGACAGGCCCGACTTCAGGTTCTGGATCTCGCCGCCCATGGTGGCCGTGGTGTCGACGACGAAGGCCACGTCGCCCTGGTTCACGTTGGTCTTCAGGGGGACGAGGTTCTGCGCCGGGCTCGGCGCGTCGAGGTAGGGCAGCACGAAGTAGTACTTGCCGAGCGAGCCCGGGGTCTGCGTGCCGTTGCGCGGATCGCTCCCGAGGAGGATCTCCACGAGATCGCTGGCGCCGTCGTCGTCGGTGTCGGCGCTGTACGGATCGGTCTCGCCGAGATCGAGCACGCAGTTGTGGTTCGCGTCCTCGACGCCGTCGGGGATGCCGTCGTTGTCGCTGTCGACGTCGAGGAAATCGTACTTGCCGTCGTTGTCGTGATCGGGCGGCGCGTCGGCGAGCATGTGGTTCGGCCCGGCCTCGCACTTGTCGGGGATGCCGTCGCCGTCGCTGTCGAGATCGCGGAACGCGGGGACGCCGTCGGCGTCGGGATCGGCCAGGCCCTCGTAGGTGTCGGCGATGCCGTCGCCGTCGCTGTCGAGGTCGTCGAGATCGGGGATGCCGTCGCCGTCGGTGTCGACCGCGACGCCGTTCACCAGCTCGACGGTGTCGGGGAGGGCGTCGTTGTCGTTGTCGGGATCGGCGTAGTCGGGGATGCCGTCACCGTCGGTGTCGGCCGGGTTCGGCGCGGCCTTCGAAGCGTCGTAGGCGCTGCCGTCCGGGTAGACCTCGTTGCGATCGGAGAGGCCGTTGTTGTCACTGTCTTTGTCCTGGAAATCAGGCTTCCCGTCGCCGTCGGTGTCCTGCGGCGCGGTGCAGCCGAGGAACTTCGTCTGCCCCTCGAGCGCGTCGGGCATCGAGTCGCCGTCGCTGTCGAGATCGAGATAGTCGGGCTTGCCGTCACCGTCGGTGTCGAGCTTCTTGCTCTTGCCTTCGACCTCGTCGGGGATGCCGTCGCCGTCCTCGTCGGGCGGACAGATCGAGCCGCCGCCGGCGCCGCCGGTCGAGGCGCTCGACGTGGTGAACATGTCGCCGCCCGTGCCGACAGCGCTGCTCGTCGCCGTGGCGTCGCCGGCGCCGCCGGTTCCGCCGGTTCCGCCGGAGCCGGGGCCGGACGAGAGCGTCGTCGCCGTGCCGGCCGAGCAGGCGGTGAACGCCGGCGCGAGCACGAACAGCGAGAGCAGCGCGCCCAGCGTAGCGTCGAGTCGGAGCCGACGACGCGGCCCGGGCGAAGATCGTGCGGGGAGACATAGCATCGCACCGGGCAGTGTCGTCGCGCCGCGCCGCGGTGTCCATGACGCTCGGCGCGGCCCTGCCAGAATCGCGTCACGGCGAGGTGGCTTGCGGCTCCTCGGGCTCGCGGAACAGCGCGTCGTGGAGCATCGCGCCGGCGAGCGGCGCGCCGGGGATCCGTGGAGGATTTCGTGCTGCTCGGGGCGGAGAGCGTCGAGGGGAGCGCGCCGGACAGCCCGGAGAGCGAGGAGGCTTTCAGCGGCGAGAGTGCCTGTCGAGGCGTCGAGTCACGGGAGGGCCTTGTCGGCGGCGAGGCGCGCGCGGAGCACCTCGGCGAGGCGCGCGTACCCGGCAGGGTTGTAGTGCCCGCCGACGCCGCGCGGGAAGTTGCTCGCGGGATCGTCCATCGCGCCGAGCGTCTCCTGGAAATCGATCGTCGGGATGTCGAGTCCTTTCACGATCTCCAGCACCTGTCCGTACGAGCGAAACTTCGCGTCGACGCGCGCGGGCTTCTTCCGGTAGCGCGCCCACTCCGGCAGATAGACGAAATAGAGCCTCCCGCCCCAGCCCGCGACGACCTCTTTCGCGCGCGCGAGGGTGCGGGTGAAGAGCGGTGACGGCTCGGGGTACGAGATCACGTTGAGCCGATCGCGCAGCGCCGAGAGCTTGATCGCCCCGAGCACCTTGTCGCCGACGTGGCCCTCGTGATCGGCCGTCGCGTCGCGCTCCTTCTCGGCGAAGGCGCGGAGCGCGTGATCGATCGCCGGTTGACGATCGGCGAGGTGCGCCGAGAAGTCGCCGTCGACGTAGCGCATCAGCGCGGGGGCGACGCGCTCGCTCTCGAGGTCCAGCAGATCGTTGCCCTCGTAGTAGAGCCAGAGCACGACGCGGGGGCGCAGCGGCCGGGCGTACTCGACCAGCGTGCCGAGCTCCATCAGCGGGCCGTCGCCGCCGTTGCCGAGGCTGAGCGCGCGCACGCCCGAGGCGCGGAGGCGCGCGGTGACGTCTTCCCCCGGCTGCACGCACGCGCCCTGCGCGAACGAGTCGCCGATGAGCGCGACGTCGACCTCGCCCGCGCGGTGCAGGCCGACCGGGTTGTTGAAGCCTTGCTCGTCGCTGTCGAAGATCGCGTAGCGATCGCTCTCGTTGCAGTAGACGGTGCGCACCCGGGCGATGCCCGCGAGCGGAAAGACCGCCTCGCCGCCCGCGAGCGCGAGGCCGCCCGCGCCGAGGAAGACCTCGGGGTGCACCGTCGGCCAGGCGTCGATCCCCGCGGCGCGCAGATCGCGGATCACCTCGAGCTTGGTGCGCGCGTCGACGTGGGACGCGGGATCGGCGGCGACCGAGGCGGGCCGCGCGGCCGGCTTGCCGATCAGCGTCAGCGCGATCTCGCACAGGTAGAGCGAGCTCCCGATCGAGAACGTGATCAGCACGAGCTTCAGCCGGGCCCCGCGCGGCCAGACGATCGCCGACGCATAGAGGAGCGCGAGCGCCGCCGCGGCGACGAGGAACGCCGTGAGCGAGCCGTCGCCGTGGAAGGCGCGGCGACGAACGAGGTACACGAAGACGCCCGCGAGGAGCACCGCGGCGGCCCCGACGATCGTCTTCGCGACGACATCTCCCCTGGTCTGCGCTGGCTTCGTCATCTCGGCGTCGTCCGGGAGGAGCGCTCGCTCCGCCGTGACGCCGGGCATGCCCCGAGCGGCGATCGCCGGCTACAAAAACCGAAAAGCTCCGGAGATTTCTCTCCGGAGCCAGTCGGGGCGAGAGGATTCGAACCTCCGACCCCTTGACCCCCAGTCAAGTGCGCTAACCAGGCTGCGCTACGCCCCGAGCCACCAGCCACGGTTTCCCGTGTCAGGCGAGGCGGACCCTACTCGACTCGACATGGAATGCAAGCGGGGCGTTCACCGTCGCGACGCTTCGTCAACCGTGAGCGCGATCGTCGACCGCAGCGGCGATCGCGGCGGCGGCGGGCTCGACCATCCGGATCCCCGCGTCGTCGTGCGCCCAGGCCCGCACGTCGCCGGCGTCGCAGGCGACGACCCGCGTGCCGAGCGCGCGCGCCTCGCGGATCACCGTCGGCGCGGCCTCGACGCCCGAGGGATGGAGCAGCACGTCGGCGGCCGCGACCCACGCCAGGGCTTCGCGCCGCGGCAGCGCGCCGGTGAAGCGCGCGCGCGCGCCGAGCGACGCTGCGCGCTTCTCGAGCGACGCGCGCTCCGGGCCGTCACCGATCACCACGAGGCGCGCGCGCGGCCCCAGCGAAGCCACGGCATCGACGGCGAGCTCGACCCGCTTCGACGCGAGCAAGCGCGCCACCGCGACGATCAGCCGCTCCCCGTCGGCCAGGGCGAGCCCGTCACGCAGCGTCTTCGCCGCGGCCGCGACGTCGGGCACGTCGATCGCGGGCGGCTCGATCCTCGCGACGCGCTCGAGCGCCGCGGCGATCCTCGGCGAGACCGTGCCCTCGAGCGAGGCCAGCAGCGCCGCCGCCGCGAAGGTGAAATGCGCGCCGCGATCGAGGAGCGTCCCGAGCACGCGCTCGCGGACCGGGCGCGGCGCGCTCTTCAGCAGCCGCACGTCGGCGCCGTGCGCGACGACCTCGAGCGGCGCGCGCTCGGCGAGCAAGAGCGGGAACGCCGAGGGCACGATCCAGTGCGCGACCGCGCGATCGACCGCACCGATTTGCCGTAAATGAAAGGACACGGCGAGCGCGAAGGGCCCCGCCGAGAGCAGCCGCCACGGGGCCTCGCGCGCCCGCGAGAGCGCGCCCGGCCACGCGAAGAGCGCGGCGCCACCGGCGCGATGAACGATGATCCCCCCGTCGTCGCGCGGCGGATCGAGCGGCGATCCGCCGGGCGCGATCACGTGGACCTCGTGCCCGGCGCGCGCGAGCGCCAGCGCGGACGAGCGCACGAAGTGGCCGGAGGGATCCTCGGCCGACCGAGGGAACGAGGTCGTTACGACGACGGTACGCACGCCGGCAGACTCCCACGAACCGCGCCTCGATCCCAGGGAGCCCTGCGTCGCAGCACGGATCCGTGCCGCCCGGATCGAGCGTCGAAAGAAGCGCCCGCAGCGCCTGGAAATGGAGCGAGCCAGTCTGTCAGGACTTGCAACTGAGAAACTTTCTAATTAAAGCTGTCTCCCGTGGCGGTCCCCAAGAAGCTCCGATCCAGCGCGTCGACGCGGCCGAGGCACACGCCTCCGGCGGTGGACGAGCGCGCCGTGTCGATGCTCGCGTGCGTGCGCGCGACGGGGCTCAAGCTCACGCCGCAGCGCATGGCGATCGTGCGCGAGCTCGCGGCCGATCCGACGCACCCCACGGCGCAGGAGCTGTTCGAGCGCCTCCGCCCTGCCCTGCCGACGATGAGCTTCGCCACCGTCTACAACACGCTCGACGCGCTCGCGTCGGCGGGCCTCTGCGCGGCGCTGTCGCTCGCGCCGGGGCCCTCGCGCTTCGACCCCAACATGAAGCCGCACCACCACGCCGTGTGCGATCGCTGCGGCGAGGTGCGGGACATCCCGAGCGACGCTCACCGCGCCGCCGCGGTGGCCCGGGCGCTCCCCGCCGCGCCGGGGTTCGAGGTGCGATCGGTGGAGCAGATCTACCGCGGCGTGTGCGCCGCGTGCGCCGCCGCCGGCGCTCAGGAGCGCCGCCCGGGCCGCGCCTCCGCGCGCGCGCGCACCTCGTGAACAAGCTCATTTGGGGCCTCGGGGCCCGATCGACGCCGGGTGTTCTTCCCGGTGTCCGCACCAATCGACGACCACAAGGAGAGACCGACATGGCCAGCAAGCAGCTCGCAGGAACCAAGACCCACCAGAACCTGAAGGACGCCTTCGCGGGCGAGTCGCAGGCGAACCGCCGCTACACGTACTTCGCCAAGATCGCCGACGTCGAGGGGCGTCCCGAGGTCGCCGGCCTCTTCAAGGACACCGCCGACGGCGAGACGGGCCACGCGCTCGGTCACCTCGACTACCTGAAGCCCGCGGGCGATCCGGCCACGGGCCTCCCGATCGGCAGCACCGAGAAGAACCTCAAGAGCGCCGTCGCCGGCGAGACGCACGAGTACGAGACGATGTACCCGGGCATGGCGAAAGAGGCCCGCGAAGAGGGCTTCGACGACGTGGCCGAGTGGTTCGAGACCCTCGCCAAGGCCGAGAAGTCGCACGCCGGTCGCTTCGCCAAGGCGCTCGCCGCCCTCGACTTCTGAGTCCCACGGCGGGGGCACGCGCCCCCGCCGCCCCGACGGCAAAGCCGGCGGGGCCCCACCACCCCGCGGACCGAAATGGGTCATTTGATCCGTCCGGTGCTCGGGCACTGACGGACAGGATTTCCTGCCGCCGGTGTGCTCGACGAAGTCCCCTCCAGGCCTCGCGGCGTCCTCTGATCTTCGGAGGGCGCCGCGGCGTCACTCGCACCGTCCCTGCCTCTTCGAGATTGACCATGAGCGTTATCGCGCGAGACCCGGCCACCCCGCCTGCCACCAGCCCGAACGATCCGCGTTACTACGACGCGCGCGATCTCGAGGCCGAGCTCCGGCGCACGTTCCAGGTCTGTCACGAGTGCCGGATGTGCGTGGGCTACTGCGGCTCGTTCCCGTCGCTCTTCGATCGCATCGACAAGGCCGTCGACTCGGGCGCGGCCGAGGGCGCCGAGACGCTCGACAACGCCGACTTCAAGGCCGTCGGCGACGAGTGCTGGCAGTGCAAGCTCTGTTATATCAAGTGCCCTTACACGGCCGATGAAGGGTCGAGCACGCTGCTCGATTTCCCCCGGCTGATGTCGCGCGAGCGCGCCAATCGCGCCCAGCGCGAGGGGATACCGCTCGTCGACAAGATCCTGGGCGAGCCCCAGATGATTGGCCAGCTCGGCTCCGGCGCGGCCGCCCCGATGGCCAACCTGATCACCAGGAATCAGCTCCTCCGCAAGGTGCAGGAGAAGGTGACCGGCATCTCGGCCGAGTTCCCCCTGCCCCCGCTCGCCAAGGAGACGTTCACCGAGTGGCTGAAGACGCATACGCCCGCCGCGAGCGCCGGAGAGCTCGGCGAGGTCGTCCTCTTCGCGACGTGCTACGGCGAGTACAACACGCCGGCCGTGGTCCAGGCCGCCGTCCTGGTGCTCGAGCACAACGGCTTCAAGGTGCGTTACCCGGGCTCGGGCGTCGACGCGCAGGACGACATGTTCACCTGCTGCGCCCTGCCCAACATCGACGGCGGCGACGTCGCGTCGGCCACGAAGAAGATCGATCACAACATCGCGCTGATGCTCCCCCACGTGCGCGCGGGCCGGAAGATCATCGTCCCCGCGCCCTCGTGCGGGATGATGATCAAGAAGGAGTGGCACGAGTACGTGGGCCGCCCCGAGGTGAAAGAGGTCGCCGACGCCACGCTCGATCTCATGGAGTTCCTCGTGGTGCTCGGCAAAGAGAAGAAGCTCAAGCGCGAGTTCCCGAAGAGCCTCGGCACCGTGGCGTACCACGCGGCCTGTCACCTCCGCGCGCAGAAGATCGGCTTTCCCGGCCTGCGCGTGCTCAACGCCGTGCCCGACACCGAGGTGCGCATGGTGGAAGAGTGCTCGGCCGTCGACGGCACCTGGGGCATGAAGGCCGCGCACTACGAGACCGGCCGCAAGTACGCCGGCAAGCTCACCCGCGGGATCAACGACGCCGAGGCCGACACCGTCGTGACGGACTGCTCGCTCTCGGCGCTGCGCATCGGCAAGGAGAACGGCGTGCAGGTGCTGCACCCCGTCGAGGCGCTGGCGCAAGCCTACGGCCTCATCCCGCGGACGACCGCGGCGCCCACCGCCTAGAGCACCGAACAGGTTGAAGAGTCGGAGAATTCACAGGGAGGCGAGGAGGACTGGGAGACCCGAGGGAAAATCTTTCCCAATCTTCCTCTCACCTCCTCGTCTCCTCGCCTCCCTGTTAAATTTCCGGTCTTTTTTTGGCATTTCAAGCTGATCGGCGCCCTAGCCACCCACCTGACCAGGAGCGATTCCATGCGAACCATCGAGCGAAGCGAGATCCTCCCCCTCGGCGACTACGAGACGATCCGGCCGCATTTTCGCGCGCGGATCATCGAGGAGAAGCGCCCGCGGCGTGTGCCCCTCGGCGAGCACCTGGCGGTGACGTTCGAGAACCGCGACACGGTGCTCCTGCAAATCCAGGAGATGCTGCGCACCGAGCGGATCACGGCCGAGCCGGCGATCGCCCACGAGATCACCACCTACAACGATCTCGTCCCCGGGGAGAACCAGCTCAGCCTCACGCTCTGGGTCGAGATCCCCGACAAGCCGCTGCGCGATCGCCTCCTCGTCGAGCTCGCGGGCCTCGAAGATACCGTGCGTCTCGAGGTCGACGGCAAATCGTTTGACGTCAAAGGACCTCGCCCCGACGGCTTCATGGAAGGGCGCACCACGGCGGTGCACTACCTCAAGGTCCAGCTCTCGCCGGAGGCCGCCGCGTCGATCAAATCGGGCAAGGCCGCCGCGGCGCTCGTGATCGACCACGCCGGCCATCCGCTCCGCGTCGAGCTCGACCGCGCGACGATGGCCAAGCTCGCGGAAGACCTCTCCACGTAAGCGCGAGGAGGCCGGTTGATCGTCTTCGATCGCGCAGTGAAATTCGAGGAGGTCGACGCCGCGGCGATCGTCTTCTTCGCGCGCTTCGTCAACTACGCGCACGAGGCGATGGAGCACTTCTTCTCCCACGTCCCCGGGGGCTACGCGGGGCTCGTGGTCGGGCGGCGCATCGGGTTCCCCGCGGTGCACCTCGACGTCTCGTTCGCCTCGCCGCTGCGCTTCGGCGACGCCTTGCGGATCGAGACGCGGGTGGCGAAGCTCGGCAACCGCAGCGCGGTGTTCCACTACCGGATGATCAACGCGGCGACCGGCGCCCTCGCGGCCGAGCTGCGGCACACCGTCGTCACCTCGGATCTCCGCACCGTCACCTCGTGCGACATGCCGGCGGACGTGCGCGCGCTGCTGGTGCAGCACCTCGAGCCCGGCGACCCGTGAAGGGCGGCCGGCGGGTCGAGGTGGCGCTGATCCGCGGGCGCGCCCACTACGACGAGCTGGTGATGGGCGCGATCGCCAGGGCCAAGGTCAGCCTCTGGATCGCGACGGCCAACGTGAAGGGCCTGCGCGTCGAGGCGCCCATCGGCTCCCGCGCCCGCGCGCGCGGCGCGTACATCTCGGTGCTCGAAATGTTCGACGGCCTCGCGGGCCGCGGGGTCGAGCTGCGGCTGCTGCACGGCGGCCTGCCCTCGCGGGCGTTCCGCGACGATCTCCGCGCCCAGAAGCGCCTCGCCGCGGGCGCGCTCGCCATGCGCCGCTGCCCGCGCGTCCACCTCAAGATGATCGCCGTCGACGGCGCGCGGCTGTACCTCGGCTCGGCGAATTTCACCGGCGCGGGCCTCGGCGCCAAGGGCGACAATCGCCGCAATTTCGAGGCGGGCGTGCTCACCGACGACGACGTGATGCTCGACGAGATGCAGGGCACGTTCGACGCGATCTGGAGCGGCCGGGAGTGCAAGGGCTGCGCGCTGCGGGGACTCTGCCCGGCGCCGATTGACACGCTGCTCGCGGCGCCGAAGCCGAAGCCGACCGCGCCCTTGCGTTCGGCGCGGCGATCGCCGAAGAGCGCAGGACCATGACGACCTCGCAAGGACCGGATCCGAAAGACCTCGAGCGCGTGGCCCAGGCCGCCCTCACCCGCGTCGCCGACGGGATGATCCTCGGCCTCGGCACCGGCCGCGCGGCCGAGGCCTTCATCGACGCGCTGGGGCGCCGCGTGCGTGGCGGCCTGCGCGTGAAGGGCGTGCCCACCTCGAACCGATCGGCCGAGCTCGCGCGACGCGTGAACATCGAGGTCGCCTCGCTCGAAGACGTGACCCGGCTCGACATCGCCTTCGACGGCGCCGACGAGGTCACGCCCGAGCTCGAGCTCACCAAGGGCCTCGGCGGGGCGCTGCTGCGCGAGCGCGTCGTGGCCTTCGAGGCCGACGTGTTCGTGGTGCTCGTCACGCCGGAGAAGCTCGTCCCGAAGCTCGGATCGCGCACGCCGATCCCGATCGAGGTCGTCCCCTTCGCCTCCCCGTCGGCGTCGCGCCACCTGCGCAAGCTCGGCGGCAACCCCGTCGTGCGCAAGAAGGCCGACGGCTACCCCTACATGACGGACAACCAGAACTGGATCCTCGACACCGACTTCGGCCCCATCGCCGACGCCGCCGCGATCCACGACGGCGCGCGCCGCATCCCCGGCGTCGTCGACACCGGGCTCTTCCTCGGCATGGCCAGCGTGGTCCTCGTCGGCGAGCCCGGGCAGGTCCGCGAGCTCAAGCGCTAGCCTCGCGGCGATCGTTTGAGCTCCAACGATCTCAGGGGCAGGCCGTGCCGAGCTTGCCCGGCGCCGGCACCTTCGCCGTCCCCGTCTTCAGGAACGACTCGAGGAAGCACGAGTACTGGTACTTCACCTCTTCGCGCTGCGAGTAGAGCGCGTGAGGATCGTAGACGCCGTCGCCCTCGTACTGCGCGACGACGCCCGTGTACTTGGTGCCGTCCTCCGAGGTGACGTTGTTCGAGGTCGGGTAGGCCTGGATCCCGCTCAGCGCTTCGAGCTTCAAGGCATCTTGCATCGAAGCCCACACCGGGGTCCCGACCTCCTGGTGGCCGTACGCGAGCGACATCGCGTCGTAGGTCGCCTCGGGGAAGTACGAGTCGCCCTTGCCCACGGGCTCGTAGATCGATCGCACCGGGTGGCCGGGGAGCGGCCGCCGCGCCAGGCGGGGCATGTAGACCATCGGATCGACGGCCTCCCACGCCGTCTCGAAGATCGAGAGCGCGGGGTGCATGAACGTGAGCTTGGCCTTGGTGCCGAGCACGACGTTGCCGATCACCGAGGCGACGTCGGGGATCAGCGGCGTGATCAGGATGAAGTGGCTCCAGTAGCCGCCGGCGCCGGTGGGCACCGCGGCGCGGATCCGCGGCTCCGTCGCGCTGACGAGGTTGGTGTACTGGCCGCCCATCGACTGGCCCTGCGCGAAGAGCTTTTGCTCCACGTTGAAGTGAAACTTGGTCTCGCCCGAGTTGGCCGGCAGCGAGTAGCCGGTGCACCCGCCGTCGCTCAGCGTCTTGGGCTCGATCTGGAGCGTGCTCATCGCCTCGATCAGCATCCGCTGCTCGATCACGCCCTGGCGGAAGAGATCGTGGCCCGCGGCGAGGTTGTCGAAGTTGAGGTAGGCCGTTTCGGCCGCGCCGGGGAGGCGCTCGGGGTTCACCGGGAGCGCGCTCCCGACCATCGCGAAGCCGTGCGGCGCAAGGACCCATGCGGGTCCTTCGCCCTTGGTGTTGCAGCCCTTGGTGCCCATCCAGTCCTCGAGCTTGCCCTCGGGGCACTTGGTCGCGTCGCTCTCCACCTTCCACGTGCCGCGGTCGACGATCGCCGTGCTGAGGCCGCCGGAGCCGTGGAAGTACACGACGAGGGGAAAGCCGCCCTTCGGCATCTCGCCCTTGGGGATCGTGATCGTCAGCGGCGCGTCCTCGTCGCGCTGCTTCGCGGGGAGGCCGCCGTCGGTGTACTCGAAGAGTCCGTCGGTCTCGAAGGCCGGCTCGCCCTTCTGGAACTGCGGGTACGTGACCTTGCCCTTGAGCTCGCAGTACCCGTCGTGCGTCGCGCCGTCGTCGGGATCGACCGCGAGGTTATCGACCGTCACCGGGTACTTCGCCTTGAGCTTGGTGGAGAGATCCGCGAGGTCCGCGACGACGTCGCCGGTCGTGAAGACCGTTGCACCTGCAACGTTCTTCACGTCGACGCCGGCCATCGGGAGCGCGCTCCAGAGCGACGCGTAGAGGACCTTGGCGGCCGCGCCCTTCTCGCCCGCGGGCGCGTTGTTGCTCTCGAGCGTGGTCAGTGAAGCCGGCGCGCCCAGCTCCTTTCCCGCCGCGTCCTTCAGCGACTTCATCACCACGAAGGCGTACTTGCGCTTGGGGTGCAGCACGATGCCGGGGCGCGGCGCCGTCGCGAGGAGCGTGACGCGAACGTAGTTGTCCTTCGGCGGCACCGTCGCCACGACGGGGAAGAGCGTGCCGCGCTCGCTCGACGCCTCGTCGACGTCGATGAGCAGGATCGGCGAGGCCTTGTCCGCCGCGATCACCTGGTCCGCGTCGAGCGCCGGGAGATCGGCCGAGACCTTGAAGTACGCGACCGGGATCACCGGGAACGCGGGCTGATCCATCGCCACCTTGCGCAGGCCGGCGAAGGTCTCGTACGTGCCCGGGAACGGAAACCCGGTGAGATCCGGCGTGCCCTTCGCGGTGAGCCGCAGGTCCGACGGGTACGGCATGTCGTAGAAGCTCGACTGAACCGCGAGCTCCGCCGCAAAATCGAGGGAGATCGTCGTCTTCGGCTCGGGCTCGGGCGGCGGCAGGTTGGGCACCTTGGTGTCCGACGAGCTGCACCCGAAGGCGAAGAGGAGCGGCGCGGCGAGGAGGGCAATACGGCGCATCGGCGCACGATATCACGGCTCTTGACGCGTCAGACCCACACGCCGCCGAGGAGCGGGACGATACCCACCTTCGCATCGCGGTTGGCGCGCCCGAGGCGCTCGACGAGGTGATGGAGCTTCATCGCGGGGAGCGGGCGCGCCGGCTTGTCGATCGATCGGAAGAAGTCGTCCCAGTGCGAGAGGAGCACGGCGCGCGGCGTGATCGCTCGCGCGACGCGCTCGGGCAGATCGCGCGAGCTCGTCCAGCCCGCGGCGCAGAGCAGGAGCAGATCCGGCTCGCGCACGCCGAGCGTCGCGTCGATGAGCTCGGCGCTCCCGAGGTGCAAGATGGTGCGCCCCGCGACGCGGATCTCCACGGCGAACACCGCGCCGCAGCGGTAGCCCTCGGCGCGGAGCGGGACGTGATCGCAGTCGGCGATCTCGCCGGGGAACGGCACGCGCCCGAGGGCGAGGCGCGAGTGCGCGCTCGGGTGAAAGCGCAGCTCGAACGGGCCGACCTCGGCGACGACGGGATCGGATCCCGGCGAGCCCTCGACGTCGTGGAGGCGTGCCTCGGGCAGCCCCGAGGCGCGGCACAGCGTCACGGCGGAGCGCGATCCATAGACTTGCGCGCCCGTCAGCGCCGCGATCGCCGGGACGTCGAGCGCGTGATCGAAGTGGGTGTGACCGACGACGATTGCGTCGGCCCGCGGCGTGTGCGCCGCGATCGCGGCGGCGTCGGGGACGAGCCGCGACGTGATGCAGCGGAGGAGCGACGCGCGGGTGACGTACGGATCGAAGAGCACCGTGGTGCCCTGGAATTCGAGGGCGAAGCCCGCGGTGCCGAGCCAGCGCACGCGCACGCGCACGCGATCCACGCCGGGCGCGGCCAGATCGTCCTCGTGAAAGAAGGGAGCGAACACGCTCGAACCGTAGCGAACTTGCGACCCGTCGGGATCGATCATCGCCGCTGAGCGCGGATCCAGAGGCTCGAATTTCCAGCTCGGCGCGCTCGTGCTCGGAGCGTTCATCCCCGCCCGAGGATCCGCGCGAGGACCAGGCCCGCCAGCGCGACCGCGAGGAGGATGCTGACGATCTTCCACGGGTTCGCCGCGCCGACGCCGTCCGCGGCGAGCTCCGGCGCGGGGGCGCGCGACGCGAGCCCGGCGGGATCCGAGCGCGCGGATCGCGTCGTCGTGGGCGCGCTCGGCGGCGTGAGGGGCGGCTCGGATCGCGGCTCGTTCGAGCGCGACGCGATCATCACCCGCGGCGGCGGAGGGCGCGAGCCGGTGCTCGGCGGGCTCGCGTCGCTCGCGACGGCGAAGTGGCGCGCGGTGGCGATGCCCGCGGCGGGACGCAGCGCGGCCTCGAGATCGGCGCGGAGCTCGCGCGCGCTGCGGTAGCGCTCCGCGGGCTCCTTCGCCATGGCGCGGGCGACGACGCGCGCGCAGGCCTCGGGCACCTCGGGCACGAGATCGCGCGGATCGGGCGGCGCGTCCCCGGGCGGCGGCGGATCGCCCGTCAGCAGCGCGTGGTACGTCGCGCCGAGCGCGTAGACGTCGCTGAGCGAATCGAGCGGCTCCGCGGCGAGCTGCTCGGGGCTGGCGTACGGCGACGCCGCGCGATCGGTGGCGCCGCGGCGCGGGAACTCGCGCGCGAGGCCGAAGTCGACGAGCTGCACCACGCCGTCGTCCGTGCAGAGCACGTTGGCCGGCTTGACGTCGCGGTGAAGAATGTCGGCGCCGTGCGCGGCCTCGAGGGCAGCAGCGACGTCGGCCGCGACCTGCGTCGCCTCGATCCACGAGAGGCGCCCCTTGTCGCGCAGATACCCCGCGGCGCTGCGCGGCTGCAGCAGATCCATCCCGAAGAAGCACGCGCCGCCGCTGCGGCCGACGTCGTACACGCGCGCGATGTTGGGGTGCCCGAGCGCGCTCGCGGCGCGGGCGTCGGCGAGCAGGCCCCCGCTTTCTTCCGGCGCGCGGCGCACGACCTCGGGGAGAAACTTCACCGCCACGAGCTTGTCGAGCGCGGGATCCTCGGCCTCGTAGACGACCCCGACGCTGCCCGCCGCGATGTGCCGGAGAATACGGTACGGCCCGAAGATCTTGGCGATCCGGACGTCGTCGATGACGGTGACGCCGGTCGGCTCGGGCTCGTCGGTGAACGCCTCGGGGCGAGCCGGGGGCGATTCGTTCGGCTCATCCATGGTGGGGAGCGAAGGATCGAGAACCTTGGCGCGCAGGTCAAGCCCGAGATCACCCGACGAAGCGTGCTCAGTCGTAACAGGCTGCGCAGTCCTGCTGGCTGCCAAAGGCTGTCGCGCAAGGGCCGCAGAGCTTCACGAACTTCGACGCAGAGTCATATTCCACCTGCCATCGGTGCGGCGTTCCGGCCGGCTCTCCCTCTCCGCTCGGCAAGCGATAAATCATCACCATTGCTTTGCCCTCGACCGTCGAATCCGGGCACGGAGCCCTCTGCTCGAGGAAATAGGTGGTCCCCCCGCCGACGTAAGGATCGTGCTGCGCGAATCGCTGAATCGCGTCGGGCACCACCGCTCCGCTGTCGAGAAGAATCGTCTCCTCGCCGGTGCAGGAAGACTGGACTGGACCCGCCTGGTTCAGGTCCAGCCCCGTCGACACCCTGACTGCCCCGTTCACCTCCAGATTGGTCGCGTCGTCGCGAGCGCTGAAGCCCCACATCGACGAGCGTCCCGCGGTATCGAGGTCGCCGCTCCCAGCGCTCAGTAGAAACTGGAGCTTGGTGTAGGTCGGAAAGGCGCAACGGACGCTGGCGATCGCCGTGTTGCTGTCAAACGGCTCTTTCAGGATGGCGCACGGCTCGAGGCTCCCCGTCCCCGTGCTCGCGGTGCTGCCGCTCGTCGAGGCGCCGTCGACGCTGGTCTCCACAGAGCCCGTGCAGCCGAGGAGCATCGCGACGAGCAGGCCGAGGTGGAGCTTCATCCTTTGAGCGTATCAGAACCCCCGCCGCCGCGTAGGGTGCGACATGCAAGTAGAGGACTTGGGCCCTCTGCTGCCCACGTCACCAATGCAGGGCTTCGGGCGCCGCCTCGAAGAGCGCGCGGAGCTTCGCTCGACCCGGCGCGTGGCGCTGCCGTTTCATCTCTTCCCATACCGTGCGGTGTGGTTGACGAACGATGGCCTGTCGCTTCGCGGCGATTGCCGCTGGTTCCGCTCCTTCATGCTTGAGACTCACATAGTGCCCGAGGACGCTCTCGGCGGTTTGAAAAGTGTCTTGCCGTGCCTCCACGAGGTGCTCGCGCTCGTTGAGCCCGAGCAGGTCGATCGTGAAGGTTGCGCGCTCCAGCGCGAGCCCGGCGCTCGGGACTTCCTCGAATACGCCCATATCGAGATCGAGACGCAGGAAGTCGAGTGGGTCCTCGCAACGAGGATCGAGAAGGAGCGGCTCCCCGAGTACGAGTGGATCATCCACGGTGAGCTGGACCGGCGGCGGCGCCTTGCGCTTCCGACTTACGTCGAAGATACGGCCGTCGCGCATGTGCACCTTGAACTTCGCCCCCTTCGGCCCGTTGCAGTCGGAGCAAGCGTACAGGAAGTTCGCCCACGCGAACACGAGGTCGGGATAAAGTGCCTTCGGTCGCACGTGCTCGACGTCGTGCGCACGCGAGTCCTCGCAGTACATGCAGCGACCGAGACCGGAACACATCGCGAGCAGCATTTCACGGACGACACGAATTGGCTTATTCCCGCGCCGACTCGTCCAGGCATCATCCGCGGCCTTCACGCGCTCCGCATACGAAGCATGGTTGTCGACGTCGCGCTGGTACGCGACGAGCTCCGCAAGCGCTCCCTCTGCGTCGTCGGAACAGACAGGCAAGCACACGTGGATCACGGTGTCCCCTCGCGAGAATCGGAGCCGAGGGAGGAAACAGCGCTGGGCATGACGGCACGGAGCTGAAGTTGCTCTTCTTGCTCCTCGGGAGAGAGCCCGACTTCGGCCTCTTTGCGGTTGAGAGCGACAAGGAGCTTACGCATTTCCTTCGATTTCTCGGAGCGCGTGACGCCGCGACCGAAGGCTCCGGTGCCGTAGGCGTCGAGCACATGTAAGCCCCTTATGGCCAGCCTGATTGCGTAGACCTCGCTTGGTCACCACATTCTGGCCATGGCGAAGACGACGAGTTTGCAGGCCAGCCGCCGTGGCCGCGTGAACGCCGCGCGGCGCAGCGCGGCGGAGTGGGCAGAGG
>JANYGI010000028.1 GCA_025362495.1 Byssovorax sp. | reverse complement strand
CGCGCTCGCGAAGTTGCTTCGGTGTGAGCCGTGGCCCGCAGGGATGAAGGCGTGCGACCTCATCGCGCCCGATCTCCTCCCCGCTGGGGCGCACGCTGCACTCCAAGAGCTGGCGGGAACAGCAACCCTCAACGTCCGCGCCCTCGGGAACGCCCTCAAGCGAGTCCTCGACAAGCGCATCGAGGGGATCCCGCGGAAGATCACGCGAACCATCGACAATCATGGGTTCGCGATCTGGCAGGTCGTGAACGATCTCGACGAGGCGAGTACGACCGCGGCCCGCCCCGGCAACGGCGAGCTGCTCCGGGGTGCGCTCACGGGCATGGGGTACGGCGCCGCGGACGCCAACCATGTCGTCGCCGCGCTACGCGCTCGGCTCGACACCGACTCGCTCACGGCACTGGTGCGCGAGGCCCTCGGGGTGCTCGCCCTGCGCCCGACCTCGGCTTCCAAACCGAAGCGCAGGTGACCGATGGCAACTCCTCCTCAGGGCCACGCTGGGCCCACGCGGGATTCGACCGAGGCCGCCGTCCTCGAACGCCAGCGTGCGGCGTCGGTGACACGAGCTCTCCCGGGACGAGAGGCAATCATGTTCGTCGAGTACGTGGCGATGGGCCCTCCGGTTCAAAGCACCATCGACAGGATCTCCGCGGTGTTGCTTCACGGTCTCTCGCACCAGGCGATACGCCCCGGAACGCGCGTTGATGGATCTCGTCGGGGACGTGACGTGTTCCTCGCCGCCGACGCGACGTGGAGGTACATCTCATGAAGGGCGCGAAGGTGGCTCACGTGGAATCGCAGCCCAGCCGTGGATCCTGGATGACGGTAGATCAAGCAGCCGTCTTCCTTCACCTGCCTTGCGTCACGCTCCGGCGTGCCCTGGAGCGCAACGCGCGCAAGCTGCCGGAGGGCGGGATCACGTCGAGCATCGACGGTATCGCCGCGCGCAAGCTCGGACGGCTCTGGCGCGTGTGGTTGGACGCCGGATGGTTGAACCCCGGCACGTCGAAGTAGCTTTAAATTCGCCGTAAATTCGCAAGAACAGACACAGTTGCGGCGCGCGGACCTCGTGTGATAGGCTCCGTCTTGCGAAAGCGCGCGCCATGAGAAGGAAGCTCAATCATGGTACGCAAGACGAATCGGCGCGGTAAGCGGTTCCTGGTCATTGATTTTTCATTCACGAAACCTGACGGAACCGAGGGGCGGTACCGTCGCGATGCCGCCGTGCAGATCATGGCGGCGGCGCAGACCGAAGAAGCCGGCCGGAAGCTCGGAGCAACGCTGTTCGGTGATCCCGAGATCATCGTCGACAAGAACGGCGTCCCGCTCCGAGCCAAGGCAGCCGAGATCAAGCCGCCTCCTGAGCCCACGTTCGCGGACGTTGCGAAGCGGTATCTTGCCGAATACGCCCCGTCCGCGCTCGAGCCCTCGACGAGAGACAGCTATCTGAGCAAGCTCCGATCGTGTCTCCTTCTTCGGCTCGGGCATCTCCCGATGTCCGAGGCGATCGAGGTGTCCAAGTCGCGCGAGATCGACGTGGCCTTGATTGAGCAAGGGTCGAAAGCGGCGACGCGAGCCAACACGTTTCTTGCGCTTCGCAGTGTGATCAAGTTTGCACTGGAAGCGAAGATTCTTGAGAAGCCTCCGGTTCTCATGGATCTTCCGAAACGCACCAAGCGCGTGCCGATCGCACCGAGCGTTGTCGATGTGGCAACGTGCATCGACGCCGCAAGCTGTGAGGAGCACCGGTTGGCAATCCTGCTGGCGGCTCATGGCGGGCTGAGGAAGGGCGAAATCCGCGCCCTTCGGTGTGGCGATGTCGAATTCGACCGAAACCGCCTCATCGTGCGCCTGTCGCGCTACCGTAGCCATACGGGGTCGACGAAGGGGCGAAAGGAACGCGTGGTGCCGCTCTCGCGACAACTGAGGGCGGCCCTTCTCACCGCGGGCGTCGACAAGCGCTCGCGCGAGGAAGCGGCGGCGCTGTCGACGCGAGGGACGGCGTGGGGAACCGATGGGCTCTGGCAGATGCTGCAACGGACGTTTGTGCGTTGCGACCTGCCCCGGCATCGGCTCCACGCGCTGCGGGCCTACTTCGTGACCGTACTCCTCAACGGTCACATGCCCGTTCACGTCGTGCGCGAGCTGGTCGGCCACGAGGACCTCGCGACCACCCAGAAGTACGCGGAGGTCATCGACGCCGACAAGGGCGCCGCGGTGGGGGTGCTCGGGCGAGCGCATGTGGCAGGGCGGGCGCAGCGGGACGCGAAGGCGAACCCCGAGCAGCGTGGCGCGACGACGCGACGCGTGATGCGCGGGACGGGGCGGAGCGCGCTGCTGCGATCGAGGGCGTTGGAGCGGGCCCGCGGACGTGGCAACATGCTGGAAACGGAGCCGATCGCGGCGGAATGAAGGTGGGTCGAAAAACGTCGGTTTCGTGAGTCTTTACTTGGACTTATTCGAGTATCATGCAGCGGGCGCCGGTAGGTGCCCCACCACCCCGCGTCCCGACATAGCTCTTTCGAGCCAATTGCAACTTTGGCGTGAACGGTCGAGAATCTCTGCCACGTACAGGCGACGATCCTGGCCTCACGCCCGCTGCACCGGGGCGCGATCTGGGCTAGAACGGCGGCCATGATCCGCACAGTCTCGCTCACCCCGGCTGTCTTTCACCTCTCCGAGGCCGTCAATCAGGTCTCGCGGACCTACGGCGAGGCGCCGATCGTCCCGCGCGGGCCGCGGCTCGCGCCGCTCTTCGACGGCGTGCGCAAAGGCATCCAGACGGCGCTGGGCGCCCCGGAGCACGAGGCGGTGATGCTCACGGGCACCGGATCGACGGCGATCGCCGCGGTTCTGGGCTCGTGCCTGCGCGCCGACGAGCGCCTCCTCGTGGTGCGCAACGGCGCCTATGGAGACCGGATCTTCGAGTACGCGAATACGCTGAAGCAGCCTGTCGTCGACTACTCGCTGCCGTACGGCGAGAAGCCGGATCTGGCACGGATCGAGGAGATCTTGGCGGGAAACAAGGCGGATGCGATCGCCGTCGTCCACGGCGCGACCTCCACCTGCACTCTCAACCCGGTGCCCGAGATTGGCGCCCTCGCGAAGAAGTACGGCAAGAAGCTGCTCGTCGACGGGGTGAGCTCGCTCTTCATCGAGCCGATGGATCTCGACGCCTGGGGCGTCTCCGCGGTGATGGGCTCGTGCAACAAGGGCCTTCACAGCCACCCCAACCTGACGATGGCCATGGTCCGCAAAGACCTCCTCGCCGAGATGGAGAAGATCCCCGCGCGCGCCCCCAACCTCGAGCTCTGGAAGGCCTGGCGCGCCCAGGTCAACGGCTCTCACCCGTACACCATCGATCCGATGAGCCTTTGCCAGGTGAGCGCCGCGCTGGCCCACCTCGCGGCCCAGGGCGGCGTCGCGGGGCGACATGCCATCTACCAGTCGCGGACTGACTTGCTCCGCGCCGGGTACGAGCGATTGGGCCTCACCATCGCGCGCTGGGCCGGCGTGCCCCTGCAGTCGATCGGCACTGCGCTCCACATCCCCCCGGGCACCAGCTACGACGTGATGGCGCAGCGCCTCGCGACGGAGGAGATTGAAGGGCACGTGTTCGAGATTTACGCCGCGCAGGGGAAGCTTTCCAGCACCCTGTTCCGGATCTTCAACATGGGCGAGTACCCGCTCTCGGTCTACGAGATCTTCCTGCGAGCGCTCGCCAGGGTGGTTTGAGCGAGTCGCCGAGCGCGCCCCGGAGGGAGGCTCTCCGGCGCGCGACGCGGCGGTGCGAGCGCGGCGGCACGACCAGATAGCCTGTCGCGATCGCCCCTCGCGAACGCGGCGAACCGGAAGAAATTGCCGGGCGCGAGGTGAGGACTCGCGTTGCGTCCGTACGTTCCGCTGGTACGAATCCCGAGCTGCGCCGCCGCCCGGCGCCGCTCGAAAGGTCGTCATGATCCCGTTCTCGGTCCTCGATCTGGCCCCCATCGCCCAGGGCTCGGACGCCACGCAGGCCCTCCAGAACACCCGTGATCTCGCCCAGCACGCCGAGCGCTGGGGCTACGCCCGCTACTGGCTGGCCGAGCACCACAACATGATCGGGATCGCCAGCGCGGCGACGGCCGTGGTGATTGGCCACGTCGCCGGCGCGACCTCCACGATCCGCGTCGGATCAGGCGGGATCATGCTCCCCAACCATGCTCCGCTCGTCATCGCAGAGCAGTTCGGCACGCTGGCGGCGCTCTACCCGGGTCGCATCGATCTCGGCCTCGGCCGCGCTCCCGGGACCGATCAGCTCACGGCGCGCGCGCTCCGCCGCACCCTCACCGGCACTGTCGACGATTTCCCGCGCGACGTGCTCGAGCTGCAATCCTACTTTCGCGCCGCGACGCCGGGACAGCCGGTGCGCGCCGTCCCCGGAGCGGGCCTGAACGTGCCGCTATGGCTCCTCGGATCGAGCCTGTTCAGCGCCGAGCTGGCGGCGCTCCTCGGCCTGCCGTTCGCGTTCGCCTCGCACTTCGCCCCGCAGCACATGGAGCGCGCCGTCGCGCTCTATCGCACCCGCTTCAAGCCGTCGGAGCAGCTCGCTCGCCCGCACGTCATGCTCGCCGTCAACGTGCTCGCGGCCGCGACCGACGCCGAGGCCAGGCGGCTCTTCACCTCGATTCAACAGCAGTTCGTCAACCTGCGCCGGGGCACCCCGGGCCAGCTACCGCCGCCGGTCGACAGCATCGAGGACGTCTGTGCCGCCGTCGAGCTGCAAGGGCTCGAGAGCGCGCTCGCCCTCTCGTTCGTCGGCACGCCCGACACCATCGCGCCGAAGCTCGAACGCTTCCTCGAGAAGACGGGCACCGACGAGCTGATCGTGACAGGCCACATCTTCGATCACGCGGCGCGGCTGCGCTCGTTCGAGCTCGTGGCCGCGGTGCGCGACGGGCTCACCGGCTGATCACGCGCCTCACGCCACGACGTCGACGAGCTGCCCTGTCGCCGACGTCGAGGTCTCCTTCTTCGCGCTCGCGCCTTTCGTCGTCGTGGTCTTTGCGCGCTCCTTCACGCCGCGCTCCTCGTCCTCGGGTGCGGCGGCCGCGGCCTTCGCCGCGGGTTGCTGCTGCTGCTTCGCGCGCAATTGCTGGATCTGCGCGTCGATCTGCTGGAGCTGGGCCTGCAGTGACGCGAGCTTGGTTGCCTTGGCTTTTGCGTCGAGGGAGGCGTCGCTCTGCGTGGCCTTGATCTGCTGAGCGATCTTCTTCTGCTTGCCCTGGAGCGCAGCGATCCCGCTGGCGCTCCCGGCGGCCGGAGCCGCTGCGGCCCCTGATATCGATGTGACGGACATGGCTGGAATCCTCGCGCAAACACGCGCTCGACGGGTGGGTTCAGGTGAACGAAACGGCGCTCGAGCTTCGAGGTTGAGGCCGATTCACCCGACGCCGCCCTCGCGTCACGCGGGCGTCACAACGCGACGCGGCCGTTGCGCGCCGGAGAACCCGCGCCAAGAATGCGCGGATGCTCAACGCTTCCCTCGCGCGCTGGACCAAGGCCGGAGCCGCCGCGCTGACGTTCGCGCGCGCGGCGGGCCCGCGTCGCCTCGCGCGCCTCGCGCGGAGCACGGGCGGCGCCCTCGTCCAGATCGAGAACACCAATCACTGCAATTACCGCTGCACCTATTGCCCGACCCACTCGGAGCAAAGCCTCTTCCAGGTGCGGAGAGGCCACATGACGCTCGACACCTTCCGCGCCACCGTCGATCGGCACCCGGCCGCGGCCCTGGTGGTGATCCAGGGCCAGGGCGAGCCGCTGATGGATCCCGGCGTGTTCGAGAAGATCGCGCTCTGCCGCCGGCGTCGCGTGGCCACGCAGATCATCTCCAATGGCTCTCTCCTCGGCGAGGCGATGCAGGAGCGGCTCTGGCGCGAGGGGCCCGACATGCTGCTCTTCAGCGTCGACTGCGTGTCCCCGGAGCGGAACATGCGCGAGCGCAAGGGCATGAAGTTCGACCGCGTGATCGCCGGGATCCGCGCCCTCACGGCCCGGCGAGCGGCCGCCCCGCGGCGGATGGTTGTTGGCCTCCTGTCCATCGTTCACGGCCCGTTCGACGCCGAGGTCGAGGCCGCGCTGCGCTCGTTCAACGGGCTCGGCCTCGACATCGTCTATTACAAGCAACTGAACGCCTCGTACGAGAACCGGATCAAGGGCTATCGCGCGCCGCCGATCGACGCCGTCCCGGCGCGGGTGAGCCGCGAGCTCGATTTCGTCGTCAGCCACCAGCGCGTCGCCCGGCTGCGGCCCTGCGCGCAGCTCGCCTTCGATCTGCCGTACTACCTCTGGGAAGGGGGGCGCACGCCGTGCTGCGTGCTCAACGATCCTCGCTACACCGCGCCCGAGTTCTCGCGCGACAGGATGATGGAGCGTTACCGGGCGAAGTGTATGCCAGGCGAGTGCGAGCGCTGCTCGTTCTTCGGCGGCTACGAGGGCGGCTCGTGAGTCGATCCAGGCTCGCGATCGCGGACGCCCGGTGAGGGTCCATGTCGGCGTGCTGATGCAAGGGCAAGGGCACCTCAACCGCGCCGCGGCGCTGGTGCGGCGGCTCCGCGCCCGCGGTCACGAGGTCTCGGTGCTGCTCGCCGGCGCGACGCCGCCGGCCTACGCCGAGGCCGCGATCGGGCCGTTCGAGCACCTGGAGATTGCCAATCTCGTCGTCAGGTCGGGGGAGCTCGACGCCTGGGCCTCGGCGCGGGTGTTCCTGGCCTCGATGCCGGCTCGCTTCGCGGCGGTCCGCGGCCTCGCCCGGAGGCTCGCGCGCGCTCGCGTCGATCTGGTGCTCAGCGACTTCGAGCCCGTATCGGCGCTCGCCGCGCGCGTCGCCGGGGTGCCCGCGGCAGGGATCGCCGGGCAATACCGCCTCACGCGCACCGACGCGGCCGGCCCGCCCGCGGGGCTCACCCGCCTCGGCTCGCTGGCGTTCATGGAAAGCTTCACGCCCGGGCTCGCGCGCTACTTCGCGGTGACGTTCTCGCCGGCGCGCGCCACGCGCCCGCGCACGCTCGTCGTCGATC
This sequence comes from Byssovorax sp., assembly GCA_025362495.1. Taxonomy (GTDB): domain Bacteria; phylum Myxococcota_A; class Polyangia; order Polyangiales; family Polyangiaceae; genus JANYGI01. Next base: position 22,534 of record JANYGI010000028.1, on the reverse strand, counting down.
CGATCGTCGACGACGCCGTGCGCGACGCGACGCCCTCGTCGGGCGGCTTCACGCTCGCGTACCTCTACGCGTACCCGCTCGAGCAGGTGCTCGGCACCCTGCAAAAGGCACCTGGCAGTTACCGTGTCTATGGCCTCGATCGCGACGAGGTCCACGGCAACGTCACGCTGGCTCGCACCGACCGCGCGGCCTTCGTGCGCGACCTCGCCGCCTGCGACGGCGTGATCCTCAACGGCTCCTTCCAGGGCGTGTGCGAGGCCGCGGTGCTGCAGAAGCCGATCCTCAGCATCCCTTTCGCCGGCCAGTACGAAGAGCTCTTCAACGCCCACCTGATCACCCGATCGGGCCTGGGCCTCTCGGCGCCGCGCCTGACGACCGAGGCGGTGACGCGCTTCGTGACGTCGCCGCCGGCGCCTCGACGCGCCCCGGTGGGCGACGGCGCAGCGCAGGTGATCGAGGCGCTCGGGCTCTGAGCCCGGCTCCAGCAACGCGAGGTAAGGATGCGATTCGGTCCCTTCGATCAGATGGCCAAGGCCCTGGCCCAGCGGCCGCACCTCGAGACGATCGCCCGCGGCGGGTTCCCTCCGCCGGTGTCGGTGAAGATCGAGCTCACCAGCGTCTGCAACCACGACTGCCACTTCTGCGCTTATCGCCGCATCGTCGCTTCACCGAAGGTGAAAGACAGGCTCGATGGCGACCGCGTCCTCGCGCTCGTGGACGAGCTCGCCGCCTCCGGCGTGCAAGGGCTGATGTTCACCGGCGGCGGCGAGCCGCTCCTCCACCCGCGCGCCGACGAGATCCTCTCGCGCTGCCGCGAGCGCGGCATCGCTCACGCGCTGATCACCAACGGCTCTCGCCTGTCGCGGCTCTCGGACGCGACGCTCGGCGGCCTCCGCTGGGTGCGCTTCAGCATCAACGCCGGTGACGCCGAGGCCTACGCGCGCGTGCACGGCGTCGGCCTCGACGCCTGGGAGGCCGTGTGGAGCGAGGTGCGCCGCGCCGCCGACAAGGCGCGCTTCCCCGCGTTGACGGTCGGGGTGTCGTTCGTCGTCACCTCGTGGAACGCCGCAGGGATCGAGCGCTCGGCCGAGCTCGCCCGCGAGAGCGGCGCCGACTACGTGCATTTTCGGCCGGCCTTCCAGGGGCCCGACACCGAGCTCGACCGGCAGCTCGATCCGGCCGAGATCGAGGCCGTGGTCGCGCGTCTCCAGGCGTTGACGACCGGCGACGAGCGGTTCCACGTGTACGGGATCACGCGGCGCTTCGCGGAGATCGAGGCCGCCGCGCGGCCGACGCCCGCGTCGCGCGAGCACATCCATTGCCGCTCGACGCCGCTCGTCGCCTACGTGCTCCCCGACGGCAAGGTGTCAATCTGTACGCTGGTGCGCTCGGCGTCGTTCAACGCGAGCGTGCCGGATCCGTTCCTGGGCAGCGTGTACACGTCGACCTTCGCCGAGCTCTGGGGGACCGAGCGGCACCGCGCGATCATCGCGGGGCTCTCCACCTCCGGCTGCACCCGCTGCCATTTCGCCGAGTACAACCGGGCGCTGGCCCTGATCGAGCGCGACGATCTCCACGCGCGCTTTCTCTGATCGTCACCTGGACGTCGCACCGTTGGCGGCGCCGAGGGCGTAAAGGTACTCCGTGGCTCACGGCGCGTGGATGTTCGTGCTCGGCATGCCCCTCGCGGGCGCGATGCTGGCGGCGTGGGGCTGGATAGCCTATCTCGTCGCGCGGCGCGCCGCGGGGGCGGCTCCGTCGCACGTGCGCGCTGCGGCGACTGCCCTCGTCGCGCTGTGGCTCTCCGTCGCAGGGTTCTCGGTCCTCGCGGGGGTGCACGCGTTCCGCCTCGCCGTCGCGGCGCCGCTGTGGATCCTCGGCGCCGTCGTCGCGCACTGGAGCCTCGATGGGGCCGCCGCGCAGCGCCTCGCCGTGGTCGATCTCCGCGCCGCGCGCGTCGCGCTCCGCCACGTCGCCGGATCGCGGCTCCGCCTCGTGGTGATCGGCGCCGGAGCAGCCCTCATCGCCGCGCGCCTGCTCCGCGATCTGGTGTCCCCGCCGCTCGGCTGGGACGCGCTGGTCTATCACCTCTTCCGGCCCGCGCAGTGGATCCAGGAAGGTCGGCTCACCACCTCGATTGGCCCCGATGGGTGGCGTTTCTTCGAGTATTTCCCTCACGCCGGCGACGTGCCGTGGGCCTGGGCGATGCTGCCTGTCCGCGGAGATGCGCTGATCGCCCCGGCCGGCGTGCTGGTGTGGTCGACGTGCCTGCTCGGGGGCTACTCCCTCGCTCGCGCGCTCGGCGCGGAGCGGACCATGGCGGGCCTCGCGGGGCTCGCGATTGGCTTCCTCCCGGCCTCGGCCAACGAATGCACCTCGGGCTACGCCGACAACTTCGGGCTCGCCGCATTTCTCCTGCTCGGGACTGCGCTGCTCGAACTCGCGCGCGCGCCCTCGCGCGGCCGGGCGGCCCTCGCCGGCGGCGGCCTCGGCCTCGTCGCGGCGGGCAAGCTCAGCGGCTTACCGGCGCTCGCGCTGGGCCTCGGCTTCGTGGCCTGGCTCGGCGCGCGGCCACGGCCTCCCGGGTCGTGGCGAGCGCGGATGGAGCCTGTCGGGGCGGCCTTCCTCGCGGCGGCGGTGTGCCTGCCAGGCTACCTCCGCGCCTGGATCGACACCGGCTCTCCGTTCTACCCGCTCACCGTCGCGCTCGGGCAAACCACGCTCTTCGCCGGCAACGACGAGCTGACGATGCTCTACGCGGGCCGCCTCCACGATCTCTCGACGATGGACGGCTCGCTGCCCGCGCTCCTGGCCTCGCTGATGATCCCCGAACCGAGCCGATTTCACGAGCACCTCGGCTTCGGGCTCGGCTCCTTCGGCCTCGTCGCGATTGGCTCTCTCGGCCTCGCCTCGTCACTGCGACATCGCGACAGGCGCGCCGTCACCGTGTTTCTCACGGTGGCCGCGGCGCTGCCGCTCGTGGGCCTGATGAGCCCCGCGTTCCTGGCGCACCGCACGATCTGGCGCCTCGCCATTGGCCGCCTCCTGCTGCCGTTGCCGGCGACGCTCGCTGTCTTCGGGGCGCGGATCGAGGGGCGCCTCGCGCGCGCCCTGTGGATTGGCATCCTCGTCGCCGGCGAGATCGCCTGTGTCCCGCAGGGCTGGAGCGCGCCGCAGATCGAGGGGATCCAGCGGCTCGCGCTGCCGCTCGTGCTCTCGGCCGCGCTCGCGACGACGGCGGCGCTCTGGCTCGCGCGGCGCCGCCGCCCCTTCCTCGCTGCCATGGTCGCGGGACCGCTCTTCGCTCTCTTGCTCGCGGCCCCGCTCGACCGGCTCCGCGGCGAGCTGCGGTATCGGATCTTCGCGACGCACGACGCGGCCCGGCCCGCCTTCCAGATGCACACCATCGAGCGGACCTACGCCTCCTCGTTCCCGATCTGGCGGGCGCTCGACGACGGGGCGCCGCACCGGATCGCGCTCGCGGCCGGGTGGGACGGTATCGGCCACAACCTCTTTCGCTATCCCCTCACCGGGAGCCGACTCCAGAACCGGGTGATGTACGTCCCCGTCAGCCGCGACGGCGAGGTGTTCGATTACATGCACGAGGAAGAGGTCTACGCCCGCGGCGAGCCGACACCCTGGTTCCGGCGCTTGCTGGCCGAAGGCATCGACGTCGTCGTCACCCTTCATCCCTCGCAGGTGGAGTGGATCTGGATGGACGCGAACCCCGAGATCTTCGAGCTCATCGCCACCAGCACCGAGGGCTGGAACCGTGCTTTTCGCGTCCACCGAGACCGCCTTTCGGCAGAGCTCGACCCTCCGCCGTAGGGCGCGCGGCCGGGCCTGCCGCGGAGCGTCGGTCGATCTCTCCCTAGTCGCGGCGGCCTTCGTACTAGCGTCGGGCCGCTCGGTCCCGTGAGCACCCGGTTTCAGGGTGATCCCGGCCGGGCTCGGCTCAACGAGAGGTGTTTTCCATGCGGCAGATTTCGATGATCATGCTCCTCACCGGCGTCGCGGCGCTTTCGGCGTGCGGCGGCGGGGCGACCGGCGGCACGGGCGGCGCGCCGTCCACGTCGTCAACGACCGGAACCACCGGTGAAGGCGGTGCAGGCGGTGGTCACGGCAGCACGACGGCCGCGTCGACCACGAGCGCGGCGACGACCGCGAGCGCGGCGACGACCGCGAGCGCGAGCGCGAGCACCGGTGTCGGCGGCATGGGCGGCGGCGGCACGACGACGGCGACCAGCGCCAGCAGCGGTAGCAGCACCGGGAGCGGCGGGCCGACGAGCCCGGTCGGCGCCCCCTGCGCGACCGACGCGACCTGCGCGGGTGGCCTGTGCCTCGACGAACCGATGCAGGGCTGGCCGCAGGGGTATTGCTCGGCCAAGTGCGATCCCATGGCGCCGGCATGCCCCGGGACGAGCGTTTGCGCGGACGACGGCACCAACAGCGGCACCGGCGTCTGCCTCGAAGACTGCTCGACGAACCCCACCGTGTGCGGCGCGGCGTACTCGTGCCTCGACTTCGGCGTCGGCCCCGTCTGCTACCCGACCTGCACGCTCGACACGCAGTGCAGCGCCTTCTGCAACGCCGACGACGGGTTCTGCTCGGCGACGAACGAGGACTGCGCCAACGGGATGGACGACGACGGCGACAACCTCACCGACTGCGAAGACCTCGACTGCAAGGCCTCGTGCGGTGGTCCGATCACCGCGGCGTGCGGGCTCGCGACGCCGGCCCTGGCGTCGAACATGGGTGACACCACGACGGGCTCGAACGTGTTCGCGGGCTCCTGCATCGGCGCCGGTGCCCACGAGACGACGTTCAGCATCACCCCCGGTGTCGCCGGGCAGTTCGGCACGCTCACGGCCACGGTGTCTGCGGCGGTGGATCTCGGCATCTACGCGCGGCTCGCCTGCACCGACACCGCGACCGAGATTGCCTGTGTCGACGCCGTCCCCGGTCGCACCGACGAGGTCCTCACGCTCGAGATCGCCGGCGGGACGCCGATCACCCTCTTCGTCGACGGCTTCTCCAGCACCGAGGAGGGCCCGTTCACGCTGACCACCTCGTACCAGGACAACGCGCCTCTCTGCGCCGCCGCCGTCACCGCCGCCATCGGCGCGAACGCGGGCGACACGACGACGGGGACGAACTCGTTCCGGGGCTCCTGCACCGGTGTCGGCGCGCCGGAGAAAGTCTATACGTTCGTCCCGGCGGCGGACGGGACTCTGCACCTGGACCTGTCGTCGGCCGCGGATCTCGGGATCTACGTGCGGAAGACCTGCGTGGACAAGACCACCGAGCTCGGCTGCTCCGATCACTTCGTCGGAGGCACCGACGAGACGCTCGACGTCGCCGTCAAGAGCGGTGTCGCCGTCACGGTCTTCGTCGACGGGTACAAGCCCGCAGAGCTCGGGCCGTTCTCGCTGACTGCCACGCTGATGTAGCGCGATGGGCCGACGCGCGAGGAGGCCACCGGATCTCCTCGCCGTCGGTGCCCGCCGATCCGCGTCTCGTCAAAGATCGTCGAGCGCCTGCTCGGCGATGGGGCGATCCCGGGCGCGCTGGATGCACACCGCGAGATAGATGGCGAACGTGCCGGAGCGTCGCGAGCAGGTGAGTCGAGAGCGCGCCTCCGAGGAAGCCAGTCGCGCCCGTGACGAGGACGGTGGCAGACACCGGATCAACCGCCAGAGCTCGGGTAGCCCCGAGGGAGCTGGAGCAGCTCGCCGAACACGCCGCTCGCGTCGCGGAACAGCTGTCGACGCTCGAGCACGTGGAAGAGGCGCTGGAACCACGAGGGGCGCTTCACGATGCGAGGCGTCGCCGGATCGCCGGTGTCGACGCGCGCGGAGAAGAACGCAATCCCTTGCTCCTGCCACTGAACCAGGGTTTCGGCGAGATCGATCGCCGGCCTTTCGCCCCCGGAATGGATGAGCAACGCGCGGCGGATACCGGAGCTCCGCAGCGTGGTCGCCGAGGGAAAGTCGGTGGGAAAGCAGACGGAGCGGTTGTCGAAATTGCCGAGCTCGCGCCGGCGCCCGCGCCCCATGCGATCGGCGTCGAGCAGGAACGCGGGCGGCGCGCCGAGCGGCAACGACGCGAGATCGGCGGCGCCGTCGACGAGGACGTCCATGATCGGCTGGAGATCGAGGACGGGTGAGGGCCCCATCATGGCATTGTAGAGTGGCACGGGCCGGAAGCGGTGCTGAGCCAGCGCGAGGCCCGCGAGCGCGCCCTCGGCGCCGGGCAGATCGATCACCACGGCCACGTCGTCGAGCCCGCGCGATCGCCGGTACGGGTGCTGGTCGCGCCCGGCGTCGACGGCGTCTCGCTCGAGGGGCGATATCACCCCGGCCTGGAGCCATGTGGGGAGCACGACGACCGGGCTCGGCGTGCTCTCCTCGTCGAGGTGCGCGAAGAGGACGGGCTTGACCCACGGCGTCCAGGTGGCGTCGAGAGGCGCCCAGAGAGCGTGGATGTCGCCTTTCTTCATGACGCCTCTTCACGTACCAGCACGGCCACGTCGATCGCGGCAAAATCGACGATCGCCTTGCGGGCGATCCGCCCGTAGATGCCCGTGGCGTGGCCGTTGACGATGTAGACGCCGAGACACGGGTACACCGCGCCGAGCGGGGAGGCGACGGGGACCATCTCGAAGCGACGCTGCGCGACCCACTGCCCCGGGGCGAGGCGGACCTTCCACGGCAGGAGAGACCACGCGCGCGCCGTCATCGCCGAGCGCATGGATACCGTACCTCCGGTGTTGCTGTAGGCCTGCTTCAGCACCCAGCCGTCGTCGGTGCGCCACGGGGCGTCCGCGGGATCGCGCGACTCCGGGGCGAGGCTGCGCCACGCGGGCAGGGGCGTGGCGAGCGCGTCCCACACGAGAGGCAGGCGCTTGCTCTCGCTCAGCGCGGCGACTCCGGGGTTGGCGACCGGGGTGCGCGCGCCGACGAACAGCGGCTCCCAGGCGACGTCGCGTGACAGCCGGGCGAGCCACTCGGCCTGATGAAAGCGCACCAGCGCGTCGACTGGCCCGTTGAACCACGAGGTCGCGAGGTGGGCCCGCCCGTCCTGCCACCGCAGGTGATGGGGCGAGATCAGGTGCGCCGTGAGCCCCTGCTCGCGGAGGCGCCCCGCCAGGTGGGCGACGATCTGATGATCCTCCAGATACCCCGGGGCGCTCAGGAGCGCGATCGAGCGACGATCCGTGGCGACCGACCCGAGCGCGGCGACGACGGCGAGCGTGGGATCGCCCGTGGATCGAGCCCCGGGCGTGTGAGAGGCCATGAGACGGGTGAAGTTGCTCGCCTCGGTGAACCCGCCGGGCACATCGCTGTTGACCTCGGAGACCCGCCACCCTTCGGTGGTCCAGTGGAAGTCGAATCGCAGGATCCGCGCCGCCGCCGGCGTCGGCTCCGCGCCGCGGGCGAACAGCGCGCGGAGCTGGCGCGGCACGGCGATCCGGCGCTGGAGCTCGGGCCGGAACAGCAGCTCTCGCTCCGCGGCAAGGGTCTCGCGAGATAGCCTCTCTGCGGCCGCGGCGAGCTCGGCCCAGGTCGCCGGCGTGATCAGCAGCGGGAACGGCGCCAGCGTGGTCTCGTCGCCGATCTGAGCGTCCCACTTGAAGTGACTGAGCTCCATCGTGCGCCGGATCTCGCGGAAGACCGCTGGATCGAGCGCCGGCGCCGCGAGGATCGGATGAGCCACCGGCGCGCCGCGCGGGGGCGACGGGGCAGGCGGCGTCTCCCGCGCTCCTTTCGGGAACAGCGATCTCCATCGCTCGCGCGTCGACATTCCGGCCCCGGATACCACGGTCGCAGCGGCCGCGGTAATTTCTGTTCTTGCTGGTTACCCGAGCGTAACCTGGGTATCGAACCGGGGTTGACAGGAGCCCGCGATCGGGCTGATGATGCGGCGCGTCAGCAACTGATGGAGGCTCCACCATGCGCCATATCGTCCAGATTCTCTCGATCGTCGTCGCCGCGTTCGCCGTGGGCTGCGGCTCTCCGTGCAGCAAGGTGTGCGAGCGATGGTCCGAGTGCGTGGGCACGCCGGCCGGCGGCGTCGACGCGTGCTCGAACGAGTGCTCGGCCAAGGCCGACTCCGACGCGGTCTACCGCGGCCACGTGGAGAACTGCCTGACGTGCTCCGAGCCCCTCGTGTGCAGCGACGCCGCGAAGACCTGCGGTATCGACTGCACGATAGCGGTGCTCCACTAGCCGCGAGCCGCGCCGGCTACTTCTTCTTGTCGTCCTTCTTCTTGTCCTTGGGGCCGCCGTCGCCGCCTGCGTCCTTGGCGCCGGCGTCGGCCTCTTCGCCGACGGAGAGCAGCTCCACGTCGAACACCAGGGTGGCCTTGCCGGGGATCTTCGGCGGAGAGCCGCTGTCGCCATAGCCGAGCTTCGACGGGATGGTGAGCTTGCGCTTGCCGCCGACCTTCATGCCCACGACGCCGAGGTCCCAGCCCTTGATGACCCCGCCCTTGCCGAGCTGGAATTCAAAGGGCTTCTTGCCGACCGAGGTGTCGAACATGAGGTTCGTCTTGAGCAGGCGGCCGGTGTAGTTGACCTTGACCTTGTCGCCGTCTTTGGCCTCGGCGCCGGTGCCGACGGTGGTGTCTTCCTTGATCAGATCGGCGGGCTCCGGCACCTCGGGCGCGGCCGAAACGACGGGGCGCGGCGGAGGCGCAGGGGGCTCCGGCACGGACTTGTCGCAGGCAGCGAGGGCGAGGGCGGCGAGGGCGGCGAGGGCGTAGAGGGGCGTTCTCATGGCGCGCCCGTCTTATGAGGGAACCGGCCGATGAGCAAGGTCGGCGTCGGGTCTGCTAGCCTGCGCGCCCCTCGTGCCCCGCTTTTTCTCCGTCGGAGCCCTCGCCCTCGCCGCTCCGCGCGCCAACGCGGTCGGGGCGGTGCGCCTGACCCTCGCGCCCACGGTGCTCGAGGTCGAGCTGCTCCGGGTGGGCGGTTTTTCCAGCGGTTTTGCCTCGAGCGGCGTCGCCGAGCCGATGCGCTTCACCGTGCCGTACGTCGCGGTGCGCGGCCTCGTGCGGCGCGGTCGCATGCTCTACCTCGCGCTCGATCCCGGGGTCGTCGCGCCGTACAACCGATTCGCCCTCGCGCGGTTCACCGAGGATCCGGCCGAGGCGCTGACGCGAGCGTACCTGTCGCGCGCGCTGGCTCGGTGGGTGAGCTACCTCGTGCCGCTGCCGTTCGGGGCTCTCGTCGGCTGGCTCTCGCCGGCCACGCTCGTGAGCGGCACGCTGGGGCGCGCGTCGCTCGCGCTCCTGGCGGCGCTCGCGGCGTGGGCGCTGCTGCGCGAGATCGTCGCCTGGCAGAGCTGGGGTGGGCCGCTGTCGGATCGCAGCCGCGACGCGCTCGAGGCGGCGATGGCGGAGCGGCTCGGCCTGGTCCCCGAGGTGCCCGCGGCGCTCGACGAAACGCCGTTCCCCCTCGGCGCGGCTCGATCGCTGGTGCGGGTCCGCGTCGCGCCGGAGCCGCGCGCGCCGGGGCTGCCGGCGCGAGCGCTCGCCGCGGTGACGGCCGCCGCGGTGTTCGTCGTCTGCGTCATGGTGTTCTCGCAGCGCCTCTCGCGTCCAGCCGCGCTGCCGCCGCCCGTGGAGATGCTGCGATCCGGCCTCGGCGACGCCGCGAGACGCACCCACGACGCCGTCGCGCCCGCGGAGCCCGAGCCCGTCGCCGCGGTGCTCGCGGCCGCCGCGGAGAGGCCGCGCTGCGCGTGCATGCGCGCCGACTCGCCGCTGTGGGCCGAGGGGATCCCCGCGCTCCAGATCCTCACGTTCGCGGGCGAGGACGATCTCGGTGGACCCGCCGTCGCGAGGGAAGATCGCCAGGGACCGCCGCGCTTCGACTTCGACGTCGCCGCCGTCAACGATGGCGCGCAGCCGCTCCGCGACGTGCGGGTGACGTTGACGTTCGCCCGGCGAAACAAGGCCGGGCAGCGCGTCGGCGCCGTCGATCGAGGCCTGTTCTGGAGCGGCCTGCTCGCGCCCGGGCACGCGGTGAAGTGGCATGTGAAGGCCCCTGGCAGCGAGGTGCGGATCGACGCGAGCGTGACCGGGACCCTCGACGACGCCGGCGTGGAGCCGGGCCCCGTCGTGGCCTTCGCCGAGCTGACGCGCTCACGCTTCCGCGCCGTCCGCGCCCACGGGGCCTTGATGCTGGCGTATCTGCACGATCCGCGCGGGCGCGAGGCGGCGCTGGCGCTCGACGGGCGCACGCCGGAGGATCGGCAAAGGCTCGCGAAGATCGCGCGCGCGGGGCTTCCGGTGATCGCCTGTGACGCCAAGCTCCACGAGGGTCGCCTCGGGATCTGCGTCTTCAACGGGGCCGCGACGGCGCGACCGGAGCTCGAGCTGCGCGGAGCACCGGCGGGCGCGCCCCGGATCCCGATCACCGGAGGGCTCGGCGTTCACGAGGGCGTGCGGCTCGACGTGGGATTCGACGGCACCATGCCCGAAGAGTGGGGAGTCGTCGCGCCAGGCGATCCGTGAGCGTGGCAGTCCGGCGGCCCGACAGGGCTGATCCGGCGTGACCCCGTGGCCTCGATGCGGCCGAGGTTCGTCTCACCGAGGTTGATCCGTCCAGAAATGAACTCGACCGTTTGCTGACGATCACTTGCACGATTGCACTGTTAGCTCTCGACATCCAGCCGAACACCACCGACCATGTAGAGATGGCTCAGCGCGAGATCATCCTGCCGACGCTCCCGTCGTTTCCCGCGCTCGGGGGCGGCTCGGATCGCGGGACGCTCCTCGCCGGGCTGACGTTCGTGGAATGCGCCAACTCGGGCTGGATGGCGCGTGATCTTCTGCTGTGGCTGGGCTCGAACGCCGAGCTCTTCGGCTGGCCCGGTCCGCCTGCGACCGTCACTGATCCGAGCGTCGGGACCCTCGCGCTCCACCCCGGCGTTCGCTTCACGGCGCCGCACGTCGCCCGCGCGCAGGACCTCTCCAAGCTCCTCGCCATGTCCCGATGGCAGGTCGTGTTGACGCTCCGCGGTCTGCTCTCCGGCGACGATCGCTTCCTCAAGGGCGCGATCTTCGGCGGCCGCGTCCGGCGCGACGCCAGCGCCTCCGCGTGGCTCGCGCGCCCCACCGAGGCCGATGTCCTGAGCGACATCATTCTCAGCCTCTTCGCGGCCGACATCCTCGCGTACCGCAATTTCCACGAGGACAACCTCTGCGTGTGCGACGTCTGCGGGCGCATCTCGTACAACTCGAAGGTCACGGGGCGCACCGGGTGCAGCGATCACCTGCCCGCCAGCGCGACGTCGAGCGGCGTGCGCGATCGCCGCGAGGCCGACACGGTCCCTCCGCCGCCCACGAAGCGCTGAAGCGAGCTCAGGCGATCCTGGCCGGCGATTCGACCTGACCGCGCGAGAGCGTGTGGTGCAGTTGCACCTCCAAAGGGCCAGTCGCGCTCATCGCGAGATCGTTGCCGTCGTCGCGCCGGCGACATCGGGCAGAAGGCAGTCGCGCTCTCGCAGCGTCGGCCCCGTCACCGTGTCTATCGTGACCTCGGGGCTTCATTTGAAGGAGATGACGTACGCTATTTATCGTATGCCGTAACGTAACTATTGCTGAGCTCGGTACATGAAAGAAGGCCGACGATGAGACTGACAATCGACACGTCGTTCGCGATTGGCTATCTCCAATCGGCCGCGACGGAGTACGGTTGCTTGACCACCGTGGATATCAAAGCCGAGCTGCCGACCTTGCCTTCTCTCCCTGCCGTGGCCGTCGGCGTCGACCGAGAGGGGCTCCTCGCCGGGCTGGCCTTTCTCGAGACGGTGACCCCGACCTCGCCCGAGGCGAGCCTCCTGCAGTGGCTGGGAGCCGTCGCCGAGCGGTTCGCCTGGTCGGAGCTGCCGGCGTCGGTCGGTGAGCCGTTTGCGGGCGCGCTCCTGCTGGGGACCGGCGCCGCGGCGACGGGGCTACCGCGCCTGCTCGTCGCCGCGCGCGAGGTCGTCGTGAAGACGTTGCGGGGTTTCCTCGCCGCGGACGACCGCTTCCTCCAGGCTGCCATCTTCGCGGGGCGCGTTCGCCGCGCCACCAGCGCTTCGAGCTGGGTGGCCCGCCCGCGCGAGGCCGACGCGCTCAGCGACATCGTCCTCAGCCTCTTTGCCGCCGATATCCTCGCTCACCGAGAGTTTCACGATCAGGCACTCTGTGTCTGCGACATGTGCGGCCGCGTCTCGTTCAATCCCAGGATCACCACCCGGGTCGGCTGCATCGAGCACATCGCCGGAGCCGACGCGCCCGCGGCCCGGCGCAGCTCGATCCCGGACTCGCTACCTCCGCCGATCCTCTGGGCGACGCGCTGAACGGAAGTCGCGCGGCGGTATCGGGCTGCCGAGGTTGACGGCCTCGGCGATCCTTGGCAAGGCATCGGCCGATGCGGCTCACGGATTTCTGCGGGGTGCTGGTGGCGGGCGGGATGACGGCGTGCTGCGCGCGCGGGGCGCCGGCCTCGCAGTTTCCCACGGCAAACGACGCGCTCTCCCGCATGAAGGAGACGTTCGCGTGCACCAATGGCGTGCAGGGGACGGCGAAGATCGACAGCTTCTCGCCGCGCGGGCGCATCCGCGGCGATCTCTACCTGTTCGCGATCAACCCCGATCGCGTGCGCTTCGACATCGTCAGTCCCTTCGGCGCGACGCTCTACACGCTCACGTCCGACGGCGACAAGTTCGAGATGCTCGACGTGAAGGAGAAGCAGTTCCTCGAGGGGCCGTCGAGCCCGTGCAACCTCGCGCGGCTGACGCAGGTGCCGGTGCCCGCGCACGCGCTCGTGGCGCTGCTCCGCGGCGAGGCGCCCGTCCTCGTGCACGAGCCCGCCGCCGCGACGATCGCCTGGGATAAAGACCGCTTCTATCGCATCCTGGTGCAGAGCACGCGCGACGCGACCGAGGAGATCCACCTCGAGGTCCGCCCCGAAGACTTCGACAAGCCCTGGAAAGAGCAACGCCTCCGCGTCACGCAGGTGCGGGTGAACCAGCGCGGCGTCGATCTCTACCAGGCCGAGATGGGAAGCCACGAGCCCGCGCACACCTCCGAGCCGCGCACCGATCCCGACGGCCTCGAGGCGCCGATCGCGCCGAGCGGCGGGCCCTGCGACGCCGAGCTGCCGCGGTCGATCCGCATGCGCGTGCCCAACACCCAGGAAGACGTGATCTTCCAGTACAAGGAGGCCAAGTGGAACCCGCCGCTCCTCCCGGGCGCGTTTCATCAGCCGCTCCCGAGCGGCGTCAACCGCGTTTACGTGACCTGCGAAGAAGGCAAGAAGTAGCTACGCGAGCGCGGCGAGGAGCAGCGCGGGCACGTCGGTGATCAGGCCGTCGACGCCGATCGTCGCCAGGCGTCGCGCTTCGTCCACGTCGTTGACGGTCCACGCGTTGACGAGCTTCCCCGCGGCGTGGAGGCCAGCGACGCGCTCGGGCGTGGCGAGCGTGTGCTCGAGGTGGACGGCGTCGACGTCGAGCGGATGCGCCGCAACGAGGGCGGTGCGGCGCCACTGCTCGGGGTGCACGAGGATCGCGCGGGGCACTCGCGGGGCGAGCCAGGCGAAGCCCGCGAGCATCGCCGGATCGAACGATGAGACGAGGATGGGATGCGCGGGATCCCACGAGCGGAGGAGGCGCGCCGCCGCGACGACGACGGCCGTGCGGCTCGGCACGTCGCGCTTGAGCTCGACGTTGACGGGCAGCCGGCGGGCGCGCGCGAAGGCGAGGACCTCGGTGAGCAGCGAGAGGGTGGCGCCGCGTGCGAGCGGGACGCGGGCGAGCTCGCGCGCGGGTAGATCGAAAGCGGCGCGGGTGTCGGCGCCCGCCGTGATGCGCTCGAGCGTGGGATCGTGGAGGACGACGAGCTCGCCCGTGGCGCAGACGCGGACGTCGAGCTCGATGCCCTCGGCGCCCTCGCGGAGCGCCTGTTCGAAGGCCGCGAGCGTGTTCTCCGGCGGCACCCCGCCGGGCCGCGCGTCGGCCGCGCGGACGCCGCGGTGACCGAGGATCCGCGGGCGACCGTGGACCCGGGAGAAGCCCTGGAGCCGGATCATGCGTTGAGCTCGGCGACGACGGTCTCGGCCGCGGCGAGGGCCTTCTCGCGGGCCGAGAGCGGGAAGGAGCACGCGCCCACCGCGGGGTGACCGCCGCCGCCGTAGAGACGGCAAATCGAGGCGATGTCGTGCAAGCGCGCGTGGCCGCTCCAGGGGTTATAGCCAATCGAGAGCTTGTAATGCTGCTTGTTGCGCGAGAGCGAGACCGAGTAGGTGCAGTCGGGGTAGAGCGCGTAGGTGACGAACTTGGCGGCGACGTCGAGCGGCGCGTCGGTGAGATCGACGTGGACCACGCGGCCGCGGCGCGTCGCGTGGGTCTCCACGCGGCGCGTGAAGGCGTCGCGCGAGGCGGCGATCGGCATCCAGAGGCTTTGAATTTCGGGGCTGCGCGCGACCTCGCTCACCGGGCGATCGAGGAGCTTCGGGAGGTGGGTGTTGAGGAACGGTCCGTCGCCGTGGTGCTCGATCACGGCCGCGAGCTGGAGCACGGGCTCGTCGCGCCGCGTGGCGTCCTCGGCCGAGTCGAAGCGCGCCGCATCGATGCGATCGGCCCAGGCGATCAGCTCTTCGTGCGGGCTCATCGAGACGCCGAAGCGATCGCGCGCGACGTCGGCGATGAGCTTGGCGCACGATCCATAGGCCGGATCGTGGTGGACCTGGGGCTTGGCGGGGGCGCCGGGGCCACGCGCATCGGCCGCGCCGGCGAGGGCCGCGTCGCGCTCTTCAATCGTGGCGAACCCGGTGATGTGGTGATCGAAATACCACGTCGTCTTCTTGCTCGGCGTGTACCGGAAATCCAGGATCGCGCTCTCGTCGCCGTCGAGCCACGACTCGGGGATCATCTGCATTCCCGGCCCGTAGCCGCAGGATTTGTAGCGAAACGAGAGCGCCTGGGCCGGCTCGAGCGCGCGCATGAGGTGGGTGAAGAGCGCGGCGCTCGCCATCCCGTCGAAGCAGTGTCCGTGGGTGGCGACGAGGAGGTCCCGGGGTTTCATCGCGGCGAGGGGTAGCACGGCCGCGCGCAAAGAGCGCGAGCGCGAGCGCGACCGCGAGCGGCGCGAGGCGGCCCTCCGGGAGAGGCGACGCGCGGCCGACGCCGACCTCGCAGGAGCAGCCTCCGCCGCCGGTGGCGAGGCCCCAGACCGGGAGATCGCTGCCGCCGGATCCCGTCGTGCTCGTGGTGCTCGTCGCGGTCTCGCCGGTGGTCGCGTCGATGCACGCGCCGAGGTGGCAGACCTTGCCGCAGCCCTGACAGGGGTTGTCGTCGCAGGTGCCGGCAGCGCAGGCGCCGATGCTGGGGCCGATGCTCGCGCAGACCTGGCCAGTCGGGCACGTGACGCCAAAGCACGGTTCGACGCAGCCATTCTGGCCCTTGCAGGTGCAGACCGGCGGGGTGATGCAACCGTCGAGCAGCGTCCCGGCCGGCGCGCAGAGCACGTTGCCGTCGGCGTCCTTGGTGGTCTTCGTCGCGCAATCGCCGCACGCCGCGTCGGTATCGGTGACGCAGTAGCCGTCCGGGAGCGACTGCCCGGTCTGGCTCGAGGTGACGGCCTCGCACTTCTGGCCGGGCGGGCAGGGGAACTCGCCCGTGGCGCAGGGCTGCGCGCACTGGCACCCTCCGCTCGATTTCACGCAGTCTTTCCCGGCGCCGCAAAGCGGGGGCTCGCCGGGCCCGTTGGGGTTGTCGATGACGCCGTCACAGTCGTTGTCCTCGCAATCGCACGTCTCGGGAGCCGCCTCGTTTCCGCCGAGGCAGGCGAAGAGGCCATTGACGCAGTGGTACGAGCCTGCTTTGCACGCGCCCGCCGTCGTCCCGCAGGCGTCGCCGATGCTCGCGGCCGGCGGCGGGAGCGGGTCTTCGCTGCCATCGAGCCCGTCGGGCGCCGCTCCGATCTCGTCGACGAGGCCGTCACAGTCGTTGTCGATGCCGTCGCAGACCTCGGGCGACGGGCCGACGCCAAAGGAGCACACGTGACCTCCCATTCCATCGCACTCGAGCACGCCGGGCTGGCAGGGCAGGGCGTGGCGCGGGCCTGGATAGAGCGCGGGATCGTACGCGACGGTGCAGGCCGCGCCGACGGGGATGCCGTCGTCGATCGCGCCGTCACAGTCGTTGTCCTTGCCGTCGCAGACCTCGGGCGAAGGTGGCACGTCACCCACGCAGTCGAGGACGCCTGCCACGCAGGCCAGCGCGCCTGGCCGGCACTCTCCCACGTCGGTGCCGCAGGGCGCGCCGACACCGGGGATCATGCCGTCGTCGATCAGACCATTGCAATCGTTGTCGAGGCCGTCGCAGGTCTCGGCGACGGGCGCCTCGGGGTTCTCGCAGACCCACCCCGCGGCGCCGGAGCACGCGAGAGAGCCCCGGTTGCAGGGGTGCGCGAGCGAGCCATTGTCGGTGCACGTGGCGCCCGGCGGCGGACACCACGAGAGGCCCTGGAACGCGCAGCACGTGCCCGGGAGGGCCCAGCAGCCGCCGAGGCCGGGGCCGGGCGCGTCGGCGAGCGGGGCCTCGTCGACGACGCCGTCGCAGTCGTCGTCGAGGCCATTGCACACCTCGGCCGCGGGCGGATTGCCGCCCTGGCAAACGAGAGCGCCATTCACGCACGCGGTGAGCCCCGTCGTGCACGGGAGCTGGCTGAAGCCGCACGGGAGGCCGGCTCCGGGGACGCCTTCATCGATCAGACCATCGCAGTCGTTGTCGAGGCCGTCGCAGATTTCGCTGCCCGGGCCGACCCAGCCGACGCACGTCGTGGCGCCGCCGGTGCAGGTGGTCGCGCCCCGCTTGCAGGCGCTGGTGGGCCCGTAATCGAGGCCGGCGGGCGCGCCGGGCGGGACGCAGGGAATCGAGGGGATCCCGTCGTCGAGGAGGCCATTGCAGTCGTCGTCCTTGCCGTCGCACACCTCGACATGAGGGGTGTTGTTGCAGGCGTTGAAGCCGCCGCCCGGCGCGCAGGCGCCGACTGCCACGCTCTGCGGCGCCTTGCAGGTGATCGTCCCGGCGCACCAGCTCGGCACCGTGGGGCCCGGGGGGAGGCCACACGGGATCGGGGCGATGCCGTCGTCGGCGACACCGTCGCAGTCGTTGTCGCAGCCGTCGCAGGTCTCGGGCGAGGGCGAGCAGGCGTTGGGGCAGACGCCGCCCTCGTCGATCAGGCCGTTGCAGTCGTCGTCCTGGCCGTTGCATGTCTCGGCTTGCGGGCAGTGGAGCGGGCTGCCGCATTTCGTGATGCCCTCGTCGACGCCGGCGACACAGTTGTTGTCGACGCCGTCGCACGTCTCGCCGGGATCGTGGCAAAGCCATGTCGCGGGCTGGACCTGGGCTGCCGTGGTGCACGGGAGGAGCGCGCGGTTGCCTTGCGGGTTGGCGGCGGTGATCGACGCGGCGAAGGCGCCGAGGCACGCCGTGCGCTGCGGTGTCGTGGCCCAGGCGCAGCAGCTCGCCGCCGCGGGCTGGACGTTGCAGTAGTGAGTGAATCCCTCGTCGGTGCAGCCGTTGCAGTCGTTGTCGAGGTTATCGCACGTCTCCGGCTTGATCGCGCCGGCGACGATGCCGGCCAGCGCCTGCGAGAGCTGGACTTCGTCGGTGGCGAAATACGAGGCTATCGTGCCGCCGGCCGCCGCGATGGCGTCGGTGTTGCTCTGGCTGCCGCCCGCGAAGTTGATGACGTGGGTCTTGATCTTGAAGGTATTCGGCCCGACGGTGACGCCCGCGAACAGGGACGCTGCGGCGTTGACGGCGTCGGTCTGCGAGTCGCACGTCTCATCGCCGTCGGTCATCAGGATGACGTTGACCGAGCGGCACGCGCGATCTTGCACGTTGAGCGGTGTGGGGAAGGTGATCGCCGGGCTGTCCGGGTTCGTCCACCCGGCCGTGAAATAGCGCCACATGTCGCGGAGTGCGCCGCTTATCGGCGTCTTGCCGTACTGACCCGTCGGATAGCCGTCGACGGGAGGATTGGAGAGCTCGGTGTTGCCGGTGCAGGTGTTGTCGACGTAGGCGAGGAGCGCCGCGAGGTTCGACGGTATCGGCGCGCCGGGAGGCGAATTCCAGACGTTGTCGATCTGCATCCCCACGAGGATGCTGGCGCCGCGCCGCGTGGCGGGGTTGTTGACGTCGTCCATCGGCCCGCAGGCGCCGCAGAGGCCGGTGGTGGTGACCTCGGCGTTGAAGCACTGGATCGCGCACGCGGGCAAGGGCACGCCGCCGGTGTTGCCGTAGCAGCTCGCGCCGCAGCCGGTCATGAAGCTGGCGTACTGCGCGAGGCCGAAGTTGACCTGCCCACCGAAGGCCAGCGCGGCGTTCTTCACGGCGCACTTCGCGTGGCCCATGCGCGTGGACGAGTAGCCGCTGCACGAGGGCGGCGCGCCCGCGACCGGCGAGATCATCGATCCCGACGTGTCGACGAGGAGCATGAAGTAGGGCTTCGACCTCGCGGGCCACTGCGCTGGATCCGGCGAGAGGCACGCGGCGGCCTCGGCGCGCGTCGGCGCCTCCGTGAAGGCCGCGGCCACCGTGAGCATCGCGGCGCATGCGGCCCGGGACCGGGTGCGAAAGACGACCATGGATCCTCCCCTGAGCGGCCCGCGTCGTCGCGGGAGACATCGAGTCTGCGCGGCGTCGGGAAGAGCGACACCGCGCCGCGCCGATCGTCGCCGGCTCCGCCCTTCGAGCGAAGAGCTGGAGCGACGACGAGCGTCTCATGCGCGCGCGCGGCGCCGCAAGTCGGGCGCCGCGCGGGCAGAAGGTCGGGGGAGGACGGAGGGGAGAGTCGGTATTACAGGGTCGGATCCGCCGAGAAGCAGCAGCGGAAGCCGGTGTCGAAGAACTTGAAGGTGCTGTCGACGGTATAGAACGTGAAGTCGCACGACGATCCGGTCTCGTCCTGCGAGTCGAAGGCTCCGCCGAGGAGGTTGTAAAGCCCGCTCGATACTTTGGTGATCTCGCGGAGGTTCCCCGTCATATCGTAGATCTTGTCGCTCGGCGACTGGTTGCCCAGCGTCCCCGTCCAGTCGGCGAAGCACTGGCTCAGGAACGGCGAGCCGGTGGGCAGGAGCCCGTCCTGGTCACCGACGATGAGAGGATCGAAGTCGTAGCTGTTGGCGAGGTTGCAGAACTTGCCCGGGGGCGGCGGCGGGAGCTGGAATCCCGTCGTGCACGTCGCGCCGGCGGGGCCATAGCCCCAGACACAGCTCTGCGTCTTGGCGTGGCAGGCAGTGCGCCACTCGGTGGGAGCGCAGATGTGGCCGCCGGCCGCGGTGCACACGTCCTCGACCTCGGGGCCGCCGACGTCGAACCACGGGATCTTGCTCGGCGTCGAGCAGGCCGGCGTCTTGTCGAGGGGGATGCCCGCGGGCGCCGAGGTGAAGTACCCGTTGCCGGTGCCGGCGGTGAGGTTCGTCGCGCTCGGGCGGCTGGCCTCGTAGGTGTAGACCCAGAGCGGCGGCGTCGATTGCACCTTCGTGACCGCGGGCTTCACGAAGAACGCGGGGTTCGATCCCTTGTTGCTGAACGGCTCGTCGACGAGGCCGTCACAGTCGTTGTCCTGGCCGTCGCAGACCTCGGGCGTGACCTTGGTGATGTCCTTGACGGCGCTGCATTTCGAGGCCGTGTTGCCGTTGCAAACAAACGTGCCGAAGGTGCGACAGGCGCCGTCGCCGGGCGCCGGCAAACCCACGTCGCTCGCGCAGGGCTGACCGATGTTGGAGACGTTCTCGTCGACAGCGCCGTTGCAGTTGTTGTCCTTGCCGTCGCAGACCTCGATGGCCTGGCCGCAGGTGGGGTTGCAGATCGCCGGATCGCCGAAGTTGCAGCTCCACGCGCCGTTCTGACACTGGACCTGGACCGCGCCGGTGCAGGCCGCGGCCGTCGCGTTGGGGCTGACGCCGCAGACCTGCGACGGCGAGGGCGCCATCACGTTCTCGTCGATCTGCCCGTTGCAGTTGTCGTCGACGCCGTTGCACGACTCGGTGGCCGAGTTGAAGATGCAGGCGTAGCCGCACTTGTGGTCGCCCGCGGTGACGTCGGGCGCGGCGCCGTTGTCGTAATAGCCGTTCTGGCAGCCCTGGAACTGGCACGCTCCCGCGGAGCAGGACCAGTTGGCGTGGACCGCGCCGGCCGTGCAGTCGTTGCCGCACGCGCCGCAGTTGTGCACGTCGGTCGCGAGGACGGGCTGGTTGGTCAGCGCGCCGTCGCAGTTCGCGTCGACCTTGCAGCCGTCGCTCGTCGACGTGGGGCCCGTCGCGCCGTTGCACACGACGCTGCCGCCCTGGCAGGCCTTGGTGCCGGCGCTGCAGGGCGACGTGGCGCCCGGGGGCGGCGCGATCGGCACGTTGCAGGCCCCGACGCTGTCGGCGGGCGGCATCCCGTTCGCCATGTCGATCACCCCGTCGCAGTCGTCGTCCTGGCCGTTGCAGGTCTCGACGCCGGGGTTGACGGCGCCCAGGCAGGTCAGCGCGCCGGAGACGCACTGGAACACGCCGAACGTGCAGGGGAAGTTGTTGCTGACGCCGCAGGATCCGCCGATGTCCTTGGGGTTGTTGTCGACGACGCCGTCGCAGTCGTCGTCCTTGCCGTTGCAGGTCTCCTGGTTCTGCTTGGGGAAGACGACGCTGTTACCGCCGCAGACGATCTGCCCGTTGAGGCAGGCGCTGACGCCGGCGTTGGCCGGCAGCGCGCACTCGCCGAGCGCGCCGCCCTGGCAGGCCACGCCCACCTTGGGATCGCCCGAGAGATCGTCGGCGTTGTCGATCTTGCCGTCGCAGTCGTTGTCGATGCCGTCGCAGATCTCCACGCCGCCGTTGGTGAGATCGCACTGGTACTCGCAGCCGCTCGTGGGCGAGCCGTCGAGATCCCACCAGCAGTCGCCGGGGCCGTTGCAGGCGCACGCGGCGATCTGGCACGCGGTGTTGGTGCTGTCGCAGGCCGCCGTGCCGGTGTGCGCGCACGTCGCCGACCCGTGGAGGATGACGCAGTTGTTGCCGCACTTCCCGCAGTCGGTGGTGCTGGTGCAGACGTCGACGTCCTCGTCTTTCAGGCCGTCGCAGTCGTCGTCCTTGTGGTCGCAGGTGACGTCGGTGTCGGCCGTCTTGACGCAGTAGTACTCACACGAGCCGTTCTTATCGAGGTCGTAATAGTCGATCGAGCAGGTGCCCATGCACGCGCCCGCGTTGCAGCTGATCGACGCGGGATCGTTGTTGAGGAGCTTGGTGAGGCAGTTGTTGTCGCAGCTGCCGCAGCTCTTGGTGCTGGTGAGATCGACGTTGTCGATCTTGCCGTCGCAGTCGTTGTCGAGCTTGTCGCAGATCTCGACGCCGTTGTTCGTCGGCGTGCAGCCGCCGGTGCTCGTGGTGCAGTCGCCGAAGCAGCCGCCCGCGCCGCCGGTGTTGTTGAAGAGGCCGCCCGTCCCCGAGGCGCTGCTCGCCACGGTGCTGGTGGCCGAGCCGCCGCCGCAGTCGACGAAGCAGAAGGCCTCGGTGGTGCAGCCGGTGAGGGCTGCGGCGCCGAGGATCGCCGCGCCCATCCAGGCGAGGCCGAGGGTTCGCACGAGCGCGCTCACTGGCTCACCGTCCCTTCGCCGCCGCGCGAGGCGCTGTCTCGCCGACGCCTCCGCCGCGCTCGCGCCGCCCCGAGGGCGATCGCCAGGGCCGCGAGCGCCGCGCCCGATTCGCCGCGCGTGGCCCCGCCGAGGCCGACCTCGCAGGCGCAGCCGCCGCCGCCCGTCGCCAGGCCCCACACGCCGCGCGTCGCGCCGCCCGCGCCGCCCGCGCCCGCCCCGCTGGTCGAGGTCGTCAGGCTGCCCGTCGACGTCGTCGTCGCGCCGGCGCCGCCGCCGGCGCCCGTGGTGGTGCTCATCGAGCCCGCGGCGCACTGGCCATTGCGAGCGTCACAGAGCTCGCCCGGCGGGCAGAGCACGTTCTCGCAGGGGTAGTTGCCGCACGCGCCCGTGAGCGGATCGCAGTACGCGCCGCCGGGGCACGAGCTCGCCGAGCACTTGCTGTCGACGCACACCGGAGGCGACTGCGCCTTGTCGCAGACCTTGCCGCTGGCGCACGTCGGGGAGCAGTCGTCCACGCACACGCCTTCGACGCATGATTTCCCGACCACGCACGTCACGCCGCCGCACGAGGGCACGCAGGTGTGCCCCATGAAGTCCGCGGTGGGCTTGCACTCCTGATCGACCGGGCAGGTGCCCAGCGCGCAGGGAGCGTCGACGCACGCGCCGCCGTTACAGGCCTTGTTGCAGCCCTGGCAGAGCACGTTCCAGCAGTTGAGATCGTCGACGCACTTGCCCCGCTGGGGGCCGGCTTCGGCGCAGACCTGGCCGCCGGCGCAGACGACGCCGTCGCAGGGGGCCTTGCAGCCGTCCTGGCACTTGCACTGGCACGTCGGCACCTTCGCGCACTCGAAGAGGTTGGCGAGCGCCGGCTCGCAAAGCACCTTGCCGTTA
>JANYGI010000018.1 GCA_025362495.1 Byssovorax sp. | reverse complement strand
GGGCTGAATCGCGGCTCACGGGCAGGGCGTTCGGCCGCAAGACGCTGGGTCGACCCGGAGGGTCGGCGTTCCAATCCTTTCCGTATCAATGAAGGACGTTCATGGCCACCGACACATTGTTCGACGCTCTCGGCGGTGCAGCCGGGGTCCATCGACTGGCTCAGGCATGGCACGCGCGCGTCTTGGCGGACGAGGTCGTCGCCCATGCTTTCAGCCACGGATTCCATCCGCACCACACCGAGCGACTGGCAGCGTACTGGGGCGAAGCGTGGGGAGGACCGCCGACCTACAGCGAGCAGTATGGCAGCGAGTCGTCGGTCGTTCGCATGCACAGCGGGAATGGGCCGCATGACGAGATGGACCGCCGCGCGATCGAATGCTTCGACCAGGCGATCGCTGACGTGGCGATCACCGACTCCCGACTCCGGCGAGTGCTGCACGACTATTTCGCGTGGACCACGACACATCTCGATCTGAGATGGAATCGGGGTGGGTGAGTCGGGCCTTTGACGTGTGAAGCGCTCTCGCTGCTCCGCCGCACGACGCGCTGCACCTGACGATTCCCGCGGTCCACCGGCTCCGGAGTCAGGGCGTGTTCATACCACCGTGAGGAACCCGGGTGGCGCCAGGCTCCCACGGCGCCGGAGCGGACACGGAAGACGTGGGGAACGTCGCCTACGACCTTGGCCGGCGCCGTGGAACGCAGAAGGAACGTTGCTCGGGGCGCCGGCGCGCGATGCCGCGACTCGGCTGCGATCCGTGCGGCTCAGACCATGTGCTCTGGATTCATCCAGACCACCTCCCAGTGGTGGCCGTCGAGGTCGGTGAAGCTCCGGCTGTACATGAACCCGTGGTCCTCGGGCGGGCCCCCGTCGTTGCCGCCGGCGGCGATCGCCTTCGTCCAGAGCGCGTCGACCTCGGCGCGGCTCTCGCACTGGAACCCGTAGGCCCCCTCCACGTGTGTCGCGGTGTCGCAGAGCTGCTTTTTGGTGAACGTCTTGAAGAGCGATTCGGCGACCAGCATCGCGTAGGCGTGCTCGCCGATGAGCAGGCAAGCAGCCGTCTCGCCCGTGAGCTTCGGGTTGAAGCGGAAGCCGAGGGCCTTGAAGAAGGCCACGCTGCGATCGACGTTCTTGATGGGCAGGCTTACGAAGAGCTTGTGGGACATGAGGTTGTCCTCCTTTTGCACCATGGACCCCCCGTCCGCGAAGAAATCATCGGTCGCTCGAAAAAATCGCGCCCCGGTGCGCGGTGCCACAGGAAGTAGGACAATCGCCGGAGGGCGGGCGGCGGCGCAACGACGGTCTCGAGGGCGCCGCCCCCATGCTCCAGGGCTACCGGGGCATCGAGCAGAAGCTCGCGTCGCGGCAGACGCCGTCACGGCACGTGAAGGGGGTGTCGCACTCGAAGCCTCGGGGACAAGGCACCCCGTCGCCGAGGAGGCGGACGCAGGTGAAGTCCGCGCACATCAGGCCGGACGCACACCGCTCCGGCCCGGGATTGCATTGCCCACCTTCGCCCGGCAAGGCGACGCACGCGCCTTCCGCGGTGCACGCCGCGTCGGGCGAGCACAAGCGCGTGGGTACGCACGCCGCGCCGGGCACGTGCAGCGCGGCGCACCTCGACGTCGAGTCGCAAAAGAGCGGGGGCGCGCAGCGATCGATGGCGCAGCTCCCGCCCTCCTGGAACACGGTCGTGGGCTTTCGACACTTCGACTGATCGCACACCATCCCCTCTTCACAGATCACGACGTCGGCGTCGCACGACTGGCCCTCTTCGACAGTCCGGATGGCGACGCAGTGCCCCACGCGGCAGAGCGCGCCGTCGACGCACCTGTTCTCGGAGATGGGGCCAAAGTCGTCGCAGGCATCGCCCGGCGTGAGCCGAGCCTGGCAGACGCCGTGCTGCTTCCCGGACGTGTTCGCGTCGCAGTAGTCTTCTCGCGGGCAGCTCGATCGGTCGCCGCCCTTGCCCTCGAAATAGCATGTCTGGCCCACCGCGGAGATCTCGGGGACGCAGATGCCGGAGAGGCAGTGACCGGAGCCGCAAACCGCCGTGGTGGAGCAGGCCTCACCCGCCGGGACCACCTCGGCGCATACCCCGCATTCCCCGTAGGAGCCGTTGCACACGCCCGACTGGCATTGATCGGAGAAGCTGCACGGGGTGCCCGCCGGCGCAGCGCCCTTCGAGCGAGGAAAGAGCGTGTAGTCGTCGTAAGGGCCGACCCCGCCGAGAGGAATGGTGCGAATGCTCCAGGTTCGCCTCGGTCCGGAGAAGAAGCCTTCGAACGACAGGCACCGGGGGGGCACATAACCGCAGGTGGCCGCGCTGAAGCTCGCCGCGCACTCGGTCAGCAGCTCCGCGCTCAGGGTCATGCCGGGCAGCACCGCGCGAGTCGCGCACCGTTGCGTGAGCGCAAAGGCGGTGGCCTGCCCGAGATCGTACCCCTCGCACCGCTGAAACCATTCACGATGCGCCGCATGATACTCCGTGCAAGCCGCCACCAGCGCGGCGGGAGGAGAAGCCGGCGATTCGGGGATGGGGTCCGTCGGGGCAGCGCCGGTGGAGCCGGTGCTGGACGTCGGCTCGGCCGCCGCGCCGCAGGCGCCCAGGAGGAAGATCCAGGAGATCGCGGTCACCCGGAGCAGAGTCGATTCATGAGCACGCATCGTCTTTTGCCTCTCGTCAATCCTCGAAGGGTCGAGCCGCGAGCCGGTCGTACCGTATCACCGCTGGATGCACGCCGTCGGCGAGCCCGATGGCATCTTCGCGGAATTGGTTTCGCACAACTCGTGCCGATCGAATTGCTGCTGTATTCTGCGCGTCTCGGGCTCATCCAGAGCCAGGTAGCCAGCGGAGTTACCAGCGCGTCGAGTTGCCAGCGCTGGTGCAGGGCTCGAGCGCGGGCCGCGAGCCCCTCACGCGCGGCGCGCACCTCGACAGCGTCGACGCTGTCTTCAAGAAGGCAGCGGGGTTCTTCCGTCGAGCGCCGTCGCTTGCATCCCGCGCGGCCTCCCGGTAGGACGAGCCACGTTTCCATGAAGCCGCGAAGACGAGGACCGAAATGAGCGCCACCGGTGCCGTGATCATGAGTTTGTTTGCGACGATCTGGTGGATTGTCGGCGTGAAATCATCCTCGCACGGGTCCGCGCCGATGTACGCCGTTGCCGTGGCAATCACGGTCGGGATCCTCCTCCTGGCGCGTCGTCGGCGAGGCGACGAGGTGTCCTCCGACAGTGTGGAGCGCAGCCGCAAAGGACGCCTGCTCGGGATCGCGAGTGGGCTCGAGGGCCTTGCCATCTTCGTGGCGGGCAATGTCCTCATCAACGCTGGAAGGCGGGATCTGTTCGCGCCCGTCGTCGCCATCATCGTGGGGGTCCACTTCTTCCCCATCGCCCGGTGGCTCCCGGCTCGACTCTATTACCTGACGGGCGCGCTCCTCGTGGCGCTCGGACTGACCGGGTTCTGCGTATCGGACCCGGCCACGCGCCTGCTGTTTGTCAGCGTCGGTGCGGCATGCATTTTATGGCTGACCAGCGCTGCCGCCCTTCGCGCGAGCCCCCTTCGACATGGTTCTCCGCGCCCGACAGGCACTGGAACATGAGGCCACGAGCCGCGACGCTCCTGGTCAACATCGACGTCGATGATCTGGAGAAGGCGATTGGCTTCTACCGCGACGGCCTGGGCCTCCAGGTCGGGCGCCGGCTCGGGGACGGCGCGGCCGAGATGCTCGGCGCCTCGTCACCGATTTACCTGCTCGTGAAGGCAGCTGGCAGCGCGGCGTGCAGCGGGAGCGCGCAGCTTCGCGCGTATGGCCGCCACTGGACTCCAGTGCATCTCGACTTCGTGGTGGACGAGATCCACGCCGCGGTTCGAATGGCGGTCGCCGCGGGTGCGCTGCTCGAGGACGACGTCGAGACTCATGCCTGGGGGCGGATTGCTCATCTGGCGGATCCGTTTGGACATGGGATCTGCCTGATCGAGTTTCTCGGGCGAGGGTACGACGAGATCACCTGACCGCCGATGACGCCCATTCATCGAAAGACAGCGCCCAGGGTGCTAGACGGCGCGGTTGTGAAGCAGAACCGTCAGGAGCGCACCCTCACGTACTGGAACACGGGGCAGACCATCCCCGTGATTGTCATGCCCGGCGGAGCGCGTGAGGTAGGGTGGTTGGCCCCCGAGGCGCGTCCCGATTCAAGGCACGGCCGTGCGGAGGCACTTCGCGAGCGCGGGGCGATCGAGCACCTCGACACAGACGATCCGATCGTCGACGACATCGAGGATAAGCATGCCTCGGCGTGGATTGAGCATGACGTTCCGGTGGCCCGACCCATATGAGCTCTTCGGCCGGGGCTCGGTGTAGAACGTCGCGCACGAGCGGACGCCGCAGCGGCAGCGGTCCACGATCCGGAGCCCCGCGACAGAGGTGGCGATCGACTCGGGTTCAGCGAGAGAGCGGAGGCCGTGCGCGATCTCGGCGGCGAGGTCGGGAAAGAAGTCAGCGAGCAGGGGGTGAGGCGCGACCATGAGTCCTCATCGATAGCACACGTCTGGTGGCGCGAGCGCGCTTCTGCTAGCGTCGCGCCCCCATGATGGATGCAGCCACGCTCCGCGCGATCGAGAAGGGGGCCATCGCGGTCACCACGACAGAGGCCTATGCAAACCGGCTCCCTGTGCCGGCGGCGCTCGCGACCGAGGGCACGCCGGAGGAGCGACTCGCCGGCCTGCGCCAGGCCGTGCTGCGCGAGGCGGCGACGTTCGTGGACACCGTCCCTTCGGTGCGATTGAAGCCCGTCGAGCTGGCGTCGTATCGCGCCAAGCTCGGCGGCGATCCGGCCGAGGAGAGCGCCCTCGAAGGACTCCTGCGTTACAAGGAGGATCTCGCGACCTTCGTCGATTTTCTCTTCCTGATCCGCGCCGAGGTCTATGCCCGGCTCGCGGATCGCCCGGCGCTCGCCCAGGCCGACGTCGATGAGGCGGTGTTGCAGGTGCTCACGCCGTGGGCCGGCAAGTACGGTTACTCGGGCATCCGCAAGATCACCGATCGCGATCCGGGCGACGTGTTCACGGGCAGTATCCGGCGGGGAGAGCTCCAGTACGATTACTTCTTCAAAGGGCAGCTCTTCGAGATCGTGGCCGCGCCCGGGCACAACATCCACGGTCATTTCCCGCACGTGCTCCAGTGGCTCTATTTTTCCTGGCGGCTCGACGGCGAGAGTCCGCTGCCGGAGGGGGTCAATCAGGCCATGGCGCGGATCTACCGCAAGGTGCCCGAGGTGACGGAGTGCGAGCTGTTTCGCCGGCTCTCCGACACGTTCAACAGCTCGGTGCAGCTCGCGCTCCGGCCGGGGCAGGCGCCCAATTTTCAGGCGATGGCCGTCAATTACCGGGGTTTCCCCGCGAGCGTGACCGATCCGGCCACGGTGACCCGGCTCTTCGAGATGGTGTTTTACACCTCGCTCGACGCGGCGCGGAAGGTGGCTCTCGAGCCGGTGCAGATCATGATCGTGCGGCCCGGAGCCGAGGAGATCGAGGCGCTCTACCTGCCCGAGACCGACGCCGAGAAGCAGCGGTGGGAGGCCCGGATCGCCGTTTCGGGGTCGGGGCCCCGAAACCAGGGGTGAAGGTGGCCAGTGTTCTCGGAGCCGCCGAGGTCGACGCAGGCGTCGCCGGGCGCGACCCGAGCCTGGTAGACACCGCTCTCGTCCCCTGACGGCATCTTCGCTTTCGTCGACAGAGTCAGCGAATTGGCCAGGGCACCCGCGAGTCAGGGTCCGTCACTCGAATTCGTTCCGCACAGGTAGCCACGTGATCCCGCGGACCGGGATCGCCGTCGAAAAAATTCTGTTACCTCGTCAGATCCGGCGGTCGGGCGGCGAAGACCTGCCGGGTGCAGGACCTGCACCCGCCGACGGAACGTACGAGCCGGGGTTTCGCGGCCGGGCCAGATATGGCTCGACCGACGGGACAGGCACGGGCGACCGTGAATGACGGCGAGCGCTCGCCCGCGCTCGTCGACGTCGGCCGTTCGATCTCCACGCAGTCCACCAAGGAATGGTCATCCCATGACGACTCGATTCAATGTGCCGACGAACCTCCCGAAAATGATCTGCCTCGTGGGCGTGGGCCTGCTCGGAGCATGCACGATCCAATCGTCTCCGGACGACGAGCGCGTCGCGGAGGGGCAAGATGCGCTGTGCGCATCGAGCGTGGTCATCAATCCCTCCCGCTCGCTGTTCGTGACGGACAGCGTGGCGCTGGGCCGGTTCTCCTTCAACCGGGTGATGTCCCAGATCGTCGCCCGCGGCAACGTGGGGAAGCAGTCCCCGCTGAGCGTCTATCAGCAATGGTGGGACACGCAAAACGACGCTAGCCACGCGAAGACCACCGGCCCGCACTGCGACGACTCCGCGACCACCGTCAACGGCTTCCCCATCGACTGTCCACGCCAGGAGGGCATGCTCGCCGCGACCGATCCGTTCGTCAGTGGCAGCCCGGACAGCTACGTGCCTGTCGCCCTCGTGAACCGGATCGATCTCTCCCCGTCGTCGGCCAAGGCCCAGGCGAGCTGCGGCCAGTACCGCATCGTGTTCGGCAAGGTCTCCGGCCTGACGAACGGGGGCGACCGCGATCTCATCATCTTCGAGGCGGTGCTGCGCAACCCGCACCCGGAGCTCGGGATCAGCGGCTGTATGCCGGTCGCCCAGATGTGGGGCGATCTCTCCGGCAACAACGATCCCGTCTCGCGCGCCGATGCGCTGGAGAACTTCTACTTCAACGGGCTCCCCGGGTTCTCGCCGGTGGTGGATCCCGCCAACTACGGCATGGTTGGCCAGAGCGGGTATGGCGGCCCCGCCACCACGGGGCAGATCCGCACGAACCAGTTCATGCCGAATCGACCTTACTTCAACCTCCCGCCGCTCGGCCAGCAGTGGCAGCTCCGGGAGTTCAAGGTGACGCGCGAGTGCACCGGCGGCGTCGATCCGGGCCCGGTGAACGACAAGGTCATCTCTCCCCCGAGCCCCGCGTCGTGCAAGCTGGTGATCCGTCAAGACTCGGTGAAACAGAACCCGTTCGGCGGACTCTTCACCACGAGCCCGGGACCCCTCGGCGCGCAGTTCCAGCAGGACTTCCTCGCCCAGGTGCCGGATCTGGTGCCGGACGACGTCAACGGCATCTCCTCCGCGTACCCGGAGGTATACAGCGCCGGGCAGAGCAGCGAGCAGGACAGCTCCAACGACTACCGCAATCGGCTCGCGTCGAATCCAGCCTTTCAGGGGCTGATCACTGGCAAGCTCGCGGCCATCGGGCGCAGCGATCTCACGTGGCAGAACGTGGCTGATCGCGCGACGACGCAGTCGTGCGCCGGCTGCCATCAGCTCACCAGCAACCTCGACGTCGGAGGCGGGGTGATCTGGCCCAGCAGCAACGGATTCACGCAGATCTCCGAGAACGGCACGCTCTCTCCGGCGCTCACGACCCGGTTCCTGCCTCACCGCAAGCTGGTCCTCGAGACCTTGCTCAACGGCAGCGCGTGCAGCCCGAGCCCGGTCACGAGCGTCGGTGAAACGCTGGGCGGCGGTAACGGCGTCAATTGACCATCACGGGATGACCGGGGGTCGCGTCGAACCCGCCTGGCCTCACCATCCACGGTGATTCCCCGCGTCCAGATCATGATCGTGCGGCCCGGAGCCGACGAGATCGACGCGCTCTACCGGCCCGAGACCGACGCCGAGAAGCAACGGTGGGAGGGCCGGTCCGCCGCGGAGGCAGGATGGAGATCGTGAAACGAGGGTGGGCTCGGCGACCTGCCTGCGCCTTCAGAATCTCGCGCTGACCACGATCCCGGTGAACGAGAGGCAGTCTTCGACGCGGCGGCGCTGGATGGGGCTGAGCTCATCGAGGGGGAACCAGCGATGGTCCGAGTGCTCGGGGCTGAGGCGGATCTCGGCGCCCTCGGGGAGATCGGCGCGGAAGATGAAGGCCTGGGAGTTGAAGGCAGCGTGGTAGTAGACCCCGGTGAGGTGGCCAATCGTCACCGGGCAGCCCAGCTCTTCCAGGCACTCGCGGGCGACGGCTTCGTGAATGGTTTCGCCAGGTTCGAGCGCGCCGCCGGGCAGCCCCCAGGCCCGGTCGCCGTGGGTGGACGCGAGCTGGAGGATCTGGCCTGAGGGGTTGACGAGGACGGCGTGGGCGCTGAGACGGAAGGTGTCGTCGAAGGCCATGCGCGGGGCGGGGCGGGGAGAGTGGCAGTCAGCGCTCGAGGTACGAGGCGAGCTCTTTCTGGCGGGAGCGCAGGCGGAGCTTCTCGAGGGCCTTGGCTTCGATCTGGCGGATGCGCTCGCGGCTGACGGAGAACGACTGGCCGATCTCTTCGAGCGTCTCGTCCTCGTCGCCCTCGAGGCCGTAACGGCGCATGAGGACCTCGCGCTCGCGCGCGGGCAGGGAATCGAGCAGCTCGCGCGTTTGCTCGGTGAGGCGGCGGCGAGCGAGCTCGTCGTCGGCCATCGGGCTGTCGCCGGCGAGGAGATCGCCGAAGCAGGCGTCGCCGTCGTCGCTCATCGGCGCGTCGAGCGAGAGCGGCTCGAGCGCGAGCTCGCCGATGACGCGGACCTTTTCGATCGAGAGGCCGCTGCGCTCGGCGATCTCTTCCGGGCTCGGGTCGCGGCCGTGCTCCTGCACGAGCTCGCGGCGCGCCCGCACGACCTGGCTGCGCGTCTCGGCGAGGTGGGCCGGCATGCGGATGGGCTTGCCCTGGCCGAGGAGCGCGCGGCGGATGGCCTGCTTGATCCACCAGCCCGCGTAGGTGCTGAAGCGGTGGCCGCGGCGGTACTCGAAGCGATCGGCGGCGCGGATCAGGCCGAGGTTGCCCTCCTGCACGAGGTCGAGGAGCGGGACGTCGAAGCGCTGGTACTGGCGCGCGATGGTGACGACGAGGCGGAGGTTGGCCTCGACGAGATCGGACTTGGCGCGGGCGACGGCGCGGCGACCGCGCGCGGTGGCGGCGAGCGTGGCGTCCATCGCGGCGCGCTCGGACTTCGAGGCG
Source organism: Byssovorax sp. (assembly GCA_025362495.1). GTDB lineage: Bacteria > Myxococcota_A > Polyangia > Polyangiales > Polyangiaceae > JANYGI01. The sequence continues at coordinate 13,427 of JANYGI010000018.1, read as the reverse complement.
GCGGCGCGCTCGTCGCGCAGGCAGCGCTCGATGCGATCGGCGAGCGAGGGATCGAGGCGGAGCTCGGCGAGGCCAGCGGCGAGGCCGGCGAGGGCGACGTCGCCGGCGGGCGGCGCGCCGTGGAGCGATCGCGCGAGATCGAGCAGCTCGCGCAGGCGCGCGGCGGCTTGCTTGCGAGCGGCTTCGTCGGCCTCGCTCTCGAGGAGCAGATCGCCGAGCGCGAGGGCGCCGCTCCGGAGATCGTCGGCCGTGAGCGCCAGCTCGCGCAGGCCGATCGTGGAGCGGACCCACGCGTCGAGGGTGGCGAGCTCGCCCTCTTCGATGCGGCGGCCGATGGCGACCTCGCCGTCGCGCGTGAGCGGGTGGCTGCGCGCGAGCTCGCGGAAGTAGAGCTCGGTGGCGCCGCGACCCGTGACGGCCGGGCCCGGGCTGCGCGCGCGCGGAGGAGCCGGCGCCGGGCGCACGCGCTGCGCGCTCGGGGGAGCCTCGTCTTCACGGCCGGTGTTCTCGGGCACGAAGGTCGGAGGATTCGAGTCGGACTCGCTCATGGGGAGCGAGGGAAGGGACCTCATCAATGCGCTCCGGGGTGGCTGCGGGGTTCACCGTCGCGTCGCGTGGACGCGCGTGAACCTTCGTGATCGCAGCTGCGGGCCCGGATAATCCAAGCGGTCGGAAAGATATACAAAAGAGAGCAGAGCGCGCGCGTCTGCCGCGGATGCGCGGCGTTTTCGATCGAGATCACGGGGAGCGTTTTCATCTTGCGTGGAGCTCGCGCGGACGATGACGACCTGGCGCGGGTCAGGCGGATCACGCGCGCGGACAGCCGGCGATCGTGACGGCGGTCGCGGCCCGTTTCAAGTGGTCGCGGAGCGTTTTCCGCGGAGCGTGACGAACGCGAGCGCGAGCAGGCCGATCACCGCCGCGGGGACCGTCACGGCGCAGAAAGACCACTTGCCGAGGTTGGCCACGGCGGCGAGGTGCGCGGCGAGGTCGGAGCGCGCGGGCCAGCGCAGGAGCACCGCGAAGAAGCCGAGGTTCTCGAGGTGGTCGCAGCTCATCGTCGCGAGCGGGGCGAGGCAGAGGAGGCGCCATGGGCTATCGGCGTGGAAGAGCCGACGCGCCGCGAGGCCGATGAGGAACGCGAAGAAGAAGCCGTACGCGAGCGCGTAGACGAGATCGACGAGCTCGGCGCGAAGGTAGATCGCGCGGCCTTCGTCGCTGTAGGCCCCGAGGCGCGCGTAGAGCTCGTCGGCGGTGAAGCCAAGCTCCAGATCCGGCACGCCGAGGCCGCCGGAGAGCGCCTTGATGCGAGTGTCCGCCGCGCCGAGGACGTAGACGCAGGCCCCGTACGGGGCGAGCAGGAGGCCGACGCGCGACCACGAGGCGGCGTCGATCACCCGCGCGGCGACGCCCTTCAGCCAACGCGACACGCGAAACCTCGGCGGGGTTCGAGAGCGGGAGGAGCGAGGATCAGCGCAGCCAGATCGCCCAGATGACGACGAGGATCAGCACCGCGACGACGGCCGAGAGGCCGATGATCACGAAGACGATCCCGCCGCGCGAGGGCTGCGCGCCGCCGGTGACCGACGGAGGCATCGAGCTGTAAGGCACCGGGGTGCCACCGCCGCCGTACGGGGGCGGCTGCTGGCTCTGCGTCGGCCCCGGGCCGTGGTAGCCCGGCCGCACCGACGCGGGAGGCAGCTGCAGGCCGCCCGCGCCCGCGTCGACGTGATAGGCGCCGAGCGCCGAGGGCGGCGGCGGCGAGAGCGCCGGCCCCTGCGGATGGCCCGCAGCGACGGGCTGCCCGCTGTACATGCCCGAGCTCCACGGCTGGGCTCCGGCAGGCGCTTCGTTCATCGTCGGACCGGGCGCGCCCGTCGCCGTCGGGAGCACGCCGGCGCCCTGGTGTGGCCCCGCGTTCGGCGCCCACGCCATGGCGATCGCCGCCTGCGGTGCGACCTGCGGCGGGCCGCCGCGACCGGGCTGCGGATAGGCGGCCTGCGCGGCGCGATCCGGCGACGTCATCGAGACCGTCTCCAGTGGGGCCAAGGGCGCGCCCGCCGGGTACGCCGCGCCTGGCTGCGCGGCCGCGGCCTGCGGCGCCTGCACCTGCGCGCCGCCCGGGCCTTGCGGGATCGTCGTCAGCGCCTTCGGGCCGACGTCGGTGATCCGCGCCATCTGCACGGTGATGTTGTCGTGGCCGCCGCGGTTGTTCGCGAGCGTCACGAGCTGCTCGCACGCGTGCGAGACGGGCCCCGAGGCGAGCGCCTGGCGCGTGCAGCCGAGGATGTCTTTGCCGAGCGCGAGGTCGGTGAGCCCGTCGCTCGACTGGAGGAGGATGTCGCCCGCGAAGAGCTCCATCGGCTCGGGCCGCACCTCGACGTCGACGTCGGGTCGCATGCCGAGGGCGCGGGTGATCTTGTTGGCGTCGGGGTGACCGATCGCCTGCTCCTCGGTGAGCATGCCCGCGTCGATCATGCCCTGCACCATCGAGTGATCGCGGGTGAGCGGGTAGATCTGGCCGGCGCGGATGACGTACGCGCGGCTGTCGCCGACGTGGCCGACGTCGACGCCGCGATCGTGCAGCAGCATCGCCACGACGGTCGAGCCGGGGCGCGTGCGGTTCTCCGGGGGCCCTCCGAGCTGGTAGACGCGGCGGCCCGCCTCCTCGATCGCCGCCTTGAGCGCGGCGACCGGCGACACCGTGTTCGGCGTCGCCTCCATGACCTCGAAGATCGTGGTGATGGCGGTGCGGCTCGCCTCCTTGCCGCCGTAGTGCCCGCCCATGCCGTCGCAGAGCACGCACAGGTGACCGAAGCGTGTCTCGGCATAGCCGCACGAGTCTTCGTTCACCTGCTTGTTGGGGTCGCGCCCGGGATCGCTCGCCTGCGCGAACTCGACCTTGAGGCGCCCCGTGTTGGCGGCCTGCGGCTGCATCATGATCTTCGCTGCGAGAAACGGAGAACCATCTTCAGGACCCTACTCCAGGCGGACGCTGAACTCGACGGGACCGAAGCGAAGCTGCGCTCCGGCCGGGACCGGCGTCCAGACGCCGCCGGGGATGCGCTGGCCGTTGATGTACGTGCCGTTGTTCGAGGTCTCGTCGCGAACGAGGAGCTGACCGCTCTCGAACTTCACCGTGGAGTGCACGCCCGAGACGCGCGGCTCCGTCAGCAGGATCTGGCAGGCCGCGCCGTCGCGGCCGGCGCGCATCTCGAGCCCCGGCGTGACGGTGAAGATGCCCGCGGTGCCGGAGATCGTCGCGCGCGTCGCCATGCCGCCCATCGGCGCGGGAGCGCCGCCGCCACCGTAGAAGTCCCCGCCGCCACCCATACCGCCCATGCCGCCCATCGGCGCCGGCGCCGGCCCGCCTCCGCCTGCCACGACGGGACGAGGAGGCGCGACCGCCGAACCGCGCCGCTTGCCGCCGCCCGCGCCGCCACGGAAAATCGAGACGATGAGCAGGATGAGCACCACGCCGCCGAAGGTCGCGCCGCCGATCAGCAGGTACGGGAGCGGTGCGTCGCGGGCCTTGAGCGAGATGAGCTTGTCGGCCGTGACCGCGCTCGTGCGACGCGCTTGGTTGTCGTAGACGATCAGCCGCGCGGTCATCGTGTCGCCCTTGCCGACGAGGAACTTGTCGGTCTTCGGGAGCTCGAACTCGACGATGCTGTCGCCGGCCGAGACGGCCTTGCCGCGCATGCCGGCTTCGATCAGCGTGCGCTGCGCCTTCTTCGCGTCCTCGACGTTGCCGTTCTGGAGCGTGGTCGGCGCCGCCTGGTTCTTCGGGACCATGTAGATCTCGGCCCGCTGCGCGCTGCCGCCCCAGCAGAAGTTGCCGTAGATCTTCACGGTGCCGCCCGGGTAAATCGGATCGGCCTTCGCGGCGCGCTCGGTCGCGGCGCGATCGATGTCGATCGGCCACGTCGTCGGATCGATGCCGACGGGCACGTTCTGGAACGTGGCGTCGCCGGCGATCGCGGGGTTGGTGTTGCTGAAGAACAGCTTGAAGGTCTGGGTGATGCTCGGCGCGACGCAGGCCACGCGCCACTTCACGATGTGCATCTTGTTGAAGCGGGTGCGCACCGTGTTGACGATGTTGGCCGCGCGGCCCTGCTGCCCGTCGCGCACGATCGTGAAGAAGCCACCAATCTCGGTGTTGGCCATGCCCTCCATGAACTCGCGGGCGTTGGCGCCGAACTCTTCGATGAGCTTGCTCGGGAACCACACCGAGATCACCGGGACGGGCGTCTTCGGGAGGACGTCGTTGTTCTCCGGGAAGCGGCCCTTGGTGAGGTAGTCCTTCAGCAGGTTCGACGCGGCCGAGTTCGACGTGGGATCGGCGCCGGCCGAGCCGTTCGAGAGCACGACCATCGCCTGGTGCATCGGGACGACGACGTTCTGGCCGGCGTTGCCGAGCTCCTTGAAGCCGTCGGTCGCCGCTTGCTTGATGATCGAAAAGAGCGGGCGCGTGCGGCCCTGCGAGGGGTACGTGCGCGGGACGTTGTTGATCGACGTCATCGCGCCGGCCTTGGTGGCGACCCACTTCGAGTCCTCGACGACGCCCTTGTCGTTGAAGAACATCACGTCGACGATGTCTTGCGGGCCCATCGCGTTGACGAAGGCGCCGGCCACGGCCTTGGCCTCGTCGAAGCGCGAGCCCATCGTCGACGACGCGTCGATGAGCACGAGCCACGCGGTGCCGACGCCGGGCTGCGCGGTGCTGTCACCCCAGCGGGCCTTGGACTCGAACTTCGCGGGGGTGTCGGTGCCGTCGACGGTGACGGTGAAGATCGCGTTCTTGTCCGGGAAGTCGAACGACGAGTAGAGCGCGCCGTTGACGTCGAGCGCATTGGAAGTGCAGTCGAGGTTGGCGTCGCCGCTGAGCGCCGCGCACTGGCGCGTGATGTCGCTCATGCGCTTGTTCTGCACGACCTCGATCACGGTCGTGAGCACCGGTGATCCGTCGGCCGTGCTCGCGCGGGGATCGACGCGGAGGATGTGGGCCTCGGGCGCTGCGCTGGCCGTGGTGGGGGCGAGCAGCAGCGCCGCGAGGAAGGCGATGGTGAGCGCGGCGCCGCGGCAGAGAAGGGCCGGCGGGCGGATCGTGCTCGACCGGGGAGACGCCCCTCCGGGGCTCTGGGGCGCGTGCCCGCAGCGTTCAACGGGAGTCGATGTCATTGCTCCTCCAACAAGGGCAGAGCGATCCGCAGCAGATCGCCCTCTTTGGCGCGTGGTGTACCGCGAAACGCGGGCCGCGAGCGAGGACCCCGAGAAGGGCCCGGTTGGGGTCTGGGGTGTGGTGCGACCCCGGTTCTGGGGCAGCGAACGGCCCCGCGGTTGGGGGGCGCCTGCGGCCCCGTTGAGAGCGTGGAGCGCGAGCGGCTCCCGCGCGGGATGCTGCTCGTTCAACCGCGTCCCACGACGTTGACGATCATCACGCTGTAGCCGCCGAAGCGGACCTTGTCGCCGTCACGGAGCTCCCGTCGGCCCTGGAAGCCGATGGCTTCCTCGTTGTGGAACGTGCCGTTGGTGGAGCCCTGATCGACGAGGACGAAGCGCGGGCCGTCGACCTCCACGGCGGCGTGATGCGTCGACGTCGTCCCGTGGGCGATCTCGATGTCGACCTTCTGGCCCGTCTCGGCGCGGCCAATCGAGTTCTTGCCCTGCCACAGCGGCCAGAACTTGCCGAGGCTGTCGTCCTGGTAGCTGACCAGGAAGCCCGCGAGCGCGCGACGCCCGTCGGCGCCGACGGCCGGACCGGCCGACTGGGAGCTGGCGCCGCCCATCTGCGGGGGCGGCGGCATCGGCGGCCCAGGGGCGGCCGGCGGAGGAGGCGCCCCGTAGTTGCTCGGCGGCGGCGGAGCCGGAGGCGGCGGGCCGAAGTCGCCGATCGGCCCCGACGGCGCGTATGCCGTGGCGCCGAATTGATCGGGAGCGCCCATGCCCGGCGGGTTGTATCCCGGCGGAGGCGCCGGCGGCGGGTAGCCCCCGGAGCTCTCCTGAGCCGACGGATAACCGGGCGGAGGCGGCGGCGGACCGAAGCCGGGCGGAGGCCCGGGAGGCGGAGGCGGCGGGCCGAACCCGGACGCGCCAGGCGGCGGACCGAACGGCGACGGCGGCGGACCGAACCCGCCATCCTGCCCACCGAAGCCCGGCGGAGGGCCGTAGCCAGGGGGACTCTGGGGCGGCCCGAAGCCTGGCGCGCCGGGCGGCGGCCCGTAGTTCGGCGGCGGCGCCCCGTAGTTCGGCGGCGGCGGACCGAACCCGCCATCGGGAGGCCCATAGCCGGGCGGCCCCGGCGGCGCGCCGTAGTCGGGCGGCCCCGGAGGTGCGCCGTAGCCCGGCGGCGAACCGTAGTCGGGCGGTCCCGGCGGCGCGCCGTAGCCTTGCGGACCGGGCGGCGGGCCGTAGTTGGGCGGGGCAGGCGGCGGACCGAACCCGCCGTCGGGAGGCCCATACGCCGGCGGAGCGCCGTAGCCGGGAGGACCGGGCGGGGGACCGAAACCACCGGGCGCGCCGAAGCCGGGAGGCGGCTGCGGAGGACCACCAAAGCCGGGCGGAGGACCGGGCGGGCCCCCGAAGCCGGGCGGAGGCCCGAAGCCAGGCGGAGGCGGCGGAGGCCCGCCGAACCCGGAAGGACCGGGGGGACCAATCGGCGAGGCGCAGACAGGGCAAAACTTATCAGCGGGAGTCGCGGGCGCGCCGCAACGCGGACAGATCATGTTGACCCTTCTCTCGAGGACCCGGCGGAGACACGACGCCGAGGCGCGTCGTGCGGCCGAGCATACCGTGGCCCCTCGGTCGCGGATCAAGAGAAGTTCGTCGCGATCGGTCCATCGCGTCGTCAGCGGACGGGGGCGCTCGCCTTGCGGCACAAAGTCAAGCGTGATCGCCGCTGGCCATCAGAACGCAACAACCCGCACGTACACGAGGCACGCGCGGGCTGCGTTTGAAATCGGGTGCGCGAGATCTGGAAGGTGCCCCGGGGAGCAGCCGCCGACGTTCTCGAGAGAGCGCCGACGATGGGGCGGCGCGAGGCCCCAGCCTGGTGCGAGCGAGCCGCGAGGTGCGGCTCGAACTCTCTCGCTCAGTCCTTCGCGTCGCGAACGCGCGCGGCCTTGCCGGCGAGGCCGCGCAGGTAGAAGAGGCGCGCCCGGCGAACCACGCCGCGCGACACGACCTCGACCTTTTCGATGCGGGGGGTGTGGACGAGGAACACGCGCTCCACGCCCACGTTGAAGCTCACCTTGCGGACGGTGAACGTGCTGCGAACGCCGGCGCGGTGGCGCTTGAGGACGACGCCCTGGAAGACTTGGACGCGCTCCTTCTCGCCTTCGACGATGCGGTAGTGGACGCGAACGGTATCGCCGACGCGGAACTCCGGCATGCCTTCGCGGGTCTGGGTCGCTTCGATTTTCCCGATGATGGGATACGTGAGCATGTCGGCAATCCTTCTCGAGTTTGTCTGCGGGGGCCGCGCGAAAGGCGGGGGCCCCCACGGGAGGCGCGCATTATGCACAGGGGGCCAGGGCTGTCAACGGTGACAGCCGAGGCGACAACAAATGATCAGCGGCGGACGGGAATGATCTGAACGCGTCGCGCTTCGCCCTCGCCGTCGCTCTTGGTGACGACGCCGGGGAACTTCGCGAGCGCGAGGTGCACGACCCTGCGGTCCTGCGGGTTCATCGGCTCGAAGGTGATGATCTTCCCCTCCTCGACGGCCTGCTTGCCGAGGCGACGAGCCATCGACGACAGCGTGTCCTCGCGTCGGGCGCGGTAGCCCTCGGCGTCGATGATCACGTGACGACGGCGCTTGCCGGGGCGGTTGACGACGCGGTTCGAGAGGAACTGCAAGGCGGTCAGCGTCTGGCCCTTCTTGCCGATCACGCGGCCGGCGTCCTTGCCCTCGACCTCGAGGCGGATGTCCTCCGGCGGATCCTCTTCCTCGTTCTCGAGGAGGTCGACCGTGCAGTCCATCCCCATCCCCGCGAGCACGTCGATGACGAAGTCGAGCGCCGTGTCCGCGCGCCCGTCTTCCTCGAAGGGAAGCTCGTCCTTCGGCTCGATCCGATCGTTCATCGGGGCGCCGACAGGTGCGGGCGCGAGGTTCGTCTCTTCTACGCTGCCATTATCCACGGACACGTGCTTTTCCCTTTCCAAGCGTGGGGGTCGGCTTGCCGCCGCCACCTTCAGTCTTTTCGCGCACCTCGATCGTCCCGGGCGAGTTGGCCTGCGCCTTCAGGTAACGTTCCACGAGGAGCTGCTGTCCGATCCCGAGCCAGGTGTTCGTGAGCATGTAGACGCCGAGGCCCGCGGGCAGGAACAGCATCATCGCCGTGAACACCGCCGGCATCATGTACATCATCATCTTCTGCTGCTGAGCGTCGCCCTGCGGCGGCATCATCCGCTGCTGCATGAAGCTCGACGCGCCGAGCACGATCGGGATGATGAAGTACTTGCCCGGCGACGCGAGGTCCGGGATGAACGGGCCGAACGGCACGTGATAGAGCTCGACGGCCGTTTGCAAGGCCGAGTAGAGCGCCCACCACACCGGCATCTGCAGCAGCATCGGCAAGCACCCGAGCACCGGGTTGGTGATGCCGTTCTTCTTCCAGAGCTCCTGCGTCGCGAGCCCGCGCTGGGTGGCGTCGTCCTTGTACTTCTCGTTGAGCGCGTCCATCTCCGGCTTGAGCTTGCGCATCGCGATGCTGCTCTTGATCTGGGTCAAGCTCAGCGGGAAGAGCGCCGACTTCACCGTGATCGTCATCAGGATGATCGCCACGCCCCACGAGCCGGTGAGGTGGAAGAGCCAGGTCAAGTACCAGACGAGCGCGCGGGCGATCGGGGCGAACGTGCCGAGGTTGAGCACGTCGGTCGCGCCGTGGCCGACCGCGGCGAGGTGCGTTCGATCCTTCGGCCCGTTGTACGTGAGGACCTTGTACTCGACCGACTCCTGCGGCTTCAGCTCGCGCTCGGGGTACGCGAGGCGCGCGCGGTAGATGTGGCCGAGCTCGGGATCCTTCGCGCGCTCGACGAAGATCGGGTTCCAGATGTCCTCGATCCGCGTCTCGGCCGCGGGGGTCGCGGGGCCCTCGACCGGGATGGCGATCTTCGAGAAGTAGCTGGTGCTCACCGCGACGAAGCGCGCGTCGCCGGGGCCGCGGCGCCAGCCTTCGGTGGTGAACTCTTTCTTCTTGAACGAGTCGGGATCGAAGTCGGTCGGCGCCTGGCGCTCGGTCTTGTCACCGGCGCTCGACATCGTCTCGGTGGTGTGCTCGGACTGGCGGCGCATGAAGCCCGCCTCGATATCCTTCTTCTTGATGAACGACGTCTGCTCGATCGCGAGGCGGTGCTTCTTCGGCTCGGCCGCCAGGTTCTGCACCTTGAGGTCGACCTCGAGCTGGTAGGGCTTCCCCGTCGCGCGGACGATCTTGGTGAGCGACGTCGTCGGGTCCGCGTAGGTGAACGTGCAGCTCTGCGCGTCGTGCGCGGCGAGCTTCCAGTCGAGATCGTCGTACGCCGTCTGCTGCGCTGCCGCGCCGTCGGGATCGCGGAGATCGGTGCGGAGCGGCATCCGCGCTTCGCTCGTCGTGGTGACGAGGTCCATCGTCCCGGTGCGGTCGTACTGGTTTTTCTCGTTGGTCTGGTAGTAGTTCGCGCCCTTCAGCGTGAGGTGCCGGAGCGACGCGCCTCGCGTCGAGAGCTCGGCCTTGAAGTCGCCGGTCTCGAGCTGGCAGAGCTGCTCGTCGATGCGCGCGGCCGGCGCGCTCACGTCCGCGAAGATGTTGATCGGCTGGTGCTCGTTCGCCGTCGGGCCGATGCCGATCGCCTTCCTTCCGTATTGCCAGAAGAGGAAGATCGCCAGGCCGAGTAACAGCCATTTCGTGATGCTAGAGCGGTCCATGAATCCTTTCGGGGACGGGGGCGCGGGGTCGCGCCGCCCGGATCCTGAGAGCTCGCCTCGGAGTGTGATCGCGGGGGCCGTCGTCGCCAACTCGGGGCGCGCACGGTGGCTGGGCCGGCTCGCTCGTCCTGCGCCAGAGGTCGCGGCAGCGAGCGGGGGGATTGCGGGCTCTCGGGGGTCGCGTGCTGCGGGTCAGACCTCGTGATGCAATGAGGGAAACGGGAAATCGGTGCGCTGGGCAGCGCTCGGGGATCGCCCTCGATTCCCCTGGCTGGGGTCGGTGGGGGATCCGTCCTGCTCGGGCTCCTCGCGAGCGGGTTGCGAGGAGGGGCAGGTGAGGTCCGCGCCGGCGAGCGGTGCGGCGGCGAAATGCCGGGGAGGTGGCGGCGGATCGTAGCCGCCCGGGTGAAACGGGTGGCACTTACACAGGCGCTTGGCCGAAAGCAAGCTCCCCCGCAGCGCGCCGTGGCTCTCGATGCAGGCCGCGGCGTAGCGCGAGCACGAGGGCTCGAAGCGACACACCGGTCCGACCGCCGCGCGGAGCACCCGCGATAGCGTGAGCTGGTAGAGGCGGATCAACGCGAGGAGTACAGCTTTGATCATGCCCCGGTCCAGCGGCCGAGAGCTTGGGTCGGGGCCGTTCTACGCGCAAGGGCCCCGGGCGTCGGGGCGCGCTCAGCGCGGCACATCCGGCCCGCGCGCGGCGAGCTCGGCCGCGCGACGATGCAACGTCATCCTGGCCTGACGCACCTGGGCCTCGAGCTCGCCCGCAGGGAGCAAGTGCGCGCCGGGGCGCACGATGATCACCACGTCGAGGTTGTCCGGGAAGGTGTCGGGGTTCTTGCGGAAGGCCTCGCGAACCAGGCGTTTCACGCGGTTGCGCACCACAGACCCACCGACCTTCTTCGACGCGACCACGCCGAGCCGCGCCGGCCCAGCGCTGTCGCGCGGTCGGATCAGCATGAGCAGATGGCGGGTCGGGACCCGGGCCGACGGTGCGTTCTGGATGCGAACGAACTCGAATCGCCTGCGGATCCGCCGGGCGCGCGGGAACTCGTACATGGCGCCGCGGGCAACGAACCTATTCGAGCAGGGCCTGGAAAAATTGGCGAAGGCGCGCGACCCTTCAGCCCGGAGCGCTCGCGAGGAGCGCCCCGGTGAAGCCGTCGGTTTCAGCGCCGTCGCCGCCGAGCGATCTACTTCTCGTAGATCTTGGTCGCGAGGCGGACGCGGCCCTTGGCGCGGCGATTGTTGATGATCTTCCGCCCACCGACGGACGCCATCCGGGCTCGGAAACCGTACTTGCGCGCGCGGCGCGTATTGTGGGGCTGGTAAGTGCGCTTCATGGGGCGCGCAAAAGAGCACAGCCCATACGTCCAGTCAACCACGTTCCGACGTCCCCCGTGGATGATCTTCCGGGACCTTGCTTCGTCTCCCACGCGGCCAGGCTCCTCGTGTAGCCTCGCGAGCGTGAAGGAAGCCGGCACCCGAATGGGCGAAATCACGAGCAAACCTCGGCCGAAGGCGCGGGTGAGGGCGTTCGTCCTCGGCGCGGCTGCGGCGCTGGCGGCCGCGACTGCGCCGTCGGTCGCGCACGCGCAAGCGCGCTCGATCTACCTCGATCGCCTCTTCATGGCCGGCGCGCCGGAGGACACGATTGCCATGTGGCGCCCGCAGATGGGCGAAAAGACGCGCTTCTACGGTCAGGCCGGGCTCGGCTTCTCGTACGACGCGTTCCGCGTGGAGAACCACATCCAGGATGTGAACCAGCGCTACCTCTACTCCGCGCCGGTGAAGCCGCAGGTCATCACGTACCTCGACATCGGAGCGGAGATCCTCGACCGCTTCGCGTTCCAGGTCTCGCTGCCCGTGATCGTCTACCAGTCGGGCGGCAACACCTCGGCTGGCCACGGCGATGCGATCGCGGTCAAGCCGGTCGCGCCGATGGACATGCGCCTGGATTTCCGGGCGATCCTCTTTCGCAACGACACGCGCTCGTTCAAGCTCGGCGCCATCGCGGGCGTGTGGGTCCCGACGGGCAATACGTTCTCGTTCGGCGGTGACGGCGGCGCGAGCGGGACCATCGGGCTGTCGGCGGAGATCGATCTCAAGAAGGTCTTCTTCCTGGCCAACACCGGCCCGCAGTTTCGCCCTGTCGGCGGCATCAACGACTTCACCCTGGCGAACGAGTGGCGCTACTCGGCCGGCGCCTTCATCCCGATGCGCGACGGCGCGTTCCGCCTCGGCGCGCAGATCTTCGGGTCGGCGGGCTTCGGCCAGAAGGGCACGTACAGCGCGCCCAACACGCCGCTCGAGTGGATGGCCGAGATGCGGATGGCGACCGACGTGCGCAAGCGCGGGTGGTTCAGCGTCGGCGGCGGATCACGGCTCACGACGGGCTACGCGCCCGACTTCCGCATCGTCGCGCTCGCGGGCTATTCGTTCCCGATCGCCGACACCGATCCGCCGTCGCCGGGCAAGCGCTTCAAGGCCGAGCGCTACAAGGAGCACGGCGCCGACACCGATCACGACGGCATCCCCGACGACATCGATCTCTGCCCGACGGAGCCCGAGGACGGCAAGCCGCCGAACCCCGACGACGGCTGCCCCGCGCTCCCCGATCGCGACGGCGACGGCATCCCCGACAACGTCGACAAGTGCCCCGACGTGCCCGAAGACTTCGACGGCATCGACGACACCGACGGCTGCCCCGAGGACGACGCCGACAAGGACGGGATCATGGACGCGCAGGACGCGTGTCCGAAGGAGCCGGGCGAGGCCGATCCCGATCCGAAGAAGAACGGGTGCCCCAAGTTCATCCGCCGCATCACCGGATCGAGCGAGATTCAGATCCTGAAGACGATCGAGTTCGCGACGGGAAAGTCGACGATCCTCTCGAAGAGCTTCCCGATCCTCGACGAGGTCGTGCGCCTCGTGAAGGTGAACCCGGACATCCAGCACCTCGACATCGAGGGGCACACCGACAACAAGGGCTCGGACGATCTCAACGAGCGGCTGTCGAACGATCGCGCTCACTCGGTCATGAAGTACATGGTCGAGAAGGGCATCGCCGCCGATCGCCTCTCGGCCGCGGGCTACGGGCCCAAGCGCCCCATCGCCGACAACAACACCGCCGACGGTCGCCAGCGCAATCGTCGCGTCGAGTTCCACATCGTCAACAAGGTGGAACCGGCGAAGCCCGGCGCTCCGGGCGGGCTCGCGCCCGGCTCGAAGGAAGGCGGCCGTGACGCCCCCGCGGCGCCGGCGGCGGACGATCCGCCGGCTCCCGCGCCCTGAGCTCGAGGCGGCCGCTCTCGTCGTTCCTGCGACGCCGAGCGGCCGCTGCGCGCAGATCGGATCTCGGAATTTCAACGCGGAGGCGGTAGCGCCGGTCAAGACCGGCAAGAGGAAGCAGGTGAGCACGATGGATCAACACCAGAAAATCGAGCAAGTCCTGCCCCGGGAGGAGTCCAACCCCGGGAAGCCCACTCCTTGCGCAGCGCGAGGTGACTCGCGCGGC
>JANYGI010000017.1 GCA_025362495.1 Byssovorax sp. | reverse complement strand
GCGGCCGAGTCGAAAGGCTTCTCGACACGCTCGTTCGGCACGCGGTCGAGGAACTCCCGTGCTCGCGCCGTGAACGCCCCGCCGCTCAGGAAGATCATCTTCTCGGCCCGGCGCGGCGCCACGCGCATCATCTCTTCGTGGACATCCATTCCCGTCATCTCGGGCATCATCAGATCGCAGAGGATCACGTCGACGGGCGTGCCTGACGCGAGGTGATCGAACGCCGCCCGCCCGCTCGTCACCAGCGTCACGTCGTGCTCGCGGCCGAGGAGCCGGCGGAGCGCGCCGCCCACGAGCTCGTCGTCGTCGATGATCAGCACCCGCCCGCGGACGTGGGCCTGGCGCTCGATCACGGGCGGGGTCGGCGTGAGCCTCGCCTCCGGGGTCGCGGGGCGGAGGACGACGCGGACCACGGTGCCTTTGCCCACCTCGCTCTCGACGCCGATCGACCCTCCCATCGACTCGATGATGCTGTGGCAGATCGAGAGTCCGAGGCCGGTGCCGGTGCCGATAGGCTTGGTCGTGAAGAACGGGACGAAGATCTGCTTGAGCAGCTTCGCCGGGATCCCCGAGCCGGTGTCGTGGACCTCGACCCGGACCGAGCCGCCGGCGTCGGTCCGCGTCACGATGCGGATCTCGTTGCGCTCCTGGTTGCCCTCGCGGATCGACTGCGCAGCGTTGACGATCAGGTTCAAGAACACCTGCCCGAAGCGCCCCTCGTTGCCGCGGACGAGCGGTATCTTGCCATAGTCCCGCACGAGCTTCGCCCGGTGGCGGATCTCGTTCCCGGCCATGTTCACCGCGAAATCGAGCACGCGCTCCAGATCGACAGGCCCGCTCTCCACGTCGTCGGTGCGCGAGAAGACCTTGAGATCGCGGACGATCCGCCGCACCCGCTCCGCGCCCTCGCGGGCGTCGTTCAGGCACTCGGCCACCTCGGCCGCGCGGGCCTCCGTCAGCCCCGACACCAGCTCGGGGAGCTCGTCGGCGAGGAAGCCGAGATTGGCAGTCACGTAGGCCAGAGGATTGTTGATCTCGTGGGCCACCCCGGCGGCGAGCGCGCCCATCGAGGCCAGCCGATCCGCCGCGAGCAGGCGCGACTGCAGCTCTCGCTCCGGCGTGACGTCCCGGAAGCGCCACACGCGCCCCACGCACGCCCCGGCGATCCACTGCGGCTGCGAGCGCCGCTCGAAGGTGCGCCCGTCGGCGAGAGCGAGGGTATCTTCGCTCTCCTGGTCGACGAGGGCGTAGATCTCGCGCACCCGCTGCAAATAGGCCTCCGGGTTCGCCGTCTGCTCGGCCATGAAGACCAGCCCGCGCTCGACGGGGCCGGTGCGGACGTCGATCGGCGCCTCGAAGAGCTGGACGAGCTTCTGGTTGTACGTCGTCACGTTGCCGCTTCGATCGGTGGCGAGGATGCCGTCGGCGCTGGCCTCGAGGGTGGCCATGAGGAGCGACACGTACTCTTCGAGCCGCGTCTCGGCCCGCTTGCGCTCGGTGATGTCGGTGACCATGGCCAGCGCGCCCTGGTACACCCCGGCGTCGTCCCGGAGCGGGGTCGAGACCACGAGCGCCCAGACCTCGGTGCCGTCCTTGCGCTTGTAGCGCACGTCGAGCCGCGGCCCTTTGCCGTGAGGACGATTGCTGCGGCGGGCGTCCTCCGCGGGGCGATCCTCCGTATCCATGAACTCGAAGATGCTCTTGCCGAGCATCTCGTCGCGCTCGTACCCGAGCATCGCTTCGAGAGCAGGATTGACGAAGGTGGTCCGGCCCGACTCGTCGATGACCCAGATCCCCTCCCGCGCGGTGGCGACGATCTGGCGATACTTCTTCTCGCTGGCGAGGAGCGCCTCGTGGGCGTTCTTCTGCTCGGTGATGTCGAGGATGGTGCTGAGGAAGCAGTCCTTGCCGTCGATCACCACGCGCTCGGTGGACAGGAGCACGCGCCGCGCTTCGCCTTGCTTGGTGCGCGCGCTGCCCTCGAAGTCCGTCACCAGATCGCGGGTCGACAGCTCTGCCGTCATGCGCTCTCGGTCGGCCGGATCAGCCCAGATGCCGAGCTCGAGGGTGGTGCGGCCGACGAGCTCGGGGCGCTCGAAGCCGAACAGGCGGAGGAAGCTCTCGTTGGCGTCGACATAGCGCCCCTCGAGGCCGGAGGTGAGGCACATCGCGATGGGGCTGAGGCGAAAGATGCTGGCCGAGGTCTGCTCCGCGCGGCGCCGCTCGTCCTGCGCGGGCCCGCGCGGCGCGACCGGGCCCGGCGCCGCCCCGCGAGCGCTCGCGTCGCCCTCGCCCGCGCGGAGCGACTCGATGGTCCGCCGCGCCTCGTCGAGCTGCCGGCGCAGCGATTCGTTCTGCTCGAGGAGGCCTTGTTGCTCGTTCATCAGGGCGGTCGGGGGCCGCACGCGGGGTGTCGAGCTCGGCGTCGGTCGCGTGAAAGCCGATCTCGACGAGCCCTGGATTCTGCGGGAGAGCGGCGTCGCCGGGAACGAACCCGTCGCGATACAGACGGGTCGAGCCGGCGCGCACCCGCTCTTCGGCGGACCAGGCCGCGACTTTAGCACCCGCCGCCGCTCGCGCGCCGACGCCCGTGCAAATGGCTCGCAACGCGAGGTATGTTCGTCGGCACGCGCAGCGCGATCGTCCGGCGCGACGGGTCACGAGCGCTGGATTCGTGGGCGCCGGCACCATGGGCGCCTGTCGCGGCGCGCGCTCTCATGATCTCGCCCACCTTGTGCGCCCGCTTTTCTGCTTGCGACTATCCCCGTCGTGCCGTCTCTTCTCCTCCCGCCGGCACCGAATCGCTTCAAGTCATGAACACTTCTCACGATGGACGAGGCAGACGGCATGTGCTCGAACTTGTTGGCCTCGGCCGCCCCCGACGCGATTCCAGGAGACCGGGCGTGAGCACTTCTCTACGCTCGACCCCGGGAGAGGAACCTGTGCTCCGGGAACTGCCATGGCTCACGCGCTGATCGTCGACGACGAGTCCACGATCCGCCGCATCGTCGAGCGCGTGCTGCGCGAGCTCGGGCACACGTCCGAGCAAGCGGAGTCGGCCGAGGCCGCGCTCGTGGCCGTCGCCGCGCGCCGCCCGGATCTGATCCTGCTCGACGTGAACATGGGCGGGATGGACGGGCTCGACGCGCTGCCGCTGCTGCTGCGCGCCGTGCCCGGCGTGCCCGTGGTGATCATGACCGGCCAGCAGAGCATCGACGTCGCGGTGCGCGCCTTCAAGCTCGGCGCCGTCGACTTCGTCGCCAAGCCCTTCGAAGATCGCAAGCTCCAGACGACGATCGACGCGCTGCTCACCGCTCCGCGCGAGGGCGTCGCGCCCACGGGGCCTGCCCTGATCGGCGCGTCGGCGCGGTTCCAGGACACGCTGGCGATCGTGCGCAAGTACGCGCGCCCCGACATCAACATCCTCCTCGAAGGCGAGACGGGCACCGGCAAAGAGCTGTTCGCTCGCGCCATCCACGCCGCGAGCAAGCGGGCCTCCGCGCCGTTCGTCGCGGTCGACTGCTCGATCCTCTCGGAGAGCCTGATCGAGAGCGAGCTGTTCGGTCACGAGAAGGGCTCGTTCACCGGCGCGACGACGGCTCGCATCGGCCACTTCGAGCGGGCCGACGGCGGCACGCTCTTCCTCGACGAGATCGGCAACCTCACGCCGTCGTACCAGGCCAAGCTCCTCCGCGTCCTGCAAGAGCGCACGCTCGAGCGCGTCGGCGGCCGCGAGACGATCAAGCTCGACATCCGCGTCGTCTCGGCGACGAACGCCGGCCTGCGCGACGCCGTGGCCGCGGGCACGTTCCGCAGCGATCTCTACTACCGCCTCGCCGGGTTCACGATCCGCCCGCCGCCGCTGCGCGAGCGCGTCGGCGACGTCGAGCGCATCGCCGCCCATTTCGTGCAGCGCTACGCGGCCGAGTTCGGCCTCTCCGTGCGGGGGATCGCGCCCCGCGCGCTCGAGCGGCTCAACGCGTACTCGTGGCCCGGCAACGTGCGCGAGCTCGAGAACGCCATCCGCTCCGCCGTGGTCAGCGCCGACGATCTGATCGCGCTCGAAGACCTCCCCGAGAACGTGGTCGACTGCCCCACGCCGTCGACCCCCTCGGTCTCGCTCTCGTCCGGCCCGACCTCGACCGCGTCGTCGCCCATCTCCATCGACGAGATGATCGACCGCTGCAAGCAGGCGGTGGTCTCGACGGACCAAGCGACCGACTTCGACTTCAGGACGCTGATCAACGTCTCGACCGAGCAGGTCGAGAAGCTGCTGTTGACAGTGATGGTCAAAGAGGGGCGCTTTTCGCTCGTCCAGCTCGCGAAGATCGTGAAGATGGATGTGAAGACGCTCAGGTTGAAGCTTCGCAAGTACGGGCTCGATTAGAGCTGCGACCTCGACTGGCCACCTCCCGAGGCCCCCTCTCCCTGGCCCTTTCCCCCAGCTCTGCTCGAAACGCGCGTCGCTCGAATGGCCCCTCCCGGGCCGCTCGCTACGTCGGTCGCCGAGGAGGGGTGGTGGCTCGCGCGGCGCTCGCGGAGCGCGCCTGAAGGGCCAGGGACGCGGCCTCGTCCCGATCCGGAGCACTCGCGGTGGGGCGGGGCAGGGGAGGGAGCCGGCTCCCCGTCCGGGCCGGGAGATGGTTCCCGCAATCGGGGAATCGATTCCCTGATCAGGGCGACCCGCGGGGCCAAGATCCTTGAAATCATGGGGTCTCGCGCATGCTCGGGGGTTGGCCCCCTCCTTGCTAAAGCCAGTTCCCGAACGGTGACGCGCTCCCTGCGCTCCTGTCGGAGGATGTATCATGTGCGAAGAAATCCGCGATAACGGCCCGCTTCCCAAAGAGCTCGCGATCGAGATGATCCCGGTGATCCGGCGCATCGCGTATCGTCTGGCCAAGCGGCTGCCGTCCCACGTCTGTATCGATGATCTGATCAGCGCCGGCGTCGTCGGCCTGATCACAGCCTATCGCCGGTTCGATCCGGCGCGCGGCGACGACTTCCGCTCGTACGCCGAGCTCCGCATCCGCGGCGCGATGATTGATGAGCTGCGCGCCTCGGATCCGCTCTCGCGTGATCTCCGCGCCCACGCCAACCGCACCTTGGCGGCGCGGCGCACCCTGGAGAGCCGCCTCGGTCGCGCGGCCTCCGAGGTGGAGATTGCTCAGGAGATGGGCCTCTCGCTCGAGGCTTTCCGCAGCTACTCGGCGCGCGCCGCCGTCGGACCGACGGTGAGCCTCGACGCCCCGACCAACGGGGAGACGGCTCTCCAGGTCGGCGATCCCGACGAGACGCCCGCCGACGAGCGCTTGCTGCGCGAGCAGTCGAAGCTCTCGGTCCGCCGCGCCATCGAGGCTCTGCCGCCCCGCCTGCGTCAGGTGATCGAGCTCTATTATGGCGACGAGCGCACGCTCCGCGATATCGGCACCATCCTCGGCGTGACGGAGTCGCGCGTTTGCCAGCTCCAGGCCGAGGCCGTCCAGCGGATGCGCGCTCACTGCTCGCGCACCGAGCCGATCGAGGTCGCGCCCGTCACCCGCCGCGTGCCCCGCCGCGAAGTGGCCCGCACTCGCAAGGTCGCTGCTTGAAGCCGACGTGGCCCCTGCGCTCGCAATGAGCGCAGGGAGCCAGCTCGGTACGTTCCAGATCACGCGAAACAATCCTCCACACTGACGACGAAAAGCGACGATACGAGGGAGCGCACTCCCCTCGTACCGTCGCTTCGTCGCGTCCTTGTGCGTCCTCCAGGCACCGCCCGCCAGGGCCGCTGGACCCGGCACCCGGCACCCGGAACCGGGGGCGGGCCTCCGTGCCAGCCACATGGCCCTTGCAGAGTCACCCGTGTCGAATGAGGTCTTCTCCTCCGCCGGAATGGCGGGGACTCGGTGGCGCCTGGCTCGCTCTCGGAGCCGACTTCTCGACAGGTGTGCTCTCTACAATCCACGTGGCGGGCGCGGAGACCCGCCCCGCGATGGAGCTCCCTCGCGGATCACCAGTTGATGCCCGGGAACGGGCGGCCCGGCTTCGCGAACAGATACCCTTGCATCAGCTCGCAGCCGGCCTCGACCAGCGTGTCGCGCTCCTCGATGCACTCGATCCCTTCGGCGACGACGAGCATCCCCATCTCGCTGCAGAGCGAGGTCATCGCCGCGATGAGCTTGCGCTTGACCGGCTCCTTGTGGACGTCCCGCACCAGCGACATGTCGAGCTTCACCACCTCGGGCTGGAGCTGCGCGAACGAGGTCAACCCGGCGTAGCCGGCCCCGAGATCGTCGATGGCGATGCGGAACCCGAGGTCGCGCAGATCGGCGATCCGGGTCGTGACGTCCTTGAACTCCTCGAGCGACGCGCGCTCGGTGATCTCGAGGACCACGCGCGAGGCCGCGCGCGACAGCGGAGAATCCGGGTCGAAGAGCGTCTCGTCGGCGAGGTCGTGCGGGTGGAGGTTGACGAAGATCGCCGCGTCTCCCGGCGTCTCATCGATCCTCGACGCCACGCGCTCGCGGATCGTCCGGCCGAGCTGGGGCAGGCGCCCGAGCCGCTCGGCCGCGTCGATCACCGCGCCGGGCGTGGCGAGGAGCGGCTCGTTGCTGCGGAGGAGCGCCTCGTAGCCGTAGACCTCACGGGTCTTCCAGCTGACGATGGGCTGATAGGCAATCCAGATCGAGGCCAGCGCGCTTTCGAAGCGGACCTCGAGGCCCGTTCGATCGCCGACCATCCCGTCGGTCGCCCCGAGGTGAGCCATGGCGTCGCGCTTGAGGCGGGCGATGCGATGGAGTCGAATCGCGTGCTCGACCACCTGGAGCAGGGCCCGGAACTCGACGGGTTTCACCAGGTAGAGGAGGGCCCCCGACTCGACCGCTTCGCCGGCGCCGCGCGAGGTCGGCGCGCCGGTGACGAGGATCACCGGGACGTCGACGTCGATGCGACGGACGGCGCGGAGCAGCTCGATGCCGTCCATCCCCGGCATGCAAACATCGCTGATGATCACGTCGAAGCGGCTCTCGGCGAGGAGCTCTTTGGCGCGGACGCCGTCGGTCGCGCCCCGGGCCTCGTAGCCATCGCGCGTGAGCGCGCGGGTGTAGGCCCGGAGGAGCGCCGGCTCGTCGTCGACGACGAGGATCCGTCCCTTCGTCTCCGCGACGGCGGCCTTGAAATTGTGCCCGCTCGCGCTCGACACCACGGTCTCGGCGCCCGCGTTTGCTTCCAGGAACATACCACTCCTTCGCTCGCCGCCCACATCCGCGGTCGACGACTGTCAACTCCCCAACGGCGCTTGCGCTGCGGTCTTTAAAGATCCAGCAGGTTCGCGCGGCGGCGCCCGACGAGGACAATCGCGGTCGCCAGGAGCGCGGCCGCGGCCAGGCCGGGGCCGCTCGAGCCAGCGCCCGGGCTCACCGAGCACGCCGCCGTGAAGGCGCGCGCCTCCGGGTAGATCGAGCGAAACCCGCTCTCGTCGTCGAGGCTGAGGTCGCGCTTCTTGATCTCGCCTCGCGCCGTCGCAAAATACATGGTGGCTTCGGGCCCAGCGTCGCTGTGGGCGAGCCCGAAGAAGTGACCTGCTTCGTGGGTGAGCACGTCCTCCACATCGTAGGATCCGCCGACGGCTTCGTTCTTCACGCCCTTCTTCGGATCCCCGCCGGGCAGCACGGCGAAGCCATGCGACCCTCCGCCGTTGATCACGATGTCGGCGTCGACGATCTTCCCGGTGCTGTCGAACGTCAGCACCGTGATGGCCAGCGCTCCGCCCGCGGGCGCGTAGCCATCGGGCTCGTAGCGCAGCGTGTTCTTGTTCTCGTCGCCTTCGCGGTAACCCAGCTCGTCGGCCACGCCGTCGACGAGCACCACGCCCGGGCCGTCGGCGCCTTGCACCTCGCTCCACGCGGCGAACGCGCGGGTCGCCGCGCTGATCGCGTCGGGTCCGAGGGCGCTCAACGAGGCGTCCGCGACGACGGTGATCGTGTCGGAGTCCCAGTGCACCGGCACGCCGCCGGTGGTCTTGCGGAGCTGGTACGCACTGGCTCCTCCGCCGGCGAACAGGGACGCCGCGAGCAACGACATCGCGACGGGAACGGCAGGCTGCATGGAACCCCCATCGGCGTCGCCGAGCTGGCCTTGAGCGTCACCGTCTGCGGGGAAACAAGGACGCGAGAGCGACCTGCCCATCGCTCCTCAAGGTCCGGAGGCCGACGTCGTTCTCCAGACGCGTCACCGGCGTCCAGGCTCGCTGGTCGCCGCGTGATGTCCTGTCTCGTCGAGGCCACTCATGCTCGCATCGTCGATTCCGCCACCGCGCCACGCCCGGCCCGCGCCGCCGCCGAAGTCCGTGCTCGACCGCCGCAGCGCGCCTCGACTCCCGCTCTCCGCGGCGGTGGATCTCACCTCGCGCGACAACTTCTTCGCCGGTCGCGCGCTCGACATCTCGCTCGGCGGCATCTTCATCGAGACCACCGCCGCGCTCGAGGTGGGGACCAAGATCGGCGTGCGGATCCAGATCCTCGACCGCGTCTTCGCCGTGGCCACCGAGGTCACGTGGGTGCTCGCGGATCGCATCGGCCGCCCCACCGGCGTCGGCGTCCGCTTCCTCCACCTCCCCGCGCCGCTGGCCGAGACGATCACCGCCTTCATCCACCAGCGGATGCCGATCGGCTTCGACGTCGACGAGAGCTAGATCCGCGAGCGTGATACGGCTCAGGCGTCGAGGACCTTGCGCACCATCAACGCCAGCTCTTCGCCCGAGAAGGGCTTCTGGATGAAGTTGACGCCGGGCTCGAGCACGCCGCGGCGGAGCACCGTGTGCTCGGTGTACCCCGACATGTAGAGCACCTTCACGCGCGGGGTCCGCGTCTGGAGCTCCGAGGCGATGGTCACGCCGTCGAAGCCCGGGATCACCAGATCGGTGACGACGATGTCGATCCCGTCGGGATCGCGCTCCCACGCGGCCAGCGCCGCGCCGCCGTCCTTGGCCTCGATCACCTGGTATCCACGAGACTTCAGGATCCGGCGCACCACGGCGCGCACCTGCTCGTCGTCCTCGACGAGGAGGACCGTCTCGGCCCCGCGTGAGCGTCGCGAGACCACCGGCTGCTTCGACGCGGGCGCGACCTCGCCGTCGATGCGCGGGAGGAGCACGCGGACCACCGTGCCCTGGCCGAGGCGCGACTCGACCGTGATCGTGCCCTGACTTTGACGCACGATCCCGAACGCCGTCGAGAGCCCGAGGCCCGTCCCCTTGCCTGGCTCCTTCGTGGTGAAGAACGGCTCGAACACCTTCGAGAGGGTGTCTTCGTCCATCCCGCAGCCGGTGTCTTTCACGGTGAAGACGACGTAACGGCCTGGCTCGATCGCCCCGATGCGCGTCGCCTCTTCGCTGCCGAGATCGAAGTTCGAAGTCTCGACAAGGAGGCTCCCGCCGCCGGTCATCGCGTCGCGCGCGTTGAGCACGAGGTTGACGAGCACCTGCTCCATCTGGCCGCGATCGGCCATCACCCGGCCGAGCTCCGGCCGCAGCACGGTGACGAAGCGGATGTCCTCGCCGATGAGGCGCTTCAGCAGCTTGCCCACGTCGCCCACGAGATCGTTGAGGCTCATCGGCGCGGGCTGGAGGATCTGCTTGCGCGAGAACACGAGGAGCTGCCGCGTGAGCGAGGCCGCGCGCTCGCCCGCGTGGCGGATGTCGAGCACGTCGAGGAGCTTGGGATCACCGTCGGGCAGATCGGCGATCAGGAACTCGGTGCAGCTCATGATCACGGCGAGCAGGTTGTTGAAGTCGTGCGCGACGCCGCCGGCGAGCCTCCCTATCGCGTCCATCTTCTGGGCCTGGCGAAACTGGTGCTCGAGCCGCATGCGCTCGGTGACGTCGATGATGGTGGCGAAGCGCGCGCGCCGGCCGTCGACGACGAGCGGCGCGTGCGACATCTCGACGTCGAGGAGCGAGCCGTCGGCCCGGCGGTGGCGCGCCGCGCGCTCGGTGATCGCCACGTCGGCCGCGGACCCGACGGTGCGAGCGAGGAAGGGCGCGAGGTCGGCCGCGTCGATCAGCGCGCGAAGAGTCAGCGCGCGGAGCTGGGCCTCGGGGTAGCCGTAGAGGCGAACGGCCATCCGGTTGACGTCGAGGATCTCCAGCGTTTCGGCGTCGTAAAAGATCTTCGCGAGCGGGCTCTGCTCGAAGAGCAGGTTATCTCGCTCCCCCCTCTCGCGCGCGGCCTGCTCGGTGCTGCCGCGCTCGCCGAGATCGCGAACGATCATCAGCGCCTCGCCTGTCGTCGCCGCGCCGCGCGTGATCACGACGCGGTGCTCGTACCGGCGCCCGCCCGCGCCGGGAGCCTCGTAGATCGTGACGGCACCGCTGCGCCGAGCCCGTTCGATCTGCTCTTCGTGGAGCGCGGCCTGCTCCGCCGGGAACAGCTCGATCACCGGGCGCCCGACCACGTCGTCGGGCTCGTCGACGCCGGGCGTCCCGTGGACGAAGCGCACGTGATTGTCGCCGTCGAGGACGAGGACGCGATCGGGCGAAGCCTCGAGCAGCGCCTGCCACCGCGCATCACCGGCGCCGGTCGCGAGCTCTTTCGCGTTCGAGTCGAGTAAATCCATGGGAGCAGCGCGGGGCACCCCGGCGCGCAGCGGCGGACGGGGTGAGTCGAGCTTCGCTCCTCGCGACGCCAAACCCCCGCTGCGACACCGACCCGAGGTAGCGAGTCACCCCGCCCAACCGCCGCGTTATAGGGGCCGTCCGCGCGCCAAGCAACGCCTTTTTTGACTGGTTCGCCGGGACGATAGCGCCAGTCGACGGGCCTCGGACCTCGGACCTCGGACGCCCTCGCAATCGCGAAGGCACCATGAAAACAGGCCAATCCGCCGCGGCGGTCCAGTTCAGTGACCATTCTCGCTCTCGGTCCAAGTCGCCCGCTGGTGGTGCCTGTGTTCTGCCACCCCGACCGGGGAAAGCGCGCCTCCGACTTGCTCGAAGAAATTTTCATCGGGTCGTCGCGGATAGAGCGTGGCTCGTTCGGCGCAGTCGAGCGACCCGCGGTGAATGGTCGCGGGGCCCCGCGCAACAGTCAGCCGGTGCACAAAGCAGGCATACCGACCGCCGTCCGTTACGCGCAATCGGCTGCCCGCGCCGACCCTCGTGGAGCACTCACCGACGCCTGCGCGTCGAGACCACGCCTGCCTCGCCCATGACGAATCGACCGCGAGCGAACCTCCTCCCGCCGATCGCCGCCCGCGGCGCCCGGCTCCGCGTCATTCGATGCTCGGCGAAAACTTGCTCAGCAGTGCCATCTTCCCTTCGCGGCGACAGGCTGCTTCCGTCGGGAGGCGCGCTGCGCGCAAAGCCTCCTCGCCCCCCACGTGCAGAGTCACGGAGGGGGCGTGTGGCGGCGCGCCGTTCCTGCGCTCTTTCCACCCGGACTACCGGCCCGAAAAGCCCGAAACCGGCGGCTAATTTCCGTCCCGGGTCGCACGATTCTGTCTTCGCAGCGGATGCTCCGGGTGATAGGATCCAGGTAGCATCGACCGGAAACCCCCCGGAGGGGCCTCCTTCGTCGGCCACGCGAGTGAGCCTTACCATGAACACACCGTCAGCAGTCTCCACGGGGCTCGGTTGCTTGCTTCTCTGCTCCGGCGCGCTCGCCGTGGTCCCCGGGTGCGCGGACTCCGAGCCGTTTCCGGACTCGGAGGAACCGGGCGTGACGGAAGGCCCGGCGCCGGTGGCCATCCCGGGCCTCGGCCACGTCGTGGGCGAGTACGTGCTCCAGGTCCGGCCGAGCCAGCGCACCGCGAAGCTCGTGCGCCTCAAGCCGGGAGCCAGCGCGCGACCGGGCTTCAACCCGCAGAGCGTCGACGCGATCAGCGTCATCCAGGACGGCATCTCGGGCTCGGGCCCGGCGAACAGCGTCGAGCTCGACACCGATCAGAACAGCATCAAGTCCGGTACGTCCTGCCCTGGCGGCGTCGCCGCCTCGTTCTGCGGGACTGTCACGCTGCGAAGCTTCTACTCGCCCCCTCAACAACGTGTTTGCGCAGGTCACGTCGACGGCGGCCTCGGGCACCAAGTTTCGCTTCACGCCCATCCCCTGAGCCGTGCGAGGGGTCTTTCCTCCCCGTCGGCGCTTCCTCTTCCAGGGAGCCGATATCCGGCTTCCCGGTGGTCCGCACGACGCGCGCTCCCCTCTACAAGCGCGGCACTCCTGTCCAGAAAACGCGCAATGTTCACGACACCAACAATCCGTTGATTCACGCTTCGCGGCGGCGGCTGCGGGTGATAGACTGTAGATCGTAACGACGGGAAACCCACGAGGGGCTCTCCCGGTCCACACACACGCGGGGGCGAGCATCATCATGAACACACCGTCAGCAGTTTCCACGGGTCTCGGCTGCTTGTTCGCCGTCGCGTTCGCGCTGGGGGTGGTGCCCGGGTGCGCGGACACCGAGCCGTTCCCCGACTCCGACGATCCCGAGATCCAGGAAGGCCCCGCGCCGGTGGCGATCCCGGGACTCGGGCACGTCGTCGGCGAGTACGTGCTCCAGATCCGGCCGAGCCAGCGGACCGCGAAGCTCATCCATCTCAAGCCGGGCGCCAGCTCGCAGCCGGGGTTCAACCCCGAGAGCGTCGACTCCATCTCGATCGAGCAGGACAACAACCCCGGCACGGGGACGGTGAACAACGTCGAGCTCAACACCACCAGCGTTCAGTACGGCACGGCCTGCCCGAGCGGCAAGGCCGCTTCGTTCTGCGGCACGGTGACGCTGGGGAGCTTCTACACCCGCCCGCTCAACAACGTGTTTGCCCAGGTCACGTCGATCACCGACTCGAACGGCAACCCGCTCACCGGGCACTCCAGCATCAACAGCGACTCTGCCCCGTCGGGGTGGAGCCAGCCTGTCGACGCGAGCCTCGGTCTCTGGAAGTACACCGGAGCTGGCATGGCGACGGGCGCCGTCGGCACCACGGCGACGAGCAAGTTCGGCACGCGCATCTGGGAGTTCGCCGATCCCGACGGGCAGAACACCAACATCTACCTGCGCGTCCTCGCTTCGCTCAAGTACTCGAACTACGCTCGCTCCACCTCGACGGCCGCCTGGGTGGATGCCTGCGGCACCACGGGGCACACGAGCATCAAGCCCACGACCGGCTTCGGCGCGACGACGATCCCTTTCCCGTTCACGTTCTACGACCAGGCCGCGGCGACCAAGATCAACTACAACCGTGACGGCATGTTCACGATCGGCACGACGACGCCCACGGACTCGAACAACACCGGTTATCCCACGACCCCGGTCTCGGTCACGCTGCCCGAGAACCCGAGCGCCAAGTCGGTGCGCCCTGGAGCGTACGTGTTCTGGGACGGGCTCAACTACGGTGCCGGCGGCGCGATATGCACCGTGGTGGATCCGGCGAGCGCGGCGCCTCAGCGTCGCTTCGTCACCACCTGGAAGAACATGAAGTTCTTCGGAAGCGGCAACGGCACGTCGGTCCTCTATTTCTCCGCCATCCTGTCGGAAGGATCGGATACGATCGACATGATCTACAACAGCATGACGGGCACCCCGGCCGCCAAGGTCGCGGGGAGCACGGCTGTGGTCGGCGCGCTGCAGGGCGCGTTCGGCGGCTCGAACATCTCCTCGCCGACCGGCATCAGCCCTGGATCGACGACGGTGCCTGCGACGGGCCTCAAGTATCGGTTCACGCCCATTCCCTGAGGCGCTCTCTCGGTGTGCCGGGCGACTCCCCGGCTGCACCTCGAAACGGGGGAGGCCGTCCGGCTCCCCCGTTTCGCTTTCCATCGAGGTCCGTCCGGGGCTCGTCGGTGATCCAACGCCCGGCTCGTTCACTATGAACGCAGTGGGCTCCCCACCCCGGCCCGACTGCTGCTACACTCGGCTCGTGTCGCTGAAAATCGACCAGGATCACGGCCGTTTCCGACAAATTGTTCGCGGACGCATCCGCCAGAACTTGCGAAAGTACATTTCGCAGGGGGAGCTGATCGGCCGCAAAGGGAAGGATCTCGTCTCGATCCCCATCCCCCAGATCGACATCCCGCGTTTTCGCTTCGGCGATAAGCAGCAGGGCGGAGTC
Source organism: Byssovorax sp. (assembly GCA_025362495.1). Taxonomy (GTDB): domain Bacteria; phylum Myxococcota_A; class Polyangia; order Polyangiales; family Polyangiaceae; genus JANYGI01. Next base: position 19,719 of record JANYGI010000017.1, on the reverse strand, counting down.
GGCCAGGGGGACGGCAATCCCGGCGATCCGCTCGGCGGCGACGACAAGCAGCCGGGGGCAGGCAAGGCCGGGAGCGACGCGGGCGACCACGCGCTCGAGGTCGACGTCACCCTCGACGAGCTCGCCGCCATCCTCGGGGAAGAGCTGGAGCTCCCCGACATCATGGACAAGGGCAAGAGTAAAATCTCCAATGCCCACGACCGGTACTCCGGTATTCGCCGCGTCGGCCCCGAGTCCCTCCGTCACTTCAAGCGCACCTACCGCGAAGCGCTCAAGCGGATGATCTCGAGCGGCTCGTTCATCCCCGAGAAGCCCATTGTCGTCCCCGTCCCGGACGACAAGCGCTATCGATCCTGGAAGACGATCACCGAGCCCGTCGCCAACGCCGTCATCATCTACATGATGGACGTCTCCGGCTCCATGGGCGACGAGCAGAAAGAGATCGTCCGGATCGAGTCCTTCTGGCTCGATGCCTGGCTCACCCGGCAGTACAAGGGCCTCGAGTCCCGCTTCATCATCCACGACGCCGTCGCCCGCGAGGTCGATCGTGACACCTTCTTTCACACCCGCGAGTCCGGCGGGACGATGATCTCCAGCGCTTACAAGCTCTGCTCGTCGATCATCGACGCTCATTATCCCGCCCACGAGTGGAACATCTATCCTTTCCACTTCTCGGACGGCGACAACTGGTCGATGGACGACACCCTGGCCTGCGTGGATTTGCTGAAGACCCAGCTCCTCCCCAAGGTGAACATGTTCGCCTACGGCCAGGTCGAGAGCCCCTATGGATCGGGCCAGTTCATCAAGGACCTGAAGGAGCATTTCTCCAGGGACGAGCGGGTGGTGACGAGCGAGATCCGCGACAAGGACGCCGTCGTCGGCAGCATCAAGGACTTCCTCGGGAAGGGGAAGTGAAGAGCCCATGAGCAAGTTCGCGCTGAACACCGCTCTCCCCCGCTACCTCCGCACGGAGCAGGAGCGGATCCAGAAGATCGCGAAGGACTACGGGCTGGATTTCTTCCCCGTGATCTTCGAGATGCTCACCTACGACCAGATGAACGAGATCGCGGCCTACGGGGGCTTCCCCAGCCGCTATCCACACTGGCGCTTCGGGATGGAGTACGAGCAGCTCTCCAAGAGCTACGAGTACGGCCTCTCGAAGATCTACGAGATGGTGATCAACAACAACCCTTCGTACGCCTACCTGCTCGAGGGGAACTCGTTCACCGACCAGAAGATGGTCATGGCCCACGTGCTCGGGCACGTGGACTTCTTCAAGAACAACTTCTGCTTCCGCTCCACCGACCTCGACGCCCGCGGGCCGACGATCGATCCGGTGAAGAAGCACGTCAATTACGATCCGGATCGCCGCTGGATCGACAAGATGGCCAACCACGGCTCCCGGATCAACCGGCACGTCGAGCGGTGGGGCATCAACAAGGTCGAGCAGTTCATCGATCAGTGCCTCTCGCTCGAGAACCTGATCGACCCGTGGGCGCCCTTCGCCGGCAAGGCCATCGCGCGCGACCTGGAAGACGAGGAGGAGCACCCGCTCGAGATCCCCAAGCTCGCGGCCAAGGACTACATGGACGCGTACATCAACCCTGAGTCGTACATGGACGCTCAGCGGAAGAAGATGGAGCAGAAGCGCCCCGAGAAGAAGACACCGGAGCGCCCCGAGCGCGACGTGCTGAAGTTCTTGCTCGATCACGCGCCGCTCGAGCGCTGGGAGCGCGACGTGCTCGAGGTCATCCGCGAGGAGGCCTATTACTTCGTCCCCCAGAAGCAGACCAAGATCATGAACGAGGGCTGGGCCTCGTACTGGCACTCGAAGATGATGACCGAGAAGGTCCTCGATGCCTCGGAGATCATCGACTACGCCGACAACAACGCCGGCGTCATGGCCACCTCGCCCGGGCGCTTCAACCCCTACAAGGTCGGCGTCGAGCTCTATCGCTACGTCGAGGATCGCTGGAACAAGGGCCGCTTCGGCCGCGAGTGGGAGGAGTGCAACGATCTCGACGCCAAGAAGGGCTGGGACATGCGCCTCGGCATGGGCCGCGAGAAGATCTTCCAGGTCCGCGCCCTCTACAACGACGTTACCTTCATCGACGAGTTCCTCACGCCCGAGTTCATCATCGATCAGAAGCTCTACTCGTTCGGCTTCTCGAGCCGCAACGACCGCTTCGAGATCGAGAGCCGCGAGTTCAAGGAAGTGAAGGAGAAGCTGCTCTTCCAGCTCACCAACTTCGGCGATCCGTACATCCGCGTCGTCGACTCCAACTGGGCCAACCGCGGCGAGCTGCTGCTCGAGCACCAGCACGGCGGGATGGATCTCCGTGGCGACTACGCCAAGGAGACGCTCTCGGCCCTGGTGCGGGTGTGGAAGCGGCCCGTGGCCATCGCCACGAAGATGGAGAACAAGACGGTGCTCCTCCGCTTCGACGGCAAGGAGCACTCGATGGCTCCTTACAAGGTCTGAGCAGGCCGCCCGGCGTCGATGCGAAGCGCGCTCGGTACTCTGGTGCTCCTGCTCGCGGCGTGCGGCTCCACCCCCGCGGTGGATCCGGCGCCGTTCGGCCCCGAGCGAGGCGGGCCTCCGGCTCCCCTCGTCAACACCGCTCCTCCGGTGACGGCGCCGCCGCCGCCCGTGGCTTCCACGCCGCTCGCGCTGCCGTCGGCGGAGCCCGCGGGATCGGGCGTGCCGCTCGACGCGCCCGCCGCGCCGCTGCCCGCGCCGAGCCCGCCGGCTCGCGTCGCCCGGGGGACGGGTAGCCCCGAGGACAAGCTGCTGACGACCGGCGATACCGCCTTTGCAGCCGGCGACTACGCCGCTGCCGAGAAGGCCTATCGCGAGGCCGTGGCCGCGGATCGCAAGGACCCGGCGGCGATCGTGGGCGCGGTGCGCGCGAAGATCGCCAGGGCCGGCGTCCCCGTCGACTTCAACTCGGCCCCGAAGAGCCCGGCGCTCACCGCCGCGGTGAGCGAGCTCAAGCGGGCGATCAAGCTCGACGATACCTATGCTCCGGCGCACCTCGAGCTCGGGCGCGCCTATCTGGTGCTCGGGAGCACGGGAGACGCGATGACGTCGCTGCGGCGCGCCGTCGAGCTCGCGCCCGGCGACGCCGAGGCCCACTCGGCCCTGGGGATTGCCCACCTCGCCGGAGGCCACCTCCCCGAGGCCATCCGCGAGCTGGCTCGCTCCGCGGAGATCGCGCCCGGAGACGCCGAGCGGCAGACCAACCTCGGTACGGCGCTCCTCTCGGCGGGGCGCGCCGGCGAGGCCGTCGCGGCCTACGAGCGCGCAGCCGCGCTCGCTCCCGACGACGCCCGCGTGCAGAACGATCTGGGGACAGCGCTGCTCTTCGCCAACGATCCCGCGCGCGCGACGGCCATCCTCGCCGCCGCGGTCGCGAAGGATCCGCAGCGCGCGACCTACCGCTCGAACCTCGGCTATGCGTACTCCCTGAAGGGGGATCTGCCGAAGGCCATAGCCCTCTATCGAGAGGCCTTGAAGCTCGACGACAAGCTCGGCAGCGCCTGGATCAACCTCGGGAACGCGCTCGCCAAGCAGGGCCAGACGAAGGAGGCTCGCGAGGCCTATTTGAAGGCGAAAGCCCTCGATCCGGCGGATCCCCGTGTGAAGGCGGTATTGCAGGAGCTCGACTCAATCGAGAAGAACGGGACCGCCCCTGCGGCTCCTTGAGCTTGCTGTGCACGAATGAGGCGGCCCGCGGATGGACCGTAAGTTGATGAAGGCCCTTCCCGTCGAAAGGACTTCATCATGCACATCAGGCACGGGCTGACGGCGGCAACGCTCGGGCTGCTGGGCGCTTTGTCGGTATTCGTGGGGTGCAAATCCTCACCTCGCGCGGACGCGCAGGCGACGGACGGAGGGGTCACCCAGAACGTGTCCTCGGGCGCGCAGCATCCGCCCACATGCAACCCGACGTGCAGCACCGCTCAGGACTGCGGCACGGGCTCGGGCCTCGAGGACGCGAGCCATTTCCAGTGCGTCGCGGGGCGCTGTCACTGGCAAGGATGCAAGTCGAAGGCCGAGTGCACCGCGGCCTTCCAGAGTGACAATTTCGTCTGCGTGAAGGAGGGCGGGGCGCCGGTGCCCGGGTGCGTCCACAGCTGCACCGTGCCCGCCGACTGCGCGGGCCAGGGCGCGCCCGACGACGCCTCTCACTATCAGTGCAACGGCGGACGTTGCCAGTGGCAAGGGTGCAAGTCGAACGCGGAGTGCAGCGCCACGTTCCAGAGCGACAAGTTCATCTGCGTCAAGGAGGGCGGGGCGCCGGTGGCCGGCTGCGTGATCGCCTGCAACGCGCCCGCCGACTGCGCACCTCCGGCCGGCCAGGGGCCCGACGCGAGCCGCTTCACCTGCGAGAATCACCGCTGCGCCTGGCTGGGCTGCGCGTCGACGGCAGAGTGCAAATCGCTGTATCACAGCGACAAGGTGGTCTGCGAGTAGGCACGCTCGAGGTGGCCTGACAGTCACGCTCGCGCCGGGCGCGTCAAAGAGGCCTTCGTCGTGAGGGACCGACGTTCTCGTCGAGGCTGACGCTCCACTCGGCGATGGCGAGGCGGAGGTGGGCGAGCTCGCGGCCGCGCGGCGAGGCGCTGCGGGAGAGCTCTTCGAGGCGCAACGAGGCCTCGCGGAGGCGGCGGATGCTGATCTGGGCGAGGCGATCGAGGATGGTGCCGGCGAGCGCGGGCTGGCGTTCGCCGAGCGAGCCAAAGGTGTCGCGGGCGAGCTCGAGCACGGTCGCCTCGACGCGCACGACGGCGGTCGCCTCGCGCAGCACGCCGGCTTCGAGCGCGGCGCCGCCGAGGATGCTGCCCGCGCGCACGGTGGCGCGGGCGTCGCCGCGCCGGACCTCGACCTCGCCGGCGAGGAGGAAATAACAGGTGTTCGCGGCGGTGTTCTCCTCGAAGAGGACCTCGCCCGCCGCGAGGCGCGCCGTCGGCGCGACGGCGAGGAGCTGATCGAGCGCCGCGTCGTCGCACTCGGCGAGGCACGAGATGACGTCGAGATCGGCCCGGCGAACGGTGATGCCCACGCCCGGGCCGCATCGCGCCGACGGCGTCGGGATCGCCGAGTCGCGCGCGCCGAACTCGTCGGCCCAGACGGCCTGCACCAGGGGGCTGGCGAACGGGAGCAGCGCGCGCCCGAGCTCGATCACCGTGGGGAAGCGCGCGTCGCGCGAGACGTTGAGGGCGCGGAGCACGAGGGCGTCGAAGGCGCGCGGGAGGCTGGACGCGCGCGTCGACGGCGGCTTCACCCCGCCGCGCGCGATCATCCGCAGGAGATCGGGGATCGAGTCGTCGTTGCGGTACGGGAGCACGCCCGTCGAGCACTCGTAGAGGATCACGCCGAGCGCGTACTGATCGCTGCGCGCGTCGAGCTCGGCCATGCCGTCGATCACCTGCTCGGGCGACATGTACGGCGGCGTTCCGAGGAGCTCGTCGGCGGCGGTGAGCCCGCTCGGACCGCCGTCGCGCACCTTCGAGATGCCGAAATCGAGGAGGACGGGGTGCTCGCTCCGGAGCCGGCGGCGGGCGAGGAAGATGTTCTCGGGCTTGAGATCGCGGTGCAAGATGCCCTGCTCGTGGGCCGCGGCGACGGCGGAGATCACCGGCAAGAGAAGGTCGGCGACGCGCGTCGCGGAGAGCGGACCCTCGCGGTGGAGGACGTGCGCGAGCTCCTCGCCTTCGAGGAGATCCATCGCCATGAAGGGCACGTCGTGCTCGACGCCGATGTCCGAGATGCCGAGCACGTGCGGGTGATCGATCCGCGACGCGGTGCGGGCCTCCTGGACGAAGCGCTGCACGACGTCGAGGCGGAGCGCGAGCCAGCGGTGCAGCGTCTTCAGCGCGACGCGCTTGGCGAGATCGATGTGGCGGGCCTCGTAGACCATGGCCATCCCGCCGTTGCCGATGCGCCGCACGATCTCGTAGCGGCCGAAGCGCATGCCCGGATCGAAGCCCTTGCGCGACGCCTCGGTGATCGGATCGCTCACGATCGGGCCTCGCTGTCGACGCGATCGCCGAGGCGACGCAGGCGGCCCGCGACGGTGCGGAGCGCGGCCCGCACGACGGCGCGCGCGGCCGAGGGGGCGTTGCGACGCAGCACGTCCAGCGCGTCGTGGCCGAGCTCCCAGCCCACGGCGTCGGTGCGGGCCGTGACCGTGGCCGAGCGCGGCGCCGGATCGATCAGGGCCATCTCCCCGCAGAGCTCGCCGGCGACGACGCGTCCGATCTTCGTCTCCGCTCGGCCGGGGCTGCGCGTCGACACGCTGAGCTCGCCCTCGCTGACCAGGATCAGAAAGCCCCCCGGCTCACCCTCGCGGAAGATCGTCTGGCCGGCGCGGTACTGCCGGCCGCGGAAGCACACGCGCAGCGCCTCGACGTCGGCGTCGTCGAGCTCCACCGCGAGCCTGAGAATGTCGGCGTCGAGTCGCATCGGGGGTTCAGGGCGCGATCATCGCACGCCGCGGCGCGCGCTGTACAGGCGCGATCCCGGCCGCCACGGCTAGAAACGCGAGGGCGGCGGATCGGTCACGTACACCATCGCGGTCGGCTCGGACTCGCCGGTGCCCTGCACGATGTCGAGGCCGAGCTGGGCGTCGGCGACGCGGTCGGCGAGCGATCCGGCCTCGCGAAAGCGACGGATCGCGCTGCTGCCGAGCGTGAGCACCCGCGTCGTGCTCTGGCCCGGCCCGAGCGCGATCTCGGTGTGATCGAAGGGGTCGGTACCCCAGCCGGTGCCGGGCGTGATCAGGTGAAGCTGATCGACGTCGGCGGCCTTGCAGCTCGGGCAGTGCGTGCGGAACGCGTAGCCGAGCCCGGAGGCGATCGGCGTCGCCACCGCCTCCATGTGCCGCACCTCGTAGGCCTTGCAGGTGATCACGTCGAACCAGGCGTTGGTCTCGCGGTAGCGGAGGGCGCCGCCCGGCGCGCGATCGAGGGTCCGCCACGAGGCGGGCGTGTAGCGATCGTGGCCGTCGCCGCCGTTGAAGCCCCCGAGCATGACGCCGCCGCCGGACTGCGGCGCGATCGGCAGCGAGCTCCACCCGACGGTGATCGTGCCGACGTCGTGGTTGCGGACGCTGGCGCGACTGCAGCCGGGGGCGATGAAGATCTCGCGCGAGGGCTCGCCGGGCGGCGGCGCTTTCGGCCCCGGTCGCTGCGTGTCCAGCGGCCGCGGCGTGATCTCGATCAGCGGCAGGTCGGCGAGGCGGAGCGCGATCGGCGCCACGATCGTCCGCTGCGGGCCGAGGTTCAGCGGGGCGGTCTTCGGCCCTGGATCGAGCGGGGCGAGCGCGCCGCGGACCCAGCCGGCGGGGAGGGCGGCGCGATCGATCGGAGCGGGGGAGGGAGCGATCGTTGCTGCTGCAACGATCGGGGCGGCCGAGATGGTTGCAGCAGCAACGATCGGCCGGGGCGCGGCGGCCGGAGCGGCGGCGCGCGGCGAGGGGGGCGCGCCCGCGCAGCCGAGCGCGGCGAGCAGGGGCAGCAGCAGCGCGCGATCGAGGCGAATCACAGCGTCTCCAGGTAGGCCACGAGGGCCAGCAGGTCCGGGCGAGAGAGGTGCATCGTGTGGCCCATGGTGCCGTCGCTGTGCTCCATCACGTCCTCGAGCGAGCGGAAGCGCCCGTCGTGGAAGTAGGGCGCCGTCCCGGAGACGTAGCGGAGCGACGGCGTGTCGAAGCGGAGGCTGGTCTCGTCGACGTTGCCGCTCTTGACGTCGTGCGCGCGCCTGTCGGTGCCGGCGCCGAGGTGGCAGGTGGAGCACCCCTGCGCGGGCTCGAGGAAGATGTCGTGGCCGCGCTCGATCAGGGCCGCGCGGGTCGGGTCCGCGGGCGCGCCGGCGAGCGAAGGCGCGCGCATCGCGCCGAGGTACGCCAGCAGCGCGGCGAGGTCGCCCTTGCTCTTGTCGAGCCCCGTCCCGCCGAGGCGCTGCAGGGTGCGCGTCAGGTGCGCGGAGAGCGTCTTGTTCGCGCCGAACCAGCCGAAGGGCTCGCTCCCGACGACGCGGCCCGCGAGCATGATCGTCTGGCGCGGGCCGTCGGGCGTCGACCACGTGAGCGAGTCCTCGCGGCCGTCGGGGTGGCAGCTCGCGCAGGCGCGGCCGTCGCGCGAGACCCGCGCGTCGTCGGTGGCGTGGAAGAGGGCGCGGCCGCGGGCGATCTCGGGGGTGACCCACGAGCCCTGCTCGCGCATCGCCGCGATCCGGATCGCGGGCGTCGAGTCGGGCGCGGGCGTCGCGCCCTTCCTGGCCACGATCGGCGCCGCGAGATCGATCACCGAGAGCTCGTGCGCGAACTGCGACCACACGACGGCGCGGCGATGCTCGGGGTCCGCGGCGACGCCCGTCGGCCCCGCCGCGACGTGAAAGCGCCGCCGCTCCACCGCCGCGGGGTTCTGCGCGCGCGCGTCGAGCTCGACGACCGCGTCGATGCCGAGGCAGCTCACGAGGAGGCCGCCGTCCGGGTCCATCGTCGCGCTGCGCGGCAGGAGGCACTCGCGCCGACGGCTCGCCCCGTCGGAGCCGCGAGCGCGGGTGAGCGTGCGCTCGGCCGTGGTGTCGACGACGCTGACGAGCGCGGTCTCGGCGGGGACCTCGAGCGCGCCGCCGTAGCCGAAAGAAGGCTTCGGATCGCCTGGATCCACCGTCACCATCGGCGCGAAGAGCCGGCCCGTCCCCGCGCTCGCGGCGTCGCGGCCCGGCGCGACCAGGCTGGTCATCGTCAGCGCGTAGCCCTGGCACCCGGCCTTGGCGGAGGCGCGGAGATCGATCGCGTGGACCGCGTGATCGCGGGTGTCGAGGCTCACCGCCGACATCGTCGCGCCGACGACGTGGGCGACGAAGGCGCGGCGGCCGTTGTCGTCGATGACGATCGAGCGCGGCTCGCGCGGCAGGTCGACAGTGAAGGCCGTCGCGAGATCGCTCGCATCGAGCGCGGTCAGCGCGTGGCCCCAGCCGCTCGTGACGAAGAGGCGCGCCCCGTCGGGCGACGTCGCCAGCGCCACCGGCTCGATCGCCACGGGCGCGTCGCAGAGCGCGTCGAGCGGCAGATCCGCGCGGGCCGGCGGCTCGAGGATCGCGACACGGTTGCGATCGCGGAGCGCGACCGCGACGCGCCCATCGCCCAGCACGAGGAGCTGCGAGGGCGCGCCGTCGAGCGGCGTCACCGCGAGCTCGGTGCCGTGATCGACGTCGAAGGTGTGGAGGGCGCTGTCGTCCTCGTCGGCGACGTAGGCGATCGTGGCGCCGTCGATCGTCGCCAGCGCGACGCTGCTGCCCTGGTGGATCGCGCCGAGCCGCGCCGCCCCCGCGCCGGGGTGGAGCCGCGCGCAGCGCCCCGCCGGCGTCGTGGCCGGCGCGGCGATCGCCACGGCCGGCGCGGCCTCGGTCTCGGTGTCGGTCCGCGTCGGCGCCACGCGCGCCTCGCTCTCCGCCGCGCCCGGGCCCGCCGTCGGAGCGGCGCTGCAGGCCGCGATGGTCGCGACCGCGCCCAGAAGAAGAAGTCGTCGTCCCATGATCCCGTCCTCGTGGTGAGGCGCTCTGTACGCCCGCGCGCTCGGCCGCATTCCGCCGTCTCGGTCGGGGCGATCACGGTGTTTCCCGGGCCGGCCATTGACAATCGTGCGCGCGTCGAATATTTCGTATGCGAAACATCGTGCCGCCCTCAGCCCTACCCCCCGATCCCGAGCCCAGGCCTGAAATCGACTCGATCGTCGAGACGATCATCTACCTCTATACCGAGTCACGCCGGCTCACGAAGGGGCTCGCCAGCCAGTTTGGCCTCACCGGGCCTCAGCTCACGGTGATAAAGCTCCTCGAGACGTTCGAGAACCTCTCGCTCTCGTCGCTGTCCGAGCGGATCCGCGCCCAGAACAGCACGGTCACCGGGATCATCGACCGGATGGAGCGAGAGGGGTTGGTCCGCCGCGACCGCTCGACCGCCGACCGCCGCGTCGTTCACATCAGCCTGAGCGAGAAGGGCCAGAAGCTCGCCAAGCAGATCCAGGTCGAGCCGATGGAGATCTTCCGCGGCGCGCTCGTCGGCCTCAGCCACGCTGATCTCCGCGATTTACTCCGCATCATGAACAAGCTGCAACGGTACGTCCGCACCCACATCGCCGATGGAGCGATGGATGCGGCGCCGCCGGAGGACACATGAAAGAGAAGCCCACGTACACCGGCGAGCCCCGCCGCTCGGCCACGCGCGATCCCGATCTCTGCGTGATCACCTGCGCTCTCGACGGCGTGCTCGCCAACCGCAAGCAATGCCCGGGGATCCCCTACACCCCGGCCGAGATCGGCGAAGAGGCCCGACGCGCCTACGAGGCGGGCGCCGTCGTGGTCCACATCCACGCTCGCAACGACGACGGCTCGCCCACGTTCTCGCCGGCGAAGTTCGCCGAGATCAAGGCCGAGGTGCGCAAGCGCTCGCCCGTCATCCTCAACTTCTCGACTGGCACCATCCTGGAGGACGTGTCCGAGCAGTGCGCCTACATCCGCGAGAGCAAGCCGGAGATCGCCGCCCTCAACATGGGGACGATGAACTACTCGAAGTACTCGCGCGCCCGCAAAGCGTTCGACTTCGACATGGTGTTTCCCAACACCTACGGCAAGAACGTCAAGCTCCTTCAGGCCATGAAGGAAGCGGGGGTGAAGCCCGAGCTCGAGTGCTTCGACACCGGGCACACCCAGGGGATCTGGCCGCTGATCGACATGGGGCTGCTCTCTGGACCGCTCCAGTTCTCGTTCATCCTCAACGTGCTCGGCGGCATCCCCGGACACGTCGAGTCGCTCCAGCTCCAGACCCGGATCATGCCGGCTGGATCGGAGTGGGAGGTGATCGGGATCAGCCACGGTCAATGGCGCCTGCTCGCGGCGGCGCTCGTGCTCGGCGGCAACATCCGCTGCGGCCTCGAAGATCACCTGTACTTGCCGAACGGCGAGATGGCGAAGAGCAACGGGGAGCTGGTGGAGGTCGCGGCGCGGATGACGCGCGACGTCGGCCGCAAGCCGGCGACCGTGGACGAGGCGAGGGCGATCCTGAGCCTCGGCCCGGCGTCGTGATCGAGCGGGTTTTCACGGCGATCCGCGCCGAGGTGGCCGGCGGCGTCCTCACGCTGACGCTCCACAACCCCGCTCGCAAGAACGCGATAGGATCGGTGATGGTCAATGAGCTGCTTCACGCGCTCGGCGACGCCGCGGCCGACGCGGCGGTGCGCGTCGTGGTGATCACCGGGGCGGGAGATGCCTTCTGCGCCGGCGGCGACTTCGCGCAGATGACCGCTGGAGCCGGGCCCGACGCGCTGCCGCACAAGGGGGATTACGCCGATCTGCTCCTGGCGATGACGCGGTATCCGAAGCCGATCGTCGCGCGGGTCAACGGTCACGCGATGGGCGGCGGGCTCGGGCTCGTCGCCGCGTCGCACTTCGCGGTGGCCGCGCGCGGGGCCAGGCTCGCGACGCCGGAGGTCAACGTGGGGCTGTTTCCCATGATGATCATGGCCGTTCTCCAGCGGATCGTGCCGAAGCGGCGTTTGCTGGAGATGATGCTGTTCGGGGAGCGGATGGACGCTGATCAGGCCCAGGCGATTGGCCTCGTCAATCAGGCGGTCGACGCGGCTGATCTCGACTCTGCCGTGAAGAAGATCACCGACTCCATCGCGGCGAAGAGCCCGAGCACGGTGAAGCTGGGGCTGGAGGCGTTCGCCGCGCAGGCCGATCTCGATCTCGAGACGGCGTTACCGCTCCTCCGCGAGCGGCTGGCGCGGGTGCTCGCCACCGACGACGCCCGCGAAGGATTGATGGCCTTCCTCGAGAAGCGCACCCCTGTCTGGACCGGTAAGTAGAGGTGTCTCTGTGAACATGCGAGAGCTGGTGAAGGATCTCGAGGCCCGCCGCGCCGAGGTGCGCAAGATGGGCGGCGACGAGCGCGTGCAGAAGCAGCACGCCCGGGGCAAGCTGACGGCGCGCGAGCGCCTCCTTGCCTTCTTCGACGACGGGGTGTTCTTCGAGGTGGGGATGCACGGGACGCAGATGGGCAGCGCCGCGGGGAGCGACGGTAAAGACCGCCCCGCCGCCGACGCCGTGGTCTGCGCCTTTGGCAAGGTCGACGGACGGATGGTGTGCTGCGCGTCCTACGACTTCACGGTCAAGGGCGGGAGCATCGGCCAGACGGGCGAGGAGAAGGTCACCCGGCTGCGGCAGATGGCCTTGCGCGGGCGGATCCCGATCGTGTGGTTCATCGACTCGGGCGGGGCGCGCATCGATCCGAGCGCCAACCACCCCGACACGCTCTCGCTCTTCGCCGGCTCCGGGCACCTGTTCCGCGAGCAGGTCCACATGAGCGGTGTCGTCCCCCAGGTCGCGGCGATGGTGGGGCCCGGCGCGGCCGGGACTGCGTATATCCCGGGGCTCGCCGACTTCGTGCCGATGGTCAAGGGCGTGGGCTCGCTGGCGCTCGGCGGCCCGGCGCTCGTCAGGGCCATGACCGGAGAAGACATCTCCGAGCAAGACCTCGGCGGCTCGAAGATCCACACCACGAAGAGCGGTGTCGGCGACGTCGAGGTCGAGAGCGACGCGGCCTGCATCCAGCTCGTGAAAGACTACCTCTCGTACTTCCCGTCGAGCTGCGAGTCCGAGCCTCCGCGCCTCGCCGTGACGGATCCCGTCGACCGCCGGGACGAGTCGCTGCTGGATCTGCTGCCCGAGAACCCGCGCCGCGCCTACGACATGTACAAGCTGATCGCCTCGGTGGTCGATCACGGCAAATGGCTCGATCTCAAGCCCCGCTGGGCCCGCTCCGTCATCACCTGCCTGGCCCGGGTCGGCGGGCGGCCGGTCGGGATCGTGGCCAATCAGCCGAACCACCTCGGCGGCATCCTCGACGTGGACTCGGCGGACAAGGCCGCGAGGTTCATGCAGATCTGTGATGCCTTCAACATCCCTCTGGTCTTCCTCCAGGATGTGCCGGGGTTCATGATCGGCTCGAAGGTGGAGCACGAGGGGATCATTCGCCACGGGGCAAAGATGCTCCACGTGATGGCCGCCGCCACAGTGCCGAAGATCACCGTCGTCGTCCGCAAGGGCTATGGCGCCGGATACTACGTGATGTGCGGCCGTGCCTACGAGCCGGACCTCATCGTCGGCTGGCCGACGGCCGAGATCAGCGTCATGGGCGCCGAGGGGATGGTGGGTATCGCCGCGAAGAAGCTCTTCGGCGACATGGTGCCTCCGCCCGAGGTGAAGCAGCAGATCGTCGATCAGATCCAGAAGAACATCGACGTGATGAAGGTCGCCGGCTGGGGCCTCATCGACGACGTGATCGATCCCCGCGACACGCGCCGCTCGATCGCCTTCGGGCTCGAGCTCTCGCAGCACAAGCACCTGGAGCGACCGGCGAAGCGGCGCGGGATCATCCCGGTCTAGCGCTCGTCGTCCCGATCCACGCCAGCGACGGCCTCGGCTTCGCGCTCGGCGTGGATCGGGAAGGTGCCACTCTCGGGGTGGGCGTGATCGGAGCAGCGGCGGCGGCGCGCGACGGCGCCCTCCTCGAAGACCACGCGCGCGCAGATGTCGCAGATGGCGAGCTGCTCTTCGTAGAAGTCGCGGTGCGCGAGGATGTCGGCCGCGAGGACGCTGAGCACGACGGCGCTGAGGGGGGCAGTCGGCTCGGGGTGAGGCGTCCACTCGGTGCCCCACGTCAGGCGCCTTCGTCGCACGCGGCCGGCGTAGATGACGACCGCGAGGAAGCGATCGTCCGGCGGCGTCTCGAGCAGGCCGCTCAGCGCCGTGACGATCTCCTTGCGGGCGGCGTCGAGGAGCGCGGTGAGCTGCGGATCCGGCTCGTTCGCGCCCTTGCCGTGGAGGGCGACGCTGCCGACGCCTGGCTCGTTGACGGCCAGCGGGAGGGCCATCCACCCCGCCGCGACGAGGTGACGATCGAACCACTCGTGGAGGCCTCGATTCGTCCACGCGCGCGACAGCGTGGCGTCCAGGAACGACCTGGCCGCGAGCAAGGGCGGCCGCGCGGACGGGTCGAGCGGCGATATCTGCTCTCTCGGGATCGTCGTAGGCATGGAGCTCCGATTGGCAAGGTTCGGTCCAGGCGGCGCCGAGGGCGAGAACGTGCAGGCCGCCAGCCCATCCGGGCGCCAGGCGTCCCCCCCGAGCCGCAGTCACGGAAGAATCTTTTGCCAGTTTCGAAGGAAATTGAAGCCCGATTATGACAGCTCAGTGCGCTGCGCTGGTGCGCGCGCTAACCGCCCAGCGCCGCGCGAAACGCCGCGAGCGCGCGCTCGTCGAGCGCGCCGCCGGTATAAACGACATGGCCGGTGCGATCGACCACCAGAGTCGTGGGGACGCGGCGCTGGCCGAGCGCGTCCGTCAGTTTGTAGTCCTCGTCAACGAGCTGCGGATACCGGATCCTGTGGCTCGCCACGAAGGCCGCGGCGCTGTCCGGCGTCTCGCCCACGGCGACGCCGATCACCAGGCCGCCGCTCGATCGAGCGCGATCGTCGAGGCGATTGAGGGCGTCGAGCTCGGCCACGCAGGAGTCGCACCACGGGGCCCAGAAGCTCACCAGGGCGACCTTGCCGGCGCGCATCGAGTCGACGCCCGCGGCGTGGTTCTGGGCCGTGACGAGCTCGACGGCGGGCAGCAACGCCGGGGCGGGAGCGTGAACGGGAGCGGGGACGAGGGCGGCAACGGGACCGCTACCGGGAACGGGACCGGCGCACGCGAGGAGGGAGGGGAGGACGACTAGAAGAGAATACCAAGTCCGCACGAGTAGACGCTAACACGCAGGTCGTTCGACCGGAAGTAGCGCTCCACGGCGAGGTCGGCGTGGAGGGTGCGCGCGAACGACACCGGGAAATCGAAGGTGCCTTTGACGCCCACCGTCTGGGCGTGGAGCGGGGCGAGATCGCTGTCGGCCGTGGCGAAGATCGGGGCGCCGAGCGGGACGCTGGTGCGGAAGAAATCGGCCCCGGTCTGGGTGTGATACCGGTAATTGAAGCGGAGGCGCGCGAACGAGGCGATGCGCTGGTGGAGCTCGACCTCCACCGTGTGGGCGGCGATGCCGAACGTGTCGAGGTAGAAGCGATACGAGCCGTGAACGGCGCCGCTCCACGGCAGGTGCTGGGCCACGCGGGCCACGAAGGCATGGCGCCCGCGCTCGGCGGGGAGCTTCTCGAGCTGAAAGGCCCCTTGCGGCGTGGGGACGATGTTCCACCCGTTGGAGAGCTGCCCCTCTTGTACCGTGTATCCATAGTCGAGGTGAGCGACGGTGGTGGGCGAGAGGAGCTGAGTCACCCCGGCGTTGAAGTTGATCGAGCTCCGCGCGTTGTGGCCGTCGTGCGCGCCCTGGAGCGTGTACCTGTCGAACCAGTCGAGCACGACGTTGACGCCCGCGGAGACGACGGTATTGTCCTCCGCGAAGGCCCGCGTGAGCGCGAGGCCAGAGTTCCACGAGCGGTAGTTCTCCTCTTCGTGGTGGCCGTTGCGGATCGAGGCCGTGGTGTGGTCCCTGGCGTAGGTGGCTGTCCAGTCGACCGAGGCGGCCTCGTTGCGGCGCGAGGCGGTGCTGACGACATCGATGGCGTCGGGCGAAGCGGCGGTGACGACGTCGACCGGGATCCAGACGCGATGGGTGAGATGGGCGCCCTGCTTTATCACCACCTCGAGCTGCGGCTGCTCGACGCGCATCTCTTCCGAGCCGGGGCCCGAGGGCTTGCCCGCGCGCGACTGGTAGCCCGTGCCGCTCTGATCGAAGCGCGTGTAGCGGACCGCCGCCGAGTCGAGCCGGAAGTACGGAGCGGGCTTGGCGAGGATGTCGCCGTCGGCGAAGAGGGGCGGGAAAGGCTTTGTTTCAGCGGGTTTCGTGTCGTCTCCGGCGGCCTCCCGCGCGCCCGTCACCGCGGCGAGCACGAGGAGCGCGAGCCCCGCGCTCGCCGGCCGCTTCACTGGCAACCGCAGCCGCCGCCGGCCGCGAGCCCGTCGCCGCCGGCCGCGCCTTCGCGCGTGCTGTAGAGCTTCTGCTTGCGGTGGACCTCGAGCGGATCGTCGGCGAGGGACATCATCGGATCGGCGAGGCGCGCGCGGCGATTCTGGGGCACGATCGCGCAGCCGCCGAGCCCGAGCGCGAGCGACGCGAGGACGATGAAGCGCTTCACAGCGTGCCTCCGAGGGTGAGACCGAAGCCGCCTCCGGCGACCGTCGGTGAGAGGTAACGGAGCGTGGGTGCGGCGCTCTTCGCGGGCACCGCGAGGGCGCGCTCCCGCTTTCGATCGCCGGCAAATGAAGCGTCGACGATGCCGAGCGCGGCGATGAACACGTCGGTCGTGAAGAGCACGCCGAAGATGGTGCGGGTGATCTTGTCGCCCTGGTAGACGGCGTCGGGGCGGGCCGCGAGGAGCGCCGAGATCGCGATCTCGGTGGCTATCGGGACGGCGCTGAACGCGGCGGCGCGCTTCCACTCGCCGTTGATGGCGTGAGCGGTGAACGGCGCGAGCGCCACGCCGGCGCCGGCGACGATCAGGCCGGTATTCTTCGCGGGATCCGTCTTGCCGCGGTCGGCGATCGTCGCGCCGATGGCCACGGGGACGAGCGCGGTCGCGGCGCCGGTGACGAACGCGAGGAGGCCGCTCGCGTCGTCGTCGTCGGCGTTGCGCGCGGCCTCCGCCGACGCGATCGACGGCGCCACGATCGGGCCCTCTGCGGCGGCCTCGGACGACACCGACGCGAGGAGCGTCGGCGCGACGATCAGGGCCAGTGCGGCGCGCGCGAGGTTCACGCGGCGACCGTAGTACCGGACGTGGAGGGGCGTCAAACGCCCGCGTCGCGAGGATTTTGCGCGGTTCCGCGTTGTTGAACGGCGTCACCATGCCGCACAATCGCGGCCAGGAGATCGCCCCCATGAAGCTTCGCGGGTTCACGTCACTGCTGGTGTCGACGCTGGGGATCACCCTGTCGGCGTGCGGCTCGAGCGCGACGACGCAGGGCACGAGCAGCGGGACCGGCAGCGGAGGCGCGACCGGCAGCGGCGGCGCAGGCGGCGCGGTGGCGACCTCGACGAGCGGCGGGGGAGGCTCCGGCGGATCGACGCCGACGGCGGCCTGCGCCGCGCCGATTCTGGCGGCCGACACGAGCAACGTCACCACCAAGGTCGGGACGGGGCCGGGGACCTGCACCGAGCAAGCGTTCGAGGACGCGGTCAAGAAGGGCGGCGTGATCACCTTCGACTGCGGCGGCGCGGCGACGATCGCGATCACCTCGCAAAAAGAGCTGCCGAAGGGCAAGGACACCGTGATCGACGGCGGCGGCCTCGTCACCCTCGACGGCGGCGGAGCGACGCGGATCCTCCACTTCGACGGCGGTGATTTTCGCAAGACCAAGACCACGGTAACCCTCCAGCACCTGGCCTTCAAGAACGCGAAATCGTCGGGTACGGCGCTGAAACCCGCGCCCGCGCCCTGCTCGCAGGGGACCGACACCGACGGCGGGGGCGCGGCGATCCTGATCCGCGACGGCGTGCTCCACGTGATCGACGTGACGTTCGAGGACGGCAAAGGGCCGACTACCGGGCCCGACGTGGCCGGCGGCGGCGTCTACGCGATCGGCTCGCTCGACGTGACCATCGTGGGGAGTCGCTTCGCGAACAACAGCGCCTCCAACGGCGGCGCCGTGGGATCGCTCTTCAGCAACCTCACCCTCGTCGACGACGTGTTCGAGAAGAACCAGGCCACCGGGACGGGGGCGAACTACATCGACGCTGCGTGCAAGGTCAACGGCGGCGAGAGCGGCGACGGCGGCAACGGCGGCGCGGTGGTGATGGACGGCGGGGAAGACTTCGCGGTGACGATCTGCGGGTGCAGCTTCCGCAATAACCAGGGTGGGGCGCTCGGAGGCGCGGTGTTCCGCACGCCCGATGGGCCGGTCGCCGCGACCAGCATCGACCGATCCACCTTCGACGCGAACCACGCGCCGGGCGGAGGAGCGATGTACTTCCACCACAGCAATCTGACCATCACGGCCACCACGGTGTCGGGCAACTCGGCCGAGGGCGCCGGGGCCATCAAGGCCGATGACACCAACCTGGTGATCCTCAACTCGACGTTCACTGGCAACAGCGCGACCAAGGGCCTCGGCGGGGCGATCGCGCTCTTCGGCAACGGGGGGAAGATCCAGGCGTCGACCTTCGCTAACAACCACGCCGACGGCGGCTCCGGCCTCTTCGGCGCGGCGCTCGCGGGCGGCGCCACGTTCGAGATCGACAACTCGTTATTTGCCAATAATACCAGCATGGACTGCGGCGCCCCGATGACGTGCCATGTCGGGGCCGACACGGGCGAGGGCGTGATCCAGTGGCCGAAGAAGCACCTGGTCTGCGACGGGGACGATCCGCCCTGCGCCGGCGCCGCGGGGA
Organism: Byssovorax sp.; assembly: GCA_025362495.1. Classification (GTDB taxonomy): domain Bacteria; phylum Myxococcota_A; class Polyangia; order Polyangiales; family Polyangiaceae; genus JANYGI01. The sequence continues at coordinate 1,264 of JANYGI010000017.1, read as the reverse complement.
CGACGTTCGCCGATCCGATGCTCGGGGCGCTCGCCGACAACGGGGGGCCGACGAAGACCCTTTTGCCGCCGACGGGAAGCCCCGCGATCGGGGTCGGCAAGGCCTGTCCGCCCACGGATCAGCGCGGACAGCCGCGCAAGGCCGACGGCTGCACGGCCGGCGCCGTCGAGGTGCCGTGATGCGCAGGCCCATCACCGTCGCGAAGTACCTCGACGTCACCGAGGCGCAGCTCGCGCGCGTGCGGCTCGGCGGGGAGGGGATCGAAGCGTTCGTGATCGAGGGCGCGGGCTTCAACCCGCTGCTCAGCGGCGCGGCCGGTGGGGTTCAGCTCCAGGTGCGCGAGCGCGATCTCGACCGCGCCCAGGCGATCCTCGCGGAGATCCCGGGCGACGCCGACGACGAGGTCGAGCCGGATCCGCCGCCCGGCGGCGAGCGCGTGGTGCGGTGTCCGCGCTGCGAGCTGGAGTATTGCTTCTTCGAGCGAGGCGCGTTCGTGCGGCTCGATTTCGGGATGCGCTGGCATTGCCGCAAATGCGATCACGTGTGGGACAGCGCCGACCAGGGGCCTTTGCGGATGACGCCGCGCGAGCCCGGCGATCCAAGGCCGGTGTTCCGCTTGCGGCGCGGGCGCGGAGGGACCGGCGTGTTCCTCGGCCTCATCGTCGGCTTCCTGTGCGCCATGGCCCTCAGCGCCGCCGTCGGTCGCCCGGAAGGCGACATGCGGATGATGCTGCCTTGCGGCATGCTCTTTCTCATGCTGGGAGTGCCGCTCGTCGGGTGGCGGCTCGGCGCTGCCGTGCGCTCGGACGTGTGCTCGGTGCCCGAGTGCCGCGCTCCGCTGCCGCGTGATCTGGAGGAGTGCCCGGGCTGCAAAGGCACCATCGCCGGGACCATCACCAGCGCTCCCGAGCACTACGCGGCGCTGGCCGACGTGCGCCGCGAGCTCGCGGCGTCGAGGAAGGCCGAGCTGCCGGCGAAACGAACGAAGAAGCCCATTCCGCTCGGAGCGCGCTGAAATCGCCGGAGTGAGAGCGAGAATTCAACGCAAAGACGGTAGCGCCGGTCAAGACCGGCAAGAGGAAGCAGGTGAGCACGATGGATCAACACCAGAAAATCGAGCAAGTCCTGCCCCGGGAGGAGTCCAACCCCGGGAAGCCCACTCCTTGCGCAGCGCGAGGTGACTCGCGCGGCGAAGCGTAGGAGGGCACGTGAGCGGGCCGGGCGATCGAGCCTCGAAACGTTGTGAAATGAGGGAGCCGACGCG
>JANYGI010000004.1 GCA_025362495.1 Byssovorax sp. | reverse complement strand
AACGGGCGCACAATCTACAGGAAATAGGTGATTCGACAAGGACGAAGATCGAACGGGCCGCGTTTGTTGCCGCGGCTGCCCGGCGGGGACCCGAAAAGCGGCGCGCGGGAGGTCGCGACCACCTTGCGGGGCCTTCGAAGGCCATTTTTTCGGTTCGAAACCAACCGGGACCCCCTCCGGAGGGCCTCCGGATTGGTTTCGAACCACTTCCGGTGGCCCCGGGAGGCCGATCGGGGCGACCGCGGCGCCGGATCCCGCGGCGCCCTCGCCGAGCGTGGCGTGATCTGATTGCGATCTGGGCGTCCAGGGCTACGCGAGCCGTCCTTCAGCCGGACGACAAGCGTTCTCCGGGCGCCCAGGCTTCAGCCTTGCCGAGCTTGATCGTGGTGACCGCGTAGGGCGGAATGGTAGCGAGCGGCCTGTTCGCTCGCGGGCGGCTCCGGCAAGAGCTGCTGCAAGTGCCACGCTTGCAAGACGTCTTCAGCGCGACGTCGCGCCCGATGGCCTCGTCGCTACAGAGGCGCACTTGGCCCGTGTCGCCGATGCCGAGCACCTCGCAGTTCTGGTAGCGCGTGCCGGGCGGGACGGGCGCGTCGCCGTCGTGCGAATCGACGGCGTGCTGCTGCGCGTCCTCGAGACGAAGAAGGTCGTGCCGCTCGGGGCCGTCGCGCCCATCCCGGTCGACGTGCGCCTCGTCGGAGCGACGCACAAAGAGCTGCGAGCAGAGGTGACGGCGGGTCGCCTTCGCGAAGATCTCTATTTCCGCATCGGCCGCCCCGCGGTGCGGCTGCCGTCGCTCCGCGAGCGTCGGGAGGAGATCCCCTGGCTGATCGAGCAGGTGCTCGATGGCGTCCTCGGGCGTGGGCGCCCGGATCACAGCGAGCGTCGATTTCGTCGAGGCGTGTCTCCTCCGCGCGTGGCCCGGCAACGTGCGCGAGCTGCTCGCCGAGGCGAAGAGCGCGGCGCTCGCCGCGACATCTGCCCGCCGAGCCCGCATTGGAGCTTCCGATCTCGACGACGAAGCGGGCCGCGCGCACGCGCCGGCGCCCGCGAGCGCGGCTCCCGCGGCCCCGGCGCAGGTCGAGGCAAAGGCCCCGGAGCCCGGCGCGATCGAGGCCGCGCTGCGGGCCGAGCAGGGGAACATCGCGCGCGCTGCGGCCCGACTCGGCCTGTCCCGTAGCCGGGTGCGGCGGTTCATCGAGCGGCAAGGGATCGACGTGACGACGCTGCGCTCGGGCTGAGAGGCTGCGGTGGCCGGCCACCGGGTGGCCACGCGCCGCGCCTGAATCACGCGCGAAAACCACGGCTCCTGCGCGCCTGCGGGGTCGGCACGGAAGCTGCGATGGCCGCGGGGACAGACCCCACCTCGAGAGTCCTCGGCTCCTCGCGCCCGCTTCGCCTCGCGGGCGGCCGCCGCCGATCCCTCCATCCAGAGACATCAGGAGATGTTTGCAATGAACGTGCATCAATTGCTTCGCCGTCACGCCTGGGTTCCTCTCGCCGTGGCAGGATTGCTGTGCTCGGGCCCGGCGGCCGCGGGCGCCGGCGACTTCACCGGCGACGCGAAGAGCGATATCAGCGTCTGGCGCCCCTCCGATGGGAAGTGGTACGTCATCAACAGCTCGACCGGCGCCCAGACGGCGGTGCAGTGGGGTCTGCAGGGGCGACGTCCCGGTGCCCGGCGACTACGATGGTGACGGCAAGACCGACCTCGCCGTCTGGCGCCCTTCTGATGGTAAGTGGTGGATCATCAACAGCTCGACGGGGCAGTCGTGGAACGTCGCCTGGGGCTGGTCGAACGACATCCCGGTGCCCGGTGACTACGACGGTGACGGCAAGACCGACATTGCCCTCTATCGCCCCGCCGACGGGTCCTGGAAGGGACTCTACAGCTCGAACTGGAACTGGTGGTCGATCGCGTGGGGCAACCCCGGCGACGTCCCGGTGCCCGGCGACTACGATGGTGATGGCAAGACCGACCTCGCGGTGTGGCGCCCCTCCAGCGGGATGTGGTACGTCAACAACAGCACGACGGGGCAGTCGTCGAGCACCCAGTACGGCTTGCAGGGCGACGTCCCCGTGCCCGGTGACTACAATGGTGATGGCCTCACCGACCTCGCCGTGTGGCGCCCGTCGACGGGCAACTGGTACGTCTACACTACTCCGCAGGCGTGGAGCGGGATCCAGTGGGGTTTCCCGACCGACGTCCCCGTGGTCAAGGGCAGCGCCGCGAACGTCTCGAGGCCGGGCCCCCGGCTCGCGCACAAGTTCGCGCCCCACCTGCACTTCGACAGCGCGGCGCCCAACTTCCCGATGGGATAGCCGCTGTCCGCGACCGGGTCCTCGCGCCCGACGTCCGCGAGAGCGGTGGGGCCGGGGACTCGTCAGATCAGCGCAGGTGACGCAGAGACCGTCGCCTCTGCCGCAGTGTTGATCCTTCGGGCACTGCACGCCGACGCAGAGATCGGCGTCATTCGGCGCGTCAGTTGGGGCCGGCGTCGGGGATGGTGACTCTTCTCTCGCCGCGAGACCGTGCTGCGAGCTTGCTCGCTTGATCCCGTCGCACCCGCTACGATTCCCGTCATGCGTTCTCTCTTCGCCGCGCGCGCATCGAGCGCGGTGCTGCTGGTCTCCGCTCTCGGGCTCGCGGCGATCGCCTGCGGCCCCGCGCCCGCGCCCGTCGCGCCGATCGCCAGGGCGGCGCCTGCGCCCACGGTCGTCGCCGTCGCCGCGCCGGTGACGCTCACGCCCGCGCAGATCGCCGCGCGCGTCACCTCGGCGATCGTCTCGATCCGCAGCCCCACCGGCCTCGGCACGGGGTTCATCGTCCGCAAGGACGGCTGGATCGCCACCAACCTCCACGTCATCGCCGGCTCGAGCGAGCTCACCGTCGCCACGCCCGATCGGCACGAGTACCCGGTCGTCGACGTGCTCGCGGTCGACAAGGTCCACGATCTGGCGCTCCTCCGCGTCGACGCCGAGCTCGGCGTCCTCGTGCTCGGCGACAGCGACGCGGTGCGCGCGGGCGACAGCGTCGTCGCCATCGGCCACCCGCTCGGCCTCGAAGACACGGTGTCGAACGGCCTGGTCAGCGCCGTCCGCGTGATCGACTCCACGCTCACCGTGCTGCAGATCTCGGCGCCGATCGCCCCCGGCTCCTCCGGCGGCCCGCTCTTCAGCGATCACGGCGAGGTGATCGGCGTGGCGACGGCCTACAGCACCAAGGGCCAGAACCTCAATTTCGGCGTCCCGGTGCGCTATCTGAAGGAGCTGCTCGTCGACACGCACCCGATCCCGCTCCAGCTCTACGCGGCCGCCGAGGCCACGCACGAGCCGCGGCTGCCCTCGGTCCACCGCGAGGTCCCGCACCACGATCTGAAGCTGCTCGCGGGCTGCAGCGATCGCGATCTGGAGCGCGCGGGCCACATCGTCGGCGAGGCGATCGAGGTCGGCGCGCCCGTCTACAACGAGCAGCATTTCGCGGCCTGCTACCACGTGTACGAGGGCGCCGCGCTCGACCTGGAGAAGCGCCTGCCCGCGGCCTGCAAGGGCCCGAAGAAGGCCATGCACGACGGGCGCGCGCGGGCCGAGAAGCTCGACGATCCCAGCGCGCAAGCCTGGGCGATGCGCGACGCGTTCGACGGCTTGGTCGAAGTGATCGAGCGCAAGCTCGGCGGGCGTTGAACCCGGTGATCGAACCCACCCCGGGCGACAGGGTCGCTCCGAACGACGGCCCCCCGTCCCTCACGGCCGCCGAAGAGCTCCAGCTCCAGCAGCTCCGTCAAGCCCGCTTCTGGTTCGACAAGGTCGCTCTCGGCGGCGCCGCCCCCGAGCTCGACTCCGGTGCTCCCGTGGCCGAAGTGCCCGCAGAGTGGCGGCTGACAGAGGGGATAACCCTCCACGACTGGCAAGAGAGCTGCATCGACGCCTGGTTCGCGAACGAGCGCAAAGGCATCATCAAGGTCGTCACCGGCGCGGGCAAGACGATCCTCGCCCTCGGGATCGCCGAGCGGCTCCAGCGCACGACGATACCCGATCTACGGGTGGCGATCGTCGTGCCGACCATCGTCCTGCTCGATCAGTGGCACGACGAGATCCTCGCCCGCGGCAACCTGCCTCCGGGGTCCATCGGCCGCGTCGGCGGCGGGTACGGCGACACGTTCGACGCGGGGACGCGGATCCTGATCTGCGTCCTCAACTCGGCCTCGGCCAAGCTCGCGGACGAGGTCGCCCGCGCCGACCTCGGCGGCTCGCTCCTGCTGATCGTCGACGAGTGCCATCGCGCCGGATCGGCCGAAATGAAGCGCGTTTTTCGCACCAAGCGCGCTTGCTCTCTCGGCCTCTCGGCGACGCCCGAGCGCGACGACGACGCCGGGATGGATGGCGACGGCGACGCGAAGAGCGATGACGCGGTGGCGCCGGCGTTCGAGGAGACGGTCCTCGGCCGCGAGCTCGGCCCCGTCATCTTCGAGATGAGCTACGCCGAGGCCATCGCGCGCGGGGTCCTGCCGCCGTTCAAGATCATCCATTATGGCCTCTCGCTGCGGCCCGACGAAGAGCAGCGGTATGGCCGCATGAGCCGCGAGATCAGCGATCTCCGCGCCTCGCTGGAGCGGCACGGCCGCCGCGGGCTCGAGCTCATCCGCTGGTGTCGATCGAAGGGCGCCGCGGGCAACGCGCAGGCTTCACGCTTGCTCGGCCTCACCGCCGAGCGCAAGCGCTTGCTCTATGGCATGTCGGAGCGCGGCGCCGCCGTCAGCAAGATCCTCGCCGACTCCATCGCTCAGAACCCCGAGTGCAAGGCGATCCTCTTTCACGAGAGCATCAGCGAGGTGATGGCGATCTTCCACGCCCTGCGCCGGGCCGGGCACCGCGTCGTCGCCGAGCACAGCGAGTTCCCCGACGCCATGCGCGCCGAGTCGCTGCGGCTCTTCCGCAGCGGGACGGCGCGGATCATCGTCTCTGCCCGCTCGCTCATCGAGGGCTTCAACGTGCCTTCGGCCGATCTCGGCATCGTCGTCGCCGCCTCGGCGTCGGTCCGGCAACGGGTGCAGACCCTCGGCCGCCTGCTCCGCAAGGGCGGCTCGGCCGCGGGCGGGCAGGAGAAGCAGGCCGTGCTCTACGTGCTCTATGCCCACGACACGGTGGACGAGGTGATCTACGAGAAGACGGACTGGGCGCAGTTCGTCGGCGCCGATCGCAACGATTACTTCGTGTGGCGAACGATCGAAGGCACCGATCCTCTGCCGCAGACCGGCCCGCCGCGCTCGCCGCAGGCCGAGGAAGAGGCGGTGGATCCCGACACGCTGAAGCCGGGTGACATCTATCCTGCTAACCCGGACCGAGGGAAGCTCTACACCGTCGACAGCCAGTGGACGGTGCGGACCGAGGGCGGTGAGCTGGTGAAACCGAACGCGCAGCTCAAGGCCATCCTGTCGAGCAGCAAGAAGGCCCTCGGGAAATTCCGCGTCACGCCGAAGAACCTGCTCATCCTCAAGCTCGAAAAAGGCGAGGCCGGGTGGCATGGTGTCTATCTCGGTCGCCTCGATGCTCCGCTCGAAGCCTCCGACGTGAGCGAGGCCGACACCACCCTTCGCGCCACCTACTCACCGGGCGATCCGTACCCGCTCGGCAACGTCAAGGGCCTCTCGTTCTCGGTGCTCACCCGCGATCCTCGCCTGATCGCCCTCAAGGTCCGCGGCGGCGTGCGCTTCGTCCATCCGCTCCCCGCGATCGCCGACGTCGAGAAGCGCCGCAAGACATCGGCTCTTCAGGACCGGTTGAAGAAGCTCAAGAACGAGGGGCGAGGGATCAACCGATTGACCGTCACCGCCGAGGGCCACGTCGTCTACGTGTTCGACGGAGCGGCCTATTACCTGGGCGAGGCGCCCGAGGGCGCGGAGGGCTTCACCTTCGAAGAGATGCAGTAGACGGCGCCCGGCTCACGGCTCGCGCGCCCACGCGATCCCGGGGGCGAGCCGTTTGTCGAGATCGTCAGGGAGCCAGTGCCCGATCGGGCCGAGCGAGACGAAGCGCGCAGGGATCCCCGCCGCAGCGAGCTTGTCGGCGGCGCGCTTCATCGTGCCGCGCGAGCCATCCTGATCGCCGGCCGTCAGGTACACCCGACGGATACCCGCTTTCTCGAGGCGCACCGGATCCGGGGTCACGTCGGCGGCGATGAGCACCAGGCTGGTGAACCGCGGGGCCGCGCCGGCCGCGACGTCGGCATAGAGGATGTCCCGCGCCGCAAAGGCACCTCGCGACCAGCCGATCAACGTGTCGTCGTGGGCGACGTACTTCCCGAGGCGCTGCTCGACCTTGTCGAGGGCGCTCGTCAGAAAGGCGCTCTTCACCTCTCCCGTACCGTGCCAGTCGGGCGCGCCAAAGCACGTATCGTTGCCGGACGGGCAGACGAGGAACGTCCCCGCGCGCCCCGATTGCCCGACCAGATCGCAGACCGGGCGAGGATCCATGCACGTCGCGTGGAGGAATACGACGAGCGGCGCGGCCGGTCGGGCCTCGACCGGCGGATAGATTTCAATCGATCGTCCCTTGTCGTCGGCGAGCGTCACTCGCTGCGTCGGGAGCGGCAAGAGGGCCGGCGGCGGGGGATAAGAAGGAGCGTCCGGCGTGATGTTCACCGGGGTACGCGGAGCCGGCGGAGCGGCCTTCGTCGGCTCGGCCCGCGCCGATCGCGCCGAGCCGAGGGCGGCTATCAGCATCGCGACGCCGGCGGCGAGCGCGCACACGAAGAGGACCACGCGGCGGCCTGCAGGCGCCGCTTCGAGGGAGCGAGGCATGAAGATCTCCTGACCACGCCGGACGGGGGCCCAGCGCGAATGAGGCGCACAGCCGATCTCCGCGCGCGCCGGAAAAGCGGGCGAACGGGACGACCGGAGCGCGGCGACAGCGGCTCATCGCGCGACCTCCGGGTTGTGTGACCGGGGGTGTTCCGATCGTGAAAATGGCTCCGGCGACAGGGACGATCAGATCGGACGATCAAGGACCGGGCGCGGCTCGGTTGCTTCATCGGCGGTCGGCCGTAGCGCCCTCGCATGGCCGCCGACGCGCCCGCGCGCGCGAGCGGGAACGCCACGGCGCGCGCAAATCCAGGGAGAAACTTGGGCCGGGCGCGACTAGCATGCGGCCACCCGCATGAAGACCTCTCGCGCCGCGCTCGTCCTCACCCTGCTTTTCGGCTGCGGAACGGCGCCCACGCCCGTCCCCGCGCCGCCCGCGCCGCCCACCACCACCACCGCCACCGCATCGGCCGCGGCGCCGCCCACGGCGTCGGCCGCGCCCACGCCGCCGCCCGTCGTGCTCGCCCCCGGGTTCCCCGCCGGGTGGCCGTATCCGGCCGATGCGGCGCCCGCGACCGGGCAGCACGGCATGGTCGTCACCGACGCGGCGCTCGCCACCAAGGTTGGCCTCGAGATGCTCAAGGCCGGTGGAAACGCCGTCGATGCGGCCGTCGCCACGGCCTTCGCGCTCGCGGTCGTGTACCCCGGCGCGGGCAACCTCGGCGGTGGTGGGTTCATGGTCGCGCGCGTCGACGGCGCCCCGCACTCGCTCGACTTTCGCGAGACGGCGCCCTCAAAGGCCGGTCACGACACCTTCGCGGCCAAGCCCACGGGCAAGCCCGACGACAAGGGCGGCACAGCGCGCCTCGGCCACCTCGCCTCGGGCGTACCGGGCAGCGTCGCGGGCCTCTGGGAGGCGCACCAGAAGCTCGGATCGAAGAAGAAGACCTGGGCCGAGGTCCTCGCTCCGGCGATCAAGCTCGCTTCCGAGGGCTTCATCGTCGACGCCGAGTTCACGGCCAGCATCGGCCAGAACGCCGAACGCCTCTCGAAATACCCGGCCTCGGCGAAGCTCTTTCTCCCGGACGGCAAGCCGGTCGCGACGGGCTCCACCTGGAAGAACGCCGAGCTCGCCGTGGTGCTGAAGCGCATCGCCGACAAGGGTCCCAAGGGCTTCTACGAGGGCCCGACTGCCGATCTCCTCGCCGCCGAGATGAAGAGCGGAGGCGGCCTGATCACGAAGCCCGATCTCGCCAGATACAAGGCGAAATGGCGCGCCCCGATCGAGTTCTCGTACCGCGGCAACAAGGTCGTATCCATGCCTCCGCCCTCGTCCGGCGGCGTCACTCTCGCGATGATCAGCCAGATCCTCGAAGGCTACGATCTCCCGAAAGAGAGCTTCCACTCGCCCGCCGAGCTTCACTACATCTTCGAGGCGATGCGGCGCGCGTTCATCGCTCGCAACGAGAAGCTCGGCGATCCCGACTTCGTGAAGAACCCGGTGGAAGAGCTGCTGTCGCCCGCGTGGGCGACGGCGCAGCGCGCGACGATCAAGGACGACAAGGCCACTCCGACGGTCGAGCTCCAGCCCGTCGCCAAGGACTCCGGCGGCGCCGGCCCCCACACGACGAACTTTTCGGTCGTCGACGAGCAGGGCAACGCGGTGGCGCTGACGACGACGATCAACTGGTTCTACGGCTCCGGCGTGACGGTCGCCGGCGCGGGCTTCCTCCTCAACAACGAGATGGACGACTTCGCCACCGTCCCCGGCAAGGCCAACGGCTATGGCCTCGTGCAGGGCGAGCCCAACGCCGTCGCGCCCAACAAGCGCATGCTCTCGTCGATGTCGCCGTCAATCGTGGTCGGCAAGGATGGCCACGTGTCGCTGGTCCTCGGCGCCGCGGGCGGCCCGACGATCATCACCGCGGTGTTCCTCGAGCTCGCCGGCGTGCTCGATCATGGCCTCTCGCTCATGGCCGCGACCAACGCGCCGCGCTTCCACGAGCAGGGCCAGCCCGACGTGGTGACCATCGAGAAAGACGGCCTCACCGACGTACAGCGTAAGTCCCTGGAGGCGATGGGCTACACCTTCAAGGAGCGCGGCCACATCGCCGACGCGCCGAGCATCGGTTGGGCCAATGGCCTCTGGGCCGGCGCCGCCGAGCCCCGCCGCAACGGCGGATTGGCGCTCGGGTACTGAGCTCGAGGAGAAGGAACGCAAAGTCGGAGGAGAAGGAACGCAAAGGCGCAGAGACGCAGAGACGCAAAAAGGCGAGAGCAGAGAAGGGAATTATCCTCCTCTGCTCTCCCTCCGATTGCGCCTCTGCGTCTCCGGTCCCGGTAGGGACGGCCCTTTCGGGCCGCCCCCCGGACAGAACCCGGCGAGCGGATTTCCCGCACCGGGCTCCCACCTCGGGTCTACGGGCCAGCTCGCGGAAGAGAGGGCCACGGATGTTGGATCCGGGATAGCGGAAGAGGGAAGCTCCGATCGAACGTCGCGCGCTGCGGCCGGGTCCACTCCGCGCGTTGACTCCGCCGTTGAAGCTGGCGGTGCCACCCCGCGCGGACGCATTCCCGGAACTGCTGCAAGGCGCGCGAGTTCGTGGGCACGCCGTAGTACTGGTAATGCCCTCGGAGCACGCTCGACAGCCACGCGTGTTGCATGCGCACCGGCTCGTGCCGGCGCTCGCGCATCTCGTCGCGTAGGCTCGCAAGCTTTGCATTCCGCTTCTTCCGCGAGGTACGACGCGTTAGCAGGAACGCACCCCGCCGGCTCACCCCGGCGATGTGCGTGAACCCCAGGAAGTCAAACGTCTCGGGGCGCGTGCGCCCGTCGCGGTTGACGTCCTGTCGGGCGAATCGCCCGAACCGAAGCACTCGGGTTTTCTCCGGGTGCAGCTCCAGGCCGAACGTCGCGAGTCGCGAGGCCAGCGCCTCACGCATCGCGCGCGCGTCCTTCTCGTACTGAAAGCCCATCACGAAATCGTCGGCGTAACGCACGATGTACACCTCACCGCGCGCGTGCCGCTTCCTCCACTGATTGGCCCACAGATCGAGCGCGTAGTGCAGGTAGATGTTCGCCATCAGCGGGCTGATGATCCCACCTTGAGGCGCTCCCTCTTCCACTGCGCGTAGCTCGCCGTCCTCCATCACGCCGGCGTGCAGCCACTTCATCAGCAGCCGCACCATGCGCTTGTCCCCGATCCGGTGCTCGATGAACTTCTGCATCCATCCATGATCGATGGTGTCGAAGAACGATCGGATGTCGGCGTCGAGCACCCAGGTCGTCTTCCTGTCGATCGCCACCGCGACCGCGTTCAGGGCATCGTGCGGCGATCGGCGAGGCCGAAACCCGTACGAGAACCCCAGGAACGCGCGCTCGTAGATCGGCCCCAGCACCATCCGCGCCGCCTGCTGGACGAGCTTGTCTTCCAGCGCCGGAATGCCGAGCGGTCGCGTGCGTCCATCGCCTTTCGGGATGTGCACGCGTCGCACGGGCTGCGGGTGATAGCTGCCGCGATGGATGCGATCTTGAAGGTCGAGCAGCCGGGCATCGAGATGCTCGCCGTACTCTTCCCACGTGATTCCATCCACCCCAGGTGCCGCGCGCTTCCGCAAGCGCTGATACGCTTCCTTCAGCAACGGCGCCTGGATCGCGCTCAACAGGTTGTCGAACCGCTCCCCTTTCTTCTCCTTCGCTCGCTGTCCGATCCGCTCCACTTGCGTGGGCGCGCCTTGCCGGTCCTGAGCCCGGAGCGCGTTTCGTGAAACGGATTTCCCCTTGGCCGCGGCCCGTCCCTCCATCGACTCGACGGGCGTTACCCACATCTTCGCCGACTTCTCCGGTACCATGCCCGCGTCCGACTCCTCGGAGTGCGTCGTCACGGAGTGTGGCTCTTCACCTTCCCGTGACTGCCTGTCGTCCACCACGAACGGCGAGGCTCCTCCGAGGTCTCCCGGTTCCCGTGCAAGAGGCGTATCTGAGCGTGCCGAGGTCTTCGACCCCGGAGGGAACGGTAGGTCCAGGTCCACGTTCTTCGGACCTCCGTCATGGCCTTCCGCGAAAGACGACCGCGTCGGCTCCCTCATTTCACAACGTTTCGAGGCTCGATCGCCCGGCCCGCTCACGTGCCCTCCTACGCTTCGCCGCGCGAGTCACCTCGCGCTGCGCAAGGAGTGGGCTTCCCGGGGTTGGACTCCTCCCGGGGCAGGA
>JANYGI010000039.1 GCA_025362495.1 Byssovorax sp. | reverse complement strand
GGAGCAGCGGCAGACTGCCCCTGACCTCGTGGCCACATGACCGCGGCGCAGCTGACCGATCGACAGACGACCGACACCCACTGCCCCTACTGCGGCCTGCAGTGCGCGATGACCCTGTCGGGGACGTCACCGTCGGACCTGGTGGTGAGCGCCCGTCGGTTCCCCACGAACCGGGGGGGTCTCTGCCAGAAGGGCTGGACCAGCGCCGAGATGCTCCGCCACCCCGGACGGGTCGTCACCCCGTTGGTGCGCGAGGGGGCGGAGCTCGTCGAGACGTCGTGGGACGTGGCCCTCGACCGAGTCGCGGACGGCATGAGGAGGGCCCAGGCGGCGGGCGGCAAGGATGCGGTTGCCCTGTTCGGCGGAGGTGGCCTGACGAACGAGAAGGCCTATCAGCTGGGCAAGTTCGCGCGGGTGGCTCTCGGGACGGCCCAGATCGACTACAACGGGCGGTGGTGCATGTCCTCGGCAGCAGCGGCCGGCATCCGCTGCTTCGGCCTCGACCGTGGGCTGCCGTTCCCGGTCACGGACCTCTCCTCGGCCCACGCCGTCCTGCTGCTCGGGGCCAATCCCGCCGAGACGATGCCCCCGTTCCTGACCCACCTGGTCACCGCCGCGGACGCCGGTGGTCTGGTCGTCGCCGACCCGCGACTGACCCCGACGGCGGCGCTCGCGCTCGAGGGCGGCGGCGTCCACCTCCAGCTGCGCCCCGGCACCGACGGGGCCCTGGCGCTCGGGATGATCCACGTCGCCGTGCTCGACGGGCTCATCGACCGTGACTACATCACCACCCGCACGAACGGGTGGGAGGACCTGTGGTCGATCGCCTGCCAGTGGTTCCCGGACCGCACCGAGCGGGTGACCGGCGTGGCCGCCTCGTCGATGCGCCGGGCCGTCGGCCTGCTGGCCCGGGCCCGGGACACCGAGCGTGGCGCCTACGTCCTCAGCGCCCGCGGCGGTGAGCAGCACGCGACGGGCACCGACACGGTCAGCACCTTCATCGGTCTCGCCCTCTGCCTCGGCCTGCCGGGCAATCGCGGCAGCGGCTTCGGGACGGTGACGGGGCAGGGCAACGGCCAGGGAGGGCGCGAGCAAGGGCAGAAGTGCGATCAGCTGCCCGGCGCCCGCGACATCGAGAATCCGGAGCACCGCCGCCACATGGCCGAGGTCTGGGGCGTCCCCGAGCCCTCGATTCCCCACAAGGGAGTCTCGGCCGTCGAGCTCGTCGAGAAGATTCACGCCGGCGAGATCAAGGGCTTGCTCCTGATCTGCTTCAACCCCCTGGTGTCGCTCCCGGATCAGGACTTCGTGCGTGAAGCGCTGGAGAAGCTCGAGCACTTCACCGTGATCGATTTCTTCCTCTCCGAGACGGCGCGGCACGCCAACGTGGTCTTGCCGGGATCCTTGATCGAAGAAGACGAGGGGACCATCACCACCGTCGAAGGGCGCGTGGTCCTGCACCAGAAGGTCGTCGAGCCGCCCGCCGGCGCGCGCGCGGACTGGAGGATCATCTGCGATCTCGCCGCGGGCCTCGGGGTGGGGGACAAGTTTGCCTACGAGTCTCCGCGGGATATCTTCGACGAGCTGCGGCGAGCCTCGCGCGGCGGAGTCGCCGACTACTACGGTATCACCTGGGACCGGATCATCGCCGAGCAGGGCGTCTTCTGGCCGTGTCCCACGCTGGATCACCCGGGGACACCGCGCCTCTACGAAGGCGCCCGCTTCGGCCACCCCGATGGCAAGGCCCATTTCCAGCCGGTCGAGTGGCGCCCTGCCGTCGAGGAGCCCGACGAAGAGTATCCCATCGTGCTCACCACGGGGCGCGTGGTCTCTCAGTACCTCTCTGGCTCGCAGACCCGGCGAATTGGCGCGCTCGACGATCAGAATCCACAGCCCTTCTGCGAGCTCCACCCCCGACTCGCCGAGAAGCTCGGTATCGCCGAAACCGACTTCGTCAAGGTCGAGAGCCGGCGAGGCTCGGTCGTCGTCCGCGCGATGGTGGTGAAGACCATCCGGCCAGACACCGTGTTCGTGCCGTACCATTGGCCGCTGACGCGCGCGGCGAACCGCTGCACCATTCGCGCGCTCGATCCGATCTCCAAGATCCCCGAATACAAGATCTGCGCTGTCCGGGTGAGCCGGGCCGAGCCGCCGGACGACGAGATCGCCCGGCTCGCGCCCGAAGCGGGAGGCATCCGATGAGCGAGCTCGCGTTCTTCATCGATTACTCGCGCTGCATCGGGTGTAAAGCCTGCGTGCAAGCCTGCGAGGAGTGCGACACCCACCGCGGAGTGTCGATGATCCAGCTCGAGACGATCGATCGCCAGGGCTCCGTGCAGACGGCGCCGCAGGTGTGCATGCACTGCGAAGATCCGATCTGCGCCGAGGTCTGCCCCGCCGACGCCATCAAGAAGACCGATGACGGAGTGGTGCAGAGCTCGCTCAAGCCCCGCTGCATCGGCTGCTCGAACTGCGTGCTCTCCTGCCCCTTCGGCGTACCGAAATACCTTGTCTCGATCGATCAGATGATGAAGTGCGATCTCTGCTACGACCGCACCAGCGTCGGCAAGAAGCCCATGTGCGCGACGGTGTGCCCGTCGCAGGCGCTGACGTTCACCACCCTCGACGAGATCCGGCAAACGCGCGCTGGCGTGCCGATCAACGAGTGGAAGTTCGGCGCCGAGATCGTCAAGACCATGGTATATGTGATGGTGCCGCCGAGCGTGCGCGCGGTGGAGATCTCCGGGCTGGTGCAGCTCGGGACCAGGCCGTCTTCTCAACCTGGGGTCGAGGACGGCCCCAGACCTCGGGCTCCTTCGTCGCCCCATTCGCGCGATCCCAACGACGTCGCTGACCTGCTGGAGGAGCCGTGAGCGATCAACCCGGTAAAGCCCCGCGCGAAACGCCGCGCTGGCGCGAAGATTTCCCGGTTCGCTGGGAGCAGGATCATTACGTCACCCGGCGCGAGCTGGCGAAGTTCCTCACCCTCGGATCGGCCCTGCTCGCGACCGCGGGCGTGGTGATCGCCGCCGTGGGGCGGTGGGGGCGGCGCGAGGAGAAGGTGCCTGACGTGAAGGTGGCGAGCGCGTCGAGCGTACCTGTCGGCGGCTCGGCTCTCTTCCGTTACCCGACCAGCGGCGACCCCTGCATCCTCGTCCGTGGCCAGGATGGCAGCCTCCGCGCCTTCTCCCAGGTCTGCACTCACCTCTCCTGCGCCGTCGTGTACCACGCCGAGAGCGACGAGCTCTTTTGCCCCTGCCACCATGGCATCTTCTCGGCAAAGGACGGTCGTCCCATCGCCGGACCGCCGGTGCGGAGGCTGCCGATGATCCAGGTCGAGCTGCGCGGCGACGACGTCGTCGCCGTCGGCAAGGACGCCTCGTGAGGCGGGATCGAAGCCACCAGGGGACCACGTTGATGACGGCCATTTGCGCCTTCATCGCGGTGCTGCTCGTCATCCAGATCTGGCTCGTCTCGGCGGCGCTCGAGGCGCTGCTGAGCAACGATCGCGGGGTGCTGATCCCGGCGGCGATCGCCTCGCTGGTCCTCTTCGCGATCAACGGCGGTATGCTCGTTCACGCCGTGCGCTTCGACGACGGCCTGCGCAAGGCGGCGTCGTGAGCGGCTCGCGCCTCTCGGTGCTCGATCCCCAGGTCACGCGCGGCCTGGTCGCCCGCCTGCGCCTGACTCGCCTCCTCGGACACTTCCCCGAGCGCCCCGTGTGGGCCGCGTTCATGTTCGTCAACGGCTTCATCACCATCGCGATGCTCGCCGCTCTGGCGATGGCCACGCGCACGCCGTTCGTGTTTCCCTCGCTCGGCCCCACAGCCTTCCTGTTCTTCTTCACGCCGACGCTGCCCACCGCGAGCCCGCGCAACACCCTGCTCGGACACGCTATCGGGATCGCCTGCGGCTACGGTGCTCTCCTGTTGATGGGCCTCGAGCATGCGCCGCCGGCGATGATGGTCGGCGTCGATCTGCACCGCGTGCTCGCCGCTGCGCTCTCGCTGGCAGCGACTGGCTCGCTGATGATCCTGTTCAAGGCGGCTCACCCCCCGGCCGGCGCGACCACGCTGATCATCTCTCTTGGCATCGTCACTCGCCCCTCGTACCTCGTGGTCATCGAGGTCGCCGTCCTGCTCCTGACGCTGCAGGCGATCGCCATCAATCGCGCCGCGGGCATCGATTACCCGCTCTGGGCCAGCAAGGTGAAGCCCGTGCCGTCGGCGCCTCCCGGCTGAAGATCCCTCGATCGACGCGGCGGCGAATCGCCCGCCGCGGCCGACGACACAGGCCATGGACGCGGCTCCGTGTGATCCTTGCGCAGCCTTCAGCGCTGGAGTAAGGAAAGAAAAAGCATGGGATCCCATGAATCTAAATCGTCGGGCGGGGGCCGCTCCGATCCCGACGTCACCGTCACTCTCAACGCGATCCGGAGGATCTTCCGACTACTCCGCCTCTCCTCGTCGGCCACGGAGAAAGCGTACGGCGTCAGCCTGGCGCAGCTCTTCGTCCTGCACGAGCTGGCGAGCGGCGGGCCGTTCTCCCTCGCGATGCTCGCCGCGCGCACCGCGACCGACCCGAGCTCGGTCTCGGTCGTCGTCGCCCGCCTCGTCGAGCGTGGGTTCGCCGAGCGAGGCGTCGCCGCCGACGACGCTCGCCGCGCCGAGGTGGAGATCACGCCGAGCGGGCGCGAGCTGCTCAAGAAGACTCCGGTCCCCGCGCAGCAGCGGTTGATCGCGGCGATCGCCCTGCAGCCGAGGGCCGAGCGCCAGGCGCTCGCCGCGAGCCTGACCGCCATCGTCACCGCGATGGGCGAAGGCGAGAGCGAAGCGCCGATGTTCTTCGAGGAAGAGCACGCGCGCGGCCGGCGGAAGAAGAAGGTAGTCGACCGATGAGTGGCAGTGTGCCCGAGCGCTCCTCCAGCCACGAACACTCGTCGACGCCTGTCGGCCCCGCCATGGTCGATCGCCGCGTGGTCTTCATCAGCGCGCTCGCCATCGCGCTCGCGCTCACCGCGAGCCTCGTCGCGCAGCTGCTGACTCGGCTGATTGGCCTGGTCACCAACGTCGCTTTCTACGGCCGCGTTTCGACGCAATTCAGCTCGCCCGCCGGCAACCACCTGGGCCTGCTGGTGATCGTCGTGCCCATCGTCGGCGCGGTGATCGTCGGGCTCATGGCGCGCTACGGCTCCAGCGCGATCCGAGGTCATGGCATCCCCGAGGCGATGGAACAGGTGCTCTTCAATCAGAGCCGGATCCCGCCGCGCCTTATCCTGTTGAAGCCGCTCTCTGCGGCCATCGCCATCGGCACGGGCGGCCCGTTCGGCGCCGAGGGGCCGATCATCGCGACCGGCGGCGCGATTGGCTCGCTGATCGGACAGGTGCTCCGGGTCACGACCGATGAGCGCAAGACGCTGCTCGCCGCGGGCGCCGTCGCGGGCATGGCGGCGACGTTCGGTACGCCGGTGTCCGCGGTGCTCCTGGCGATAGAGCTGCTCCTCTTCGAGTATCGCCCCCGCTCGGTGATCCCGGTGGCGCTCGCCGCCTCCGCGGCGACGGCCGCGCGCGCAGCCATGGTGGGAACCGCGCCGGTATTCTCGCTCCCGGAGCTCGCGCAACCCTCTGGCGCCGCGCTGGCCTCGTACATCGTGATCGGCGGCCTCGTGGGCGTCGCCTCGGTGCTGGTCACGCGCGGGCTCTACGCGATCGAAGACGCCTTCGAGAAGCTGCCCGTGCACTGGATGTGGTGGCCGGCGATCGGCGCCGTCGTGGTGGGCGTGGCCGGCTATTTCTCGCCGCGCACGCTCGGGGTCGGCTACGAGAACATCGACGATATCCTCTCTGGCAGCCTCGCGGGGCGAGCGGCGATGATCTTCTGCCTCCTCAAGCTGCTCTCGTGGAGCGTGTCTCTCGGGAGCGGGACGTCCGGCGGCACGCTCGCGCCGCTGTTCACGCTCGGCGGCGGGCTCGGCTCGTTGCTCGGATCGCTGGCGATCGCCCTTCTGCCCGGCCTCGGCGTCGACGTGCGACTCGCGGCGCTCGTGGGCATGGCGGCGATGTTCGCCGGCGCGTCACGCGCGCTGCTGGCGTCGGTGGTCTTCGCCTTCGAAGCGACGAAGCAGCCCATTGGCTTGCTCCCGCTCCTCGGGGGCTGCGCGGCCTCGTTCCTGGTCTCGTCCCTGCTGATGAAGACCTCGATCATGACCGAGAAAATAGCCCGCCGCGGCGCTCACGTACCCGCCGAGTACCAGGCCGACTTCCTCGCCGGGATCCTGGTTCGCGACTGCGCCAGCGGCGATGTGGTGACGCTCGACGCCAGCATGCCAATCGACGCGGCGCGCGCCTGGTTGCACGCGCGCGGCCCTGGCACGCGCCACACCGGGTTTCCGGTGCTCGACCCGGCCGGCGCGCTGCTCGGCGTGGTGACCCGATCGGAGGTGTTCGAGACCGAGGCTCCTGCCGCCGGGCTGGTCGGCTCGCTGGTGAAACGCCCCCCGCTGGTGATCCACGAGCGAAGCACGGCGCGCGCGGCGGCCGATCGCATGGTGAAAGACGGCGTGGGCCGGCTCATCGTGGTGCGCGGCGACGACGCGACCCGCGCGGTGGGGATCGTGACCCGCAGCGATCTGCTCGACGCGCACGCGCGGCGCCTCGACGACGCCTCGCGCAGGCATGTCGCCCTGGTGTTCCCGAAGCTCCGGCGAACGCCGCGAGAACGCGACGCGTCCCCGTGATTGGCCCCGAAAGGGGCCTGCCGTCGTGTCCACCCCAAATCCCAGCAAAGGCTCATCCGTGATGGAGGCCCGGGCTCGGCCTGGTAGCCCGCCAGGCCGCCTCGCGACGCGTGGGGGACGGCAGGGCGGCTGAACGTCACCGCTGGCAGGGCTTGCGCGCTGCGCGCAGCGACTGCGCAAAGGCGCGCTGCCCACCCCTGTTTCGGCTGCGCCAGGTCGCGGAACGCGAATTGCTTGGGAGACCATACATCTGGTGTTGGTCGATGGGCGAGCGCGTGAGTGACGACTGGTTCGCAGCGCCGAGGCGCTGACGGGCCGCTCGACGCTCCGACGAACGGTGAGGAGAGATCTCGTGCGCGAGCTACCCCGAAGTGCTGTGTCTTCCGCTGCGATGATCCCCGTCGACGTGGCGGCGAAGCGTCGTCGCTCGCTCTTGCAGATGCGCCGCGTCGGCTGGAGCCTGGTCGCCGCGAGCGTGCTCACCGCCGCGATCCTCGTCGTCGTGCTCCGCCTGGCGGGGAACCAGTGACGCCGATCTCGCTGCGCGCGGAGCCCTTCCGCCTGTTCTTTCCGCTCGCGTTCGTGCTCGGGCTCGGGGGCGTCGCGCACTGGATCCTCTACACGACGGGCGCAATCAGCGCCTACCTCGCGCGGTTTCACGCCGTCACCCAGACGCAGGCGTTCCTCGTCGCGTTCGCCGCCGGGTTCCTGTTGACCGCGCTCCCGAAGCGGACAGGCACGTCGCCGGCGAGCTGGATCGAGATCGTCGCGCTGCTGGTGCTGCTGCCGGTCGTCTCGCTGACCACGCTCCTCGACGCGCCGGCGCTCGGCCAGATCGCCTACGCCGCGGCGCTGCTGATCCTCGCCGCGTTCGCGATCCGTCGCTTCGCCGCGCGGGCCGCGGGGCGCCGGCCTCCCGCGTCGTTCGCGCTCGTGCCGATCGGCCTCGTCGCGGGGCTCGTCGGCGCGGCGTTCACGGGCGCGGGCCTCGCCGCCGACGCGCCGTCGTGGATGCTCGCGCTCGGGCGGCGGCTCGCGTTCGAGGGCGTGTTCATCTGCCTCGCGCTGGGGATCGGGGCCTTCTTTCTTCCGCTCGCCGGGCGAGGCGAGGGCGCCCCGGACCTCGACAAAGGAAGGACATTCGCGCCGCTCGCGTACGTCGCGGCGGGGCTCGTCATCGTCGCGGGACTCGCCGTCGAGGTGGGTGGATCGCCGCGGCTCGGCGCGCTGCTGCGCGGCGTGGTCGCGCTCGCGGTGCTCGTGGCGTCAGGGGCCTTCCGCGTGCCCTCGCGGCCTGGCGCCAATCGCTGGCTCGTGTGGATCGCCGCGTGGGCGATCCCGCTCGGCCTCCTCGGCGCGGCGGCGTTTCCCGACCATCGCGTCGAGTCGCTCCACGTCATGTTCGTCGGTGGGTTCGGGCTCCTGGCGTTCGCGGTGAGCACGCATGTCGTCCTCGGGCACTCGGGTCACGACGCTGCGCAGTCGGGGCGCCCCTGGCCGGTGCTCGCGTTCGGCGTCCTCTTCGCGGCGTCGATGGGCCTGCGCGTCAGCGTCACGGCGATGCCCGAGCACTACTTCGGCTGGCTCGGCGCGGCGGCCTCGCTGTGGCTCGCGGGCGCGACGACCTGGGCCTTCTTCGTGCTGCCGAAGCTCTGGCGCGCGCCGCTCGCGTCGTAGCGCGGGAGCGACGAGACAGAGCCACTCGTGGTATCCAGCTCACATGGCCAGGACGAACATCGAAGGTTACGCGGGATTGCAGTCGTACCTCGGTAAGGCCCTCGGCGTCTCGGAGTGGCGCACGATGCGCTTCGAAGACATCGCGGCCTTCGCGAACGCCACGGGTGACCAGCAGTGGATCCACGTGGACCGCGAGCGCTGCGCGAGAGAGTCGCCCTGCAAGGTGCCAATCGCACACGGCACGTCGTCGTGGCGACCGCGAGCCTGAGCTGCAGTCCGGGCTGGCCGACGAGCCCTCTCGCGGCCGTGTCGAAGGCGCTGGCGGCGATCGCGCGCACGAAGCCCCAGAACGAAAAAAGCCCCACTTTTCAGCGAGGCTATTCGTACTTCTTTACTGCTCCAGCTGCAGGACTCGAACCTGCGACCCGGCGGTTAACAGCCGCCTGCTCTACCAACTGAGCTAAGCTGGAATGATCGACCTTGGTCGAAGAGGGCGGGACTATAGTCGAGCCTCCGTTCAGGTCAAGGGCTCGATTCGATCCTCGGTCGTCCTTTTTTCAGTCCGCGGCGGTCACGCCCAGGAGGCCGGCGGCTTCGATCATCTCGAAGCTGAGCGTCCCGTCGGTGGACGGGTCGGCCTCCTCATGCGCGGTCGTGAAAAGCCGGCCGAACGGGGTCGCGAGCATCTCGCTGTCGGGATCGGCCTCGCGCCAGCCGGCGGGGGGCAGCGGCAGATCGTCGCCAGTGCTCGTGTCGTGGACCACGTGCAGGCGCGCGAAGCCCTTGGCGACCTCGCCGTCGGTGTGGGCGCCTCCCGACTTCGCGAGGATCCACGGGCGGAACACCGCGTACATCGCCTCGGTCGCCGCGAGATCGTCGCGCAGGTTCGCGAGCGAGCGGCCGGCGTAGCGCGATTTCCCCTCGCCTTTGCCGGCCTCCTCGAGCTGCCCGAACTGCTCCTGGAGCGCGAGCGTCATCGTCGAGTAGGCCGTGGAGGCGTCGATCGTCGTCGCGCGCCAGCCGTCGCGCAGCGCCGCAGCGTCGGCTTCGAGCTGCGCGAGGAGCTCGCTCGCGAGCGCGGTGGCCTCGGCCTGATCGGCCGGAAACGCCGGTGCCGCGTAACCGTCGAGCGCCTGATCGTGCTCGGTCGCGTTCGCCGGGATCACGTCGGACCAGAGGATGCGCTCCACGGCCTGGAGGCCGATCACGCCGTGCCCATCGAACGGGGCCGCATCCCGGCCGGCCGCGAGGAGATCGTCGTAGTCGATGTCGACTCGAGCATGAATCGAAGGGAACAGCGTGCTCGCGGGTACCTCGACCGAGGTGTACGCGGCGCGCGCCTGGAGCCACGCGGCGCGCATCGCGGCCACGGCCCCGGCGTCGTCCTTGGCGTTCCAGCCGTCGTGATCGGGCGCCGGCGCGGCGGCGCGGAGGGCCGTGGTCGCCGCGGCGAAGGCGTCGAATCGGCTTTGAATCAAGGCCTTTGCGGCCGTCACCGTCTCCTCGTCGCGCGCCTCGTCGGCGAGGACGGCGCGGTTACCGTCGGCGTTGCAGGCCGCCAGCAGCAGCAAACCCACGGCAGCGGCCCACGAGCATCTCGTCATCGCGGCGAGTTGATAGTGTAAGTGAAAGTCATTGTCAACAAGGCGCCTGCGACGAAACGAGGCGCTCGTTGCGGAGATCCGCGCGGCGCTACCCGCGGCGGTGCTTGTCGTAGAGCTGATCGCGCCACTCGATCAGATCGGCGTAGCGCTGCTCGAGCGCGGGCGTCGTCCAGCAGGCGCGCGTGGCGGGGCCGAGGCGAATGAAGGCGTCGCGCACGGGCCGCACCGCCTGGAGCATCACGGCCGCGGCGATGTCGGCGTACGTCAGGTCGCCGTCGAGCAGGTACGCGCCGCCATCGAGGGCGGCGCGGAGCTCGTCGAGCGCCCCGGCGAGCCTGGCCTCGGCCCGCGCGAGATCGCGGGTGAGGCTGTATTTCGCGGCCAGGTAGCGCACGCCGAGCTGCGCCATCCCGGTGAGCGCGGGGCGGATCGACTCGGGGATGAAGCCCGGGAGCGACTCGGCCTGGGCCTCGCGGCTCGCGGCGATCCGGGCGACGACGAGGCTCCGCGCCGCGACGAGCCCCTCGTCGGCGCGATCGTTCCAGCGCGTGATCTCGGCGAGGTGCGCGGTCGGGAACAGCGGCGCGCCGCTCCCGTTGCGCTCTGCGTGGCGCGCGATGGCGAACGAATCGTAGATCGCGCCGTCGCCGTCGAGGAGCACGGGGATCGTCACCGGCCCGGTGAGGCGCCCCGTGCGGAGCCGCAGCAACGGCTCGCCCAGCATCGGGACGTGGGCCTCGACGCGGTACGGGACGCGGTGGTGATCGAGGGCCCAGCGAGCCTTCTCGGTCCACGGCGAGTAGTGCATCGCGATCAGGGTGGCCATGGCGGGTGCTCTCCGTTTCCGCGGACGCGGTTATCACGGCGACGCGGCGGCGCGTGCGCTTCTCGATCTCGATCGCGATCTCGATCGCGTCTCACGCCCACGCCGAGGCGGGGATCCCGAGGCGCGTGAAGGGCTCGACGAGATCGTCGGGCAGCGGCGCTTCGAGGTGGAGCCGCGCGCCCGAAAACGGATGCACGAAGTCGAGCGAGGCGGCGTGCAGCGCGAGGCGACCGAGCCCTACCGCCGCGCGAAACAGGCGATTCAGATCGCCCTTGCCGTAGTTGGCGTCGCCGATGAGCGGGTGGTTTACGTGCTTGAGGTGACGGCGGACCTGGTGCAGCCTCCCGGTGCGCGGTCGCGCCTCGACGAGCGAGCAGCGCTGCACGGGCGCGGGCAGATCGATCGCCGTCGCGGCGCTGACGGCGAAGCGGCGACGAAACGCGGTCACCGCGGGGACGCGCGGGCCGTCCTCCCGCCGCGGGATCGGATGATCGACGAGGCCCTCTTCCGGAGCGATCCCGCGCACCAGGGCGAGGTAGCATTTCTCGGCCTCGCCCCGCTCGAACGAGGCCTGCACGCGCGCCGCGGCCTCGCCGCTGCGGGCGACGACGATGACGCCGCTGGTGCCGCGATCGAGCCGGTGCACCGGGTGAATCGCGTCGCTGAAGCGCTCGCGCACCAGATCGACGAGCGTGACGGCGTCGTCGCCCCACCCGCGATGCACGAGGAGGCCGGACGGTTTCGCGAAGGCGACGAGGTGCTCGTCGCAATAGAGAATGGGTAAATCCATCAGGGGCGAGACGGGGGCGCGGGCTCGGGCATCGATGAGATCGAGGATGGGTAAAACAGGTTTCTACCGGCAAGCATCGCACGATCTTCGCACCCCGCTGATGTCGCTGCGGCTGAACCTCGATCAGCTGCACCGGGCGCGGGGAGCGCCGCTCGACACGCGGCAGGTGGAGATGGTGCGCAGGATGAGGACGGCCTCCGAGCAGCTGATCGAGGCCGTCGAGTCGCTGCTCGCGCAGGTGCGGCGGGCGACGCGCCGACCGTCGGCTCCGGCGCGGGGCGCGCGGCGGCGCGGGCGTGGACTCTCGGCAGGGCTCCGGCGTCGATCCGGACTCTGGCGCTGGCGATCACGCGATCGGACCACGGCGCGAGGGGCGCTGGGCTGACGCTGATCCGTCGGCTCAGCTCTTTCGCCGCGCCCGCGGCGATCTGGCCTCGACCGCCGCCGCACCGGTGCTGACCTTCCGGTCAAGAACGAGGCGCGCCTCGTCAGTGAGGAGCCCGCGCGTGAACAGCGAGAGCGCCTGGTACGACCACGCGGCGATGTCGGGGCGCGCAGGGCGGCTGATCAGCTCGCGCACCATCCGGTCGTAGGCGCCGGAGATCAGCGCCGCGACGACGGTGGTGTCGATGTCGTCGCGGTACACGTTGGCGCCGACCGCCTGGCGCATCCAGCCCTCGGTCGTCTCGGCGACGCGCGCCGCGAACTCGTCGATCAGGTACGCGTACGGCGTGCCCCCGCCGCCGGCGAGGACCATCCGGAAAATAGCTCGATTTTGCCAGCAAAATTCGAGGATTTCCAGATCGTGCCGGTGCCAGCGATCGAGGTGCTCGGTGACGTTCTCGACGAGGTCGGCGCCGGCGACGTGCGGCACGTCGAGGCAGTTAACGAGCTTGGCGACGAAGCCTTCGATGATCTGCCGCCAGCAGTCGTCCTTGCTCTCGAAGTGGAGATAGAAGGCGCCCTTCGACACGCCGGCGCGCGTGGTGATGTGCTCGACCTTGGAGGCGTTGAGCCCGTGTTCGGCGAACACGGACTCGGCGGCGCGGAGCAGCTCGATCTTGGCGCGGGGGTCGGCGATACGGGGCATTCTTGACTCGCCGGTCAACCTTGGGGAGGAGGCCTTCCGCAGTCAAGTGAAGCGCGTGGATTCGAGCCCTCGCCGCTGCCCCTCGACGGCGCGGCCGGCTCCGCTCTATGCTGACCGCGCGCCATGTCTTCTGGATCCAGCACCCCCGCAGGCGATCCTCCGGCGTCCGACGACGAGGCGCCGATCCTCGCCCTCGAGCGCTTCGCCGCGCTCAGCGCCGACATCGAGTCCGGCGCGCCCCGCGACGAAGTCATCGGCCGCGAAGGCCTCTCGATCGAAGCCTGGACCCGAGCGCAGGAGTCGTGGCTCGGCAAGATGGCCGACGAGGCCGCGCGCAAGCGCTTCGATCTCACCAACCGCTACAACTCGGCGTTCGTGGCCCAGCGTCGCGCCGCGGGCGGCTTCCGTCGCGCGGGCACCAAGAAGAAGGCCCCGCGCCCCGGGATCCACACTGCCGCCGACGCGCCTCCCGCCAGCGTCGCGCCGCCGCCGTCGTTCGTCGCCGCGCCCGCCTTCGCTCCGCAGATGCCGTCGTTCATGGTCGCGCCCGCGCCGGTCGCGCCGCCGCCGTCCCTCGTCGCCGAGCCCCCGTCCGTCGCCGCTCCGCCTTCGTTCGTCGCAGCGCCGGCCTCGTTCGCGCTGCCCGCCGCCGTCGCGCCGCGTGCGCCGGTGGCGATCCACAGCGCCCCGGCGATCGCTGCGCCGCCGCCCACGAACCTCGCCGGGACGGTCGCCGCCGAGCTGATCTCGCCCTTTGCCTCGGCCGCCCCGCTCCCGTTCAAGCAAGGTCGCGCCGTCCTCGCCGACGCGCCGCCCCCGACCGCGCGGTCGGTTCGCAGCGGCGCCACGCTGGCGGGCGTCGAATCGCCGTTCGCTCAGCAAGCCACGCCCTTCAAGAAGAGCGAAGAGCTGCGCACGACGGGGCCGACCACGCCGCTCGCGCTGATCAAGCCCATCGCGCGCCCCGCCTTCGATCCCAACGCGGTGATGGACCTCAGCGGCACTGTCGTCGCCGACATGAAGCCCGCCGATCCGGGCGGCAAGCTGCCTTTTCGCGCGACGCCCGATTCCCCTCCTCGCCCTCCGCCGCCCGGCCCTCCGCCGCCTCCGGGGCGCGGCCTGCCGTTTCGCTCGCCTTCCTCCACGACGACTCCCGCCGTCACCGCGCCTGCCGTCGCTGCGCTGACGACTCCCGCAGCCTCGGCCGCTGCGCCTCGCGCCACGCGGTTCACGCTCGAACAGTTCGCCTCGCTCAGCGCCGAGATCGCCGTCACGCCGTCCGCCGTCGCCCAGGTGCGCGGTCGCTACGGCCTCGACGAGGCATCGCACCGCGCCGAAGCCGAGGAGTGGAGCCGCCGCTTCAACGCCGACAAGGAGCTCTTCACGCACTACGGCGCCCTTTTTCAGAGCTACCGCGACTGGCTGGCCCGCGCGCCGCGCTAGCGAGTCGGGCCGTGAAGTGCGGCCGTAGACGGCCCGCTCGATCGGCGTGTATCCTCCGAGGGTGGCGGCTTCGACTGGCTTGATCGATCTGCGTGGCCCCGGTCTCCCGGACGATTTGCTCGTGATCCGGTACGAGGCCCGCGAGGCGATATCGCGCCCATTCGAGATCGAAATCGAGCTCTCCACCGCCGATCCGGGCTTCGTCGCCTCCGCCGTCCTGCGCAAGAGCGCGCTGCTCACGCTCGTCGACGCCGAGGGCGGCCAGCGCTTCTTTCACGGCGTGATCGATCGCCTCGACTTCGACTACCTCACCGGCACGCGGTTTCACTTCAAGCTCCGCCTCCGCCCGGCGCTGTCGGCCCTCGCGCACCGCGAGAATTGCCGTATTTTTCAGGACCGATCGATCGTCGACATCGTCAAGACGCTCTTCACGGAGTCCGGCGTCGACAGGGTCGAGACGCAGCTCGTGGGCACCTACGACGCGCGCGAGTTCGTCGTCCAGTACCGCGAGTCGGAGCTCGACTTCGTGCACCGCTTGCTCGAGGACGAGGGCATCTTCTATTTCTTCCTACACGAGGCCGAGGGGCACACGCTCGTCCTGGCCGACGCGGTAGCCGCGTTCGTCGCGGCCGACGACGCGCCCGCCGTCACGTTCGCGATGGGTCAGGGCCTCTCCGGTACGCCGCTCTCGATTTTCAGCCGCACCCGCGCGCTCCGCACCTCGGACGTGATGCTCCGCGACTACGATCACGAGAAGCCGCAACAGGCACCCCAGGCGGTGATGCCCGCCAAAGAAGTCTGGCCGGCCTCGTTCTACGAGTTCCCCGGCGGCTTCACCAAGGCGGCTGTCGGCTCGCAGCGCGCCAAGGCCCGGATCAGCGAGCGCCGCCGCGACGCCGACACCGTTCGTGGCGAGAGCCGCGCCATCGGCCTGCGCTGCGGCGTGCCTTTCACCGTCGACGGCGCCGCGCAAGACTGCTTGAACGGCGAGTTCATCGTCACCGAGCTCCACACCTCGGGCGAGCAAACGCTGGAGAGCGGCGGCCCCAACCAGCTTTGCCAGAACGAGTTCACCGGCATCCCCAAGGGCGCTCCGTACGCGCCCACGCGGGCCGCGAAGAAGCCGCGGATCCGCGGGATCCAGACCGCGACCGTGATGGGGCCGAGCACCGACGAGCAGGCCATTCACGTCGACAAGTACGGCCGGATCAAGGTGCGTTTCCACTGGGATCGCATCAATCAGCAGAACGACACGGCGAGCTGCTGGCTCCGCGTCTCGCAGCTCGCCATGGGCGGCTCGATGATAATCCCCCGCGTGAGCTGGGAGGTCTCGGTCGCGTTCTTCAATGGCGATCCCGACCAGCCGTTCGTGCTCGGTCGGGTCTACAACGCCGAGAAATCGCCTCCGTATCCGCTCCCGGCGTCGCAGGCCTCGGGCGCGATCAAGAGCATGTCTTCGCCCGGCGGCGGCGGCCACAACGAGATCAACATGGGTGACTCGGGCGGCAGCCAGGGCTGGAGCATGCACGCCTCGAAGGATCTCAATATCTCGGTTGGCCACGACAAGAAAGAGACCGTCGCCGTCGACGAGACTCACAACGTCACCGTGAACATGACGATCGACATCGGCTCCAACGAGACCATCAGCGTCGGCAGCAACCAGACGATCGACGTCGGATCGATCCTCTCGAACAAGATCGGCGGCGCCCAGGCCATCGACGTCGGCGCCAACGAGACTAGCAACGCGACCGCCAATTTCATCGAGCACATCGGCGGCGACCGCTCGTACAGCGTCGGTGGCAACATGACCACCATCTCCAACAGCGTGAAGACGACGGTCGACGGCGCGATCACCCGCAAGGCCGGCACGGCCGATGTCCTCGCCTCGGTCGCCTCGATCACCGAGAGCTTCGGGGGCGCCTACAAAGAGACCATCGGCGCGGTCAAGGTCGAGCTGATGAAGGGCATGAGCAGCGAGACGGTGGGGAAGGACAAGAACCTCACCTCCACCGCGGCCGAGCTTCACCTCGTGACTGGCAATGTCGACTGCGCCTCCGACGCCAGCGTGACTCACCTCGTCGGCGGCCTGCACTATGCGAAGGTGGCCGGCGATTACACGGTGAAGGCGCCGATCATCGCCCTGATCGGCGCCATCGGCGAGTTCAAGGGAGGCGGGAGCAGCCTCAAGCTCGGCGGCGGGCCGGTCGTGCTCACGGGATCCGAGGTCAAGATCGAGACGGCGCTCCTCGTCAAGCTCGGGGCCTCCTTGAAGATGGGCGCGGGGTGAGGCCATGGCCGACGGGGTGATCAACGTCAAGGGCGCGGCCTCCGTCGACGGAGAGGCCTATCGCCTGCTCGCCTGCCAGATCCGCGAGTCGCTGTCGGTGCTCCCCACCGCGGTGATCGAGATTGGCACTTTCGACGCGGTCAACAACGCTGGTCCGCCCGACCCCGGGACGATGATCGGTAAATCGATCCTGATCAAGCTCGACCGGGACGACGGCTCCGCGACGCGCCAGTTCTCCGGGGTCGCCGTCGAGGCCACGCGGCTCGCCGACAAGGACGGGCGGCCGTTCACGCGGATCACCGTCGCTCCGCACCTCTTTCGCCTCGGCAAGCGGGCCGATTGCCGCACCTTCCAGCACGAGAGCGTGCCCGACATCGTCAAGAAGGTCCTCACGGTGGGGGGCATCGCCTCGGACGCTCAGGAAGCGCGCCTGTCGGGCAGCTACGCGCCGCGCGTCTACTGCGTGCAGTACCGCGAGACCGACCTCGACTTCATCGCTCGACTGCTCTCGGAAGAGGGCATCTTCTTCACCGTCACGTTCGAGGACGGGAAGGACAAGGTCGTCTTCTGCGACGATCCGAAAGGCCTCGACGATCTCGAGGGCAACGCCTCGATCCCGTTCGGCAACACCTTTGGATTCGGCACCTCGAAGGAGCACGTGCTCTGGGTGAGGGAGTCGACCGAGGTGCGCAGCGACAAGGCCTTCATCCGCGACCACGACTTCGAGCGGCCCAAGCTGGCGCTCGAGGCCAAGGTCGAGGGGAAGGACGACGGCGCTCACGCGCTCGAGGTTTACCAGTACCCGGGGCGCTTCCTCGATCAAGCCGTGGGCGAGCGCTACGCGCAGGTGCTCCTCGACTCGCTCCAGGCCGAGCGCCACATCGTCACCGGGGAGGCCACGGTGTTGACGATGTCGCCCGGAAAGCGCTTCACCATCACCGATCACCCCTACGAGCCCCTCAACCAGAAGCTGCTGATCACCGGCGTCGAGATCGAGTATCGCGAGGGTGGCACTCTGCGCGGCTCGGGCGGCGCGGGGTACACCTGCCGCTTCACCGCGGTACCCACCGCGACGACGGCCTATCGCCCTCCGCGCCTCGAGCGCGCCGCGGTGATACCGGGCCTCCAGACGGCGATTACGACGGGCCCGTCCGGCCAGGAGATCCACAGCGACAAGCATGGTCGAGTGAAGGCCAGGTACATGTGGGATCGCCTGGGCAAGGCCGATGACACGTCGAGCCTGTGGATGCGCACCAGCCAGCTGCCGACGGGCGGATCGATGCTCTTGCCCCGCGTCGGCTGGGAGGTCTCGGTGCGCCACGTCGAGGGCGATCCCGACGTGCCCGTGGTGATGTCGCGCCTCTACAACACCGTCACTCCGCCGCCGTACGCGCTGCCGGCCGGAAAGGCCCGTGGAGCGATGCAGACGGCGACCACGCCCGGCGGCGGAAGCTCGAACGAGTTTCGCATGGACGACACCAAGGGCAAGGAAGAGATGATGTTCAACGCGTCGAAGGACATGACCGTCGACGTCGTCAACAACACCACCGAGACCATTGGCAACAACGAGACGCACAGCATCGGCGCGAACCACAAGGTCAACGTCACCAACAGCGCGACGGCCTCGGTCGGAGCGAGCCAGACGGTCAGCGTCGGCAGCAACCAGACAGTTCACGTCGAGACGTTCCTGGTCGAGCAGATCGGCGGCGCGCACACCCTCGATATCGGGGCCAACCGCGATCTCAAGATCGGCGGCGATCACCGGCGCGAGGTCGCTGGATCCGACACGACCGAGGTAGGATCGCTGATGACGGATCTCGTCGTCGGCAAGGTCAGCATGGAAGGCTCAGCCACGCTCACCATCGATGTCGGCACGGCGTCGGCGCTGCTCACGGCGGGGGATCACAACATCGATATCGTCGGCGACCGCACCGAGGCCACGGGCGCGGCCAAGGCCGTGATCGCCATCGGCGGGCGCGGGGTCGAGGTGACAGGATCGATGACCCAGAAGGTCGCCGGCGCGATCCTGGCGAAGATCGGCGGCGACATGGCCGACACCGCGGGCGCGACGTTCACCGAGGTTGCCGCCGGAGCGCACATTCTCAAGGCCGACAAGGTGGTGTTCGAGGGCGAGACCATCGTCTCGTTCGTCATGGGCGCGTCCACCATCACCCTCACACCGGTGTCGATATCGATCGCCGGTGTGAGCATCAAGATCGACGGCGCGGTCGCGGAGACCGCGGCCCTGATCCTCGACAACTGAGGGGACGACGATGGCCATCCGCACGTTCCATCGCACCTTCCGCACGACGTCGGTCGAGGCGCACTCCGTCCTGGCGTTCCGCACCGAGCAGCGGTTAGGGCGGCCCACCGAGGCTCACGTCACCGTCCAGCTCGCCGACTACGTCGATCCCGCCGAGATGATTGGTACTGTCGCCGAGCTGACGTTCAACGCCGGTGACGACGGCCCGGTGCGGCTCTTCGGCGGGGTGATCGAGGCGGTCACCATCGTCGGATCGACGCTGATCGGCGGCGGGAGCGTGCATCACGTCAAGTTCCACGTCGTGGCCACGATTGGCCTCCTCGCGCGGAGCGAGGGGTGCGAGATCTTCCAGGAGATGGACGTCAAGGAGATCGTCTCCAGGGTCCTGACGGAGAGCCACATCCCGGCGGCTCAGCAGGAGTGGAAGCTGAGCGGGAGCTACCCGAAGCGCGAGTATTGCGTCCAGTACAACGAGAGCGCCCTCGGCTTCATTTCCCGGCTGATCGAGGAAGAGGGCATCTATTACCGGACCGAGCTGCGCGACGACGGCAAAGAGTACGTGATCTTCGAGGACGACAGCTCGAACAGCGCCCCGATCGACGCGCCGGAGGAGCTGCCATTTCGCCAGCGGACTGGCCTCGACAAGGACACCGACGCCATCTACTCGATCGCCGAGCGGCGCCGCGTCGTGTCGGGCAAGTTCGTCCTCCGCGACTACGATTTCAAGCGCCCCAAGCTGGAGATGACGGCTACCGCCGAGAGCGACGCCGACGCCGATCTCGAGGTCTACGATTTCCCCGGGCTCTACGTCGAGCCGTCCGAGGGGAAGCGCCTCGCCAGGGTGCGTCTGGAGGCCGAGCAGGCGGCGCGCAACGTGATCTTGATCGAGAGTGATTGCACCCGGCTCGACGTCGGCCGCAAGATCAAGATCACAGACGCCCTCCACGCCGAGATCGACGGCGGATATGTCATCTATGCCGTCGTCCACGAGCTCGGGTATTCGGGCGGCGGCGCGGCGGTGTACCAGGTGAAGGCCGAGCTGGTGCCCGAGGCGATCAAGTACCGATCGCCGCGGGTGACGCCGGCGCCGATCATCGAGGGGCCGCAGACGGCGCGCGTCGTTGCCCCCAAGGGCGCTCCGGACGAGGACATTCACACCGACGAGCACGGGCGCTGCAAGGTCAAGTTCAACTGGGATCTCGGCCCGGCCCAGGACGACAAGGCCTCGTGCTGGATGCGGACTGGCCAGCTCGAGACCTCGGGTTCGATGATCCTCCCGCGCATTGGCTGGGAGGTCGTGGTCGAGTTCCTGGAGGGGAACCCCGACCGGCCGGTGGTGAGCGGGCGGCTCTACAACGGCGTCTTCATGCCTCCTTACGCGCTGCCCGAGGGCAAGACGCGCACCTCGATGCAGACCGCGAGCACGCCGGGCGGCGGCGGCACCAACGAGATCCGCTTCGAGGACAAGGCCGGCGGCGAGGAGATCATGATCCACGCCCAGTACGATCAGAACCTCTCGACCGCCAACAACAAGGTCAAGAACGTTGGCAACAATGAGACCGTCCACGTCGCGGTCGACTCGACGAAGTCCGTCGGATCGAACGAGGACGTGAAGATCAAGATGGGGTTCGAGACCAGCGTCAAGGCCGATCAATCGCTCTCGGTCGGCGCCAATCGCACGGTCCAGGTCAACGCCGTGACCGCGCTCAACGTCGGCGGGGCGAGCACCACGACGATCGGTGGCAATCACTTCGAGATGGATGGTAATCCGCTCAAGGCCCTGATCGCCGTCGCGGCGGAGCGCGCGGCCGAGGTCGCCAAGGCCGCCGCGGGCAAGGCGCTCGACAAGATCAACGCCGCGGTGCAGTCGAAGGTCGATCAGGCGATGGCGCCGATCAACGCCCTTCAGAAGCAGATGTCGGAGATCGGCGCCGGCATGCACGCGGTGGCCAACGGCGACATGGGCGGCGCGGCGCCGCTGCTCGCGCAGGCCGCGGGGCTGCCGAGCCCTGGTGCCTTTGCGAACGCGATGGCCGGCGGCGGCGGCGCGGAGAGCGGCGGTGAAGGCGGCGGCGCGGCGGCCAGGGCCGGTGGCGGCGGCGCGGAGGGCGGCGCGGAGGGCGGCGCCGAGGGCGGCAGCGCGGAGGGCGGCGAGGGCGGAGGTGGCCTGTCGCAGCAGCTCGGCGTCAACGCGGCCGTCAACAGCGGCATCGATCACGGGGCGGCAGCCGCGGCCGACGCGCTCGGCTCGGCGCTCGGCCTCGACTCTGATGGTGGAGGGGGCGAATCGGCGGCCAACGAGGACGGGCTCGTGGGCGACGTCGCCGGCGTCGACGTGACTGATCGCGCCAAGGGGCCTGGCCACAACACCGCCAAGGTGACTGGCACTCTGAAGGAAGACGCCGGATCGACGCGGATCCGCGCGGTCCTCAACGGTGTTCACAACGAGATCGCCGGCGACGTGAAGGAAGACGTCGGGGCCGCGAAGATCGAGATGATCCTCGGAAACCGCACCGAGACCGTCGGCGGCGCCAAGACGGAGACGGCGCTCGGCCTCGTGATCATCACCAAGGGCGACGAGACCGAGAAGGTCACTGGCAGCAAGATGCAGATGGTCGGCGGCGCGATCCTCGAGAAGATCGGCGGCGGCCACTCCATCACCGCCAGCTCGCCCGCGACGTTCATCGGCGCCTTCCACAAGATCGAGGCGGGCACCTCGATCACGCTGAAATGCGGCGCCAGCGAGGTCGTCATCGACGGCAGCGGCATCGCGATGAAGTCCCCTCTGGTGACGATCACCGCCGGCAAGGTGAGCATGACCAAAGCCGTCTCGGAGATGTGAGCATGGCAGACGCGAACCGAGATCGAGCGGAGTCCGAGATCGTCGAGATCGAAGAGGCCATGGCGCCACAGGCCTCTCTGGTGGCGGAGGCGGCCGAGCCGGCCGATCCATCGATCGAGCGGCTGCTCGCGCACGTGGCTGCGGCGGCCCCGGCGGCACCGGCGCCCGAGGTCGCGCCGGCGCTGCGCACCGCGCGCGTGGTGGCCATCGCCGCCGGCACCGCGCGGATCACCTGGCGTGGCCTGCGGGATCCGGTCGAGGCCGACCTCGACGAAGGGGTCGACTCCGAGCTGGTGCAGCGGGCGATGGAGAACGGCGATCGGGTGCTCGTGGAGTTCGATCCTGCGCTGGGGCCGCTGGTCGTAGGCGTGGTCCAGCGCCGCATCCCGGCCAGGGTGGAGATCCGCGGCGAGACGGTGGTGATCGAGGCCGACCGAGAGGTGGTGATCCGCAGCGGCCGCGGGGCGATGCGCATCCGTGACGACGGCGACATCGAGGTCGTCGGGAGCCGGATCTCCACCATGTCGCGCGGGCTGTTTCGCATCGTCGGGCGCGTGCTCCGCCTCAACTGACGTTCAACGCGCCATGGATCAGCCGCCCGTCGACAACACCACGGACTTCGTGGTTCATCCGCAGCTCCTCGTCGACAGGGACGGGGAGCGGCTCGTGGTGATCGTCAAGGCCACCTTCGTCCGCGCCGCCGATCTCACCATCGAGCTCGCGGCGAAGAAGGCCCAGCGCAAGATCCGCTTCGCCGACGTGCCCTGGGGCAAGCCCGACAAGAGCAGCATTCTCTATCCGTCCGATCTCTGCCTGCGCAAGCCGGGGACCGACGTCGTCGTCGTGGCCACGGCGCACGCGCCGGGCGGGAAGGCCGTGCCGTCGTTCGATGTCGCGGTGCGGGTCGGGGCGCTTCAGAAGCTCTGTCGCATCTTCGGCCTGCGCGTGTGGCAGTCGGGCGGCAATGGCCTCTCCGCGCCGCGCCCGATAGCCGATCTGGAGATGCGCTACGACCACGCCTGGGGCGGCTTCGACGACAGCGATCCGAGCGCGATCGTGGAGGAGGCGAGGAACCCCGTCGGCGTCGGGATCGCGCGGGATCCCGCGGCGTTGACGCACTCGCCCGCCCCTGGCATCGAGGACATCGCCCAGCCGATCCTCACGGCGAAGACGCGGCCGCCGCCCGCGGGGATAGGAGCGATCGGGCGGAGCTGGGAGCCCCGGCGCAAGCACGCTGGCACCCACGACGCGCGGTGGCTCGAGGATCGCGCGCCGCTGCCGCCGCTCGATCAGGACGATCGATTCAACCTCTGCGCCACGCCCGAGCTGGTGGCGACTCCCCCGCTCCGCGGCGGCGAGGAGGCCGCGCTGCTGAACCTCCAGCCCGGCGGCGGCGCGACGGCGTTCCTGCTCCCGAGGGTGGGAGTCGAGATCGAGTTTCGCGTGCCTGACCGCGCGCCGGAGATAACCCATCCTCACCTCGATACGGTGCTGATTGACGTGCTCCACAACCCGAGGCGGGAAGAGCGGCCGCTGACGATCGAGTACGTGTGGCGGGCCTCGATCAAGGCCCCTCGGCGGATGAAGGACGCGAAGATCATCGTCCGTGAGCGCGAGGTCAAGGGATGAAGACGCTGGCCGTCTGCGCCGCCTCCGGCGCTCGCACCCCGCTCGGCGGGACGCTCGTCGAGACTGCGTTCCTCCTGCGCACGGGGATCGCCGCCATCGCCGCCGCGCCGCTCTGCGACGCCGATGGCGAGCCGATCACCATGTGCTTCGACAAGGCCCTCGATCCGTACCTGATCGGCGACGAGCGCGCCGCGGAGCTCGCGGCGCCGGCGCTGGAAGAGGCCCTGTCGCAGCTCGGCGAAGAGGGGGAGTCGCTCTCGCTGCGACTCCTGCTCTGTGTCGACGCGCCGTGGCGCGCCGCCCTGCGAGGCGAGGCGACCCCGGGGGCCCTGCTCGCGCAGCGCCTGGAGGCGCGGGCCCGCGAAATGTCGCCCGGGATCACGCTGGAGGTGTGCGCGCGCGGCTCTGCGGGCGCGGCGTTCGCGCTGCCGAAGGCGCTCGAGGCGCTCGCGTCACGGCAGATGGATGCGCTGGTCCTCGGCGGGGTCCACACCGACTACGACCCTGCGACGATCGCCGTCATGGCCGAGCGAGGCCGCCTATACGGCCCGAAGAGCCTCGACGCGATGATCCCCGGCGAAGCGGCCGCGTTCGTGATCCTGATGCGCGAGGACACGGCGCGGCGCCTCCACCTCGACGCGGCAGCGCGGATCGCCGGGATCGGCACGGCCGTCGCGAAGGCGCGGCCCGACAACGACGAGAGCGTGATGGATGCCAGAGGCCTCACCGCGGCCGTGCGCGCCGCCGCGACCGAGCTCGCCAGAGAGCAGCTCCGCGCCGGCTGGATCCTCACCGATCACACCTTCGAGAGCGCCCGGATCCTGGAGTGGCAGACCATGGCCACGCGGGCCCATACGCTGTTCGGGAGCCCTTATTTCCTCGAGTCGCCCGGGCAGCGCCTCGGCCATCTCGGGGCGGCTTCACTGCCGCTATCCATCGCTCTCGCGGCGGAGGGATGGAAGCGGGGTTATGCGCCCTCGGCGATCGCCATGGCCCTCGCCGGGAGCGACGCCGGCGAGCGCGGGGCCGTGCTCCTCGTGAGCAACATCTGAATCCGCGCCGAGGAGCTCGAGGCCCTCTGGCGCGGCAACGGCGGACGGGCGCGCTTCGACCCGGCGATGACGTCGTTCGCGGGCGCTCTCACTCGCCGCTGTCGGTCCCCGCGTCGGCGACGGGGCCCGGGGCGGGGGCCGGCTTCGGCTTCGGCGGCGGACTGCCATGCTCCGCGGTGAGCTTCTTGTTGAGCGCGTCGATGATCATCTGCTCGTGATACTGCGGCAGCGTCGGGAGCTGCACCGCGATGTGGGTGCTGTCGCGGCCGCGCACGATCTCCAGCGAGCCCCGGTGGACGCGGCTCCCGCTCTCGGGGCTCGTGTACTCGAAGAGCAGGTATCCGTTGGCGGGATCCTTCTCGGTGATGATGCAGCCGAGATCGACGCGGATCAGGCGCATCGCCGTGCCGTAGGTCTGCTCGAAGGAATAGGGCGTATCGTAGGCGACGCTCGCGCCCGCGTCGCCGGCCCGGAGGACGACCAGCGTGGGCAGCGCCAGGGCGGCGACGAGGAGGAGCGAGGACACGATACGGCGCATGGATCCGGCGTAGACCGCGCGGCGGCGCCGGGCCAAGTTTCCGGCGTCCGCCCGGCGATGACGGCGCTCGCGTGCGGGTTTGCTCGCGGTTACGAGGCGATCCGCTGCGGGGGCGCTCCGGCTTCGACCTTCGCCTCGGCCATGGGCACGGGCATGGAGGGATCGAGCAAGGCGCCGACCGCCATGGCCACGAGGTGGACCCCGACCTGACCGGCGTAGAGCAGGAACACGAAGGCCGCGCCCGGTCCCTTGAGCATGTCTTCGTGGAAGAACATGCCGAGTGACATGTACGCCGCGAGCTGGAACGCCCCGAAGTAGCCCGGGCCGGATGGTACGAGGATGCCAATCCCGACACAGCCCATCGTCACCGTGGCCTCGGCGAGCGTCATCCCGGTGAGGCCGCAGCCCCAGCCCAGGAGCCAGACGCTGCACGCGTTGATCAGCCAGTAGGCGAGAGTCTCGCCCATGAAGGGGAGAAAGTGCGAGGGCGAGGGGAGGAAGCGCAGGCCGTCGGCGATGCGCTCGACGATGCCGGCGAGGCGATCGGCCAGCTCGTGGGAGATGACGCGGCCGACGGCGAAGGTGACGCGCCGGGCGAAGCCACGCGCGAAGAAGAAGATGCCCATGACCACGAAGGCCACGAGGAAGACCGTGAGCGCAAAATAGGCCGCGCCGGGCACCGCGGCCGCCGGGACGTGCAGATCCCCGACATGGTCTGGTAGTGGGTTGAGCGGCGTGGAGAGCTGGAGTCCGACGAAGAGCATGATGCTGAGCACCAGGCCGTCGATCACCCGCTCTGCGCCGATGGTGCCAGTCGCCTCCCAGAGCTTGATCGAGCTGCGCTTGGTGATGAGATAAGGCCGCACGACCTCGCCGCTGCGGAGCGGGGAGATCAGGATGGCGCCGAAGGCGATCCACGAGACGGCGACGACGCTGCGGCGCGAGACCTGCCCGACGGCGCGGAGGAGGTGACGCCAGCGGATCGCCCGGAAATAATGGACGATCACCAGCATCAGAATGTAGGTGGGGACCGTCCACACCTTGAGCTCGGCGAAGGTGCTCTTCGGCGGCACGAGCGGGAGCCCGCCGCGCGCCATGACCCAGGCGATGCCCACGCCGAGGAGGATCGAGACCGCGAGCTTGACGCCGTGTCGCTGAAGGAAGCTCCCCTGTGGCGCGTCAGGAGGAGGAGGAACGTCGGACGCGGCGGAGGGGGCCATGGAGGGGGCGGACATAGCACGGATCAGTTCGGCACGTCAGGCGCGCCGGGCTCGGGATCGAGTGCTGGGGCTGTGCCGGGCGCCGAGCTGATCCACGCCGCCGACGGCCCGGCCGCAAGAATGGCGCGTGGAGCGCCACGCTACCCATCGTGCCCTGCAGCCTCGGAAGGCCCGCCGTCGGGGGCGCCGCGGGTGCTGAACGAACTGTCCACCTTCATCCATGCTACCGCCGTCGCAGAGCCTCGGAGTCTGGCCGGAATTCGGCCCGACCATGAAGGGACCTACGCGGGGCGCGACTCCACCCCCGCATCGAGAGGGGCCGATTGACGGCCAGGCCTTCAGTGCGTCGATTCCGCCTCGCCATGAAGCTCCGGGACGGCCGCGCGGATCCTGGCGGCGAGCGTGCTGGTGGGGTGAACTCGGAGGAAGGCCCGCCCGAGCGCCGCGGCTTCGCGGCGACGACCGAGCCTGGCGAGCGCTTCGACGCGCAAGAGCATGGCCTCTTGCGCGAGCGCGCCGCGGCGGAAGGCCGCGTCGTGCGCGTCGAGGCGGGCCAGCGCCTGCTGGGCGTTGCCCGAGGCGAGCGCGGTTCGCGCGGCGTCGATCGCGGCAATCTCTGCGGCGAGATCGGCGCGCGGCGAGGGCGCGGCGGTCGGCCGGGCGACGGCGACGGGATCGCCGGGTGAAGCGCCGGGCTCGTTGGTCGGGTCGTCGTTCGGCGCGGCCGGCGGAGGCGCGAGCGGGGCGCTCGAGGGGGGCGGGGCGGGGTCGAGCGCGGCTCCCGCAGCGTTCGCGTCATTGCCCGCCGGCCGCGCCTCGTCGGCGGGCACCGCGGGCCCCGGAGCCACCATGGCCGGCGGAGACGAAAGCGGAGCATGGCTGAGCGAGCTGGCCACTTCGACGACACCCAGCATGGCAATGACGCAGAGAGTGCCAGTGAGAATCGCCTTGAAAAGGCTGCTCATGCCCGTGGCGGCGCTCGCCGCGGCCACGCTGGTGACGCTCGCTGCAACCAGGCCGAGGGTGGCCTGCCGCGCGCTCGGCGAAGGCTCCTCGTGCTTCCACGATCCGAGCAGCTCGAGCTCGTCCTTCGTCGCATCCCCGTCGAGCAGTCGCTGCGGATCGCTCACGTCGCACCTCCCGTGGCACCGGCGACGCGGGCTCGGAAATCCTCGCGGGCGCGCCGGAGTCGCGACGCCACCGTCCCCGGCGCGAGATCGAGCATCGCGGCGATCTCGGCCATAGTCAACGACTCCAGCTCGAACAGGACGAAAACGGTGCGCAGATCGAGCGGCATCGCTTCCAGGATCGCGTCGAGCTTCGCGCGCGCCTGCTTGCGCCCGAGCTGCTCTTCGGAGTCGGGCGCCTCGTCGCGGCGGGCCGCGATGGCGCCGTCATCGAAGACCTCGCGCTTGCGGGAGAGACCGCGACGGGCGTTGGCCGCGACGCCCAGCGCCGTGCCGAAGAGGAAGGCCCGCTCGCTCCCGGGCGTGATCACCGCGAGCTTGTTGAGCGCGATCAGGAAGACCTGCTGCGCCGCATCGTCCGCGTCGACGCCGGGCAAGCCGAGACCGCGAAGCGAGCGCCAGATGAAGTTGAAGTGCAGGTCGACCATCGCGCGAAAACGCAGCGCGGGGTCGACCCGCGGCGGCTCGATGATTTCACGCGCGACGGCCTGCACGCCGTCAGGATGTCGGGCCGCCGCGAATTTGATCACGGTAGCCTCGCGACGAGGCCGAGCCCGGCCTGAACGCCGACCGGCGCCGCCCGCGCGATGGTCACGTCCGGCTCGAAGAAGAAGCGATCTCGGATCAACGGAAGCTCGGCGCCGGCGCTCCCTTCGAGGGCGATCGGGCGCAGCACCACGAGGCCGACGCGCGCGCCGAGCCCCAGAGTCGCGAAGGCGCGGCTCGCGCTCGTCGCCCCCGCGACGTGCGAAGCAACGGCCCGGAGCGCGCCGGCCTCGACATCCACCGTGGGGGCGATCCAGAGCGGACCGGCAGTGAGCTCCACGGCAGAGACCGATATCGTCCCGAGGGTGCAGGAGAAGTCGACCGCGCCCCCGCCCACCAGCGCGAGTCGAGCGGCCCTGGAGCTGCTCAGGCCGAGTCGGAGCGATGGCAAATAGCGGACACCACGATGGGCCATCTCCAGCGAAAACCTCCCGCCAAGCAAGACGGACGGCGCGATCCCCGCCGCCGCCGACAGCCCAGCTGCCACGCCGAACCGGACCGGGAAAGGCACTGACGGAACTGACGGCTTCGGGACGGGAGCAACTGGAACGGGCGCCGGAGGCGCCGCCGCGACAGGCACGCTCGCCGGCGCGACGACGGGGGTCGTCACCGCGTTCGGATCCACCGACAGCGCCGCGATCAGGGCCAGGGCCGACACCACCTCGCCGCACGCGTCGCCGGTGACCTCTCGAACACTCTCGGCGCCGTCGATCTCCTGGATCACGAGCCGTCCCAGCGGCAGCAGGCCCTGAAGATCGATGGTCACGGTCGCGCGGCGTGCCGGCGTGCCGCGGGGCACGAGGCGAATCCGCGCGGTGCGCGCAAGGAGCTGCGCGGCGAAAAAGTCCTCCGATGGACAGGCCACGGCGGCGTGGTACTCGACGACGAGCGGCTCGGTCGGTGCCGTCTGGGACCACGCCGGCCCGGCGACGAGCCAGGCCAAGACGAAGCTCACGAAGGAGCACGCCGCGCTGGCGATGCACGAGCCGCCAGGGACCGAAGCTGCTGGCCAGGTCAAAGCTGCGGGATTTGACGTTACGGGGAGGGGGAAGTCAACGGGGAATGCTGTGGCACGCGGCGCCGCGTCGCGCGCGGTATGGCGGGGGCGCGTCGCGCAGAATCGTCGGCATCAGCGATCAAACCGGGGCGCACCGGACATCGCTACGTCAGGGTGACGAGGTTCATGACCACGCGTAGCGTTTTTGCTTTGATGAGCGCGGCTGTGCTCGGGTGCGGCAGCGGGGTCGACCTGACCGGCACGACCGGCGCGGGCGGCGCGTCGATCGGCAGCAGCAGCGGGTCGGAAGCGGGTGGCGCGAGCACGAGCGGCGGGACGGGGGGCTCGATGCCTGTCGTGACCACGTACGACGTGGCGCCGGGCATCCTGTCCAACCAGGTGAGAGAAGGCTTTTGCGAGCCCGAGCTCTACACCAAGATGGTCGACGGGA
>JANYGI010000232.1 GCA_025362495.1 Byssovorax sp. | reverse complement strand
TCTCGTGAGGAGATCGTCATGACTGCCCATTCGCGCGCTATCTCGGCCTTGCGGCGCGTCGACCTCGGATCGTGCCTCCTGCTCGGCGGCCTCGTCAGCGCGTGCGCTGTCGGGACGCAGGCCGGTCCGCCGGATCACTTCAACGCTCCCGCAGCCACCGCGACGCCGACGCCGACGCCGACTGTCCCCGCGACCGCGGCGTATCCTGCCCTGCCGGCCCCGCTCCCGTCGCCGCTCCGGCCGTCACCGGTGCTGGGCGAGTACTCGATTCATCTCCGCCCCGCGCAGGGAACTGTCACCATCGAGAGGCTCGGTCCGCCGGCTCCCGGTGACGGGGCCGCGCTGGTGGATCTCGGCGTCTCGGGCCTCCTCGCCGCCGGCGCCTGCCCGGCGGGGTTCCAGGTGTCGACCATTTGCTTCGAGGCCAGCCTGGCGCACAGCTTCCCGAGGAGCTTGAGCCACGTCGCGCTCCAGGTGACAGCGATCACCGATCCCACGACGGGGCTGGCGCTCGGCAATCACGGCGGCATCAACGGCGATCCTTCCGAACAGGGCCTCGACGCCGCGAAGGGCTTCTGGCAGCTCACGGCGCCCGCCTCGACGACGCCCGGGGTGGTGGGGCAAAGCCCATTCAACTCCGCCTCACGAGAGCTCGTGTTTGCCAACGACGACGGCGCTGACGTCGACCTCCGGGTCCGCGTGCTCTCCAGCCTC
Source organism: Byssovorax sp. (assembly GCA_025362495.1). Taxonomy (GTDB): domain Bacteria; phylum Myxococcota_A; class Polyangia; order Polyangiales; family Polyangiaceae; genus JANYGI01. Next base: position 9,991 of record JANYGI010000232.1, on the reverse strand, counting down.
GCCTACGGGAGCTACCTCCTCGACTACTCGTCCCAGGCCTTCGTCGACGCCTGCGACGGAGGAGAGATCCTCGCCGCGAGCCCGTCAGCCAAGCTGCCCTTGCCATTCCCGTTCACGCTCTACGGGACGACGAGCAGCGCCGCCCGGATCGGCCTCCCGGGGGTGATATCGTTCAAGGACGGCAAAGCCTCGATGTCGGGCGACAACCTCGCGCTTCCGAGCAAGTCGGCGCCCTGGCCGGCCATCTTCCCGTTCTGGGACGATCTCGGCTATCCCCCCTCGGGAGGCGCCGTGTGCGCCCGCACCCTCGGCAGCGCGCCCGGCCGACAGGTGGTGATCACCTGGAAGAATCTCGATTTCCTCGGATCTGCCGACCAGGGTGGGCACCTCACGTTCTCGGCGATGCTGTCGGAGGGATCGGATCGCATCGATATGGTCTACGACGACATGACGGGCCCGACCGATCGCGCCAGCGGCGGCTCCGCGACGGTGGGAGTGCAGGACATCGCCGGCTTCGCGGCGACGTCGGAGTTCCAGCTGCCCGATTTCGGGACTGGAAACGCTTACGCGCTCGTCCCCATCCCGTGAGCGCGCACAACGATTCTGGAGGAGACCAACATGAGCACATCTGATTCCTGGAAGAGCCTTGGGCGCTGGACGATCGCGTTGACTGGAGCGCTCCTGCTCGGGATCCTTCCCGGCTGCGTGGGCGAGCAGACGGACTCGGCCCCGGCGATCGAGCCGGCCGACGCGCCCTCGGTACCGCTCCCGCCGAAGTCGGTGGTCCTGGGCGAGTTCATCGCTCATGTCCGCCCTTCGCGGCGATCGATCACCTTCGAGGCCGCCACGCCCGCGGCCGGCAAAGGCGTCTCGCCGCAGAGCATCGATGAGCTCAACGTCACCCAGGACGGCGTCACCGGCAGCGGCCCGGCGAACACCATCGAGCTTGTCACCAACACCGTGGGCTACAACGGCCAGTGTCCGATTGGCTACCAGACGTCGTCCTTCTGCGGCAACGTCACGCTCCGGCACTTCTTCTCGGGCAGCCTCGCCAACGTCTTCGTGCAGGTGATCTCGGTCTACAGCCCGACCACGGGCCTCGAGATGACGGGACACGGCGGCATCAACGGGGACGCGTCGGAGTTCGGGCTCGACGCCACCAAGGGGCTCTGGAAGTACACCGCGCCCGCGGCGACCACGGCCGGCGTCCTCGGCGTCAGCCCCGACAACTCCGGCACGCGCGACTGGGTGTTTGCCAACCCCGACGACGCCGACACGTACATCAAGATGCGGGTCATCTCGAGCCTGACGTACGCCGGCTACATCTTCGATTTCTCGTCGCAGGCCTTCGTCGACGCCTGCGCCACGGGGACGAGCGTCGGAGCCGTGTCCCAGAGCACGCAGACGATGCCTTTCCCCTTCACGCTCTACGGGAACACCAGCTCGACCGTGAAGTTCAACAAGCGAGGGATGGTAACCTTCGGGAACGTCAACGGCACGGCCTCGGGTACGAACCTGAGCCTGCCGAACACCTCGGCTCCCAAGCCGGCGCTCTTCGTCTTCTGGGACGACATCGCTTATGGCGCGTCGGGCGCCGCCATGTGCTACAAAACGCTCGGCTCGGCGCCGAACCGACAGTACGTGATCGAGTGGAAGAACATGAACTTCGTGACCGCCGCGGATCAGACGGCGAGCCTGACGTTCGAGACAATCCTCTCGGAGGGCACGAACAACATCGACGTCATCTACGACACGATGTCCGGCCCGACCACTCGCACCACCGGAGATTCGGCCACGGTCGGGGTGCAGAACGCGACGGGCACCGTGGCGACGTTCGAGTTCAACACGCCCGACTTCGGCACCGGAAACGCCTACACCTTCGTTCCCCAGCCCTGAGCGGCAAACTTCGTCTCTCCAGAGTCGATGTCGGCGGCGCCTCCACTCCGGAGGTCGCCGCCGATTCCGCATTTCAGCGGGCGCGCGTCGCGAGGAAGGCGGCCATCGCCTCGGCCTTCGGGACCAGACTGGCAATCTCGATCAGCTCTTCTCTGGTGTGGAACCCGGTCCCACGCGGGCCGAGGCCGTCAATCGAGGGGATGCCCATCGCCGCGGTGGTGCTGGCGTCGGAGCCGCCGCCGAGGAGGGCGGCCTCGCCGTCGCCGAGGCCCGCGGCCTTCGCGTGCGCCGCGTACTCGCGGTAGAGCGCCAGGTTCGCCGCGGTGCGCTCGAGCGGCATGCGCGCCGGGCCGCCGGTGACGGTGACCGTGGTGCCGGGCACGCTCTCGGCGGCGGCGCGCCCGGCCTCGACGAGCTGCGCGAAGGTGGCCTCGCCGTGGGCGATCTTCTCGAAGCGAAAATCGACGAGGGCCTCGGCCTGATCCGGCACGGTGTTCTTGCCCTGACCGCCGCTGATCTTCCCCACGTTCACCGTGACGCCGGCCGCGTAGTCGGTGAGCTGCTGCGCGCGATCGATGAAGCGGGCGAGCGCCCAGATCGCGTTGGCGCCCTGCTGGTGCGCGTTGCCGGCGTGCGCGGCTCGGCCGCTCGCCACGGCCTTCACGGCGCCCGTGCCCTTGCGCGCGGTGATCACGCGATCGGCGGCGCGCCCCGCTTCGAGCGTGAGCGAGCAGGCGGCCCCGGCCAGCTCGCGCCGCAGGATCGCCTGGCTCTCCGGCGAGCCGATCTCTTCCTCCGAGACGATGACGAAGCGCACCGGTACCGCCTCGATCAGGCCCACCTTCGCCAGCGCGCGCAGCGCCTCGATCGCCACGACGAGGCCGCCCTTCATGTCGAGCACGCCGGGCCCACGCGCGATCCCGTCCTCGACGCGGAACCCCTCGAACGTGCCCGGCGGGAACACCGTGTCCAGGTGTCCAACAATGGCAACGCAACCTTCCGCCGACGATTCGGCGGCCCGCGTCGACGCCACGAGGTGCGTCGCGTGGCGCTCGCTCAGCACGCCGCGCACCGACACGCCGGGCAGATCCATCAGCATCTCGGTGAGCATCGCGCCCACGAGGTTGCCGCCGGCCACGTTGTCAGTGAAGGAGTTGACGTGGACGAGGCGCTCGATCGCGCTCGTCATCGCCGCTTCACGCCCCGCGAGGGCGGCCCGGATCCTCTCGATCATGGGCCGCAGCATCGCACATCCGGGGCCCGCGCCGGGGGCCATCGCCGGCCGCGATCGACCATGCTAAGCGGGAAATCATGAAGCGGTTCAAGGCCTCGATCATCGGCGGCAGCGGCTACGGCGCGGGCGAGATCATCCGTCGGCTCCTCCTTCACCCGGGGGTCGATCTGGTGCGCGTGGCATCGATTGACTACGTCGGAGACAACCTCTCTGCGGCCCACCCCAACCTCGAAGGGCTGACGGATCTCGTCTTCCAGAAGCTCACGCCGGAGGAGGCCGCGGCGGGCGTCGACGTCGTGTTCCTCGGCCTCCCGCACAAGGTGAGCGCCGGGACGGTGCCGAAGATCCTCGGCAGCGGCGCGAAGATCATCGATCTCTCCGGCGACTTCCGTCTCAAGGACGCGGCCGAGTACGAGAAGTATTACGGCGCGGTCCACCCGTGCCCCGAGCTGCTCGCGCGCGCCGTGTACGGCCTGCCGGAGCTCAACCGCGAGGCCATCGGCAAGGCCGAGCTCATCGCCTCGCCCGGGTGCTTCGCCACGGCGATCACCCTCGGGCTCCTCCCGCTCGCGAAGGCCGGGCTGCTCCACGGCGCGGTCGAGACGGTGGCGATCACCGGATCGAGCGGCAGCGGCGCGGCGCCCCAGGCCGGCACGCACCACCCGGTGCGCGCGCAGAATTTGAAGACGTACAAACCCCTCAATCACCAGCACTTGCCGGAGATCGCGCAGACGCTCGGGCTCGCGGGCGCGAAGGATTTCCGGCACCACTTCGTGCCGGTGAGCGCGCCGCTCACGCGCGGAATCTTCGCCACCAGCTTCGTCAAGCTCGACGCCCGCGTGACGAAAGAGCAGCTCACCGAGGCCTGGGCGAAGACGTTCGCGAACGAGCCCTTCGTGCGCGTGCCGAAGAAGCGGCTGCCCGAGGTCGCGGCGGTGAGCGGATCCAACTACGCCGAGACGGCCTTCGAGCTCGGTCCGGTCGAGGGCGCGACGCGCACGGTCGCGTGCTTCACGGCGATCGACAACCTGATCAAGGGCGGCGCCGGACAGGCTGTTTCGTCGATGAACCTCGCGCTCGGTTACGACGAGAAGACGACGCTCGAGGACGCCGGAGGTTACCCGTGAGCGCGGCCGCGCCCCTGATCATCAAGCTCGGCGGCGAGGTGATCGCCAGCGCCGGGCTCGCGGTCCTCGCGAGCGACATCGCGGCGATCGCGGCCGCCGGCACGCCCGTGGTCATGGTCCACGGCGGCGGACCGCAGGCGTCGAAGCTGCAAGAACGCCTGGGAATGAAGCCCCAGCAGGTCGCGGGCCGTCGCGTGACCGACGCCGCCACGCTCGACGTCATGAAGATGATCGTCGCCGGCAAGCTCAACGTCGATCTGTGCGCGGCGCTCGTCGCCGCGGGCGCGCGGCCCGTCGGCCTGCACGGCGCGAGCGCGAAGGTGATCGAGGCCGAGCGTCGGCCGCCGACGATCTACGCGGGCGCCGGGCCGGATCCCGTCGATCTCGGGCTCGTCGGCGACGTGGTCTCCGTCGGCCGCGAGCTGCTCGCGCTGCTCACGGGCGCGGGGTACATCCCGGTGCTCGCGTGCCTCGGCTGCGGCGTCGACGGGCAGGCGTACAACATCAACGCCGACACGGTGGCCAACCGCGTCGCGGTGGAGCTCGGCGCGCAGGGCCTCGTGCTCGTGTCCGACGTCCCCGGCGTGCTGCGCGACATCGCCGATCCTGCTTCGCGCATCGGGCGACTCACGATCGCCGGAGGGCGCGCGCTGATCGCGTCCGGCATCGTGACCCGGGGAATGATCCCCAAGCTGGAAGAATCGTTCGCCGCGCTCGAGCAGGGCGTGAAGCGGATCCACATCGTCGGGAAGATCGGCAAAGGCGATCTGGTCCGCGAGGCCGGAGCGCCCGGGTCGGTCGGCACCGTGCTCGTGCGAAGCTGAATCCAGGCTTGATCTGGCGCGCGGACGCGTCATTTCAAGCAGTGATGACGCCCTTCACGAGCGAGCTGATCTCGAGGGCGCGGGCCGATCGCGTCGAGATCGCGATCGGCGCCGTCGTCTTCGTCGTGTCGTTGCTCGCGAGCATCGCGGCCGTCGCGCTGGTCGTCTGCAGCTACCCCGTCGACTACCTCCGCAGCGATCCCGGCGTCGTCGATCTCGATCGCCCGCGCTGGCAGCGCCTGCTCCGCGCGATCGGCAAGAACGCGCTCGGCGTGGTGCTGGTGCTGATCGGCATCGTGCTCTCGCTCCCGGGCGTGCCGGGGCAGGGGCTGCTCACGATCTTGATCGGCGTGACGCTCCTCGATTTACCGGGCAAGCAGCGCTTCGAGCGCCGGCTGATGACGAAGCCGGCGGTGCTCGCCGGCATCAACGCCGTGCGCGCGCGCTTCGGTCGGGAGCCGCTGTTGCCGCCGCTCGGCGCCTGACGCGCGGGGCTCGGGGTCAGACCGCGGGCGGAGGCGCCGCGGATTCTGCACGAGGCGCAGAGGCTGCACCGAGCGGAGCGCCCTCGGGCTGCGGTGACGCGACGTTGATCGCCGGCATCGCGGGCCCGTAGGCGGCGGTCTTCGCGGCCGCGTCGGCGGCCTTCTCGCGCGCGGAAAGCCTGCGATCGTAGGCGAACATCAGGCCCGACGCGACGAACAGCGAGACGGCCGACACCCACTCCAGCGGGGCGAACGCGATGCATCCCGACACGAACGTCGTGATGATCAAGACCTTCCGTTCCGCTGCGTCAGGCATCTTCATGGGGATCAAACCTGCGGCGAACGTGCCAAGAATCGCGGTCGAACGCAAGCGATCGTGCGACACGCGCGATGGTGCAGCCCCGTGGCACTTGCGGTAACAAGGATCCCACGATGAAGAATCGAGACGACGAGGCGCCCGAGGCTGTCGACAATCCGGCCGCGGAAGAGGCCGCAAGCGCGCCCGACGCCGCGGCTGCGGTGCCGCCCGACGGCGCGGCCCCGGCCCCGCGCTCGTCGGTGGGGCAAGCGTTGCGCGAGTGGGGCGCGATGCTCCGCGACTACTACCTGACGTTCGATCGGCGCGTGCTCGGCTTCACGCGGCTGATGCTCGGCTTCTACCTGATCATGGATCTCTGCCACCGCGGCGCGTGGTGGCAGGAGATGTACTCGACCGAGGGCATCCTCCCGAACAACGTGAACCTCTTTCGCCCGCAGGCCTGGGGCGCGTTCACGATCTTCAACTCGTTCTCGTCGCCGTTCGAGTGTCAGGTCCTCTGGGCCTTCATGCTCGTCGTCTTCACGTGCCTCTTCCTCGGGTACAAAACGAAGCTGATGCAGCTCCTCTCCGTCGTCCTCGTGACGGGGATGAACGGGCGCGTGCTCCTGGTCGAGAACGGCGGCTACGTCGTGCAGAACCTGCTGCTGATGTGGACGTGCTTCCTCCCGCTCGGCGATCGCTTCTCGCTCGATGCCATGCTCGCGTCGATGAAGCGCCGGCGCGAGGCCTCGGCCGACGAGCTCAACGATCGCTCGAACGTGCTCACGCCCCACCAGCTCTCGCCGCACGTGACGGTGATGGGCTTCGTGCTGATGATCCAGCTCGCGGCGATCTACTTCTTCAACGTCATCCACAAGACCGGGGTGAACTGGAAGAACGGTACCGCGGTTCACTACGTGATCTACGTCGATCGCATGGCGACGCCGATGGTGGCGCTCCTCCGCGATCACATCCCCAACTGGATGATCCTGGTGATGACCCGGTGCGCGATGGCCTTCGAGGCCGGCATCCCGGTGGCGCTGCTCTCGCCGCTCGGCCGCGTGTGGGCGCGGCGCCTGGCGATCTTCATGATCAACGCGCTCCACATCGCGTTCGGGTTCACCTTCTGCCTCGGGCCGTTCGCGTGGGCCTGCTGCATCTTCTCGACGCTGCTCTTCAGCGCGGAAGACTGGGAGCTGTTCAACGAGACGATGCGCCGCCCGCACCGCGCGCGGACGATCATCTTCGACGTGAAGTCGCCCGGCGCGATGCTCGTGTGCCGGATCCTGAAGCGCCTCGATCACTTCGAGCTGCTGACGTTCCAGGAGGGCAAGGCCGGGCCGCTCGGCATCGCCGTCGCGGGCGCCAACGGCAAGCTCGTGAAGCGCGGCGCGGCCTTCGCCCAGGCTCTCGCCGCGCTGCCGCTCGGGCCGCTCTACGCGTGGATGTTCCGCGCGCCGATCCTCGGCGGTATCTTCGACGCGATCTGCGCTTCGATCGAGAAGCGCAGCGCCTCTGCGGATCTCGGCCTCACGCTGCGCCCGAGCTTCACGGCCGACGGGCCCTCGCCGCTCCGCCGTGGCGGCCGCAAGGCGCTCGTCGTCGTGCGCGAGCTCCTGACGGTGGTGATGTTCGCGGGCGCCGTGAACCAGGCCATGGTCGAGCTCTGGGTGATCAACCGCCGCTGGAAGGCCCCGCAGCCCGAGGCGCTGCGCGTGCTCGCGCACAAGGCCCGCTACCTCCAGGGCTGGTTCATGTTCTCGCCGAACCCGGTCATGGACGACGGCACCGTCGTCGTCGACGCGATCACGGTCGACGGTCGCCACGTCGATCCCTTCAGCATCCACTCGCGCCCGTGGACGCTGCGCGAGCCGGACTTCGACCTCATCCACGCCAAGAGCCTGTGGCTGACGCAGGCCTGGGGCGACTACTTCAATCGCATCCATTTGCCGGGAAACACGGCCTATCGGGACTCGATGAAGGAGTACATGTACAAGCTCCCCCAGCGCACGGGGAACCCGAACGACGCCATCGTCTCCGGCGACGTGTACTGGATCGTCGATCAGAACCCGCGCTGGAACGAGAAGGAGTCCTACAAGCTCGAGAAGAACAAGCTCTTCTCGTTCGACAACCCGAACATCCCGCACACGCGCGCGCCCGATCCGCCCCCGGCCCCGACCGGGATCAACTGACCGAACGAGGGCGACGCGTTTCGCTCTTGACAGACCGGATCGCCTGAGTAAAGTGCGGCGGTCTGACGGGCCTGTAGCTCAATCGGGAGAGCGCTACGTTCGCATCGTAGAGGTCGGAGGTTCGATCCCTCTCAGGTCCACCCCGCGCAGAACATGAATCCGGCTGCCCCCGCAAGAGGGCGGCCGGTTTCGTTTTGTCCTTGTTTTCGATGGCGCCGCGAGCGGCCCCAAACCGCGGCGCGCGGGGGGCGCGCCTTTGTGGCTGGCGATGGAACGCGATCGAGGGCCGTGGGCAGCTTGCAGATGTCTTCGGCCTTCACTGGAGGCGTTGTGGCCGTTCGTCGCCGAGCTCCCCGGGGCGGCTACATCTGTCGGCCTGGGCCCGCGAGCTGGCGGCCGAGCGGCCGCCGCGTGGAGGGAGGGACGCTCGTTCGACTACGGGACACCCTGCAAGGTCGAGCTCTGGAGCGTGATGCTCTTGGCGTTGGTGCCCACCGCCGTACCCACGTCGGTGACGCTGCCCGACTTCACGCTCGTCCAGTGCCCGCCGGTGTTACCCGTCATCGTCGTATCGATGATGGAGAGCGTGCCGCCGAAGTCGTTGCTCGTGAAGAACAGGCCTCCTCCGAAGGCGCCCATGCCAGCGCTGTTGTTCTCGATGCGATCGCCGCAGAGGGTGACGTTGACCGAGGCGCCGTCGCTGTAGATCGCGCCGCCGTTGCCGCCGGATCCCACCTCGTGCTGGCCGATGTGGATGACTGAGCACTTGCTGGCGTCGTCGTTGTTCGCGCCGTTTCCGATGGCGGTGTTGCTGGTGAAGTAGCTGTCGTAGATGTCGAGCTCGCAGAAGAGGCCGCCGACGGCGCCGGCGTTGCTCGCCTTGTTGCCCTTGAAGGTGCTGTTGACGATCAGGGCGCCGTGCTTGCTCCCGAGCACGTAGATCGCTCCACCACCGGTGTCAGGGCCGAGCGGCGCGGCCTGGTTGCCCTCGAAGATCGAGTCGATGATCGTGAGGTTGCCGTCGCGCATGTAGAGGGCGCCGCCCTCGCCGTCGTCCCAGCCCTGCGAGCACGGCGCGGGGGCATCGGGGATCTTGGCGCTGGGCGTCTGCTTGCCATTCTTCAGGGCGATGTTCTGGAGCGTCAGGCGATGTTCGTTGGCCTTGAAGTTGGCGCTGTCGAACCGGAGGATCTGCACCGCTCCGCCGCCGTCGAGGGTGACCTTCTTGCCGCCGTCGATGACGGTGTCCTTGTCGATCGGGAGCGTCAGCGTGGCAGTCACGGGGAGCGTGAACGCGCCGGCGCCGCAATCGAAGGTGATCACACCGCCCTTGGCGACGGCCGCCGCGAGATCACCGAGCGTGCAGCTCGCGGGAGTGCCAGTCCCGACGACCGTCGTCGGACTCGACGTGTCGGCGGGCTTTCCGCCCACGGGGACGCCCGCAGTACACGAGCCCTGGGGGTTGCCCGAGTCCCACACCGGGGCTCCGCCGCCCGTTCCCGAGGTCGACGAGCCGGTCGTCGCCGCGGCCGATCCGCCGGGGCCCGCGCTCGATCCACCCGTGCCTGCGGTCGAACCGCCGGGGCCCGCGCTCGCGCCGCCCGTGCCGCTGGTCGCCGCCGATCCGCCGGTCGCCCCGGTGGACGTGCCCGTCGTGGTCTCGGTGCCGCTGCCGCCGCACGCGACGAGGAGCAAGGGAATCAGCGTCATTGCGGGGGCGAGAACTGCGATTGACTTCATGAGTGCGCTCCGTCCTTCATCGGCCTGCGCGGGGAGATGCCCGGTGATCTCGGCGACTCCCGTGACGCGCGGGAGTGGATGTACCCCGAGGTCGCCTGGACGGCTCAGCGCGGCGCGCGGGCGGGGGCGATCGGGGAGATGGCCCCGGCGAATCGGCCGTTCTGAAGGCGGCGTCAGGTGCTCCTGAGCGCGGCG